>CAZAFH010000001.1:0-157680 GCA_964484265.1 uncultured Singulisphaera sp.
GGAGAACGGATCGAACTTGTAGGTATTGGAAATATGCCGATGCAGGCTGACGCTGAGGAACTGCGTCAGGACGTAGATTCGTTTGCAATCGCTGTTGATGCAGTTGCTGATCGGGATGTCGATGAGCCGATATTTTCCGCCGATTGGCACGGCTGGCTTGCTTCGCAACATCGTCAGAGGGTAGAGGCGAGTGCCGCGCCCGCCGCCAAGGATGAGACTGAGAACATCGCGATTCATGAAACGCTCACCTTTGGGCAAAACCGAGGACGTGATTCTGGAATGCAGTCATGCTATAAGAGTGCAAGCCAAGGTGGTAACGATTTCGGGAACTTTTTGGGGAAAATAAACCGGCCTGCTCATCACGACCGGAGAGCAACTGGTATCCATTTGCGGTTCTTCCACTAGCCCGGAACGCAAACGACGCAATGACGCGTCCCGGAGGAGAGAGAAGCCATCCCGTCGCTGGCGCTCCGGGCTAGTGAGCCTTGGGCTTGACGTCTGGGCGAAGGCTCGTTATTGTCCGTCCGCTTCCGGGTGAAAACTTTAGCGAAAATCGAAATTTTCCGAACCGGAAAACGGCGGGGGACGGGGATTTGGGCAGCCTCGGCGGTCGGCCGGGGGCAAGGAGGCTTGGGATGGCAGACTTCATGAAATCAACGAAACCACGCAAGGCTCGAATCGGCGCTCTGGTGCTGCTATTCGGCATCGCCATCTTCTCCGCGCATGCCCTCCAATCCCAGGAAGACGCCGCCAATGCCGCCCAAGCACGCCAGGGACTCAAGGTCGGCACGGAAAAATTCAAGCAGGGCGACTTCGAAGGCGCCGCCGGCTACTTCAACGCCGCTCTGGCGAATCGCCAAGCCTTGACTCCCGCCGAGCAGAAGGACCTCAACTACTTCGGCTCGCAAAACGCCATCGCGCTGAAAGCCCGGCAAGACAGCGTCGCCCAGCTAAGCCAGGCGGAAGACGCACTAAAGGAAGGACGCATCCAGGACGCGGCATCCCTTCTGAAGTCGCTCCAGGAGAACCGTTTCCTCGCCAAGCCGCAGTCCGATCAGGTCGCTGATTTCAGCAAACGGCTGACAGCAAAGGGCGGCGCTGCACCTAAGGCCGATTCCAAGGCGCTGCTGTCCTCAGGGCGGGCCGCGTTGCAGTCGGGCGATTTGGCCAGTGCCGAGAACTTCGCGCAACAAGCGGAAAAGGCAGGCACGAGCATCGCCTCGTGGCTGCAACCGTGGAGCGATTCGCCGGCGAAGCTGCGCCGTGATATCCAGACCGCACGGGAGAAACAGCAGACGCCTCAGCCGCCCGTGGATATCGCCAAGAAACTCGATCCGCCAGCCCCGGAGACGAAAAAACCGTCGAAATTCGGCGGGCTTTGGCCCTTCGGCGGCGGTGGCGCGAAAGTGGACCCGGCCGAGCAGCGCATCAACGAAAAGATGGCCCGGCAAATGGTGCTCGACGGCTTCCTTTTCCTCCAAAACAACGAACTGGACAAAGCCCACCTGCTTGCCACGGAGGCGAAAAAGCTCAACGTCGCGTTTGACCCCAACGACTCGCGCACTCCCGATACGTTGTTGCACGAGATCCAGCGTCGCCGCGGCGGCACGCCCAATCCGCCCAATCCCGGCATCATTCAGACATCGGCGACCAAGCCCGCACCGAAGCAACCCGACGCCAAGCCAGTGCCGACACCGAGCACGCCGCCGGCGCCGAGCGAACCGCCTGCGTCCAGCGATCCCCCGGCGTTCCAGGGCGATCCGCGCACCCTCCTCCGCGAAGGCCGGGCGATGCTGGCACAAAAGAAATACGACGAAGCCGACAAGCTTTGCAGCCATCTGTTGGCGACTGGCACGCGCTGGGGGTTGTTCGAGGATACGCCCGAAAAATTCCGCCGCGATATCCAACGCCAACGCCAGACCACCGAACGGGAAGATTCATTCAAAGTCCTGGCCGAGGCGCGCAAGCTCTTCACCCAGGGCAACTACGCCGAGGCCGAGCGCAAAGCCTTCCAGGCCCAGAAAATGCATGGCCCCTACGGCGTCTTCGATTTCGGCGATCGCCCGCAGAAACTCCTCGACGAAATCAGCAAATACAAACAAGCGAAAGGCATCAAGGCAGCCCCCATCGACGAACTGGAGAATGGCAACGCCCAGGTCGCCAAGGACAATCCGAAGAAGGCCAATCCACTTCCGGCAGTTCCTGCTGGGGAACAACTGGCGAACAGGAATCGCGCCATCGTCATGGTCCGCGAGGCCATGGAACTCGAACGCCAGGGCCGATTCTGGGAGTCGCGCAAGAAAGCCCTCGAAGCCAAGGCATTGAAGGCGCCGTTCGGACCAGACGAACAATCGCCCGATGCCGTCATCTTTCGGCTCAACGCCAAGTGCGAACAGCAAATCCAGGCGCATCTGCAAAAAGCGACGGAAATGATCGTCAAGACCGGCGATGCCCAGCGCTTCGACAAGGCGCAAGCGGAACTAGCCGTGGCACGTCAAATCGCCCAGGCGTTCGAGCTCGATACGAGCAATATCGACCAGCGGTCGCTGCAATTCCACAAGATCCAAACCGGCTCGCAGACGATCACGACCGCGAGTAATCCGCCCGCCGTCGATCCGCTGCGCAGCCCGCCAATCGTCAAGGCCGACGTGCCCACGGGCGATCCGCAGAAGGACGAACTCCGCCGGCTGGCTCGCGAGAAATTGAAACACGCTCAATTGGAGTTCACCCACGGAAACCTGACGCAAGCTCGCCGGATGGCCGAGGAGCTTTGTCGCGCCGTCCCCGAGATGCGAACCGAAATAAAGCCATTGTTTGATACGATCAGTGCCGAGGAGTACAACCTGCAAGTGCTGTCGGCGAAGCGCAATTTCGACGTCGGCCTGGACGCTTTTGCCCGCAAGGACTATCGCAAGGCGCTGGCGATGTTCCAGGCTCTCGACCCGAACATGTTGCCCGAGCAGCACAAGATCCGCCTGCGCGACATCATCTCGACGCGCGAGATGCAACCGCAACAGCTTGTCCAGGCCGGCGGGAAGGAATTCCTCAAAGGCTCGGAAATCGAAATCAAGGGCGACCCGAACGGCAATTCTGGAATGCCGCCGCGAAAAACGAGTTTGATGGAGGAGGTCCAGGCCAAGCAGCAGGTCCATTACCAAATGGTCCGCCAGCGCGGCCAGGAAGCGCTCAAGTCGGCCCATGACCAGTTCCGCAATGGCCAAAAGGATCAGGCGATCCGCACTCTGGAAGGATTCATCGAGCAAGTCGGTATTGCCGGCTTCGATCCGCTGCGCGTCAACGAACTCAAACGCCCGGCCGAGGCGCGCATTCAGCAATACAAGACCGTGATGGCACGCGAGAAATTCGACGAGATCGACAACGACTCAAAGAAAAACTTCGCGATGTATCACGACGAAGCGGGAGCGCGGCGTGAAAAGAACAAGCACCACAAGGAAGTGTTCGAAAAGATGAAGCTTGTGCAGGAACTCTACAAGCAGAATAAATTGAAGGAAGCACAGGTTGAGGTCAAGAAAATTCGCTCCATCGATCCCGACAACCCGGCCGCGCTGGCATACGATCGGATGATCCACACCCGGCTCCAGCAGGAAATCTATGACCGCGATACGCTCGGAAACAATGACACGCATTTGGACCTGCTGCGCACGGGCCTGGGACCTGTTCCCAAGGACGGCTCCGCGATCATGCTCGACAAGAACACCACGACGCGCCGCGTGAAGGGCGGCGACGGTTCGATCCAGTACGAGCTCAAGCATCCCAAGGAACGCGCGATCGAGTACCGATTGCGGCAGCCGATCACGCTTAACTTCAAGGATACGCCGCTTCAAGAAGCGATCAACTCGATCGGCCTGCAGAGCGGTATCCCCGTCCTGCCCGACCGCCGGGCGTTGCAGGAGGCGCGCATCAGTCTCGATGCGCCATTGACCGAATCGATTCCCGATATCGAGATGAAGGCGGCCTTGAACATCTTGCTCAAGCCATTACGCCTGACCTTCGTCATCGAGGATCAGGTGCTCAAGATCACCACCGAAGACAACCGCATCCGCATGCGGCGAATCACCTACCCGATCGGCGATCTCGTCGTCGCCGTCGAGGATCATCCGCTGCCGGATGTCTTCAACGTGCAGAAAATGATCGAGCACCAGTTGCGCGTGTCTCAGCCCTACTACGGCCAAAACGCGCAGATGGCCTTCCCGCTCAATGGCGGCATGCCGGTCAGCACGCACAGCCCCGGCATGGGCGTCGGCGGTTCGGGGTTCGGCTCGCAAACGCCGGGGCAGGCGCCGACGCAACAGGCGAAGGAAAAGACCAAGGAAGCGATGGCGGAGATGCTCAAGACGCTCATCCAGGAGGTCATCGCCAAGAACACCTGGGAATCGATGGGCGGGCAAGGCGCGATCCAGTACTTCCCGCAGGGCATGGCGCTGGTCATCAATCAGCAGCAGGAAGTTCAAGAAGAGATCGGCCAACTCCTGGCGGCTCTCCGCAAGCTTCAGGATTTGCAGGTGACCGTCGAAATGCGTGCCGTCGTCGTGTCGGAAACGTTCTTCGAGCGTATCGGACTCGACTTCGACATGAACATCCGCACGCCGACTTCGCGAGCAGAGCCGCAGCTTCTGTCTGGCGCCTTCGTGCCAGCGCCGTTCAACAATCGTAATCTCGACCGTCTCGGCGGACTTATTTCGGGTCTGACGTCCGCGGGAGTGTTGACGCCCGATTTGAACATACCAGTGCGCAATAGCACGTTCAACTTCACGACGCCACAGTTCGGCGGTTATCAGCCGGAGGCGGGCCTGTCGCTGGGCTTGGCGTTTTTGAGCGACATCCAGGTGTTCATGTTCCTGGAAGCCGTGCAAGGCGATCGCCGGGCGCATATCATGCAGGCGCCGCGTATCACGTTGTTCAACGGCCAGCAGGGCTTTATCAACGGCCAGGTGCAGCGGCCAATCTTCGCGGGCTTCGTGCCGATCACGCTGCCGACGGGTGCGATCGTGATGTCGGCGATCAACACGCCGTTCCCCTTTGGCATGGGCATGCAGGTTCAACCGGTCGTCTCGCCGGATCGACGCTTCATCCGCCTGAACGTGCAGCCGCAGTTCGGCAGCCCGCTGATCGACACGGCGGCGGCGACAGTGCTCGTGCAAAGCGGCGCCGTCGCGGGAACCCTCGACAGCGGCCCGCAACCGCCGTTGCCCAATGGCCCCTTGAGCGTGCAGGTGCAGCCGACCTCGGTCAACCTGTTTACCTCGAACACAACCGTGAACGTGCCCGACGGCGGAACCGTGGTGCTGGGCGGCTTCCGCTTCGTGGCCGAGGAACGCACCGAATACGGCCCGCCGATTCTCAGCAAGATCCCGTATCTGAGCCGACTCTTCCGCAACGTCGGTTGGTCGCGCGACGGCGGCACGCTGATCTTCCTCGTGACGGCGCGTATTATCTCGATCGAAGAAGAAGAGCAGATTCTGCTCGGCACCATCGACCCGATCCCACGTTAGCAATTATGAACCAGCCCGGAGCGCAAGCGACGGGATACGTTGACGGTTGCCCCGTCGCTTGCGCTCTGGGCTGGTTCTTTTCATGGAGCCTCTCGCATGAAACGCTGGAAATGGATACTCACCGGTTTGGCCCTGGCCCTTGGCATCGTCGTACATCAGGGCATTCGTGCTCAGCTTCCCGTGAAGACTCGCGAGGCGCCGGCGCCCGTGCCGAAAACGCAGGGGACGTTCGGAAGCGTGACAGAGGTCGGTCCAGGCGAGCAAGGCGCGGTCCTGCGCTTGCCGGGAGAGCGGCCCGCGCCAACGCAGCCGGTGGCGCCGCAACCGCAGCCTCAGCAACCCGTGCGGCCAGCGGCTCCGGTGCAGCCGTTTGGCGCGCCGAATCCGAATCTGAACGGCCTGCCTGAATCGCTGCGAAACAGCTACAACCCGACGGCCCTGCCGCCGGGCGGATCGCCGATCGTTCGGCCCGCCAACCGTGTCGCACTGCCGCCCGTGAACTTCGACAATGTGAATCGCGATATCGAAGTGACGCCCGAAGTCGGCCCGTGGGTCCTCATGATGATGGCCTACACCGGCGAGAAGGCGCCGGCGTACGCGCGCAAATTCACGATGGCATTGCGAAACCGCTTCAAGCTGAACGCCTATGTCTTTAACTTCGGCGCCGAGGAAAAACGCAAGGAATACGAGCGCGTCAATGCCGAGCGCGAGAAACAGCGAAAGGCCCTGAAGGACGCCGGACTCGATGCCGATGTGCCGATTCGCGTTCCTGCCACGCGCTATGAGCAACAAGTCGGCGTTCTTGTCGGCGGCTTCAAGACTCGCGATGAAGCACTGGCGGCCAAGGAAAAACTTCGCAAGAACGAAAAATCCTGGGATGCGAATGACGCCGTCGAGTTTGCGTTCGACATCGTCTACCAGGAGACACTGATCAAGGACAAGTTTGGCCGAGTCACGGGAGCTACGGAAAAAAAACCGGCATACGACAATCCTTTTCTAAAGGCGTTTCCTGCACGGAACCCCACGATAAAGTCCGAAGACATGGAAAACGAGCGCCATGCCGAGGAAGTCAAGTTCATGCAAAAAATCAACGCGAGCGAACCGTTTAGCCTGTTCAAATCTCCGAGAACATTCACGCTCGTCATCAAGCAATTTTCCTCGCAGCATAAATACATCGGCGACAACGCGCCGAAGTCCAAATCCGATATGCGGAAATTTATCGATCAATTTGACAGGTTCAACCTGTTCAAGCTCGGCGAATGGACCGACTACGCCGGCCACAATGCCCACAATCTTGCCGAGGGGCTTCGCAAGGCGGGTTTGCCTGAGACTTACGTTCTGCACTGCCGGCATTGCAGCTACGTCACGGTCGGCGGGTATGACCGCGTCGACGACCCGCAACTCGTGGCCATGCAGAACTATCTCACGACGCGTTTCCAGGAACCCGCATTTCGCCAGCTCGACATGATGCCTCGGCCCGCAATCATGCCGATACCGCGCTAGTTGCGATTGGCGAACTGGGGTGGATTTCATCAGGGTGCCTGCCATTTGCGGGAAAAAAAACCACAAAGATCTGAGAGATCTCTATCCTCTTTCCCATGCCCCTTTTGCAGAGTAACTAAAATGAGGCATGATACGAATCTCTAATGCGACTGGAATGAGACATGGTAGGCCGCATTGTGAAGTTGGTTTCCGGGCTGGTTATCGCTGGCGTGGGAATAGCCGGTTTGTGGATGTCCTACCGCGAATTTAGCGATGCAAGACGAGCCGAACATACGGGAATTGAAACGGGCGGCCTCCCCAAATCGATTCTCTCCAAAAAAGAACAAGAAGCTTTGAATGACGCTCGACGCCTCGCCAAACAGGCCGGCATAAACGCTCAGGCTTTTGTGAATGCAATACGGGAAGGCCGCCTGGAATCGGCATACGATTTGACATCCAGGGGATTTCGGAAGCGATTTGACTCGAAGCAATTCGGTGAATTTGTTGAAGCGCACCCGGTTCTATCAAAACCACGACAAATTTGCGGCAACTTCAGCGGAAGCACGAACGGTGTAGTCGAACATGGTGTGCAGTTCGGCAACTCAATGGAGGACGGTTTCACGTTGCTACTTGTTCAAGAAGGCGATGTACTTTGGGTCAGAGAAATAGTCTTCAGCGAAAAAAACTGACGCCGACTGACATCAGGAGGATCGAAAAACCGACGGAACAACAGGGAGCATCGTATGACGCCCCCGTTGATTGAGACTTGCACAGACTAAACGCCGAGGCAAACGTATTATTCCGAGTACATCACCTTCGCGGCTTTCATCCAAATATCCCTGTTGTTCTCAGGAATTCTCCCGTTCATGGTGAGGCGAACGAGGTCACCCTTCTTGCCTTGCGGCGGCTCGAAAGAAGAGCTTGTGGCCTCGAACTTCCCTCCGTCCTTGTCGATGAAATCGACTCGGTAATTTCCAAGCCTTGGGGAGTCCTCTTTGAGTTCGACCAGAAAATAAACAAGCCCCTTGTCGTTGATGCCGCCCTTCTTGACGATACATTTTTCTTCGACCTTCTTGAGGTCCCATATCGGGTTACAGCCGGCGGGCAATTTCGGCATCTCGATCTTCTTCTTTTCTGCCTTCTTGACCTTCTCACCCGCAGCGTCCGCGTTCGCCTCCCTGGCGAACAGAATTATCGCGAATGCACATACCAGAACGCTGGCCAGCTTCCATTGGCGACTGCTGATTGTCATGAAATCCGAACCTTTCGATGTGAGTAAGCCCGATCAGCTTGAAACTCAACGACGCGTAGAGCAAAGCGTCGGGCGTTATTCCAGAACCAATTTCACTTCCGAAGCTTTTGCCCATTCTTCCTGATGGAGGCGCAAGAGTGCGCCCGTGAATTGAATGCGGATACGGCCCCCTCGTTTGCCGGTAAGCGGCGTCGCTTCTCCGGTAGTCATGAACGTTTTCACGCCGTCAGCATCGCTTAGCACCAGCTTGGATCTCAATGGCTGGGGGACGTCTTCCTTGAGGTCGAGCACGAGGAGCAAGCTCGTGGGCAATTCCGGATCGACCGCGAAACTTATGATGGCGCATCGTTCTTCGGCGGAGGTGACGTCCCATTTGGTGTTACCGAAACCCGCGGGTAGTTTAGGAGCCTCGAATTTCTTGGCCGGGAACTTGAGCGGCCTGGTTACCGCGAGCACGGTATCCTTGGACATGGACGGCGACCAGACGATGACGGCGTCCTGCCTGTGCTTTTTTTTGGCGGTCACTTCGATGGTGCGGCGTTTGGCGTATTTTTCGATCTCTTCCAGGGTGATCTTGCCGTCCTTGTTGATATCGCTTGCGGCCGTCATCGCTTCCTTGAAGGCAAATGTGAAGGCGCCATTATCCTCGAAGTCGACACTCTCTTGCGCTGCGCTGCACGCCGACATCAAGATCAGGCCTCCTACCTCTGGGTCCTTGTAGCGATTGAGGAGCGGCTTGGCGCTCTCCTGGAGCTTACCGCTGTGGCAGCAGTCGAGAATGATGACGACCTTCTTTTTTTGCTTCGCGAGCTTATCAGCAGCGCTGAGGATTTGCTCGTCGGTGATGGCCGTGTTGAACCTCTCGGCCGAGCTGAAGTTGAAAGGAGTATAGAACCAGCTTTTGTCGCTCGGGTCGAGTCCGCCGTGGCCGGCGAGGAAGAGCACCATGTAATCGCCAGGAAAACCTCGCTGCGAGAAATTTTGAATCGCTTCGAGGATGTTGCCTCTCCTCGCGGATTCTGCTAGCATCGTTTCGTGCTCGACTTTACGATAGACCGTCCCGGCTTGGGCGCGGAATGCCGTAGTTACATCGCGGGCATCGTTCAAGCAACCGCGCAGCTTATTTTCTCTTACGAAGTGATCGACTCCGGCGGACAGGATGTAGCAGTCGGGCAGGTTTCCTTTGCCTACCAATGGAGCACGCGGCGCTTCTGCGATGATGAGCGTGGCCGAGATCGTTCCTTTGCCAATGGCGCCGACGAAGATATCGTAGCGCCCGGATTCCGGTTTGTCGAGGACGATTTGGCCGCGCAACCCGTCAGCGTTGGCCACCCAATTGCCATTGGGTAGACGAATCAACAGCGTTGTTTCCCCTTTGGACTCGACCGCGAAAGTCAGCGGGGTGTTGCCGTTGGTGTAGTCGAGCCGAAAGTCAGGCGCTTTGCCAATTTGGGCATTGACGCCGCCGATACTTGTGACGAACGAGCCCCCGGCGCTCAGTTCTTTTTTAAAGGGGTCGGGCTTGAAACCGCTTTTCAACGCAACGGCGCCAAACGTTGGATCAAGATTTGAATCAGGCTGGGCAACCGCAACCCTTACCCCGCCCGCTAGGACCAGGGCAGCCATGCAGAAAATGGACAGAAATCGCATGGTTGTTCTCCTTTGCAGTTGCAGTCCTGGTTATGTAAGTGGGCTCCAGTACTGGTCCATGGAAGAACGATCGTATCTATATAATTAATTCCGGTCGAATATGTCCCTATGTCGTGTGGAATTTTTGTGTTGGGTATTATGAACCTCAATTTCTAACAATCGTCCCCATCCTCCACCGCCAACTCTAAGCGGGCGGCAACAATTCGTCAACGAAATAATAATTACAATTGCGTTACGTCCGAATTAATAAAAGCAGAGCGCTAATTATGTATGATACACTTTGCCTTTCCTTTTTCCGAGGCCCGTGAAAAGCCATAGGAACTTTATCGCCCATGTGGGAAAAGACAGATACGCTGGACTCAAATCTTGAGCAGGCTGCGCGGTGGCCGATTGATGACGGCAGTTTCACTGTCTGAGAGCCGCCCTCCCTTTCCTTCTGAAAGTTTGTGCCGCAGCGGGCCCTCCCGTTACGGTTTGCTGATTTGCTATAGCGCAGGGATGATCAAAATTGGGAAAACGGGAAGAGTATGCCCCTGATCCCCGGTGCACACAGATTTCACCCTCAACTTTGTTTTTTCCGCTTCAATCCACTCATCGGCAACATACATTACACTCGTGCCCGTGGCGCGAGGCGATGATTCCTGATGAGCATCCAGTGCAACGTCTGTGGCGAGCTGTCGCAGGATCATGAATTCTGCGATCATTGCAATGCCGATCTGGTGTCCGCGGTCTCCAGTCCGCCGCCAGCACGTTGCCCGATCACGCTCGGCGGAATGCCGCTGACGGCCGAACAACGCCAGGCGCTCACGGTTCCCGAGGCATCCCTGACCGTATCTACGGAAGGGCGTCTCTGGCGCGTGCACTGGCTTTCGGGAAACATGCCCGCCGACCGCGCTGCGATGATCGATCGTCGGCTCGCCCTTTCCGCACATTGTCTGCCGAAGGGACGTGCGATAGTCGACGGGTCAGGCCGCTGGCTGATTTATGACATGGAGCCGCCGGCGCCCATGCCCTGGCTGCTGCCGACTGCGTCTGACGCGCTCGACGAGTTGAAACGGCTCTCGGCCTTTCTCCATTCGATGGCGCACCTCTTCTCGTCGCTTCATGAACACAATCTCGTCTGGCTGAATTTCAATCCCGCCATGCTCGAAGATATCGGCCCGCTGGCTTCGGCCGACGGTCAGCCGGCATCGGCAGATTGGCGCTGGCTGCGCATCACCAATCTCGACCTGGAACTCTTCCCAATGCGGTCGATGCCCGAGCGCGTGCGGATTCATCTTCAATACGCAGCTCCGGAGATCGTGCACTTTCAGACGAAGGAGATCGGCCCGTCTACCGACGTGTTCCACCTGGCCATGATCGCCTACTACTGGCTAGCGGACCTGCTGCCGAATGGCTTTCCCGGTCAGGGGCTGGAAGCGATTCAGTACGAGATTCCACCGCTGCGGACATTCTCGCCTCGCCTGCCGACGGGAATCATTCCGGTGGTACAGCGTGGCACGGCGCTCAACCCGGCTCACCGTTACCCGACGCCGAAGTCCTTTGCGAAGGCATTCGACGATGCGATTATCGACGCCTCTCGCCGGCGCAGCTTCACCGGCACGCTGCGCTGGGATGCCGGCGGAAACACACGCACCGGGCGATCGAAGGCCGAACTTCAAAAGACCAACGAGGACTCCATCGTTGTCAAGGACGATGAACGCTCGCTTCTTGCCGTCGTCGCGGATGGTGTATCCACATGCGACGTCGGCTCGGGCGGCCTGGCCAGCATGATGACCACGATCGTCATCGAGAACGCCTTCGCCGATGGTTGTTCCCACGAGGCATTTGCCGGCATCGTCGCCGACGCCGCCCGGCGCGGCTCGCACGGCCTCCTGGAATGGGCGCTCGCCCACGGATGCGGCGACGAGCTTCGCGAGGGCAAGGACCTCATGGGCACGACTCTGACCGTCGGCTGGCTTCAGGGCCACGAGTTGAGCGTCGCGAATTTGGGAGACAGCCGGGCGTACCTGATCACCAAGGACGCCATCGAGCAACTGACGGTCGATGGCGATCTGATGTCCGACCTGCTGGCGAACGGCGCACCGCCCGACGAGATTCGTGAACTGGGCCACATGGCACGCTCGCTGCGCGAATGCGTCGGCGGATGTGTCGTCAATGATCAAGGCGAACTGGAAATCCTCGACGAATTCTGCAGGCCAAAAACCTCACGCTGGCCCCTGTTGCCGGGCGACATCGTGCTTCTTTGCACGGACGGGTTGATCGAAGAAAGCTATTTCCTCGAGCCAGAACAAGCGGCTGCCATGGTGCGTGCAAAACCGACCGCGCGTGCAACAGAGTTGGCGAAGATGCTGGTCGAAGCCGCCGATGCGATGCAGCGATTGCCCAGCGCCCTCGAACCTGACGGATTCGGCGACAATATTTCGTGCGTGATTATTAAGATAAAGGAATAACTTCTTGGCGAGCCGGGAGCGTTGGCGTCAGGCTACCTCGTTTCTCCAGTCGCTCACGCCCCTGGCTCGCTCGACGAAATCGAATTCCCTGATGGCTGAAGCATTCAATCTGAAGTGGAAACTGGATCGACCGTATTTGGATGTAAATACGCCGGGCGATGTCTATGCGCTTTTGACGATCGAGCCGAACACCGCCGTCGTCGGGGCGGCGCCGGCGGCAGCGATTCCGACGCACCTGATTCTGCTCGTGGATGTTTCCGAATCGATGGACGTGCTCGTTCGCCGTGATCCCAATGCGCAACGGATCGGCGCCGGTTCCGCCGAGGGTAGAGCGGCACAGCGCGTCGTTTCCGATGTTCCGAGCCGGCGCGAGATGGCTGCCAATGTCGTTCAGCGAATGATCGAACGGCTCGGCAGCGAAGACATGATCACGCTGATCGGATTCGACGAACAAGCACATGTGCTGTTGCGAGCCGCCAGCCCCGGCGACCTCGACGTCGTGACAAGCGCGATCCAGCATCTGCAGTCCGTCGGCGGCGGCAGCACGGCGATGGGCGGCGCCTTCGAGGCGGTGCGCGACGTATTGACCAGCGTGAATGACGCGCCGCGCACGCGCAAGCTGGTTCTGCTTACCGACGGCGAAGACACCGCGCCCGACGCCGCCCTGGACGCCGCCAAATCGGTCGGCTGGGATTTCAAGCTGCCGATCGTCGCGTTTGGCACGGGCGAGTGCAAGGTTGCGTTTCTCACCGAACTCGCCAAGACCAGTCTTGCCGGCGCGTTCAACCACATTCGCGACGAAATGGTCGCCCAACAACTGTTTGGCCAGGCGGTCAACAATCAGAAAAACATCCAGGCAACCAACGTGCAGCTTCAGCTTTGGCTGTCGCCGGAGGTGCAGGTTCGTGAACTGTACCGCACCAGGCCGGAGATTCTCTTCGTCGGCGACCTTCGTCCCGACGCCAGCCAGCAGGTCAATTTGCAGATCGAGCAAATGGAGCGGGGAAAGGCGTACGAGTTTCTATTCCGCTGTAGTATCCCTGCGCGAACGACGGAACAGCGTTTCCGTTTCGCCAAGGCCACGGTGACGTACGACGTGCCAAGCCTCAACCGCACGCAGGAAAAGCTCGAGGCGAATATTATCATTCAGTCCACGTCCGACGCCGATCGCGTGGCCGAGCGGTCGGGCGATGTGCGCAAAATGCTTGCGCGAGCCGAGGTTCAGCGCCAGGTGCTCTTCCTTCAGGGCAAGATCGACCTGCTGACCTCCGGTTCTGGAACCCAGCGCGACCGGGAAATCGTCGCCCGCATGCTGGACGCGCTTGTGAAAAAGTTCGAGGACTTCGGCGACCAGGCGACGGCAAACCAATACCGCGCGATGAAAGACGATTTCCTGCGCAAGGGCACGATCTCGCAGGATATGCTCAACCGTTCGCTTGCCGCCTCGTCGCGCGTTGATGAGCAGATCGTCGCTCAGGATATCGATTTTTAGCTTCGATCCGCTGGTCTCCATCCAAGGACAGCATTACTTTTCAAGGGGGCAGTGTCATGGTTCGACAATGGATCTGTGTCAGCTTAATGGCGTTTATCGTCGCGCCATTCGCATTCGCCGACAATTGGCCCGCCTGGCGCGGACCGACGGGGCAGGGGTTCTGCGAAGAAAAGAACGTGCCCGTCAAATGGAGCGAGAAGGAAAACGTGAAATGGAAGATCCCGCTTGCCGATCAGGGCAACTCCACGCCGATCGTATGGGGTGATCGCATTTTCCTTACGCAGGCGAACAAGGGCGGCACGGTTCGCAGTCTCATGTCCTTCGATCGCGCCGACGGCAAAAAACTCTGGCAGCAGGATATCGCCTATCCCGATAAAGAACGCAACTGGACGCCCGTCTGGTACGCCAACGCCTCGCCGACGACCGACGGCGAACGCGTTATCGTCAGTTTCGGTTCCGCTGGCATGTATTGCTATGATTTCGCGGGCAAAGAACTTTGGAAACGCACCGACCTTGGCAAGTGGGAACACGCCTTCGGAAACTCCAGTTCGCCCGTTCTCTATGGCGATCTTGCAATCTTGTGGTGCGGGCCAAACGAACAAAAGGGCCGAAATTTTTTGCTGGCCGTTGACAAAAAAACGGGAAAGACCATTTGGGAAAAGGACCAGCCGACCGGATCGTGGAACACACCCGTCATTCTCAAAATCGATGGCAAGGACCAGATGCTGCTTGCACTTGGCCAAACCCTCAAGAGCTTCGATCCGAAAACCGGCGACGAGTTATGGTCCTGCGGAGGAATGACCAGCTATTGCTACGCCGCCCCGCTCTACGCCAATGGCATCGCCGTCGGCATGTCGGGTTACGGCGGCGCCGCCATTGGCGTCAAAGTCGGTGGTACCGGCGACATCACCAAGGACCAACTCTGGCGTCATCCCAAGAATGTCCAACGGGTCGGCTCGGGCATGGCGATCGGCGATTACGTCTACATGGTTGACGAAAACGGCACGCCGCGCTGCTACGTCGCCAAAACCGGCGAGGAAGTCTGGAAAGTCAAGGACCGCCCTGCCGGTACGACAACCTGGGGCTCGATGATCCATGCCGAAGGCCGGCTCTACATCCTGATGCGGAGCGGCGAAACACTGGTGCTTGATTCAAGCCCAAAATACAACGTCGTCGCGATAAACAAGCTCGGAAAAGGCGAACAGACGAATTCGTCGTTGGCAGTATCCAACGGCGAGATTTTCATCCGCACGTTTCGGAACCTGTATTGCATCAGCGAAAAAAAATAACCGATTAACGCAAGCCCCAGGATGAGCGCAGCGATTCCTGGGGGCTGATTTACGTGGTACCCCCAGGAATCGCTGCGCTCATCCTGGGGCTTTGCGCCGAATTTCATTCCTTAAGGATTACCCCATGCGATTCCTCCTTTCAACAATCTCCGTCCTAATTATCTCATGCTCCGCTGTGGCTCAGCCGAAACAATCGTTCGTATTCCGAGACGCTGGCGACGCGACAGGGCTTTACCCCCACGTCGGCGGGATTCGCGGGCACGGGGCGGCGTGGGGCGATATCGATGGCTCGGGCTATCCGGCACTGTTCGTGAACGCGTTTCACGACGCCGGTTCCAAAGCCGCGATGCTCTTCCGCAACAACAAGGGCAAATTCGCGCTCGATGCGCAGGAGCATGTACGCACCTCGGGCATGGGCAGCGGGGCATTGTTCGTCGATTTGACAAACAGCGGTCGATTGGACCTGTATTCGTCCAACTGCGCACTGGAGAACAAAAACCCCGTGCGCAAAATTCCAAGTTCCCTTTTCCGCAACGACGGCGCCGGCAAATTCACCGACGTCACCAAGGATAGCGGCGCGATCCTGCCGCTCTTCGCCGGTCGAGGTCTCTCCGCACTCGACTCTGATGGCGATGGATTGCTCGATCTGTTGCTCTGTGAACGCTATTATGGCGCCGTCAAGCATGGCCCGGTCCTTTTGCACAACCTGGGCAAGTACAAATTCGCGAATGTTTCCAAGGAAGCCGGACTGCCGCCGTTGTTCTCCGGACTGGGAGTCGCCGTCGGGGATCTCAACGGTGACGGTTGGCCGGACTTCGTCCTCACCAATGGTGAGGGCGATCATCGGCTTTATCTCAACGACGGCCAGGGCAAATACACCGAAGCGCCCGGCAGCCGCGAAGTGCTTCAGTGGAAGGGTCTCGGCAAGGAAGATACGCCTGCGGGAGTCTGCATCGCCGACGTCAACAATGACGGTCTGCCGGACATCATCATAGGCCATCACACGAAATCGCCGTGGAAAACGCCCATTCCCATTCGTCTCTACCTCAACAAGGGCGTCAAGAACGGTATCCCCACGTTTGAAGATGTCACCGAGTCGTCAGGCCTGATCGCGCTGACGATGAAGGCGCCGCACGTCGAAGTCCACGACTTCGACAACGATGGGAAACCCGATATCTTCGTGAGCATCGTGAAGTTCAAGGACGGCCAGCCGTACCCCATCATATTCAAGAACCTGGGTAACAAGAACGGCATTCCCCAGTTCCGCGCCGACGCCTGGGGCATCAACGAATTTCCGACCAAGGAGAATCTCGCGATCAAAAAGACCGGCGAATTCTATGACAAGATCATCAAGGACAAACAGATCATCTACATGGCGCCTGGCCCCACCGCCGACTATGACCGCGATGGCCGAATCGACATCTTCCTGCCCAACTGGTGGATCGAAAGCCGATCGCTGCTGCTGCGTAATGAAACGCCTGGCGGAAACTGGCTCCTGGTCAATGTCATCGGCTCCGAGGGCGTCAACCGCATGGGCGTCGGCAGCAAGATTCGCGTCTATCCCGCGGGCAAACTGGGCGACGCTTCCGCCTTGCTCGGCTATCGAGAGATTTGCATCGGCTACGGCTACTGCTCCGGCCAAGAGGCGATCGCGCACTTCGGCCTGGGCAGCGAAAAACGTGTCGATATCGAAGTGACCCTGCCTCACGGCAAAGGCGTCCTCGTGCGAAAAAACATCGAAGTGAACCACCGCGTCAGTATCAGTCGTTAATCGTCGACTGCCGCTTGCGGCTTAGCGCTCAACAATAGTGCACCCCGCGCCATCGCGTGGTGCCTCGCTCGCAAAATCGCCATGAATTCTCAAACAACCCGTTGAGCGCCGAGCCGCAAGCGGCACCCACACAAAACTTCGCATAGTGTAACCGGCTCAATTCCTGTAATATAACTTTATCGCCATATTCTCCCTTTTAATTTGAAATGGTCGGATGTACGTGAAAAAGCGAAGTGGGTTTACGTTGATCGAATTGCTGGTTGTCATTGCGATCATTGCCATCTTGATTGCCTTGCTCGTTCCAGCTGTTCAGAAGGTGCGCGAAGCTGCGGCACGTACGCAGTGTATCAACAACCTCAAGCAGATGGCGCTCGGGCTTCATTCCCTCAATGACGCCTATAAAAGGCTGCCGCCAGGCGGACGAAACACGTTCAACAAGTCGGTCAACACCCAACAGTTCACGAGTCCGTTCTACCACCTGCTGCCGTTCGTCGATAATGATGCGCTCTACCAGGCGTCATGGACCGGCACGATGTATGACCCGTACATCGCCATTGTGGGCAATCCGAATCCATCGCCGCAGAATCTCGTGCACAGTCAACCCGTAAAGGTCTATGTCTGCCCGTCGGACTTTAGCTATGGCAAACCGCCTAACGACCCGGTGAACTGGTCGCCCCAGGCGACAGGATCCTACGGTTTCAATTTCCAGGTCTTCGGCGTGCCTGGCTCTGGCGGCACGACCGCGGCATCGTGGGACGGCAAGACGAAACTCGGAACGAGCATCACCGATGGCACGTCGAACACCATCATGCTCTCGGAGAAAATTGCCGTGTGCGGTACCGCGATTCAGAGCAACCTCTGGGCAAACGGTTCGACGAGCCTGAACAATCCGCCATTCGCCGTCGGCGGCACGACGCCCTACCCTGCAACCTACCCAGCCTTCAATACGATGTTTGCCGTGCCTGCCGACGGTGGGGCCGGTTGTCCCAATGGCATTCCCACCAGTCCGCACAAGGGCGGTATCCACATCGCCCTCGCCGACGGCAGCGGCCGCATGATCACGACGAGTATCTCCCAGGCCACCTGGACGGCGCTGCTCACGCCCAATGCGAACGACGTGCCGGGCAATGATGGGTGACGCCTTCCGCTGAAATTCCGCACTCCTGGAAATGGACATGTCCACATCACGATCCTCGACGTGGCGTTACAGTGTATGCGGATTGTTGCTGTGCGCGACCATGTTGCTCTACATGGATCGCCTCACGCTCTCGGTCCTTGCAAAGCGCATCAAGGACGAGTTCGGATTCACCAACGAGCAATACGGCGGTCTCGACGCCGGGCTGAGCTATGCCTTCGCCGGCGGCGCGTTCTTCTTCGGCTTTCTCGTCGATCGCATCGGGCCGCGATTCCTCTATCCAGGCGTGTTGATAGCGTGGTCGCTAGCCGGGCTCGCAACGGCATATTCAGACAACATCGGCGCCTGGCTGTTGCCGAGCGAATCGTTGGCGGACCAGGCGTATCTCGGATTCATGGTTTGCCGAATCGCGCTGGGATTCTTTGAGTCCGGGCATTGGCCTTGCGCGCTCGTCACGACGCAGGTGATGCTTGCACGCGCGGATCGATCGCTGGGCAATAGCTTGCTGCAAAGCGGGGCCGCGCTGGGGTCGATCTTCACGCCGATCATCGTGCTGTACACGACGTCGCCGGAACCCGGCGGCTGGCGTCCGCCATTCGCCGCAATCGGTTGCATCGGCATGCTCTGGGTGCTTCCGTGGTTTCTCCTGATCGGCCGCGGCGATCTGGATAGAAAGTCTGAATCGTCCGCCGAGACACCGACAGCCGGGTCTGATACGACGCCGACTCTGTGGAGCGCAGATTTCTTCCGCATGCTCGGCGTACTGATTTCGATCGTCATCTGCATCAACCTCACCTGGCAGTATTTTCGCGTCTGGCTGCCGTTGTTTCTCCAAGAAGAACACCTCTACAGCGAGCAAGGCATGGCCTGGTTCACGTCGGCCTATTACGTCGCGACCGATATCGGCTGCATCGGCGTCGGTTTCTGGGTCACCGGTTTGACGAGACGAGGCTGGGACGTTCATGCCGCGCGCGTCTGGACGTTCGCCGCCTGCGCCGGCGCAACGCTGCTCGCGGTGGTCGTTGCCTGTCTGCCGTCGGCAAATGTCGAGGAGAACGGGTTCTTCTCCGTCGGATCGATGCTCATTCTCGGCTTGCTGCTGTTCGTGGCCGCCGGCACGCTGGGCCTGTTCCCGAACTACTATTCGTTCACACAAGAACTCTCACGCAAACATCAGGGCAAGGTCTCCGGCATGCTCGGCATGATCGCCTGGGTAGGATCGGGAACGATGCAGATCTTCGTCGGCCGATTCGTCGATCAGACAGGCTCCTACGCCGGTCCTGTAATCCTGGCGGGATTGCTGCCGGCGGCGGCGTGCGGTGCTTTGCTGTTGTTTTGGCCAACCAAGCCCAGGGGTGAGCGAGGTGAATTCCACCATGCCTGACGCATTTCTCATTTCCGCAGTCCGCACGCCGATCGGCAAGTTTCTCGGAGGGCTGGCGGATGTACCCGCGCCGGACCTCGGAGGCCGCGTCTTGGCCGAGACGATGCAGCGTGCAAAAATACCGCCCGCTGCAGTCGATGAAGTCATCATGGGCGTCGTCTTGCAGGCGGGATTGGGGCAGAATCCCGCGCGCCAGTCGGCACTCAAGGCCGGGCTGCCCGACACCATCGCCGCACTGACAGTCAACAAAGTCTGCGGGTCCGGATTGAAAGCGGTGATGCTTGCCGCACAGGCGATTCGCGCCGGCGATGCCGACGTCATCCTCGCCGGCGGCATGGAATCGATGAGCCGGGCGCCGCACCTCTTATTCAACACGCGCGGCGGCTGGAAGATCGGCGACCAAAAAGCCGTCGATGCCATGATCCACGACGGCCTTTGGTGCGCGATCGAGAATTGGCACATGGGCGAAGCAGCGGAACACATCGCTTCCAAATGCGGCATCACCCGAGGCGACCAGGACCGCTTCTCCGCGCAAAGCCAACAGCGTGCCGCATTAGCGTGGCAGAGCGGCACGTTCAACGCCGAGGTGATGCCTATCACCGTTGGCGCGGGAGCGAAGGCGAAGACGATCACGCAAGACGAAGGCTTCCGCGCGGATACCACCTCCGATACGCTGGCGAAACTCAAACCCGCGTTTCGGCCTGACGGCACGGTGACGGCGGGCAATGCATCAATGCTGTCCGACGGGGCCGCCAGCGTTGCCGTCGTCTCGCAGCGAGGCCTCGACAAACTCGGCGTGAAGCCGATGGCACGTATCGCCGCCTACGCCACGAGTGGGATTGCGCCGAAGGATATTTTTCTCGCCCCCGTCGGCGCGGTCCGCATGGTGCTCGAAAAAGCCCGACTCAAAATTGGCGATATCGATCTCTTCGAACTCAACGAAGCATTCGCCGCTCAGATGCTCGCTTGCAACAACGACCTCTCCATCGACGAAGCCAAAATCAACGTCAACGGCGGCGCCATCGCGCTCGGCCATCCCATCGGCGCGTCAGGTGCTCGCGTCCTTGTTACCCTTCTTCACGCCCTGCAACAACGCGGCCTACGCCGCGGTCTGGCGTCGTTATGCCTCGGCGGCGGCAACGCTGTTGCGATGATCGTGGAGCGGGAGTGAAAAAAAGCTATTAGCTATCAGCAATCAGCTATCAGCCATGCCTGCATGGCTCGATCTTGGTGGCACCTTCGTGCAGTCATAAGTTAATTGCGTGAACTCTTTGGCTGATAGCTGAAAGCTTGAATTCGGAATTTGCTATGAACCTCTTCGAAAAATACAAACTCGGACTGCCCTACAGCGACTTCCTCAAAAAATACGGCACTGAAACCCACCAGTCGCGCTGGCAGCAGGTGCTCGATCAAGTCACGCTGAGCGAGGCGCAGACTTCGCTGCTCAAACAGTTCAAACGCAAGACGCCCGCGTTCTGCCTGGCCGGCGCATGGTGTGGCGATTGCGCGAATCAATGCCCCATCTTCGAAAAATTCGCCGCCGTCGCTCCGTGCATCCAGATGCACTACCTCGATCGAGACGAACACGCCGACGTGCAGGCGCTCCTGCAAATCAACGGCGGCAATCGCGTGCCCGTCGTTGTCTTCTTCAGCGAGGACGGCACCGAAGTCTCACGCTACGGCGAACGCACCCTCAGCAAGTACCGCGCCATGATGAAGGACCAGGCGGGCGCGAGCTGTCCCACCGGCATCACCATCGGCAAAGATCCGTTGCTCGTGCAAGTGACGCAAGATTGGCTCAACGAATTCGAACGCGTCCAATGGATCCTGCGGCTCTCGCCGCGACTTCGCAAGATTCATAACGATTGATCACATTTTGCGTCTGTTTAGCCGCGACGCGCCAGCGGAGCGCGAGCGTTACCTCGCGTTCCGCTGGCGCGTCGCGGCTAGACGGAAATTGCACGGATGGAGAATTTTCCGATGCGCATTTTGTTTACATCGTTTGTCATCGTCGTGACAACGGTTCGAGCACACGCCCAGGACGTGCCGAAGTACGCTGATCCCGCCGACGTGCGGGCGTCGTTTCGCAAACTTCTCGATCGGCCCAGGGTCGCGCTCGATGCAAAGATCACATCGAGCAAAACCGCGGCCGACGGCACGACGCTTGAAACCCTCACCTTCGCGACGGAGAAGAAAGCCGACGGCTCGATCGAGCGCGTGCCGACGATCGTCAAAATTCCTGCGAAGGCGAAGGGCAAGCGGCCTGCCGTCATCGTCCTGCACGGAACGGGCGGCAGCGCGGCGGGACAGATCGGGTTCATGAATGAAATCGTCAAACGCAACATCATCGCCGTCGCTATTGATGCTCGATATCACGGCCAGCGCTCGGGCGGCGCCAAGGGTGCCGCGGCGTACAACCAGGCGATCCTCAAAGCCTGGAAGACCAAGCCCGGCGAACCGATGGAGCACCCCTTCTACTACGACACCGTCTGGGATCTCTGGCGGCTCATGGACTATCTCGAAACCCGGCCAGAGATCGACAGCAAGAACATCGGTATGATCGGCTTCAGCATGGGCGGCATCCAAACCTACCTCGCTGCCTCGGTCGATGACCGCGTCAAAGTCGCTGTCCCCGCCATCGGTGTGCAGAGCTTTCGCTGGAGCTTGGAGAACGACCTCTGGCAGGGCCGGGCGAATACGATTCGACTCGCGCACACCGAAGCTGCCAAGGACCTAGGCGAACCGGCGGTCAACCAGAAAGTTTGCCGAGTGCTGTGGAACAAGATCGTTCCCGGAATCATCGACGACTACGACTGCCCGAGCATGTTGCGAATGTGCGCCCCTCGACCGCTGTTGATTCTCAGCGGCACGAAGGACGCCAATTGCCCGATCGGCGGCGCTCGCATCGCCATTGCGTCAGCGGAGCGTGCCTACAAGGCAGCGAACGCGAGGGATCGGCTGCGCGTCATGGTCGAGGAAGTCGGCCACACCGTCACGCCAACGCAGCGTGCCGCTGCGCTCGACTGGTTCGAGAAATGGCTGCGGCCGAATTGATGATTGCAGATTGATGATTGTAGATTGGAATCACCAAGCCCAGGGGTGAGCGCAGCGAACCCCTGGGATCACGGAGCCACCGCCGATGAGTACGAACGCCGCTCCCGCCCCCGCGCCGCAGGGTGGCATCTTCGACATCCGCTGGCGCCTCTTGGGCATGCAGTTCCGTATCCAGCCGTCGTTCTGGATAGTCAACGCAATCATGGCCTGGCTGATCTATGGCTACATCACCGGATTCCTGCAGGTCCGAGCGGCGCTCGTGAACTATGTTCTCGTCTGGATCTTTTGCACCTTCGTGTCGGTCCTCATTCACGAGATGGGCCACGTCATTACGGGGCGAATATTCGGCCAGCCCGGCATCGTGATTCTCGCTGGCTTCGGCGGACAAACCACGGGCGACTACGGCAAGCTGAGTGTCTGGCAGCGCATTCTCTTCTACTCTGCCGGTCCCGCAGCGGGGTTTGGCCTGGTCGTGTTTCTCGTGTTCTTCGATCCCTACACGACGGGGTGGAACCTGCTCGTCGAGGAATTCAATCGACCGAGTTGGAAGCTGGAATGGTGCATCATCGACAAGATCGACCCGCTACTTCGCATGGGAGCGTCGCCCACCTACCGCATGACGCTGGCGATCTTGCTGATCTTTACTCTATTCTCAAACATCCTGAATCTGCTGCCGATCATTCCGCTGGACGGCGGCATGATCCTCAAGGAGTTCTTGTGCTTGATATTCCCTTCGACGGGCCTGATGATTGCGTTTCTCTGGTCGATGATCGCGGCCGTGGCGGCGACATCCTTTTACCTGATCGTCGTTCTAATGAAATACCGCTATCTGCCGAGGTATTTTGACTATCCGCTACTATTTCCCGAGTTGTCGCTGTTCGCATTTGCAATCATGGCTTATCGATGTTACGGCGCCTATCGCGAATTGGCAGCGACGGCAGTAGCGACAATGAAGAAATCGCACTACATGGAACATTTCGATAACGACACGCCGCCGAGCCAGGCAAAGCCCCATTGACGAGTCGAACGCAGTGTGTTATCTCCATCGCCACCATGACAAAATATATTCGATTATCGTTAGCCGCGGCATTTGTCTTTGGGCTCGCTTTCAATCTCCACGCCCAGGACCGGGTGAAGGAACGCACCAAGGGCCAGGTGTTGATCCTCAAGAATGGCAACATCATGGAGGGCGACATCGAAAAGGTCGGCGCCCAGTATTGCCTGCGCAACGGAAAAAGCGAAGTCTGGATCGCCGCTGACAAGATCACGCAACTCTGTGCCGATTGGAACGAGGCGTACTATTTCGTGCAACGGTTCATCAAGGCCGATAGCGCCGCCGATCACGTCAGGCTTGCACGCTGGTGCCAGTTGCACAAGCTGGTGGAAAAGTCGCTGTTGGAAGCTCGTATTGCGCTCAATCTGGATCCGAAGAATAGCGATGCCAAGCAAATTATTACCGTGCTCGAACGCGAATTATTCGAGCCTACGAAGGGAGAAACACCGAAACGCTCAACGCCCGTCCAACAGGAAACAGCCAAGGAGCCGCCCGCCGTCGATGTAACGACCGATACGCTCATCGGTTTCCAGTCGCGAGTGCAGCCGATATTGTTCAATGCGTGCGTCACCTGCCACGCCACGGGCCACGGCGGAAAACTGCATTTGGAACGTGCCTCGGCCACGCGCCAGCAGGCGGCGGCCCACTATAATATGGCTGCGATCATGCCGTTCCTCGATTTCGATCGTCCGGCTCGCAGTCCGCTCTTGCTCAAGGCGATCACCGCTCATGGCGACGCGCCGCATGCACCGATCAAGAACCGCGAGGCCATTCCGTTTCAGGCCATTCAGCAATGGATCGAATTGACGATTGCACGCAATCCGCATCTCAAGGAGCAGCGCGACGGCACGAAACAGAATCTCGCAGGAAAAGCCACGAGCAACCCGAATGCCTCCGGCTTCGCCATCAACGCCACGGGCGTGCCGATTAGCGGTCCGGGTAATGGCGGACTGCCGCAGCGCGACGATGGAACCTCGCGTCCGCCGATGCAGCAGCAAAAATTCGGCGGCGGCATGCGCGGATCCGGCATGCCGACCGACGCCTACGACGGCGCTCACTTCAATCAGCGATACCATCCGAAAAGATAGCAAATGCTCTGTAATTCGTTTAGCGCTCGCCTGATGCCGTGCCGAAGTGTGGAATCCGGCGAACGCTAAACGAAGCGTTCATCGCTTGATCCCCGAAATCGTCTCCAGCGCCAACAGCAGCGCCTGCGTGCCCTTGCGGCCATAGCCCTGCGCCTGGAGCGCGAGGTAGAGTTGATGCGCGAGCGCCAGCCCTGGCATCGAGAGCCCCATCTTTTTCGATTCTTCGAGCGCGATGCCCATGTCCTTGATGAAGTGCTCGACATAAAAGCCGGGTTCGAAATTGCGAGCCAGGATGCGCGGGCCGAGCACTTCGAGAGCCTTGCTGCCGGCAGCGCCGACGGAGACCGACTTGAAAACCGTTTCGAGGTCGAGTCCGGCCTTGTAGCCATAGAGCAGTGCTTCACACAGCGCGACCATGTTTGACGAGATCAGGATTTGGTTGACCATCTTGGTGTGCTGGCCGGCGCCGGCGCCGCCCTGGTGGACGATCGTTTTGCCCATCGCCTCGAAAACCGGCGCGACGGCATCGACAACTTCCTTATCGCCGCCAATCATGATCGAAAGAGCCGCATTCTTGGCCCCGACATCGCCACCGGAGACGGGAGCGTCAAGGCTATGGACGCCCTTGGCCTTGGCGGCGTCATAAATTTCGCGTGCCAGCGACGGGTCGCTTGTCGTCATATCGACGAGAATCGTGCCGGGCTTGCTGCCCGCGAGAGCGCCGTTGGAACCGAGGAATACTTCGCGCACGTCTTTTGGGAAGCCGACGATGCCGAAGACAATATCGCTCGCCTCGGCGACTTGTTTGGGCGTGTCGGCCCATTTCGCTCCGGCGTCGAGGACCATCTTGACATCGGGCTTGTCCTTGGACCGATTGTAGATGGTCGCGGTGAAGCCCTTTGACATGGCATGCTGGCACATCCAACGGCCCATGACGCCGGTGCCGATCCACCCGATACGTGTTTTTCCCGATACTGCTTTCTGCACGGACATGGCAAACCCTCGGCCCCTATGCGGGGCTGTTACGTGAAACCAATCAACACGTTGGCTATTGTCCGAGTGGACGCGGAAATGACAAGCGGGAATCAGGCAATGCAGCCGCGATATCAAGACGGTTCGCTACTCGCCAGGACGGCGACTTCTCGTTCCAGTCGCTTGCCAAGCCGGTCTTTCTCGGTCTCGATATCGAATCGCGTTTGCAGTTTAAGCCAGAATCTTTCGGAGGTCCCGAAATAGCGTGCAAATCGAAGAGCCAGATTCGCGGTGACCGGGCGTGCGCCTCGCACGATCTCGTTGATTCGGCGAGCGGGAACGCTGATATCCTTTGCCAGACGAATCTGACTCAGATCGAGTGGGCGGAGAAACTCTTTGAGTAAGACTTCGCCTGGGTGAACTGGAGTGATTTTTTTTGGTGGCATGATGACACTCAATGGTAATCGGTAATTTCAACATCGTGCGCTTCGCCTTCATTTCAGCGAAAGCAAATCCGCCATTGATCGTTGATACGTATGCTGTATTGGCCTCTTCGATCGCCAATGAGTTTTTCGAGGCGATTTACGGGCGGAATACGAAGATCTTCCAATGCGTGAGCAGCATCGAGCATCACCAGCTTTCGCAATGCCATTCGCCGGAGACTTTTCGTCAAGCTCTTCACTGGCTCCCGCCGAAACAGCTTTTCAGTGTCCTTGTCGGCGAAGGATTGAATCATAATCCGATACTAGCGCATCGAGAGCGGAAGGTCAAGTCAATCACCGAGCATCCCGCGCGCAGCGAAAGCCCGTGTGATTGGCTGCGCTGGATATCTCGCCTTTCCCGCGTGCGCCAACCTTGTAGCGCTCGCAGTAGTTGCTTGCGCAAAGAAACGCTCCGCCGCGCTGCACGCGTCTGGGTTCTTTGAGGGTATTGCTCTTTACCGGGCCTTTGGGATTGCGTCGAGGCTTTTCCGTATAGGTATCGGGAGCGTACCAGTCGCTGCACCATTCCCAAACGTTGCCTGCCATGTCGCTCAAGCCGAACCCGTTGGGGCGAAACGAACCAACCGGTGATGCAAAGTCGAATCCATCTTCCCTGGTGTTTTCAAGCGGAAAGTTGCCCTGCCAGATGTTGCAGAGCCATTTGCCCTCGGGTTTCAGTTTGTCGCCCCGGCAGTAAGTCTTTCGGTCCAATCCACCACGGGCCGCGAACTCCCACTCGGCTTCCGTTGGTAGACGCTTCTTGGCCCACTTGCAATAGGCTACGGCGTCGTGCCAGCAGATGTGAACCACGGGATGATTCCCACGGCCTTTTAGATCGCTCTTCGGTCCTTCGGGGTGTTTCCAACTCGCACCGTAGGAAATGTCCCACCAGCCTTCGTGTTTTTCGAGGCTGAACTGACCTTTGGCGGGCGTCTTGAAAACGATTGAAAATGGTTTGAGATCCGCCTTCGGAATGTCGGGAAAATCCTTCGGGTCGGGTTGTCGCTCAGCGACCGTGAGGTATTTGGTCTCCGCGACGAATCGTGCGAATGCGTCATTCGTGACTTCCGTTTTATCCATCCAGAACCCATCAACGTAAACCATATGAACGGGCTTGGAGTCTTCGAAATCCTCGGAGCCCATGTGGAACCACCCACCGGGGACCCACGTCATTCCTGCCGGAGCGGGTCCGGGCGGCGGCGCCAAGTTGATCCGTGGCGAAGGTTTGTCGCCGGGCGCCTGGCAATTTAGGCTTGCACAGAGATAGGCAAAGGAGCTGACGACGATAATCGCGGGGAAGAGTCGGGACATATTTGGCCTCCGATTGGTTTTGATTATCGAGGAGGTTATCCCGCCTGTCAAGCATAAAAAAAAGCCGCGCGAATGAATCGCGCAGCCTTTGAACGCAAACCATGTTATCCGCTCACACTCACGACACCGTAATCGTCGCGGGCTTGGCGTCCGCGGGAACCGCGAGCATTTTTGGCTTGGGGTGCAAGATGCGGGCGGGAACCGCTTTGAGGTCCCATACCAATCCTAGCAACCCCATGAACCGCAGGATGTAATAGGTGATGTCGATTTCCCACCAGAAGAAACCCTGACGCGTCGAGTTCGGGTAGTAGTGATGGTTGTTGTGCCAGCCTTCGCCGAAGGTCAGCAGCGCAACGATCAGGCTGTTCTTGCTGTCGTCTTTGGTCTGGTAACGCCGGGAACCGATGATATGCGTCGCGGAATTGACGAGGTAGGTCACCTGGTAGACCGCGATTGTCGAGATCAAAAAGCCCCAGACAAACAGCTGCAAACCGGTCACACCCGATTCGGGAGCGCCGAAAGCGACAAGTTCGCCGAAGAGGTAGAGAGCCGCGCCCATGACGACGGGCGGCAGCAGATCCCAGCGGTCCAGCCAGCGCAGTTCGGGGTATTTGGCGAAGTCGGGGATAATGCGCAGATTCGTCGGCATTGCCTTGGGCGTCAAGAACCAGCCCATGTGGCTCCAGAAAACGCCCTTCTGACGCGGCGAATGCAAATCTTCAGGATCGTCTGAATGCACATGGTGATGCCGATGATGCGCCGCCCACCAAAGCGGACCGCGCTGGATCGACATGCACCCGATCCAGCCAAAGGCGAACTGTACGATTCGCCAGGTCTTGAACGAACGATGCGAGAAATAGCGGTGGTAAAAACCAGTCAGTGCAAATACGCGGAGGGCATACAGGAAAACTGCAATCGACACGGCAAGCCAGCTCCAGCCGACCCAAATCACAGCGAAGCAGCCAATATGCAAGGCAATGTACGGAATTGCACGAATCCAATCGATTTTCTCGCTTTGGTCGGTGGTTTGTTTTTCCGCGTGTTGCGGCGTACAGAACCAGTTTGCGATTGTTCGAAATAAGCCGGGAGCTTGGGGAGTTTCGTTCATATCGAGTGGCTTTCCTGAGGCATGTTATGGGCAAGATATCTTATCATTACCTAAATATAGACGCCAATCAATGCAAATATCGATGAATTCGTGGATCAAACATAAAAAAATTCGCTGTCACGGTAGAATTCTACCGTGAACGTTTGTGCGTCAGTCGCATCCGTTCTACACTACCTTGCAAACTTTGCGAAGCGTGTCGGCCGCACGCTCTGCCTGCGCCTGGGACACGTCGAGATGCGTGCACGCACGCAGCTTTTGCGGCCCGGCGGCATGAACCAGCACGCCGTTTTCCTTGAGGCGCATCGCGATGTCCTTGGCAGAAGCGAGAGTGGGATCGACGCTGAACCAGACCAAGTTCGTATCCACCTCGGCGGGTTCCAGACGCAGACCGGGCGTGTCTTTCACTGCCTGGGCGAAAATGCGCGCGTTGCGATGGTCCTCGGCGAGGCGTTCAACGTGATTTTCGAGTGCAAAAATACACGCAGCGGCTATTATTCCGGCCTGTCTCATGCCGCCGCCGAAGAGCTTGCGAACGCGGCGAGCCTTGGCGATGACGGCACGCGGGCCCGCCAGTGCCGAGCCGACGGGTGCGCCAAGCCCCTTGCTGAAGCAAACCGAGACGGTGTCGAAATGGCGTGCCCACTCGCGTGCCTTGATACCCGTGGCGACGATGGCGTTCCAGAGTCGAGCGCCGTCGAGGTGCATGATAAGGCCGTTCTTCCATGCCCACTGGCTGATGGCTTCGATTTTCTCGATCGGGTAAATGCGTCCGCCGCCGCGATTGTGCGTGTTCTCCAGGCAAACGAGCCGAGTGCGGACGAGATGCGGGTCGTCGGGATTGCGGATTTTGTCGGAAAGCTGATTCAGATCGAGGATGCCCGAATCGCCATCCAGCGTTCGGCAAGTCACGCCCGAGAGGATCGCGGGGCCGCCTGCCTCGTAGTTGTAGATGTGGCAATTGAGATCACAGAGCAGTTCATCGCCAGGCTGGGTGTGGATGTTGACCGCAAGCTGATTCGACATCGTGCCCGAAGGTACATACAGCGCCGCTTCTTTGCCGAGCAGGTCGGCGGTTCGTTGTTCGAGCTTGTTGACCGTGGGATCGTCGCCAAAAACGTCGTCGCCGACCTCGGCGGCGGCCATGGCGGCGCGCATGCCGGCGGTGGGGCGTGTCACAGTATCGCTGCGAAGGTCAATAAACGAAGTCATGCAACTTGTCCTTCTTTGTGTTCGAAACGGTCTATTGCTGTTTATTTTCGAGGAACCAGCGGTCGCCCATTTTTCGCAAGAAAACCTTTCGTGCCGGGATCGATTCCACAGTCCCGATCGCGAGGTCGTCGCGTTCTTCCCACTTGCCGTCACGCGAAAACACGCGCAGGTCGCGGATTAGCAACGGGTCGTTTTGGAAGTACAGGCTCGTCTCCGCCACCAGTTGATCAAAGGCGAGCAGTTCCTTGGCTCGATCCGTGCCCTTGGTGAAATCTTTTTTATATTGATTGACCCAGTAATCCACATAGAGCGGATCGGCAATGTGGGCGAGCAAGTAATCCAGTTTCTTTCGATCCAGCGCCTTGGCGATCGACTTGATCGTCTCCTCGGGCGATTTTTGCGGAAACGTGAATTCGTCGAGGTCGAACCCAAACCGCGGCGGGGCCTTTTTTTCCTTGTCTTGTGCGTTCGTCGGCAGGAACGCGCAGACGACCAGAACCAACACCGAGACTATGCGAATCCGTTGCATGACGACTCCCTGGTTTTTCGTTGACAATCGCCCTTCGCTCACTCTCCGCGTTCGCCCGCGAAATGGCCGCACTGCGCCCGAAATCGCAGCCAGTGATCGACCAGCACCAACGCCAGCATCGCTTCACCCATCACCACGAATCTCGGCAACAGGCATGGATCATGCCGGCCTTTCGTCGCGATGTCCGTCGGTTCGCCGGCGCGATTGACGGTTCGCTGCGGGCGAGGCAAACTGCTCGTCGGCTTCAACGCGACTCGGCACAGAATCGGCTCGCCGCTGGAGATGCCGCCGAGCATGCCGCCATGCCGATTTGTTTCTGTGCCGATAGTGCCATCGGACTTGCGGATGAACGCATCGTTGCACTCGCTGCCGCGCATCGTGGCGACGCGAAACCCGGCGCCATACTCGAACGCGGTGACTGCGGGCAAGGAGAGCATCGCCTTCGCCAGATCTGCCTTCAGTTTGTCGAAAACGGGTTCGCCCAAACCCGGAGGCACACCCCTGGCGACGAGTTCGCAGATGCCGCCGATCGAATCGCGATCCTTGCGGACCTCTTCGATCAGCGCGAGCATTTCGCGAGCCGTATCCACGACCGGGCAGCGCACGCTATTGGCTTCGACTTGGTCCAACGTCACGGCCGTGGGATCGGGGATGTCGGCCCGGATCGCGCCCACTTGGGTGACGTAACCGAGCACCGACATGCCTGCCTGTGCGAGCAGCTTTTTGGCGATCGCGCCGGCGGCTACCCGGCAGATCGTCTCGCGGGCGCTGGAACGCCCGCCGCCACGATAATCGCGGATGCCATACTTGGCATCGAAAGTGAAGTCGGCATGACCTGGGCGGAATTTGTCTTTGATGTCGCCGTAGTCTTTACTGCGCTGATCGCGATTGCGGAAGACGATGCCGATCGGCGTGCCATCGGTTTTGCCCTCGAACACGCCGGACCAGATTTCGGGGAGATCGTCTTCGTCTCGCTGGGTGACTATGCTCGATTGCCCCGGACGCCGTCTGCGGAGATCGGGAAGCAGGTCGTCCTCGCCGAGGTCCAAGCCAGGCGGGCAACCATCGACGATGGCGACATAGCCCGGCCCATGGCTCACGCCAGCGGTGGTAACGCGAAACATCTGCCCAAACGTATTGCCTGCCATCGGTGATTCTTTTTACTCGAAGAAACAGCGTTTCCTGCCCAACGCCTCCATCCAACCTGGGTCAAATTTATTGTACTGCCTGTGCGCGGTAATTCGCGTTCCTGTTTTGCTCGATGATGCAGATTCAACGCTCGGCGGCCCAGAAACGGACGGCGCCATCGGTACCGGAGGAAGCCAGGAGCGTGCCGTCGCGATTGAATGCAAGCGCCGCGATGAAGCCGTCATGGGCGGGAAAGCTGGCGCGAATTTGGCCGATGACAGGGTCCCAAAGCTTGATCGTGCCGAGCCATTTTCCCTGGCTGGAGACTTCTCCGCTGCCGATGGCGAGAGTTCTGCCGTCGCTCGTGAACGCCGCCGCCTTGCCAAAGCGAGAATTGCCACCCAGAACAGATAGCGCTTTTCGCGTTGAAATATCCCAGAGGATGGCCTTCTGGTCGAAATCCACGGAGACAGCGGTCTTGCCGTCTGGCGCGAAGGCGACGCCGAAAACCTGGTTTGCATGACCAGGAAGATCGGCAATGAGCACGCCCGTCTTGGCGTCCCAGAGTTTGACCTCGCCACGGCCGACTTTTTTCTTCACTTCGCTGGTCCCTGAGATAAGAAGTCCACTTTCGGGCGAGAACGCAAGACAGGTAACTCGGCCTTGATGGCCCGTCAGAGTCCTCCGGATTTTACCGTCGGCGGTATCGCGAAGGTGAATGATGGAATCCGCCCCGCCCGAAGCGAGCAGTTGGCCGTCGGGCGAAAACGCCACGCAGCGTACCCAGCCAATGTGGCCACGCAGGTTGTCCTTCAGTTTTCGCGAATCGGCATCCCAGCGTTTGACTTCGCCCAGCGCCGTGCAGGCGGCAATGGTCTTACCGTCGGGCGAGAATTTGATCCCGTAGTAGCCCGCAATCTGTTCGTCGAGTTGTGCCAGCACGCGTTTCGCCTTAACATCCCAGATTTTGACTTCGCCCTTGCTGAAAGGCTTGTTCGAATCTCCACTGCAAGTCGCGAGATACTTCCCATCGGGCGAGAAATCGATGCCGTAAACGGTGCCCGTGTGATCCTTTAGCGTTGCCGATTCCGCGGAAAGGTTCTCCCATATGCCGACTTTTCCGTCGGGAAGCGACGAGGCCCACGATTTCTCTTCGGGCGCGACGGCCAGAAAGGCGCCGGTGCCGCCGTGAGGCACGACGACCTTCCGCTCATCTCCACTCGTGGAATCGACGATTTGCACGAATCCGTACGACGAAAGGGCGACGATCCTGCCTGTCGGGCCGATTGCCGTTGCGTCGATGACGTTCCGCCAGCGGCTAACGGCGTCGATTTCCTCGCCCGAACCTGCATTCCAAATTTTCACCATGCCGTCGTGGCTCGCGGAAATGATCTGTTTCGCATCGGCGGAGAAAGCGATGGAGGAGATGAGATGCCGATGAGCTGTCCAGGACCGGATTGCTTCGCCGGTTTCCAGGTTCCAAACCGAGATCAAACCTGGAAGGCCCGGTTTGTTGCGCGCAACGCTCTTTCCGTGCCCGGTCGTCATTCTCGACCGATCGGCACTGAAGGCCAGGGAGGTGATCGCCAGCGACTTATCTTTCGACTGGAAGGTGCGTTTCGCGCCGCCGTCCTGCCAAAGCACGACTTTGGCGCCGCTCGCATAGGCGAGTGACTTTGAATCGCGATAGGAGATGGCGTGAACAAATCCAACGTTCTCAATCGCTGGGAGGGGCGCCGCCGTGGCTGTATTCCACCGGCGGACGACGTAATTCTTTTGATCGAAGGCTGCCAATTCGCCGCCGTCGGGCGAGAAGGCCAAACGCTGGTTGGGTCCGGGGGCGCCTTCGAGAAGGTGCAGCGCTTTGCCGGTCTTTCTGCTCCATATTTTGATGATCCCGTCACTGTCCGCCGTGGCGAGCAGCCTCCCGTCCGCGGAAAAGGCGAGACTACGAACACCGGACTCATGCGATTCGGAAAGACGGCGGGGAGATTGTTTGCTCAAGCGCGAAAAAAGCCCCCAGGTGTAATCGCGCAGGTGAATTGGGCAGCGTTCGGGATCTTCCAGAAGTTCGAGCGCCCGTGCGGAATCGGAATGCCATAGACTGGAAACCTCGTGCAGTTGAGCGTCGTAATAGACCCGGCGGAAGCGATCGAGTTGCTCCCTCACTTCCGCCTGGGCGGCCTGAGCGGCGTCTCGTTCCTTGCGAGCCTGGCTAGCCGCCGCGGTCGCCTCGTCGCGCGCCTGCTTCTCGCCGAGTGCCGCCAGCGTGGCTTTCTTCTCATTCGCAACGGCTTCGCCGCGGGCCTTTTCTTTTTCGTCGCGCTCGGCCCGGGCATTCGTTTCGTTTTCCTTTGCAGCCGATTCAGCGCTGATGGCGCGGAAAGCCTGCCAGGTACTCACCGCCGTGCCGAGTATGAGCAAAAGACCGATGATGCCAGCCGTCCAGACGGCAGTGCGATGTTTTCGCGCGAGCTTGGCGAGGCGGTAACTTGCATTCGGCGGGCATGCCTCGACGGTTTCATCATTGAGGAAGCGGTCGATGTCTTTGGCGAGGCCGGCGGCAGTTTCGTATCGCCGGGTGCGATCTTTTTCCAGGCATTTCATGGTGATCCAGTCGAGTTCGCCGCGAACTTCGCTTTTCAGATTGCCGGGATCGGTGCGTCGTTGTGTCGCCAGATTGCTTAGCGTCTCCTTGGATGCGGTCAGCCGCGTGCTGGGGCGAGGCGGTTCCTCCTCGCGGATCAACCGCAGCACTTCGAGGTAATGCGCCTGGCGAATGATTTTCTTGTCGAGTGGCGTCGTTCCCGTCAGCAATTCGTAGAGCAACACGCCGAGCGCATAGACGTCGGCCCGGGTGTCAACATCCAGTGGGCTTAATTCGGCCTGTTCTGGGCTCATATATTGCAGCGTGCCGACCACCGCGCCAATTTCCGTATAGACCGATTGATCCGTCAGATGCTGATGCAGGGCCTTCGCCACGCCGAAGTCGATGACCTTGGGTACCGGTTTTCCGTCCTGCATGGTAACAAGGACGTTTGACGGCTTGATGTCGCGATGAATGATTCCCTTGCTGTGCGCGTGTTGGATGGCATGACACACCGGCACGAATAACGCCAGCCGTTCGCGCAGCGAGAGATGCAGCTCGTCACAGTACTTCGTTATTGGCACGCCCTTGACCAGCTCCATCACGAAATAGGGGCGTCCCTCCGGAGTTTCGCCGGCGTCAAGCACCTTCGCGATATTCGTGTGATCCATCAACGCCAGCGCCTGCCGCTCGACTTCGAATCGGCGCATCACCTGCGCGGAATCCATCCCCGGCTTGATCGCCTTGAGCGCGACGCGGCGCTTGACAGGTTCCGTTTGCTCGGCTACCCACACGGTCCCCATCCCGCCTTCGCCTAGCTTTTGCAACAACTTGTACGGCCCGATGCGAGAATGAACCTCCATCTGCCCGATGTTGGGCAATTCCGGACGCACCATCGGCCCGATGTATGGCAAATCCAAAGGCTCCAACGACTCCGGGCTTGCCGTCGCCTGCGGGTCTTTAGTACTTGCCTCATGCATCATCGATGCGAGACTTGACGCGCAGGAAGTGCAGAGTTTTAGATGCTGCGTGATTCGTTCCTTCTCGGCAGCCGCCAATCCGCCGGATCGAAATTTCCCAAGGATCTGCGGGTCCGGACAAGCTGTGGAAATGGGCATAGACACTCCAGCCGGTCAAGAAGAATTCTCAAAAACCAAAGGGAGGTTTGAATAATAACTTCCGTGTCTGCCGCTTGCGGCTTAGCGCTCAACAATATTGCACCCCGCGCCAAAGCGTGATACCGCGCGCGCAAAAATTGCCATGAATTCGGAAACAACCCGTTGAGCGCTAAGCCGCAAGCGGCAAATGCAAATCGGAATCAACCTGACAAATAAATTCTAGGATTCTTGCTCCGGGAGTGGATACTCGGGCAAAGTTTGGCCCGTTGGGCCTAGAATATTGTTGCGTAGTTTTCAAACCGGTCCGGAGAGGCGTAATGTCGAATCGCATGCGCGTTTTTGTTTCTGTGTGCCTGGCGTCAGTCGCTGTTCTTTCGACTTCGTTTGCCGATCCCGGCGACGATCTACTGAAGAAGCTGAAAGTGCCGCCGGCGCCGGTGCTGACGCCCAAAGACGCGATCGCGGCATTCAAGGTGGCGCCGGGTTTTCGCATCGAACTGGTCGCTGCCGAACCGCTCGTGCAGGATCCCGTCGCCGCCGCGTTCGACGCCGACGGCAGGCTTTGGATCGCCGAGATGCGCGGCTACATGCCGGACCTGGAGGCGAGGAACGAGAAGGCGCCGATCGGCCGTATCGTCGTGCTGGAGGACACCGACGGCGACGGCGCGATGGATCGCTCCACGGTGTTCCTCGACGGTCTGATTCTACCGCGTGCCGTTCTGCCTCTCGGCGACGGCGTCCTCGTCGGCGAAACCGGCAAGCTTTGGTGGTGCCGATCGACCAAGAACAATCTGAAATGCGACGACAAAAAACTCGTCGGCGATTATCCCGTCGGCGGCAATCCCGAGTACGGCGCCAATGGGCTGATGCCAGCTCTCGACAACTGGATCTACAACGCTCAGTACGGCGCGCGCTTTCGCCGTATCAAAGGCGAATGGACGCGTGAAGCAACGATCGGCCGCGGGCAGTGGGGCCTGACGCAGGACGACCTCGGCCGACTGCGCTACAACAGCAATAGCAGCCTGATCCGTGGCGATCTCGTGCCGTGCTATTCGCCGAACGCTCACGTCGCATCGTCGATGGTCAACGTCGCGATGTATTCCGAGCAGAGCACCTTTCCCGCACGCATCACGCCCGGCATCAACCGCTATTTCAACCTCCGCCCCGACGGGACGCTGAAAGCCGTCACCGCGTGCTGCGGGCCGTGCATCTATCGCGGCGACGCATTTCCTCCCGATTGCATCGGCAATGCCTTCGTCTGCGAGCCGGCGGGCAATCTCATTCGCCGCAATGTGTTCGAGGATAGCAAGGGCAAGATCACCTCGCACAACGCCTACAAGGGCGCCGAATTCATCGCCTCCACCGACGAACGCTTTCGACCCGTAAGCTGTATCAACGGACCCGACGGCGGCCTGTACATTGTCGATCTCTATCGCGGCATCATCCAGCACAAGGCCTACATGACGCCCTTCCTTCGCAAACAGGTCGTCGAACGCGAACTGGACAAGGCGATCCACCTGGGCCGAATCTATCGCATCGTCAGCACGACCACGAAGAAAACGCCCGTCGTGAAGATGAGCACGAAATCGTCGGCGGAACTCGTGGCCTACCTCGGCGACGCAAACGGCTGGCGCCGCGACACCGCCCAGCGACTGCTGGTCGAACGAAATGACGCCGCCGCCCTCGCGCCGTTGATCGCGGCATTGCAAGGAAAATCGCCCCTCGGCCGACTGCACGCTCTCTGGACACTCGAAGGGCTTGGCAAGCTCGACGAGGAGATCATCGCCGAGGCGCTCGCCGACAAGGATGCCGCCGTCCGCGCGTCGGCGGTATTCATGAGCAAACGTCTCATAAAAAACTTCAATAATCCCGATCCGGTGCTGATACAGGCACTGGCCCCGCTGGCGCAGGATGCCGATGCCAATGTCCGCATGCAACTGATCTTCGCGCTCGGTCAGGTGAAACATCCGCGCGTGGAGAAGGTGCTGGAGCCAATTCTCGCAACAGCCGGGCAGGACGCGAAGCTGCTCGAAAGCATCATGGGCGGATTTCGCGGCTCCGAAGTCGAATTCGTGACCGCGCGTCTCGATCAAGCCTCCTGGTCCAAAAGCGAGCCCTGGCGGCAGCGCCTCCTTCGCTCGGTCGGCGGGTACGTTTACCAGCAGAAAAATCCGATCACCTACCTCCGCTTCCTGCATCTCGCCGGCAGCCGCGAGCAGACCTGGCAGCAGGTCGCGCTGTTGGATGGCGTCAAGGCCGTCCCGCCGAAAAAGGCCAAGGGAAAAACGCCTGCCGCTCGGCCGGTCAAGCTGCCGACTCCCTCCGAGGGTCTGGAAAAGCTGCTCCGTTCGAAAGACGCCGAGGTTCGCACGCGTGCCGAACTCGTAGCCAAGCAACTCAACTGGCCGGGCAAAGACGGCAAACCGCTCCCCGTCCCGCCGCCGCTCTCCGCGCCGCACCAGGCGCTGAACGACCTCGGCAAACGCGAGTACCAGTCGCTCTGCGCGAATTGCCATCATCCGCTCGGCTACGGCGTCGCGGGCACGGGGCCGCCGCTCATCGACTCCGATTGGCTGCAAGGCCCAGGCTCGGAGGACGCGCTCATCAGAATCGTACTCCACGGCTTGCACGGCCCGATCACCATCAACGACGAACCCTTCAATCGCGACGGCGTGCTCTCGATGCCCGGTCTCGCCAATACGCTCAGCGACGAGAAGATCGCCGGCGTCCTTACCTACATCCGCCGCGAGTTCGGCGAATTCGCTCCGCCCGTGGACACCGCAACGGTGACAGCGGTCCGCGCGGCCCATTCGCAACGCCGCGATGCATGGACGCAACAGGAACTTCGGCCCAAGGGGAAGAAGTAACCGTGCCGTAGTTATCACGCTCCGAGTGAAGACGATAATCACAGCGAGAAGCTAGTTGTACACGTAGCCGATTGCGACCGAATCGGTCGGGACAGATTGTTCAGAGCCGCGCACGGAGCGAAGCGCAGTAAGCGAGGAGGGCTCGTGCTGAACACGCCTATTTGCCTTGCAGTTTCAGCATCGCTTCAGCATAGCGTTGGCCGAGGATGCGAGTTTCGGCACTGTTGAAGTGGGTGTCGTTGCCGGTGAGGTCTTCGGTGCGTGCGACGCCGGTTTGGGGGACGCGCATCGGCAGTTTGAGCAGGCCGCGATTGAACGTTTCGATGATCGCCTTGCCTTTGGTTTGCGGCGCGAGTTGGCCGGCCACGAATGGGAGCTTCGGATCCTTGAGGTCGGTGCGGAACTGGCCGATCACCTGAGCAAGCGGGCCGAGGTATTGCTCGCCAATCTTTTGGTTGGATTCGCCTTGATGCCAGAGCACGCCCTTGATCTGGCCAGTGGCGATGATGGGGAGAATGCGTTCGATGGTTTTGTCGTAGTTCGACTTCTTGCCGGTTTTCTTCCAGCTTTCGATGGCCGACCCGCCCTGCGAATTGACGATCAGGCCGATCGCGGTTTTCGGATTCTCGTCGAGCATTTTCCGCGCGAAGGCCAGGCCGAGGTTGAGTCCGATCGTGCCGCGTGCTTTGATGACGCGCGCATCGGCCCCGCTGGGGACGTTCGTGTACTGGATGAACGGATGCGTCGCCGGGACCCATTTGCCTTGGTCATCGAGAAGGAATAGGTTCTTCGGGATCTGGCGATCCTGCTCCTCGACCTTGGCCCGGCCAGACATATTCGATTGGCCGACGAGGATGTAGATGTGCAGCTTGTCTTTGTCGGGGGTTTGCTGCGCCCAGGCCGCCGGAGTGGCGACGAACAATATCATCGCGATGCAGGTAAGTCTCATGGTGTCTCCTAACATCGTAGGCATCACGCAGAGCGTGATGCCTACGATAAAATCCTCACTTCGCGACCAGCTCCACGGGTTGGGGCTGGATCGCATCCACGGGACGTTTTCCCGCGTCCGCACGGCCGCTGCCGGCGAGCCGGCTGATGACGCGGACGGTCATGTCGTGATCGCAGGCGATTTGGCAACTCAGCCGAACGCCAGTCACGCCCTTGGCGGCGAGCACATTCTTCTCCGCGACGGTCATCATGTCCGGTTCGCCGGCGACGAGTTCCACGCGGCACGTGGTGCATCGGGCATTGCCCCCGCAGGCGTGAAGCTGATCCACCTTGGCTTCGTCCTCCAGCGCCAGGACGAGCTTTTTCCCCTGCGGAACATCGAATGTGCCCACGCCCTCAACAGTCAGATTTGGCATCGTGATATCCTCTTTGGGCGAAACGGAGTTCATTCGCAGCGAAGTTCCGTTATTGTACTACGAAGATCCATCTCGAATTCGATCTCTTCGATCGGCGGTTGGCTGAAATGCCAGTGCACGCCATGAACCGCGGCGTCGCCCATGCGGCCCAGGATGATGCCAGGCAAAAGCTCGGTGATCGCGTGAGCGGTGTAGACATTGGCACGCGTGACCAGCGCCCAATCGAAGCCGAGGCCGTGCAGGCGAGTCTCCATCAGGTCCATCACGAATTTCGCCTTTGTGGAAAGCCCCGCTGCCGAGGTGTCGCCCAGTGCGACGATCGCCTCGCGTGCCAGGATGCCCTCCGGCAATTCACCGGCGCCGGCGACGACGCACGTCGGCGACTGCTTGACAGCGACGGGCCTCGTGAACGCGAAGCCGTACAAGACAGGTTCACTCGGCGGAGCGATGACAGGCGCCACATTGGTCCGTGCGATCGGATTGACGCCATCGACGAATACGTCCCAGCGTTTTAGGAGCAGCGCATATTCGGCGTTGAAATCCGCGAAGCCCTGAAAGCTGAATGGCCGAGGCGATCGCAGCGAGATTGCACACAACGCGGTCTTGGGTCGGCGATGCTCGTCCAGAATGCTCGCGATCTTATCGAAGCCCACACGATAAGCTGCGGGCCGCTGAAACGTGACGTGCACGATCTCGAACCCTGAGCCGGAAACAACGCCGCACGAGTAAGGCGCGATTCCCGGCAGAAAGCGATACCCGCCCGTCGGATGATCGATAAGTCGCATGATAATCGCACTCCAATCGCACTGAATTGCCGTGAATCTTCGTAAACGACGAAGAATACGATTCACGAAAGCTCGAAAGTACGAAATGCACGAAAAAGGCTCGAGAAAATGCTTGGAATAGCAGCAACGGATTCTTGGCGATGATTTCTGCCTGCCTCGTTTTTCTTTCGTGATTTCGTACTATCGTGCTTTCGTGATTCGTATTTTATTGCGGTTTGCCCTACTTTGCGGCCTTTGCGCCTTTGCGTGAGCTTATCCTATTTCGCCGCGATTGACTTGTGGATCGCCTTGACCGTGGCGTCCGCCCGGAAATCGACGATCTTTTTGCCCCATTCGATGGTCTTTTCAGCAGGCGCCAGGTCGATGCCGTTGATCCGGAATTTGTCGGCGGCGATGCGCTGCTTCATCCGGACCGTAGTTGGATCAACGGTCATCATGATCGCGGTGACGGCGAAATCGTCGTGTATCCCCTCGCTCTTTTGCACGATGCCCTGGCTCTTGAGCCATTTATTCACGCTGGGGTAATCGTAGTACTCGGGAATGAAATGCACGCGCGTCGCATCCGCCTGCCACTTTTCGTTGAGCTTGCCGGCGACGGCCTTCATGCCTTTCTGGTTGCCCGCGCTATCGCCGATCATGACGATGTGTTTGAAGCCGTGCGTTTTGAAGCAGGCGCAGATATCGGTGAGCAGGCGCTGATACGTCTCCTCGGTCAGACTGATCGTGCCGGGGTATTTCATGTGGCCCGTCGGCGGGGCGATGTTGCCCTCGGGAACGAATGGCACGATCGGCGCGACGAGTGCGTTGCCAAGCTTGCGTGCGATGGCGTCGGACGTGGCGCGAAGCACGTAGTTGTGCTTGCCGGTCGCGAGATACGGGCCATTCTGCTCGACGCCGCCGGTGGGGATGATGACCGTGGTCTTGCCCGCCTTGAGCGCGTCGCGGACTTCCATCCACGTTAGCTCCTCGACAAAGACCGAATCGAGCACCGCGATCGGCCTTTTGGCATCGGGCGCCGGATTTTGGCTCAGCGCGGCCGCGGAAAGAAGCGCGAAAAGCGCGGCAGCGGGAAAGGTGCGGAACATGACAACGTCTCCGAACAGGGTTAGATGTTTCGAGCGGCAGAACACGGAAGCTAATATTTGAACCATTCCATATGCAGTTGGCCAGGGGGGCGCTTGGCCATTTGCTGTTGGCCAAGCGCTTTTGCACTTTTTCGGCCTTTTTTTGCACTTTTAGGGGGTGTTGGCCAACAGGCACAGGGAAGGGTATAGGTGAAAGGCGATTCATCACCTGGCCTCAAAATTATACTTTTACCATAAATAATTAGCTCGAGCGGTCAACGAATGGATTGCGCACCTCGTAGTGCGGGCTTCAGCCCGCTAACAAGCGAGCAACGGGCTAAAGCCCGCACTACGACGGGCTAAAGCCCGCACTACGACGGGCTAGAGCCCGCACTACGCTATGTGCAATGCATCCGCGAACCGCTCCAAGTTGACGGGGCCGCCTCCAAGAGCCTCATGCCGCGCGCAACCCATATGGCAGCCCCGGTCAGCTTCATCCGGTGGTTATGTTGTCCTCCCCCGCGCGGCTGCGCAGCTCCTGCAAGACTTCTTTTGCTTTGGCGTCAGTGCCGTACATCGACCGCGCCAAATCGCCGCAATGCCAAATCTTCGCCAAGAGTTTCCTGAGTTCAGGTGCAGACGGCGCGGCAACGAACCAATCGACTCCTCGATCCTTCCCGTCCCATATCAGGACGGTCGCACGCTTGGACCTAAAAGCGGTAATTCACATGGCCCGGCCAACCATACGTGGTGGGGAGTTGCTCGAAGTTTGTCCTCAGGAAACTGAGATCCTGCTCGGACAACTCGATTTCCTGCGAGGCCCCGCCCACCGCGCGCCGCGGGTGATCCCAAATCTGACACCATATGAAAGAGGAAAAACGATCCGTGCAGGGCAGCCATTCTGCGTTGGGTGCAGTATCGACTTCCACTACGACAGCCGGATCGGGACCGCTGTCCAACTTGATCGCCCAGTTGCACACGCCCTGATTCTCGTGCATGAAGATCAACAGATTCTCCGAAAGCAAGTCCCTGGGGCCACCGCCGTACCAATCGTCGAACGGCTTCCCCAGTTCCTCAACGGAAAACGCGTCATCGTCATTGCTGTATCGCTCCAACAGTTGGACGGCACCATCAAGCGAGTACCACTCACGGACGGATTCGGGGAACCTGATCCCAAGCTGCCGTTCCCGATTCGCGACGAGTTCGGCGGCGGACTTCGAAATACGCGGCATTCGCGGGAGCAGATTGGCGGCGTCGCGGTGGTATTTCAGCTGGACGCTCATGATGCCGGAATGCTCCGCCACATAATAACGATACCGCTCGCCTGCCGCGGCCGCTGGTGGACGTCGAACCGCGAAAAAACGTAATGTCGCTGCGGTCAGGTGCAACGGCTTGTTCGCCGTAAACCTGTCGGTCAGCGTCTACTCACCGAATTCCTCGGCATCGGCATGCATGCCTTTGGCCACCCAATTCTCAAGGCTGGGGAACAAGGTGGTGTCCGGCCAAGGCGGACGTTCCGGTGGGCTGCGCGTCCATGTCAGATGAACTACCGCGACTCGCCCGGTCCCATCCTGAAGGGCAAACAGCACATCATCGCGATCCTGGCGACGCGCGAGAGTCTTGACCGGCAATCCGAACAGCAGATGATCGGCGGAGAGTTCGCGTTTCAACTCCCGCTCCATTCCGCCGCCTTGGTCGGAGTCGTCACCAACCGGATGCCACGGTACCAGCCACTTCACGGTCAAGCCTCTCGACGCGCCATGGTTTTGTCCGCGAACGCTCAGCACCAGCGGCGGCGCTCAGCGCCGTCCGCTGCATGCTGTTGTTAGCCATGAACTTCAAGTGTTGCCCTTTCCCGCATTGCATGTGGCGCATGAGGTCACCAAGTTGTCCGGGTTCGTCTCGCCACCCTTCGACCACGGATGCACATGGTCAAGGACCAGTTCAACGCCTGCGTGAGTGGCCGGGCTCTTGCCGCAGTACTGACAACGGAATCCATCTCGCTTCATTACGAGAAAGCGCGTGCGGAGATTCGGATCGCGAGGTGTTGAGCGTGATGAACCGGCTACGAGCGTAGCAGCCGTCTCCGCTTGCCGGGACGATGGCTCGTCCGCATTCGCCCAATCAACAAACGCCTGAAGCGCCTTTCGCCAGCTTCCGAATGCACGAACGTAGGGACGTTCGGAGAACTCCGAGCGTGCCGTTCCAAGATCGCGCTTCGTAGGCTGGCGGCCGAGAGCAATCCAGAGTCGCTCCAAGTTCTCGAAGAGGCGATCCTGATCAATACAATGTTCGTTGGATATTTCCAAGCCCGCCGCCTTCAGCGCCTCGTTCCACCCACCGAACCTCGCCTCGATGGTCCCCGAACTGTACGTCCCGCGAGAATTGTAGTCCCGATAGGCCAGCGTCCCGCGCCCCAGCTCAGAGGCAACACGTTTCAGGTCGGCGAGCAGATCCTCGGAGGGTACGGGAACCCCCTGGGTGTGGCGCAACTGAAAGCGAGGTTTCTGCGGCGGTTCGCTCATGGCTAACTTCCTTTTAGCGTGCAAATGCGCGCGCTGGCAAAGTGCTGCGCGCTATAGCAAGGTAAATTTCACCACACCAAGCTAATGCTGGGAACATTCTTTATACAAACAAGTGAATCAAATAAGGTCCCGAATCTCTCGGGCTTGTGGCTTCGACTATTTCGACGCTGTCGTGCATCATGGGCCTGTCAATTGAGGCGAACGGTTGAGTTCACGCGCCGGGGCCGCTGCTACGGCATGGTGTCGCGCGAAATAAGTATAGGGCCCCGGTCGTGGTGCAACAAGTTGTTCGGCGTCTTGTTACCTACGACGAACCGGCGGACTCGGTTGCGTCATGTCCTTAAGTTCGCAACTTAGCCGGCTGGGAGCTCCCACAACATGATTTTGCCGCCCCACCCGCCTCCCGCCAGATATTTTCCGTCGGGCGAGGCTGCGATCGCCTGGAGTCCTCGGACACCATCATCGCGCACCAAGCACTCGTACTGGCCAGGTTCGCCGATCGGGCGTTTTGCGTCGAGGTCCCAGAGTTGCGCCTTGCCGGAATCGTCCGCGGTCGCCACGAGTTGCGTGCCTGGTATCGAAGTCAGGCGAGGAATGAAGCCGGTCAGCGCCTTGAAACTCGCGGCTTCCGTGCCGTCGGCGACGTTCCAGATCCGAATCGTCTTGTCGTTGGCGACCGACGCCAGCAATCGGCCGTCCGCCGAGAACGCCAGGCCCCAAATCTCCCGGCGATGGCCGCGAAGGACCCGAAGTTCGGTTTTCTCGGTGACGTCCCAGAGATGAATCTTGGACCTGACCGCGATGGCGCAAACATGAGTCGGATGGCTCCATGCAAGCGATTGCGGAATATCTTTGAACTTCTTGGACTCGTAAATGCCGACGTGGATCTTGCCCACGCCAAACGGGACGAGTCGAGGCTCGACGGCAAAATCCCAATATTTGAGCACGCAATCGAGGCCGGTGGACATGAACCAACGAGCGTCGTCGGAAACTTCCATTCCGTAGACCCAACCCCAATGGGCCATCCACCTCCACTCCTCTTTCGACGTTTCCAGGTCGAGCATGGCAATGAAGGTGTGGCCGCCGACCAACATCTTGTTCGGCGTTATCGAGGCCAGTTGCGACACGCCGCGGCCGACGATTCCCTCGATCGTTCCCAACGAGGCACCCGTTTCGACGTCCCAAAGGCGGAGCGCCTGATCCGATCCCGATGAAACGAGCCGCCGACCGTCGGCGGAAAACCGAAGACAATTGACGGAACTGGCGAAATGATCCAGGGTATGCTGGCTGGGAATCGACCATTTGAGAACGAGCATCGTGAGGCCTTTCGTGGCAAAAGCCATGTCAACGCTTGGTCGTCCGTATACACGAAATGGACAGAACGACATCCCATAGGCGCACTCCGTCACCGAACGATAAGGATAAGCTGCCGGGGCCGCCTGTGAGACGTTGAAGCTCGAAAAACCAGGATGGCGGCCCTGGTCAGCTTCATCCGTTTGTTATGCATCAATCGGGCCAGGCTCCCCATGCGACCTTTTGTTTGAGGTAGCCGGGGCCAAACTGGTCGGCAACAATCTCATCGACTTCCATTGCCGTGATGAAGCCGAACATCGTGACGGAAGCGCGCAGCTCCGGATGTTTGTATTCCGACGGTTGTTTCTGGGCGAGCCCTGCGATGTGCTCCGCCCAAGCGCCCGGATGAATCTCGGACAATCTCTCGGACCATAAGCCCAGATTCTTACGCGCCTCTTCGATGCCATTGTCATCTTTGTCGATCGCGCCCGACGCGTAAACAAGACAGTTCCGATAGAACCAAGCGGGAAACGTCGGCGCGAATCTGTCGGCCAGTTCTTCGTCGTGCCAGCAGTAAAGAATTTCATATTCCGCGTCGCCGTTCTTGACTTGAGTGTTCCAGCACCAGTTGTCGCCAGCGCCGCTGAACGCGAATGGTATCAAGCCGGGGATGATGTTCGTTCGCCAGAGATCATATTGCGGGATTTCATCTGGTGGAATCCATTCCGCCTCGTGGACCCAGAGATAATGCTCCATGCCCTCTCTATGGTCGGTGTATTTCTTCAGCGACCAATCGCGGTAGCCTGGCGGCAGTGGGACGCGATAGTGGGCTTCGAGTTTTTCGATGACGTTCATCTTGATGCATAACTTCTATTTCGCGTGCAAATGCGCGCTCTAGCAACGTGCTGCGCGTCATAGTTCCTTTGCGCGCTATAGCAAGGTTAATTTCACCACACCAAGCTGATGCTGGCAACATTCTTTATACAAACAAGCGAATCAAATAAGGTCCCGAAACTCCCGGGCTTGTGGCTTCGCCTATTTCGACGCCGCCTTCGGCGGTGGGCCGCCGGCGAGCGGGCCGAAGGCGTAGGCCTTGAAATGCCAGCCGTCGTTGTTGGGGAGCGGCTCCCACGTTCTGCCGCCGTCGAGGCTGCGGGCGAGTTTGGTTGGCGGGTAGCTTGAGCTGTAGAGCACGCCGTGAATCAGCCGCACCTGGCGAGGCACGGGCCAGGCGATCGTTTCCCACGCCAGGCCGTCGGCGGATTTCATCACGCTGGATTTCTTTGTCTTCGTGTTCGTATGCGTGAGGAGAAATTCCTTGCCGTTGAATTCGACGCACTGCACGTCGCCGATGTCGTCGCGGGTGCGGTTGTTTTCCCAGGTCTTGCCGTCTTTGGTGCGGGCGATGAGGCCTTTTTCACCGATGACGACGAAGACGCCATTGCCGAAGGCGACGCGCTTTGGGCCAGGGTTTTTCGTGTCCTGCCCGGCCATTTTGGTGACGATGGTCTCGTTGGTTTTCGGATTGAAAGCGACGACGGGGCCATAGTCGCCGGAGCCGAGGATCAGACCGTTGCCCTGGGCGGTGCCGCGAATCCAGTGGCCTTGAGCTTGCGCGTCCGACACTGGCTTACCGGTCTTGGAGCGTTCCTGGGCGAATTTTCGCATCGCCTCGGTCGGGGGCGGCATCTTTGGCGTCGCCACGAGCGCCCACTTCTCGCCGTCGGTGGTCTTGAAGACTTTGCCGCGCAGGTCCATGGCAAAGAGCGCGTCGCCGATGACTTCGAGTCCGAAGATCGGCGAACTGCCGGGGATGACGCCGTCGTTCCAGATTTTGCCGTCGCGCGTCGCCGTCAGTCGTCCGCTGAAGTACCCGCCGCCGACGTAAAACGCGCCTTTGAAGTTGGCGGCGACATTGAGATCGTCCTGATTGTGCCCCGGCTTGCTCCAGGATCCGACCTGTGTCCAGTTCTTGCCGTCGGTTGATAGCATGCGCTGCCCGCCATGACCCACCGCTAACCAATAGTCGCCCTGAGCCGACGCAAAAGGCGCAAGAAACGCGCCAAGGATCAAAGCTGCAATCAAGCGAATCCCGGTTTTCATGAATTGCCTCCGCTTCGGATTTCGAATTTCGATTTTCGAGTTTAATCCTTGATTTGAATACGCCGATATTCCATCTGCCCGCGGTCGCCTTCCAGGCCGATGGGCCCGGTCTCGGGAAGTGCGAAGGCGGCTTCGAGCACTTCGCCGTTACAGGTGCAGCGGGCGGCCTTGCCCTTGACGACGATCTCGATTTGATTCCAGTCCTGGGCCTTGTACTTCTTCAACTCCTTGTAAGGCCCCGCCACCAGATAATCCCGGCACTGAAGCTGCGGCCGACGGATGAAGATGCCGCTGTCGGCATTGACGCTGGCGCGGAATTCGAGTTTGAGGACGAAGTCCTTCGGGAATTCCTCGACGGTGTAAAGCTGCGCGATCAGGCGATCCTTGCCCTTCGGGAAGTTCACGGTGAGGATGCCATTCTTGGCGGAGTATCGGCCCGCGTCGCTGGAGCTTGTCTTGCCGTCAAACTTCTCGAGGATCGCGCCGCTCTTGGGGGACTTCTTGTCCGCCTTGCCGCGGAAGCACCAGCCGGTGAGGTCCTTGCCATTGAACAGGCTGCGGAATCCCGGGTCTGGCTGCCAATCGCCGGCAAACAGCGAACCGCCACAGAGAAACGTGAAGAGAGTAAACGACAGCGCGCGAATTCGCATGATGATAGCTCGCAGCAACCGAGGAGGATGTTCGAAAAATGCACGCGACGCCTTTGCGAGCCGACTCGGTTAACCGCCCTCGCAAGCGGGGAGGCGCATGCCATCTCATCCTATACTGCGTCCTTCGCACGGACAGAGCGCGAAGGCGTTTCGCACGTCATACCTCGGTGAATACAATGACCACTGTTGATAACTCCATCGATGCTGGTTTTGGACCCCGACAATGAAACGACTTACCTTCTCCTTCTGTATGTTACTTTCCCTGAGCGCGACGTCAGCGATGGCACAAGACGCCGCGGCGTTCGACGCCAAGGTCAAGCCGTTTGTCAAAACCTACTGCATCGATTGTCATGGGCCGGACGTCAAGAAAGCTGGTCTACGTCTGGACACGCTCGGCACCGACCTGGCCGACGAAACGAGCCTTGCGAAATGGGTTCACGTACACGACAAGGTATCAGCAGGCCTGATGCCGCCGCGCCGTAGCGACCAACCCTCCAAGGCGGAGTCGGAGGCATTCACGAAATGGCTGCATGAAAAGCTTCAAAAGGCGTCGATAGCACGACAGCAGGCGATGGGCCGTGTGTTGCTCCGCCGGCTCAATGCGACGGAATACGAAAACACCATCCGCGAACTCGTCGGCACGCAGGTGCGCGTGAAGGAGATGTTGCCCGAGGAGAACTCGGTCGCCGGCTTTGACAACGTCAGCAGCGCTCTCGAATTTTCGGCAACGCACCTGCTGCTCTTCCAGGAGGCGGCGGAGAAGGCGGTGCGCTCCGCCGTGCCCGCCCATCCGAACTATCCGTTCAAGGAGCGCCGGACCGGCAAGCAAATGACCGAACGCGGTCCGAACTTCAAACAGACGTTGACGCGAAGCTGCCGGCTCGATGGCGATAGCTTGATCGTCTACAGCAAGCTGCCTCGCTATGGACTGATCACCACCAGCCATGTTTCGGGTGCGGGAACTTATCGCGTGCGGATGTCGGTGGCGGCGGTTGGGGCGGAGAAAAAGCCGCTGCCGCTGGGCTTCTTCATCCTGGAGACGACAGGGCGCGACGATCCGGTGCTCTTCGATTGCAAGGACATCGCACATGGCGAGCCGCGTGTCGTCGAGTTCGACGTGAACCTCGGTCGTCGGCAGGCGTTTGTCGTCAACCTCCTTACCCGCTGGGATATCCGCGACTTCAAACGCCCGCTCACGGAATACACGGGGCCTGGCCTTCGCTTCGACTGGATCGAAATCGAAGGCCCCGTCGGCCCGTTTCCGCCGCCGAGTTATACGAAGCTCTTTGGCGATTTGCCGCTCAAGGCGCGGTCCGAGGCCAAGGCGGAACGCGAAGGCAAAAAAGCATTCGGCAACGTCAAGAATCGCAAGACGCCGGAAAGCTGGTTTAACGATCCGCTCGAGCCGACGTCGAAGAACCCGAAGGCCGACGCCGAGCGCTTGATCCGCGCATTCCTGCCGCGGGCGTTTCGCGGCCCCGTGCCGGAGGATTTGGCCAAACTGTATGTGAAGCGAGTGCACGAAAAACTCGACGCCGACTATTCTTTCTTCGATGCGATGATCTACGGCTACAAGAGTATTCTCTCGTCGCCGCATTTCTTGACATTCACGGAACCAGGTCTTGCGTCGATTGCGGACGGACCGAAATTGCGCTCGCCGAAACTTGACGACTTCGCAATCGCGAACCGCCTGTCGTACTTCCTCTGGTCCGGACCGCCTGACGAAATCCTACTAGCAGCGGCCGAGCGCGGCGAACTCAGTAATGCCGCCAAACTCCGCTCGCAGGTGGAACGAATGCTCGGGCATTCCAAGGCGCATCGCTTCACCGAAAACTTCACCGGCCAATGGCTCGACCTGCGCAACATCAACGCGACCATTCCCGATCCTCGGCTCTATGGCGACTTCGATGGTGTGCTGCTCTGGTCGATGCCGCGTGAATCGCACCTCGTGTTCGAGGAGATTCTGAAGCACGACCGCAGCCTGCTGGAATTCGTGGATGCCGATTGGTCGATGCTGAACGAGCGATTGGCAAGCCACTATGGCATTCCGGGACCGCTGGGCAACGATTTCCGAAAGGTTACGTTGCCCAAGGGCAGCCATCGAGGCGGCGTCCTCACCCAGGCGAGCGTGCTCAAGGTCACCGCGGATGGCACGCGCACCTCGCCGGTCCTGCGCGGCAAATGGGTGCTCGAGAAAATCCTCGGCCAGCCGCCGCCCCCGCCTCCCGCCGACGTGCCGTCCATCGAACCGGACATCCGCGGCGCGACGACGATTCGCCAACAACTCGACAAGCACCGCTCGATCGCGTCGTGTGCGTCGTGCCACGTTCATATCGACCCGCCGGGCTTTGCTCTCGAAACCTTCGATCCGATCGGCGGCTATCGCGAGTTTTATAGAGCCGCGACGGGCGACCGCAAGAAGATCCTCAAAACCACGTTCAGCGGTCGGCCGCTCTTCCGCGGGCTCGATGTCGAAAAAGGCGGCGTGACGCACGACGGCAAAGCCTTTCGCGATATCGACGAGTACAAAACGCTTTTGCTCACTAACCACAAAGACCAAATCGCCCGCAATCTCACCGAGAAGCTCATGGTCTACGCCACTGGAGCCGATATCCAGTTCGCCGATCGTTCGGTAGTGGAGGAGATTCTCGAACGGCTGAAAGCGAAGAATTACGGTTTTCGCACGCTTGTTCATGAGGTGGTGCAGAGTCAGGTGTTTTTGAATAAGTGAACAACGTAAAACAGAAAACATAAAATAGAAAGAGACTATAGCATCGTTACATGGAACTCTGGCGGCAAAATGGCGAAAGAACGTCGGGCAGAGCAACAACTCAGGAAGGCGTTCGCCTTGGGTTGTCAGCTTTGGAACCGACAGCCTCGCTGACGGCCTTTCCTCGGCAATTTGCCCGTTTTGTCATCAGGCGCCCATGTAACGTTGCTAAAGTCTCAATAGAAATTGCAAAATGAAACGCCAGGGCGACGAACTCTTGGGAAGGTTTCTTGAATTCGCCGCACGAATCGGCAAGGTTGTTGATTCATTGCCTGAGTCGCGCCTGGGGCGTCATGTGGCTGGCCAACTCATTCGGTGCGGCACCTCGCCGTTGCCCAATTATGCCGAGGCGGGCGGAGCCGAGAGCCGCAAGGATTTCGCTCATTAATTGAGTATCTGTCTGAAGGAATATTACGGGAGACTCGTTGCTGGCTCTTGCTAATTGTCAAGGCGGAACTAATTCCTGAACAACGCTTATCGGATTTGGTTGATGAATGTGTTCAGCTAATGAATATCATCGGAAAGTCGATTGTAACGACGAAGGCCAACATGGCAAAAATGAAGTGAACGCAATTTCAATTTGCGTTATATGTTTTCTAATTTCTAATTTGCAATGTATTCCTGAACAAAGGATTTTGGCATGTTCAAACCACTAAGCCGCCGCACTTTTCTTCGCGCTTCCGGCGTCGCGATCGGGTTGCCGTTTCTGGATGCGATGGCGCCCGCGATCATTTCCGCGGCACAGCAAGCGCAAAACGCGCCGCGGCGCATGGTTCTCGTTGGGCGGCCGCTCGGGATGTATGCACCGAACTTTTTCCCCGAGCAGACGGGAGCCGACTATCAGCCGAGCCGCTATCTGCGTGCATTGCAACCGCACCGCGAGCACTTCACGGTAATCTCCGGCATGTCGCATCGTTATCCGGCCGGCCATTATGCCGAGTCGGCGCTGTTCACGGGCGTGCATCCCGATCATGTGCGGCCGAGCGATCTCCGCAATTCGATCTCGCTCGATCAGGAAGTCGCCTCGCGCATCGGCGGGGAAACGCGCTTCGCCTGCCTCAATCTCGGCGGCGGCGATCTGATCTGGAACCGCCGCGGCGGAAGAGTCCCTTCGCAGCCTCGGGCGACTCAAGTATTCCGCCAGCTATTCATTCGCGGCACGGCCGAGGAGCAAGCACGCGAGATGCGCCGCATCCAGGAAGGCCGCAGCATTCTGGACGACGTGCGCAGCCAGGTGCGGGCGATGAACGCTCGCCTCGGCGAAGCCGACCGGCGCCGGCTCGAGTATTACCTGGCCTCGATTCGCGAAGCGGAGCAGCGACTGCAGCAAGATGAACGCTGGAGCCGAACGCCGAAACCGCAGGTCAACTTCCCGACCCCGACCAGCGATCTGGGCGGCGCTCAGCTTGTCGCACGCAGCCAGCAGTGGTTCGACATCATCTTCCTCGCCTTGCAAACCGATTCGACGCGTGTCGTCACGTTGCACCTCGGCTCGCAGGATCAGACCGGCATCAACAACGTTACGCTAGCCCATCACGACGCGTCGCATCACGGCCAGGAGCCAGGCAAGCTGGATCAGCTGGCCCTGATCGAGGAAGCCGAAATCCGCGTGTTCGGCGATTTTCTGCGAAAACTCAAGGAGAGCCGCGAAGGCGACCATACCCTGCTGAGCCGAACCGCCGTTCTCTACACGAGCAACCTCGGCAACTCGTCGTCGCACGACAACTCGAACCTGCCAATCCTGCTCGCGGGCGGCGGCTTCCGGCATCGCGGCCACCTGGGCTTTAACCGCCAAAACAACACGCTCATGTCGAATCTTTATCTGCGAATGCTGCATCAGATGGGAATCGAGGCCAGATCGTTCGGAGCAAGCACGGCGGCGCTGGGTGACATTTAGCGACGCTCGAAAAATAACTTCCTGATTTACTTTTTGCCGCTTGCGGCTTAGCGCTCAACAGGGCACCAAGCTGAGCGCTAAGCCGCAAGCGGCAGATACGGAAGTTATTTTTCAACTTAGCGATCACTAATGCACACCGGGGACGACCAGTTCGTCGGCGTGTTCTTCGTTCGGCAGGTCGGCCTCGGCTTCGAGATGATCGGTCGAACCGTCGCCCATTCCTTCGGGCCAGATGTGGAACCCGCCGGTGGCGAGCACGCCCATGCTGGGATGCCCAATCTCCCAGATGCCCCAGATGCCTTTTCCTTCGTTGTAGCCCTTGTAAAAGACATCATGTTTGCCGACGTACTTCTTGTGCCACCACGCCTTCCCGTCGGCGACGGTGTATTCGCCTTTGATGGTGAACGCGCCGACCCAATCCCGCCCTTCGCCGAGCATGACGCCGGAGCGGAACGTCAGGCGAAGTTCCATGAGGTTCTTGCCGGGAGTCGATTTTTGCAGGAAATAACCCGCCCAGGGGCCGGATGGGAAGCGCGGATCGGTCTCGAACGGTTCGTTGTTCATTCGGGATCCTCCCGCTTTGCTTTTCTCTGCATTGGGTTTAGCGCCCGCGTGGGGTATTGCGAACGCTAACCACCTTGGCAATAATAATTTCCCGAAATGGTCGAGCCCACTTGCTCCCCTCTCCCCCGCCCCTGTTGATAGGGGAACCCTGCCGGATGAGTATGGGCGGGGGAGAGGGGCCGGGGGTGAGGGGCATTGAGGCGAGTTATAGTCTCTCTACTCGCATTCTGTTCGCTTCATGCAGGCCTGGTAGATTGCTTCCTTCACAGTTTCTAACTCATCGTAAATCTCGTTGTTCCAAAACCGAATTACCATCCAACCTTCGGACTCCAGCCACTGTGTACGCTGCTGGTCCTGCTGCGTGCGTTCAAGATGTGACTCGCCGTCAAGTTCGAGGACGATCTTTCGTTCGACGCAAGCGAAATCCGATACGAATCGGCCCAGAGGATGCTGTCGCCGGAATTTGAATCCGCCGAGTGAGCGATGACGCAACTCGACCCACAGGATTTTTTCCGCAGGCACATCCTGCTGACGATGTGGTCTGCCGTCCAAACCTGGTCTCTTCTTGCGACGCATGCTGGCCCCCTCACCCCACGGCCCCTCTCCCCCGCCCATACTCATTCTGACAGGATTGCTCCGTCAACAGGGCGGGGGAGAGGGGAGCAGGCGGGCTCGACCATTTCGGGAAGATATTCGACCGCTCCAAAACTTTAAGCGGAAACGAGAACGCATTACTTTTTCGGCGTCTCGACTTTTGGCGCGACGTAGCCAGGCGTGGCGTTGAAACTCGACACCACGCTGCCGTCGGTCTTCCAGACGCGTACTTCGCCGTTGGCGGCGCCGCCGGCGACGAGCTTGCCATCGGGACTGATCGCGACGGCGTAAACCCAGTCGGTCAGGCCGGACAGCGTTTTGACTGCCGTTCCTGAGACCGGATTCCAGAGCCGAACCGTCATGTCGGCGCCGGCCGAGGCGACGAGCGGACTCTTCGCGTCGGCAAAAGTGGCGAGCCGAAATACCGCCTTGGCGTGGCCCGTCATGTTCTTGGTCGCTTTGCCGATCGCCTTCGACTTGTCGCTTGCTTGCCAAATGCGGATCGAGCCGTCTTCACCGCACGACAGGCCAAACACGCCATCGGGCGTCATCGTCACGCTATAGACGACGTTCTGATGATCCGGGAAGGTCAGCAGCGATTCCTTGGCAACGAGGTCCCAAAGCTTCGCGGTCTTGTCACGGCTTGCGGTCACGATGCCTTTGCCGTCCGGCGTGAAGGCGACGCCGAGAATCCAGTCGGCATGATTTTCGACGGCGTGCTCGATCTTGCCCGTGGCGACATCGAAAACGCGGACCATGCGGTCGGTGCCGCCGGCGGCGATCTTCTTCCCGTCCTTGCTGATGCCGAGAGCGAGAATCGAATCGTCAACCTGGATCAGTTCCTTGAGAAAGACCGATTTGTCGTTCACGCCATCCACGGAGGGAACGCCGCCGAAATCCTTGGGCGTGCCGGCGTCGATGTTGTAAATGCGGACATCGCCTTCCTGGCCCGGTCGACCGCCAGCGACGACGAGCTTGCCATCGGGCAGGAACGCCATCTGGTGAGCGCGCTCGGCTCGGGTGAAGATACGGCGAGTGAGCTTGCCCGTGGCGGCGTCCCACACCGTCAATTCATGATTGCCGCCCACGACGACGCGCTTGTCATCGGGCGTGAACACCAGAGCGTTGATGAGCGCGGGGAACTTGTACGAAACAAACGGCTGCGGCGGATTCCAGCGAATTCGCAGTTCGCGCACCAAGTCGGCCTTCACGTCCAGGCCCTTGTCGAGCTTGGCGCCTTCGTCGATCCACTTCGCGACCAGATCGATCTGGTCCTTCTTGAGGGCGTCGCCTGCGTCGAGCGGCGGCATCCGGTCCTTGCCCGTCGAACGCAGCACCTCGATCAGCAGGCTCTCCTTCGATTTTCCCGCCGAGATCGGGTCGTCCTTGCTGCCGCCCTTGCGGAAATTCTCCCAGGTGGTCATTTCAAACTTGCCCTTTTTCTTCTTGGCGTCATGGCAAGCGAAGCAGTTTTTTTGCAAGATCGGCGCGACATCGTTGATGAAGCTCACAGGCCCCTTGCCGCCCTGGGCATGAGCCGATTGCGGCGAGACGAACAAGAGCCAGGCCAAAGCGAGACCAAGCACCGCGCAGAAGATGCATGCGCAAGAATAACGGCTGCGAATCATGGAAGAGACTCCTACGGAAAACGTGAAACAACTCGGCGGGAGGAAATCGATCGACACCCAGGCGGGCGACCTGTTGTCATTATAAAAAACCAATGCCCGATTGCGATGGGAAAACTTGCACGGCGAGCCGGGAGCGTCAGCGACCGGAGGAACGCCCGGGACATTCTTCCGAAGGAACGACACGATGCTCAAGAAGATCCTCAAACGTCCGCTGGTGTTGGCGTTGATCGTTGTCGCCGGCGCCAGCGCGTGGTACGCCCGGCCGCTGGATCGTTCGTCGTTGTTTCCCGTCCGTTTTGCGAACGGAACAATGGGCTTCGTCAACGGCGACGGTCGGGTGGTCATCCCCGCGGAGTGGGATAACGCCGGCAATTTCGATGAGGCGGGGATGGCTCATGTAAGAAAAGCCGGGGAGTGGGGCTTCATCAATCGCGAAGGTCGGGTCGTCATTCCGGCGGAGTGGGATGACGTTCGGAATTTCGACGCTGCCGGGCTGGCTCGCGTAAGAAAAGCCCGGCAGTGGGGCTTCATCAATCGCGAAGGTCGGGTCGTCATTCCGGCGGAGTGGGATAGCGTTGGAAAATTCGACGCTGCCGGGCTGGCTCACGTAAGGAAAGGCTGGAAGTGGGGCTTCATCAATCGCGAAGCTCGGGTCGTCATTCCGGCGGACTGGGATGGCGTTGGGAATTTCGACACTGCCGGGCTGGCTGGAGTAAAGAAAGCCGGGAAGTGGGGCTTCATCAATCGCGAAGCTCGGGTCGTCATTCCGGCGGACTGGGATGGCGTTGGGAATTTCGACACTGCCGGGCTGGCTCGCGTAAACAAAGCCGAGAAATGGGGCTTCATCAATCGCGAAGGTCGGCTCGTCATTCCGGCGGAGTGGGATAACGTTCGGGACTTCGACGCTGCCGGGCTGGCTGGCGCAAGGAAAGCCGGGAAGTGGAGCTTCATCAATCGCGAAGGTCGGGTCGTCATTCCGGCGGAGTGGGACGACGTTTGGAATTTCGACGATGCCGGGCTGGCTCCAGTTTCAAAAGCCGAGAAGTGGGGCTTCATCAATCGCGAAGGTCGGGTCGTCATTCCGGCGGAGTGGGATAGCGTTGGAGACTTCGACGCTGCCGGGCTGGCTGGCGTAAAGAAAGCTGGGAAGTGGGGTTTCATCAATCGCGAAGGTCGAGTCGTCATTCCGGCGGAGTGGGATGGCGTTGAGAACTTCGACGCTGCCGGGCTGGCTCGCGTAGAGAAAACCGGGAAGTGGGGCTTCATCAATCGCGAAGGTCGGGTCGTCATTCCGGCGGAGTGGGATGACGTTCGGAATTTCGACGCTGCCGGGCTGGCTCGCGTAAGAAAAGCCCGGCAGTGGGGCTTCATCAATCGCGAAGGTCGGGTCGTCATTCCGGCGGAGTGGGATAGGGTTGAAGACTTCGACGATGCCGGGCTGGCTAGCATGAAGAAAGCCTGGAAGTGGGGCTTCATCAATCGCGAAGGTCGGCTCGTCATTCCTGCCGAGTGGGAAGCAGCGGGAACCCTGACCGACCTTCAGGCCAAGGAAACTTGCTTATCGGTCTGGCAAGCCAATCCGCTGGAAGATCGTCCGGGGTGGATGGTGAAGGCCCTGGAGTGGGTTGCGTCGGTGGTCCGCATCGAGTTGTCGGCGCGGGCGGTGCGGTCCCATCTCTACAAGGCCGATGGCACGTTGATCTGGAGCAGCGATTGGGTTTCGGAATTTGGCCGTTGGTTGATGGTAGCGCTGGCGATGGCGTTCGTCATTGCCGCGGACGGCTTGAACCTTTGGCGGGCTGCGCGTCGGCGCCGAGCGGCCCCGGAAGCGACACGGTGATTGCAGAGATGGACCCCCACCATTCGCTGCGCTCATGGTGGGGCTACGCGTGGCTGGGCTGATGAATAACATGGATAATATTCATCTTGCTTTTGTTGCGCATTTTCTCCCCTCTCCCACCGGGAGAGGGGTCGGGGGTGAGGGACGCAGGTTGTCTGCAATGCCAATATTTTCCTAGCATTGCCAGCGCCAAGCGACCCTCACCCCTTCCCTCTCCCGGTGGGAGAGGGAGCACCTCGCCCAATGATTTCGTGCGTCGGATACTGTCGCATCTGTGCGAATTTTCAAAGGTTTTCATCTGCCCGCTACGTGGCTGGATACGAAAAAAGCCCGGAGACTTGCGTCTCCGAGCCTCTGGTGATGGACTGAGTCGATTGGCTTACTTGACGATCTTGCTCACGTCGGAAACGATCTTTTCGACGTCGCCGGCCTTGAGTTCGCCCTTGCGGAAGGTGTAGTTGGCGATGACCTTCGACTTGTTGTAGAGAACGACGGTCACGTCAGCATCCTTCGAGATGTTGTACGGCGTCGGGCCTGACGGATTGTCGATCGCGAGCACGAACTTCTTCAGGCCCTTGTCTTTCGCCAGGGTCTTGAGCTTGGTTTCGAGGCCTTCGGCATCGTTGCAGAAGATCGCGAAGCTGCCCATCTTCTTGTCGGCGTTCTTCGCGGTTTCGGCGTCGAGCTTGGCGATCAGGCTGACGAGTTCCGGGTTCGTGTCGCGCGCGAAGATCATGGCGACGGGGTTGTTGCCATTACGGCAAACGAGGCATTCCTTCTTGTCGGGCGTCGGGCCGTTGAGGTTGAGCGGGAAGAACGGCTTCGGGCGGGCGTTTTGGCCAACCTGCGGACCAGACTTCACCGTGGACGTGCCGCCCGCGAGGACAGCCTGGACCAGCAGAGCGGAGGTCGCCAGCATGGCGACGGCAAACAAGCACTTTTTCATGAACCAACTCCTTGTGAGAAAAAACCGAGGCCGACTCGGACCCTCGGATAGACCGCAATCTTTTTCGGCGTGTGCCGGAGATTCCTTATCACTCGACGCTGGGCGAACAACGACTATTCAAATTTCAGGTGGGTGGGCGTACAAAATGGTTTTATCAATTAGGTGTCATCAATAGTCGTATGGGTATGTATAAGGAAAAACGATCTGACAGCAATCATTTTTTTTGATTAGGTCGATTTCCGAATCCTGCCTGCGGCTTGCTGTATTTGAGGCCTTGTTGAACGGCCTGCAATATCGTACTCTGCCAATCAGATCGAATCCAAATGAGGTTGCCATGCTGACGCTGACGCTGACGCTCAAACAACAACCGACGGTGCCGCTCGAAGCGGAGAAGATCTCGCCGGACGTTATCGCGGCGTTATCGCTCGATGAGGTGCGCGGTCTGCCGGTGCATCTGGGCAAGCATGTGAAGCGGTTGGATGAGTTTTTCGATGTTGCAGGCACGCCGAGCGAGACCATCGAACTTCGCGGCGACCTGGGCCGGGTCAAATGGATCGGCCATGCCATGACGCGAGGCTCTATCAAGGTCGTTGGCAATGCGGGCATGCATCTCGGTTCGCAAATGAAGGGCGGCTCGATCGAAGTCACTGGCAACGCCAGCGACTGGATCGGCGCGGAAATGACGGGCGGATTGATTCGCGTGCTCGGCAATGCGGGCGGGCAGATCGGCGCCGCCTATCGCGGCAGTCTGGCGGGGATGAACGGCGGCACGATTCTCGTCGGCGGCACAGCTGGCCTCGAAGTCGGCATGCGCATGAAACGCGGCATCATCGTCGTCGGCGGTTTGGCGCGCGATTTCGTCGGCCTGCAAATGAAGGGCGGCACGATCTTCCTGCTCAGCGGAGCCGAGATCCGCACCGGCGCCTGGATGTTTCGCGGCACGATCGTTTCGCTCAAGCCGATCCGCATGCTGCCGACGTTCCGCCGAGCCTGCGTCTACGAGCCGACGTTTCTACGCATGTACGCCAAGCAGCTTCGCACGCTCGGCGTCGAGATCCCCCTCGGCAACTATGAGCGCTATCTCGGCGACGCTGCCGTTCCCGGGCATGGCGAGATCTTGGTCCAAAGCTAGGCCAGGGTGAGCGGCTGTATTCACATTTCCTGCACGAAAACGTCGCTGTTCCTTCGAGTTTCTCAGCCGATCGTGAGCGAACCGGATACGATAATAGAGTGGCTCCGTCAACGATCCGAAAAACAAGGGAAACCTCTCATGTCTGAAAATCCAAAAGAAGTTGCGCCGCCAAAAAAGAAAGTTGTCCGATGCGGAAAGGTGTGCGCGTACACGAGCGGAGGGAAGGAGCCGCAACGCTGCAAGGGAAAATGCGCGCGTGAAGTGGGCCATATTCTCGACTGCAAATGCCGCACGCACGAAATGCAATAGCGGATTTGAGGCTTAGCGCTCAACATGGAACCATGCGGAGCGCTCTACGCCAATCGCCTATTTCTTTTTCGCGAGAGCCTGTACGGCGGCAATACGGGCTTTTTTCTCGAGTTCGAGTTTTTGTTGTTTCTGCTGCCTGCGGACGTGAATGCGACGCAATTTCATGGATCACCCTGTAAAGAAAGTTCGCGCCTGCTCGGCACGGTAGTGTCTAATCGTCCTACCATTCTTATCCGATTGATCTTCAACAGGCAAGCTCACTGCGGCGTACCTTCGGTTCCCGCCGGCGGCGGGGTTAGCGCGTCCAGTGCGGCTTTCTGCTCGGCGAGCATATTGGTCAGCACCACGATCAGCACCTCGAGCGATTCCTTTTCGCCAAGGCCCGAGAAATTTCGGAAATCCTGGCAAATTCCTTCCAGCGCAAACCAGAGTTGACCGCGTGGTTGCATGGCAATCTCCGTGACGAGGCAAACTAAACATCGTAGTACAGGTAAAATTCATACGGGTGCGGGCGGACGCGCATCGGATCGATTTCACGGGATCGCTTGTAACTGACCCATGTTTCGATCACATCCTTCGTGAACACATCGCCCTGCAGCAAGAAGCCGTGGTCTTTCTCCAGGCTGACGAGCGCCTGATCGAGAGATCCAGGCGCCTGGGGCACCTTCGATAACTCCTCGGGTTCGAGATCGTAGATGTCCTTGTCGAGCGGCTCGCCGGGATGGATTTTGTTTTTGATGCCATCGATCATCGCCATCAGCATGACGGAGAATACGAGGTAGGGATTGCCCGACGGATCGGGGCAGCGAAATTCGACGCGTTTCGCCTTCGGACTGGTCGAATACATCGGAATGCGAATGGAAGCCGAGCGATTGCGTCGGCTGTAGGCGAGATTTACGGGCGCTTCGTAACCGGGGACAAGGCGTTTGTAGCTGTTGGTCGTCGGATTGCTGAACGCGCAGATCGCTGGCGCGTGCTTGAGCAGACCGCCGATGGCGTACAGACCGTTGTCGGACAGTCCCGCGTAGCCGGAGCCGGCGAACAGGTTCGTGGGGCCTTTCCAGAGCGACGTGTGCACGTGCATCCCGGAACCGTTATCTTGAAAGATCGGCTTGGGCATGAACGTGACCGTCTTGCCAGCTTTTTTCGCGGTATTCTTGACGATGTACTTGTACTTCATGACCTTGTCGGCCATCTCGACAAGCGGCGAGAATTTCATGTCAATCTCGCACTGCCCAGCGGTCGCGACTTCGTGATGCTGTGCCTCGACATCGATGCCGGCCTCGATCAGGTTCAGCATCATTTCGGAACGCAGGTCCTGAAGCGTATCGGTCGGCGGGACGGGATAGTAGCCCTCCTTGTAGCGGATCTTGTTGCCCAGATTTCCGCCTGGCTCATCCCGGCCTGAGTTCCATGCCCCTTCCGTGCTGTCGAGGAAATAGTATCCGGAGTGCTGGTTCTGATCGAAACGAGCGCTATCGAACACGAAGAATTCCAGCTCCGGGCCGAAATGAGCCGTGTCGGCGATTCCGGAAGAGCGCATGTAGTTGACAGCCTTACGAGCAATGTAGCGAGGATCTCGGCTATAGTCTTGCCTGGTGAGTGGGTCCTGGATGCTGCAAATCAAGACCAGCGTCGTGGCTTTGAAAAAAGGGTCGATGAATGCCGTCTCGGGCTGGGGAATGACGAGCATGTCCGATTCGTTGATCGTCTGCCAGCCGCGAATCGAGGAGCCATCGAACCCGAGACCGTCGGTAAAGGTTAGCTCTTCCAGATGGGAGGGGGGAATGGTGAAATGCTGCCAGGTTCCTGGAAAATCGGCGAAGCGCAGATCGATCGCTTTTACCTCGCGCTCGCGGATCAAGGTCAGGACTTCTTTTGGCGTCATTTCGATAGGCTCCTGTAGGATCGTCGGTAACTTTCGTATGCCAACAGGATATTTTTCGACGCCCTGAAATCCAGTGGACGCACAATGAAATACGCCGGTTCAGTTCCGTGTGGTGCGTCGAACAAGGCAGCTTTCCATTGGTCAGCCGGGGAATAGAACAGCTTGGCCGACGCGATAATTCAAGGGGTTCCACATGGCGGCACGAATTTTCGTCCTCAGTTGCCTGGCTCTTGGCTCGCTTATCTCCGATGTTCAAGCCGACTCCAATGTACGCGTGGTTCCGCGCAAGGACGGCGGTATAGAGATTTTCCGCCCCGGTGTCGATCTACCGATCTTCGTCTTCAACGCACCCGAAGGCGGTCGGCCCTACGTCCACCCCATGCTCGCTCCCGATGGCAAAGGCGTCATCACGGAGTTCAGTCCGGGCCATCACAAGCATCAGACCGGCATCTATGTCGGCTTTCTCAAAGTTAATGGACGCGATTACTTCCACAATCGCGGCAGCGACTTCTTTCGCCGAACGGGTTTCAAACTTCAAGAGAACTCCGAAGGAACGCGGTTCACCAGCGTGTATGAACTACTCGATTCGAAGAAGAAGCCGCAACTCACGGAAACGCAGACCTGGGTATTCAGAGATTACACGCAATCGTATTCCATCGACTTCGATCTCATGCTCAAGGCACATGCCGACGTCACATTCGAGAAACACGATTACGGCGGGCTATTTATCCGCATGCCATTCAAGAATCAACCCGGCGCCAGGGCGATTAACAGCGAAGGCCAAATGAACGGCAAGGCCGAGGGCCAAAAGGCTCGCTGGGTCGATATCGGCATGCCTGTCGATGGCCGCAAGGACGCCGCCCATATCGCGGTGCTGTCGCGCGAACCGTCGCTCTGGCGCGTCGATGGGCAGCTCGGCGTCGGTCCCGCGAAAAGCCGTGGCGGCGCATGGAAGCTGAAAGCGGACGAGAGCGTAATTCTTAGGTATCGATTTCTGGTGTACACGGGCGAATTCCAACAGAATCAAATAGAAGCCGAGTGGAAGGCGTTCAGTACAATCAAGTGAGATTTTTATTTCTTCGCCGTTTTCAGCCCTTCAATCGGAGAATCCCATGCGCCGTTTTTTATCAATCCTGCTTCCCGTGTTCTTCGTCTGTTTCCTACCGCTCGCCGAGGCCGGATCCCAGCAATTCAGGGTAAAGACTCGCTCCCGCGTTCTTACGAAAACGAACGAGAAAGAAAGATACGAATTGAGAGAAGGCGAATTGAGCTTTCCTGTCCAACACACCGCGGTGATCATCGTAGATATGTGGGACACACACCATTGCTACAACGCAGTCCAGCGTGTCGTGGAGATGGCTCCGCGGATGAACGAGGTGATTGAAAAATGCCGCGCGATGGGCATCACGATCATCCACGCGCCGTCAAGCTGCATGGACGCTTACAAGGATCACCCTGGCCGAGCGGCGGCAAAAGCGGCGCCGACGGCGAAGAACCTGCCCAAAGACATCGGCGTTTGGTGCCACATGATTCCGTCCGAAGAGAAGGGCAAGTACCCGATCGATCAAAAAGATGGCGGTTGCGACAGCGACCCCGCCGACCAGAAAACGCACCGCGAAGCGCTCATCAAGCAGGGCCGCAACCCGAACGCTCCGTGGAAATCGCAATACGCCGTGCTGAAGATGGCTGACACCGACTTCGTCAGCGATTCGGGCGTCGAAATTTGGAACCTTCTCGAAGCCCGCAAGATCAACAACGTCATCATCATGGGCGTGCACACCAACATGTGCGTGCTCGGCCGACCGTTCGGCTTGCGCCAACTCGTCAAGAACGGCAAGAACGTCGTCCTGATGCGCGACATGACCGATACGATGTACAACCCGAAATCGTGGCCCTACGTCAATCACTACAAGGGCACCGAGCTGATCGTCGAGCACATCGAGAAATTCGTCGCGCCGACCATCACCAGCAACCAAATCATCGGCGGCAAAGAATTCAAGTTCAAGGCCGATCCGAACTAATACTACAGCGCTAACTCAAACAGTGATCGATCCATAACAGCAGCAATGGCCGGCATTTACTCCCCTCTCCCCCTGTATTCAGGGGGAGAGGGGTTGGGGGTGAGGGGGAGAGGCGACACAAAGCGACAAGTCCCAAACCCCTCACCCCCGACCCCTCTCCCCTGAGTACAGGGGCGAGGGGAGGTGGCGCTGTAGTACTAAGCGTTGCGTTGCTTTCGTGCCAGCGATAGGATCATAGTGGGCGAATCAACCACGAGGATTGTCATATGGTCGTAATTACCTTCCAGGAAAGTGCAACACGGAAGAAAGCGCTAGGGTTTCTCTTTGGCCGATTTTCAGGAAAAGCATTGAAGACCGGTGAGCTCATTGTGCCTGAAGCAGCGCTGGCTGCTCTGGCTGACGAAGGAATTTCTTTCACGGTGCAAGGGAAAGCTTCCTATGAGCAACAAGTTGCGGCGATTCGAAGTGTTGCTGCCGACACAATTTAATGATGGCCGCGATATTCCTGAAGAATCGATTGCTGATGCTATCGATGAAATCATCGGCCAATTCGGCACCGTGTCCTTTCAGCGTGCCTCCGTCGAAGGATATTGGCAACACGGCGGCAAACTTTATCGCGACACGCATGGCTTAATCATCGTTGACGTACCCGATTCGGCCAAGAACCGTAAATGGATGAAAGCGTTCAAGGCACGCTGGAAAGAACGGCTTGAGCAGTTGGAGATTTGGATGGTGAGCCACGTCATCGATATCGAGTAGGAAACTATCTCGATTGTCGGATGGGAGCGTGAAGTCATGGAGGTTCGCCACGCGAAATTATCGAAAGTTATTGCGACACGCCGCGAGCCGTGGCTGGGGTTGAACCAAACCACGGCAACCCCAGCTGCACGCATATCCGCTCGCCACTCCGCAGGGGTGAAGTGCAACCTCGGCCACGCCCGACAACTTTGTGTTAGAGTCTGGTTGCATAGAATCCATGGGGCTACGCCCCGCGTAAGACCTTTGCTCGTTTGAGTGGCAGCGGCTCTCCGGAGTAGGGTTTTCCGAGAAACGCGCCGCAGCCGGGACGGCGAATTCGACTCTGGCAATCCGAAGCATCTGCTGGGAGAGTAGTCCCGGAAACTATCGCTTTTCATTTTTGAGCAAAAGCCTACGGCTCATGTTTCATATCTGTGAGTGTTCGGACGCAGCCGCGAAACGTCTTCGATTGTTGGCACAGATCTAGATAATTCCATAATTGGGCTAGCCTGTGGGCGATTCTCGAGTAGAATATCATGATACCTCTACATACATGGTGTCTTCCCCAAAAGCATTTTTTCGAATCGGGCAGTCATCAAGCGTGCGGAGAAGGACATTTGTCCTCGAATGCGCGGTGATGTTGCTCGTTGCTACATTTCCATCAAAGCCGGGTGGTCGTTTCGTATTTCGATCGGGTGTTATACGGTCGGAATGATCCCATTCAACTTGGCAACTCAAGTCGAATCCTCGCCTGCCTTCTCAGGAATGCACCATGCAAGCAACCCCGAAAATTTGAATGTGATCGTCGGCGAAAAAGTTCTCGCCTCGCCGGGCCTGTCCAAGGTCTTTTATAAAGTTCGTTTACCAAGTTCTGGGGAGATCGGTTTCGTGTAAATATTTTTGTCGGTGCGGACGCCTCGTCGGTGATTATCGCACATAGCTATTTTCTCGTGGCCGATGAACACGGTAATATCTTGGCGGCGACATCAAAATCACCAAGCGATTCTAAAAAGGCAGGCAGCAGCCATTGGATTCGGGTATCCCACTCGAGGATCGCATTGCGGCCAAGTTGAACGAAAGACAAAGAAAACGGGCATGACGGATATTTGCGGATATTTCAAGGCGGCGGTAGGAGCCAACATGAAAATCAGCGTCGAGATTGAAAATATCGAGGAGATGCGCCGCCAGGAAGGCATTGACGACGACGAGCTTCGCATGGAGATCCGCGAACTCAGGTCCGGCGATTTCGTTCGCCTGACCTTGATGACGAACACGAAGTCTTTCGAGACCGTGCTTGTGCGAATCACCAGCATCCGCGGATCGGCATTCCGCGGCAAACTCGTCAAGCGACCGAATTCGTCCGGTTTGAGACGATTAGGGGCAGGTGCAGCGATTACCTTCACCACCGCCCACATTCACTCGTTGCTCAAACGGCATGAAGTAAATGCGTAGAGTGTTCTACGTGTTTTTTTTCTTTAGGAGTTGGTAAATGGGTAAGAAACTGTACGTCGGAAATCTAACTTACGACGTCTCCGACAGCGATCTCTCAGCGATGTTCGCCCCGCACGGGACTGTATCATCAGCGCAAGTCATCATGGACCGCGACACTGGTCGCTCCAAGGGCTTCGGCTTCGTGGAAATGGGCTCCGACAAGGAAGCCCAGGCAGCCATCACCGCCCTCAACGGCAAAGAAGTCAACGGCCGAGCATTGACCGTTAATGAGGCTCGTCCGAAAACCGAAGGCGGTGGGCGTGGCGGCGGCGGCGGCGGCGGGCGTGGCTACGGCGGCGGCGGTGGTGGCGGCGGACGCCGATACTAACGCAAGCGTGCTCTGAGACGGAGAATCGGCTCCGTCTCTTGTTGACTCGGTATTCTCAATTTCCCCGTATTGATCGTTGCTAAGCAGCATTTGCGTTTTTGGACGCGTATTGCTGGTCGCAGGCGGGAAGGCGGGGCTGATTGGATTCCGACCCTCACAACCTTCCGATTTCAGCATAACGCAGTGGTTTTATTTCGATATCGCCCAAAAGGAGATTGAATGTCCCTAAGAATGCGAGTTCACGACCGCGAACCGATTGGCGCCGCATTACGCCGATTCAAAAAGCTTCTCGAGCGAAGCGGACTTACCAAAGAGCTGCGCAAGCACAAATATTACGAGAAACCCTGCGAGGAACGCCGGCGCGCCGAAATGCGGAAGAAGAATAACATCCGCAAAGCCAAAACAGCGACGAGACCCAGTTCATCCCATTGGTGAGCGTTTCGGACTCGCGCTCTGTTGACATGGTCAGCCGCACCCTATTGATATTTTTCGCTCCAGAATCAAACTTCCGAGGCATGCGATTTCGATGGCCATCAAAGCAAAAGCGACTCCCAAAAAGGTTCCCGTCAAGCTGGCGTCCGTTCCCGCATTAAGTCAACTCCCGACCGTTGACGAGCGCGTGCATCGCATCGAGGTGCTCGGAAAACGCATCGAGAGCTACATTCAATTCATGTGCCAAGTTCCGGCAATGACAGGCACCTCCTCCGAAGTCAAAGAACGCGCCATCACCGCCTTTTACAATCAACTCATCCTCGTCGAGGAGCAACTGGCTCGTATTCATGACGAGTTGCGGCTTGAGTGACGGCACAACCCGAATGCTAATAAATCTCGGCGAAGAGAACATCGACGTACATCTCGATCCTTTGAGCGTGCGTCGCGGAAGTCCCCTCGCATCATCATGCCCCGCGCAGAACCCGTGCGAGCGTGAGAAGTAGTTGCTCGTCGGAGTAGGGTTTGCCGAGAAACTCGCCGCGGCCGGCGGCGATCTCCAAGGCGACCGGGCCGGTCACGCGCAGGCCGCTGGTTACGATGATCGGAACTCTCGGGTCGCGCGTTTTGAACTCGGCCATAACCGTCGGGCAATCCATTCCGGGCATCATCATGTCCAGGATCACCGCGTGAATCGAGCCCAGGTGATTCTGGAAAGCCGCCACTCCTTCAGCGCCGTTGTCGGCGCAGATCACGCGGTAGCCGTGCCGTTCCAGCGTGATTTTACCGGTTTGCAGAATGAATTGTTCGTCGTCAACCATGAGAATGAGTTGGCCCTTGCCCTTGGATACTCCCAGACCAAATTGCTCCCGCCCGTCGGCCAATTCCGCGGTTTGGCCCGGAAGAAATACCGTGAAGCGCGTGCCAACACCCAACGTGCTTTCGAGTTGAATGAACCCGCCATGGCTTTCGAGAATTCCCAGAGCGGTGGACAAGCCGAGGCCGGTTCCCTTTCCGGGGCCTTTCGTTGTGAAGAAAGGATCGAAGGCCTTGTCGACCGTTTCAGGCGTCATGCCAGTGCCGGTGTCCTCGATGATGACGCGGACGAATCTCCCAGGCTTCGCCTCGCTTCCCGTCGGAATCTCTTCTTCGGCCAATACCACGTTCTCGGCGGCGATCGTGAGCGTGCCTCCGTTGGGCATGGCGTCTCGAGCATTCACGCAAAGGTTCAGGATCACCTGCGAAAGCTGCGTTGCATCGGCGATGACGGTGTCGAGATCCTTTGCAAGGAGCGTTTGAAACTGAATGGCCCTGGGAAACGTGTGCTCAATCAGCGACGAAATCTCTTTGATGAGATGCTTGATCTGCACGCTGGAGCGTTGGTTGTCCGTGCCTCCCGAGAAGGATAGCAGCTGCTTTACGATATCGGCGCCTCGCTCGGCACTTGCCTGCAAGGTATCCAGGAGACGCAAACGCTCCTCCTCGGTGCGATCTTCTTTCAGGAGCTTCACGGACATCAAGATCGGCGTGAGCAGATTGTTGAAGTCGTGGGCGATGCCGCTGGCCATCACGCCGATGCTCTCGAGGCGTTGCGTGCGTAAAAGCTGGGCTTCCAGTTTCTTTCGCTGTTCGAATTCCTCCATGAGCGCACGATTCGCTTTTTCCAGCTCAGCGGCCCTGCGTGCGGCGAGCCCGATCACCACCGCGACCCAGAATGCCAGGACAGCCAGCAGCCCATTTGTCACTGACATCCAAAAAGCGCCGCCCGGCGGCGAGCACAGCAGGCCGACAATCGTTAAAACGGAGCAGAGTAATACCGTGGCGTAGGAATAGACTCGGCGTGGAAACCACAGGGAAACCAACACCACAAGCATGTACAGGACCCACACGGCAACGCCCATCGGAACCTGCGAATCCAGCACGAAGATGCTGGTAGCCAGAAGGAGGATCGTGACAGACAATATCCGGGTGCGTCGATCTTTCACGTTCCATAAACTCCTCTAGCGAACGAAGGCGGTAAATCTCTTTCCAACCGATCAATTCTTGCCCGGGGTATCGGACTGTGACGGCTTGCACGGGTCAGGAGATACGGATTTTTCGAGCATTTTGCCATTTTGTTTCATTCTACCGTTTGCGTTTTGCATTTGGCACGCAATCTGCCATACGTTAGGTGGTTCTTGGTTCACCCACACGGAATTCACTTCGGAAAGGCATTCAAGCGATCGTTAAAGATGGGTGATGTGATGACGTCTACTGTTACAACTTCCAAACTTGATTCAAAACACGTTGCGGCAACTTTTTCGCAATGCGCTGGCAAGTGGACCGGTTGCGATTGGCCGATGCAGTTCGGCGAGAGTCGGCTAGAACTCAACGGTCTCCGTTCGGTTCAGGCGCTGATGATGGCACGCGCGACGGCTGGAGTCGAATCGGCCGACTGGCGTCTGGCGGTCCATTGGCTGAGCCAAATCGAAAACGAAGCGCGGACAGCGGAAGAACAGGCCGCGCTTGCACTCGTGCATGCGCGGTCGGGAAATTGGCAAGAGGCCCTGCAGCGCGCTCAGCGTGCCTGTGCGATTGAACGAAAGTATCACGATGAAGTTATCTGGAAGCCGCTGCTAGATTTGCTGGAATCGTCGCGCTCGAGCGAGCACGACGAGGAAAGATAGGGCCGTCGCCTGTTCCACCGAGGACGTACCATGCTCGTATTGAGCCGTCGTATTGGCGAAGAAATCGTAATCGGAGATGCCACGATCCGAATCACCGTCGTGGATTTGGGCAGAAACCGCGTTCGTCTCGGGATTGACGCCCCGGAGAATGTCGTCGTGGATCGCGAAGAAATTCACCGTCTTTGGAAGGAATTTCACTCCGATTCAATACCCGAGGATTCTTCCAGGAGCCAGGAAACATTTGATTGAGTCCTGAAAATTCAGCCTATAGTTTGCTTTTTCCTTCATCGTGACCTAGGCTCGCGTGGAGGCAAAAAATGGAAAATAATACCTCTCTCAAGCTATCGAATCGCCGACGTTCAATCCGTGCCAAGGCTCGCACCACCGTGAAAGTCCAATGCCGCAAGGGGGCGCTCGGCCTTGGGCCGAATCTTGCGCATTGCGTGCTTGACCTCTCGGATTCGGGGGTCCGCCTTATCATCAAGCAACCTCTGGAGCTGATGTCCGAAGTGGAAATAATCATTGACGGCTATGGAATGAAGGACTCCATCAAGCGATTGGGCAACGTCCGCTGGCTGATCAATGCCGAGGGCGGCCAGTACTGCGTCGGCATCGAATTCCAAAAAAGCCTCAGCTACCGCGACTGGCTGAACATGGCATCACCGAATTAAAGTCCCCCCGCAATTCTTTGCATCGTCATCCCTTTCTGATAGACACGCACACCTAGATCGGGTAAAATTCGAGGTGGCCTGCTAAACCAACCACATGCGTCCACGAACGGTATCGTGAGGCGTCTCTCAGGGGGGGAATCTATGCTTGTTTCGCAATCGAATCGGCTGCTTTCGCGGCGTCAACTACTACAGGCCGGCGGCATCGGAGCGCTGTCCATGGCGGTGCCCGGCACGGTCACGGCCAGCGTCAATGCGGACCGCGGCCTGGGCAACGGTGCAGCCGACCGGTCCGTCATCTTCGTGCTGCTCTGCGGCGGACCAAGCCATCTCGACACCTGGGACCTCAAGCCTGATGCTCCCGATAACATTCGCGGGCCGTATCGGCCCATCGCTACCTCTGTTCCGGGCATGCGCATCAGCGAGTTGAACACGCGCCTGTCAACGATGACGCAGCACTTCTCGCTGATTCGCTCGATGACGCACGTGGGCAATATCAGCAACCACTTTGACGCGATGCACCACCTGCTAAGCGGCCAGTCCGGCGCTCCGATGGACTCGCCCTACCTTGGCTCGATTCTGTCGCGTGTTCGGCCCAGTGAACGCAACATCGCCAATTACGTCTGGCTCATTCGCTGCGTCGGCGATCCGGTCTTCTGTGCGGCGAACATCGGCAACGGCGGGCACCTCGGTTCGCAGTACGCGCCGCTGTTCGTGGGCAACGCCAACAATCACGCCGCCATGCCGACCTTCCGTGCTCCGGATGAATTGCAACCCGCCGTCAGTTCCGAACGCCTGCAAGAGCGCCGCCGTTTACTAAATATGGTGAACGTCGATCGCGGCAGCGAAGCGCCGCAACCGACACGCGACTGGGACGCCATCCAGCGCCGCGCCATCGACCTCGCCAACGGCCGCGGCGGGCGGGAGGTGTTCGAGTTGCACCGTGAACCCGCCAGCGTTCGCGCTCGCTATGGCATGCACCCGCTCGGACAGAATTTGCTCCTGGCTCGTCGACTGGTCGAAGCGGGCGTCGGCTTTGTCACCGTTAACGGCTGGACCGGTTCCGCGCCAGGCCAAACCGGCGGCGGTCCGCCGGCCTCCAGCTGGGATATGCACGGCAGCGAAATGGGCATGGGCAACGCTTTCGGCAATGGATCTTACGGCATGGGCTGGTGTTTGCCGTGCCTGGATGAAGGTCTCGCCGCGCTGCTCACCGACCTTCGCGATCGTTGCCTGCTCGAACGCACGCTCGTCGTCGTCATGGGCGAGTTCGGCCGCACGCCACGCATCAATCAACCCGACCGCCTACCCGGCCGCCAACATTGGCCGAACTGCTGGTCAGCTATCCTGGCCGGCGGCGGCATCCGCGGCGGCGCGGTTTACGGCGAAACCGACCGCATCGGCGCCTACGTGAAAGACCGCCCGGTGAAAGTGCAGGACCTCGGCGCGACCATCTTCCACTCGCTCAACATCCCCGCCGAAACCCGCATGGGCCGCGACGGCTTCACACGCCCCGTAAGCACCGGCCGACCGCTGCTGGACCTGTTTGGATAAGATTCGCTGAAAATGAGAGGCCGAGAGCTTTATAAGAATTTGTTCTTATAAAGCTCTCGGCCCATTTCACTTTGCTGGATTCGGCGAATCGTCATTGTCCCAGCGGTCGCGCTTCAATTCGTAGAGGACGGCCTTCAACTCCACGTCACCCACCGCGGCGGCGAGAATTTCGTATCGGCTCATCCCCGCTTCGCGTGCCAGGCGTTTAAGTCCTTGGCGATATCGTCGGTAGCTTCGACGTTGCAACGCTTGCACGTTGAGCACATACGCTGCCGCGACCGCGACCAGTACGACGCCGTAAATCCATACGCTGCCGAGTTCCAACTCCGTGAAACCGGGAACAGACTTGTACCATTCCAGTGAGATTCCCGCGAAGATCAACAGCAGCAACATCAAATAACCAAATACGACGCGACCGCCGCCGCAATCCTCGATGTCCGCGGCAATTTCGATGAGCCTGCCATAGAGGCGTGGTTGGTGATCCTGCAACGCGCAACTTGGATCGGTATGGCTAAATTCAAGGCGGGCCACGGGACCGGCTTGCCCGAAGGATGATTCTCCGAGCTTGACACGCACGACATCATCGACCTCCGCGAATATCTCGCCATCGTGAAAAACGCGGCCTCGCTGTAACTGATCGTCTGCTAAAAGCGAAAGGCGCAGCTGCAGCCGAAAGGCGTCTTTCGTTGGATAATGCTGAGTCTCCAATTCCATCAATCCGAGCGCGGCGAGTCCCGTGGTGTAGCCCCGGACGCCGCCGTTGTTGTTCGGTTCGACGCGGAATCCGACCCAGAGGTGGCTGGAAACCTCCGGGAGCATCGTAACGGCGTACTCCCGGAAGTGGGATTTCTCCAAGACCAATCCAGCGTTCGCCCAAAACACGCCGACGACCGCCGGCCAAACCGTGACCGCCGCGACTACTTGCGTCAAGATACGAGCGCAATCAATTGGCGTCGAGTTCCTCGTGACGGTCACGATTGCGTGGCGAGTATGGTGCTTGAGGACCTTGGCAGCATCAGGCCACATCATACCTTTCGAGCAAGGTTCTTCGAGATCGTTCCAGGGGATTGGCGCCGGCATGATTGCGACGATCACGTCTGTCTCGCCCAGACGAAAGGCAAGCGTATTGTCGGATTGCTCGATCTCAGCCGGTGCTGGGAGAGCGGGCCAGGTCTTTGCAAGAAATTGGAAGATGTCAGCAATCGGCATCTCCCAGTCGCCTTTCAGGGCAAGAAAAGCCAGCGTCATTTGCATGCGTTGCCTCTCGTGTTCCGGCAGCGTTTTTCAAAACCCGACGGCATCATGTTGTCGGCGGAACCTGAAGTTCGAGAGTTTCTCGCCAAATCGCGGGCACGCCTCGATAAGCGGCATCATAGGTTTCGGACAATGGGACGTTCACGTACGAATGCAAATCGAGAAACAGGGGCATCGCAGGAAGCGCATCACCAAACCCGGCGAATTCCAGGTAAGCCTCCGGAAGAGTGCGTGCCAGGTACGACGCCAACGTAACCGGTTTGGCCTGGGGCGGCGTGTTGAGTTCGTCGCCGTAGCTCTCCCAGATGAGGGAGTGAACGCCCTGGGGGTCGTGCCGTCCGGGAGGAAACAAGTCGATGATGAGCAGATGCACTCCTTGCTGCAATGCCGCAATTGCTTTTTCGACGAAATCCTGAACGCTTCGCGGGCGGTCCTTGTTGGCAGGCGACACGATCTCCAACAAGGCGACGACACGATGGCCGCTGCTATGCCGAATCACGAGGGTGCGGCGTGCGGCTCGGACGTGTGCCGATTCCGAAGCCGCCACACGGTAGCTTACGACAGGCGGAGCCTCCTCCATGACGGCCACTCCGCTTCCGGATGGAATCTGGTCCACAGACGGCGGATTACCCGCATGAAGAGTTAAGATGTCGGCATTGATCTTGCCCGCCCACTGCTCGCCTTGGGCATAATATCCGGCCGGCAACAATCCGCCGTTCATGACGTTCCGCAACTCCGTGATCCATGAGTTATGGAAGTCATGAAACGTCCCAGCGTTCAGTCGGCTCAAGTCATGAATTGGCATAATCGACTCCCGGGGCGATTTTCGGCCTCACTCCTTCGCCTTCGCCTCGTAGCCGCGCCAGACCCATTCGATGGCGTGCGGCAGGAACTGCACCTTGGCGTTGCCGATGCCGTGACCGGAATTGCGGCAGAAGAGATACTGATAGGGGTAGCCCTTGGCCTTGAGGACCTTGGCCATGCGGTTGTTGGCCTCGACCCAGTCGTGCATGCCGTCGCGCATGACATTCGGGTTCAGCAGATCTTTGTCGCCGACGGAAATGAAAATCCGCAGGGGCAGCTTGGGGCTGTTCGGGATGATCGTGTCATGAAAATCCCAGGCGCCGCCAGGCGTCTTGGGGTCGAAGGGCCATTGTTGATTGACGAAAGTGCCGGAGGTGGTCAGCACGCGGTGGTAGAGATTCGGGCGGTACCACGCCATGATCAAGGCCGCCGATCCGCCGGAACTGCTGCCCATCGCCGCTCGGCCATCGGGGTTCTTCGTAAGCTTGACGTTACAGTTTTTCTCCACGCGCGGCAGAACCTCGGCCTCGATGTAGTCGGCAAAGGCGCCGGACATGGTGTCGTATTCCTTGCCGCGTTCATGCCCTTGGGCGTCGCCACCGCCGTTGGCAACCATGATGCAAACGAGCGGCGGCACGCGTTTTTGGGCGATCAGGTTGTCGAGAATGGTCGGCAGTTCCATACTCGGTTTACCCTTCGGGCCGTCATGCACGATCATGAACGGCGCGTCCGTCCCCGCCTTGTACTGAGCCGGAACATACACCGTGATCGGGCGCACGTAGTCGATGGTGTGCGTCTCGACGATGAGCGTCTTGGGGTTCTTCGGATCGACTTTGCCGAATACCTTTCGGGCGATGCCTGGGTTGAAAGTTTTGGTGTACTTGGAATTGATGCTGAATTGCGTCACCTTTCCCTTCGGCACATTATCAGCCGCCTTTCGCTCGGGGGCGGGTTTGTAGTCAGGGCCGATCACAAAATTACCGTCGACATCCAGGGGCGGATTTTCGCCTGCCTTCAGCACCTTGAAGGGCGGCGAACCTGGAGCATCGAACTTCCGCACCGGCGGCTGCGCAAAAGCCGACCCTGGGATCAGAAACGCGACGACAATTAACGTGACCGCTGACTTGGACATGGATGATTCTCCCGTGGTTGTGAATTCAGCAAACCGAGTTTCGGCCCGATGTGTATCAGAATACTGCGCCGACGCGAGCAAGCCCATGTCCGTTGGATAGGTATGAATACTAGGCTCTCGCCGTTGCCGAGGGTGATCTGTAACCTGTGAATGCCACGGTTCCGACATTCCCATGGGAGCACCATCATGAGGTTTTCAGCAAGTTTAATTGTTGCGTTCGCGGTTATCGCCTCGGCTCACGCCCAGGAGGTAAAACGGGATATCCCGTACACCAAGAACGCCGACAAGCTTCAGACGCTCGACGTCTATTCGCCCGGCAAGGGCAAGAACTTGCCCGTTGTCTTCTGGATACACGGCGGCGGATGGCAGACGGGCGACAAATCCGAAGTGTACACGAAGCCACAGGTCTTTAACGGCAAGGGGTTCATCCTGGTATCCACGAACTATCGGCTTTGGCCCAAGGTCGATATGGAAACTCTGACCCGCGACGTCGCAAAGTCGATCCGCTGGGTTCACTACAATATCGCGGAGTTTGGCGGCGATCCGAAACGGCTATTGATCATGGGCCATTCCGCCGGCGCTCAGCTTGCCGCCCTGATCTGCACCGATGAACGCTACTTGAAGGAAGAAGGGCTTTCTTTCGCGATCATCAAGGGATGCGTGCCCGTCGATGGCGATACCTACGACATCCCCGCCATGATCGAGGTTGCGGAGACTCGCCTTCGCCTGCACGGCCTGCCAATGCCCAAGTTCGGCCATCGCATCAAGTTTGGCAACGACCCGGTCAAGCACAAGGCTTTCTCCGCGGTGACTCACGTCGGCAAAAACAAGGGCATCCCGCCGTTCTTTATTCTGTACGTCTCCAATCACCCTGATGTGACCGCGCAGGCACTTCGCCTGAGCAACGTGCTAAAAGCGGCGGACATCCCCGTCACCCTATTCGGAGCGAAAGACACGACCCATACAAAGATCAATGCGGACCTCGGCAGGCCGGACAATTTGGCCACGGTTGCTCTTTTTGCCTTTATCGAAAAATCGCTGAAATGATGTTTCACGTGATCAATCACGACGCACGCCGTCGAGCCGATCGAGGAAGGCACGCAGGTCGAGGAAGAAACTTTCCGGCAGCGGATCGTTGTGGCCGAGACCGTGAAGGCGGTGGAACTGCGTTGGCGTCTTGCTCGCGCCTCGCAGGCGTTCGCCCTGAGCAAACGGGATGACGCGATCGCTATCCGCCTGGGCGATGAAGATCGGCGACGGGCACCTCGGCAGCTTCTTTTCGCTCTCGAACCGGACCTGCATCAGCGCCGGCGCGAGGGGAAACCAGTACAGATCCTTGACCACGTTCGGCACCGATGTGAACGTGCGGATGAGCACGAGTGCCTGGTGCGGCTTTTTCGTTGCGAGATCGACAGCGACTCCGCCACCCAGCGATTCTCCCGCGATGACGATGCGATCCGCAGGAATCTTCGCTTCGCGGGTCAGCCAGTCATGCGCCGCGATGGCTGCAGCGTAACATCCCGCCTCGCTCGGTTTGCCGTCGCTGCGTCCGTAGCCCGGGTAATCGATGATGAGCACGGAGCGGTCGAGCGACTTCCAGAGTTCGCGCGTTAATCGCCCGTGATTCTCCAGATTTCCCGCGTTGCCGTGGCAGAAAAGAATTGCCCCTTTTGCATCCGCGTGTGGACACCAGCGTGCGTGAACCTTGACGCCATCTGCAGTGGTAATCGTAACATCCTCAAGGGGCGCTGGCAGTTTGGTTGTCGCCGGGGCTGCATTGCGTGCCGGATGAAACACCAGTCGATTCTCAATCGACTGACACCCCGTAAGCAGGACGAATACGAAAAAGCAAGGGCGCATCGCCGAAATCTCCGCAAGGTTCGAAAGTACCAATGCGGCGGAATACACGAATCGGCGACTGCTCGCAAGGCGATTTTTTGGCCAGTTAACCCGGATTTCTCGCCGCGGAGATCACCGAGGGCACGGGTTGCGCATTGAAACACTCTGCCATTCAGCGCGGGTCATTGGTGCGGATCGGCCGCCCACAACGCTCGATAAATCGGTCGGCCTTCCTCGCGGTATTTTCGCTCGAAATTCGTCAACCCTTGCGCAGACGCTTCCGGTGTCGGCAGCATCGTCAGCGCTGGAACCTCGCGAACGATCTCGAGGCTTTCGACGAAGTAGTCCTCTACGTCCGTCGCGAAATGCAGCCGTCCTGAGGGTTTCAGGACGCGGACGCATTGCTCGGCAAAGTCGCGCGTGAACAGTTTCCGCTTGCGGTGCCTTTTCTTCCACCACGGGTCGGGGAAGTAGACATGAACCGCCGACACGCTCGCCGGCGCGACGCGCTCGCGCAGGAACCAGCGAGCATCGGTGCAGCAGACCTTGGCGTTACCAAATTGCCGCCGAGCGATACGGTCGGCGCCGAGGAGAGTGTACTTGCGTTCGATCTCGATGCCGAGGAAATTGACGCCTGGCCGAGCTTCGGCCTGGGTGGTGAGGAATAGGCCTTTGCCGAACCCGACCTCGATCTCGACGGGATGATCGTTGCCGAAGAGGACGTCCCAGGCGACAGGCGGATTCGGCGCGAGCAATGGCGAATCGGGCGGCAGGTGCCGCGGATGGGGCATGTCGAGCAGGTAGGGTGCAAGGGCATCGACGGGGAGTCGGCGAGAGGCACGCACGCGATCAGCCCTCGGTTTTCTTGAGCGCCACGCCGATGATGTCGCCGTGAAACACGAGCCGATCCTTGACGAACGCCTGCACGCTGTAGATTGTTTGCCGGCGGTTGAATTTGATCTGCTTGGCGATGAGCACCAGGCGATCCCCTGGCTTGACGGGGCTGCGGAAGCGAACATTCTCCATACCGCCAAAACCGAGGAAGTCGCCAGAAAAATCGTGTTGCGTCATCGAGTGATAGCTGCAAATTTGTGCCGAGGCCTCGCACATCAGCACGCCCGGCAGGAGCGGAAACCCTGGAAGATGTCCGCGGACCCAGAACTCGTCGTGCCGCACATCCTTGTAGCCAACGATGAGTTTGTTTTCGACGTCGAGAAAAACAATTGCGTCGATCTGCTCCATCTCAAAACGCTGGGGATTCACTTTGCGGATTGCTTCACGGTCCGCAACGACGTTGCTGAAATCGATATTCGACGGATCGTAATGCAACTCAGGCGGCATAATTTTCTTTCTGTGTTGACTCACATGGCGTCAACGTTCTGCATTAAGATTATCCGAGCAACTCCGCGACTTGCGGCAACTCCGTGAGCATCGCGTCGGGTCTCGTCGCGGGGTCTTTGAGCTGTTCGGGTGTCGCCTGGACCGAATTTTTGTCGCCTGCGAAAAGAGCCGTTCGCATGCCCAATTTTTTGGCCGGGGCGAGATCCAGCAGTAATCGCGAACCCACATGAAGCACCTGGGCCGGGGTGATTCCCTGCGACGCCAAATGGGTTAGCAGATGCTTGAAAAGCCGTTCCGACGGCTTCCTTCCCCCAACCTCGTTGGAGCACGCACGCAAGTCGCGATCGATGAGCAAATCCAGTTCGCCGCCGTGCTGTTTCGCGAGGCCTCTCTTCAATTGTACAAGGCTAAAGCACTGCGTGTCTGCGATCAGCCCTTGTTTTCGCCCCGCCTGTTTGACTGCTTCCAGCGCCTCGCCCGCACCATCGTAACAACCGGTACCCTGCAGGCTGGCGTGAAAGAAATACGCAATCTTTCGGCTGAGTTCCGGCACGGAACCGAAGAAACCGACGTCGTATTTATAGTCCTTCTTTTGCAGTTTCTTGACGACCTCTTCCCAGACCCGCTCGGACAACGTCTCTGGATATTTCTCGTTCGGCGACGATGCCATGCGAAGTTCGGTCAACACACGCCTATAGATTTCTCCCATGTATTCTGACGGCTGCCCGGGTTTTCGGCTCATCGAGCCCCACATCTTGAACTCTTGCACGGTCTTGTCCAGTGCAATGTCCATCACGAATTTTTGCGGATGCTCGAACAGCAACTGACCATCAAAAATGTTCAGAAGCGTGCCGTAAAGATTCCACGTCACCACGCGCACGTGCGGCATCGCGGAGAGCTTCGGCTTTGCCTTGGGAGCTTTGGGCTCGGGCGGCGATGGCCAAATCAGATCGCGGGTATCGAGAAACTCCGCGTATTGTTCCAGCGACATTGCCATCGATGATCTTCGACTCCGCGGCCGAAAGGGGCATCGGCCGCAATTCCCCTGGTTTGCAGAGTATGATTTAGTAAAACCTACAGAAATGTCATTGTTCGATTTGCTGGTTGGTGATAGACCGATGTCCACTCCGCATGCAAACAACCCCTTACCCCCCACGCCTGGCCTGCCTCCCGTGCAGCCTCCGTCGGGGCGATTCATCGTGCAGTTGTTTGTTGTTCCCGGTTTGATTATCGCAGTGGTCGTGCTGTTCGTGCTCGGATTGAGTTACTGGAAAAAGCGCGAGCGTGAACCGAACTACTTTCTCAACCAACTCGACAGCGACAATGCCGACATCCGCTGGCGCGGCGCCAGCGACCTCTCGCAGATTCTCAAACGCCAGGAGCCAGCCACGCTGCGCTGGAAGACCGATCCGAAGTTCGCGCTCGATTTGGCCGAGCGCCTTGGACTCGCCTTCAAGGACCTGGTCGAAGAAGAGGCCAAGATCGGCGCCGAAGTCGCACGCAGCACCGACAAGAATAAGCAACTTCTCTGGCGGAAGCTGCGCGTCAAGCGAGACCACGTCAGCTTTCTCGCCAGCGCTCTGGGGGAATTCCAAGTCCCTGCGGGACTTCCTTTGCTCTGCGAGATGCTCAAACACGACAAAGCCGCGGATACCAATGGCAACGCGCTGCAGCGGCGCAAGGCGCTCTGGTCGCTCATGAACATGGGCGAGAACCTCAAAGGATTCGCGAAACTGCCGGCAGAGCATCGTGCCGAGATCGTCAAAACGCTCAAGGAAGAGGCCGCCAAAACAGGCACGGCTCGTTCTACCTGGGCGCTGACCGCGCTTTTCTATGTTGAAAAGTCTGCCGTGCCTTCGGCCGATTTGGCGGAGATTGTCAAGGTCGAGTCGGCCCTGGACCTGTGTGCCAAGGCCGACGATCGCTTTTTGCGCGAGCTGACAGCGATGTCGTTGAACTTCTGGGACGGCGATCAGGCCGAGGCGATCTTGCTCAAACTCGCCAACGACGATGGCCGCGGCGAACTTCTGCGGATCGAAGAGACGGACTGATTCGGTGCGTTCAGATCGAGATCGGATAGCAAGCGAAATGGAACAAGAAGACAAAGGGTTGGTCTACCGCGGGCTGATTCTGCTTACGCTGATCGGCGTGCTCGTGGTTGTCGTGCTGGGGATCCTCTTCTGGCGGCCCGAACCAACGCGCACGGCCGAGACCACCACGCCGCCGGAGTACCGCATACCGATTTTGGTCGCGCCGAGTCTGGGAGGTTTTCCGGGCAATGTCGCCTGGCTGCCGCTTTGGGAGTTCGCGGAGCAAGCGCCGAGTTCGCCTGGCTGGGAAATTCGCTATAACGCGGCGGTCACGCTGGCGCGCCGGGGCAGCGACAAGGTGCCTTGGCCATTGATCGCGGAAATGCTCGATGAACGCCAACAGATGCGCAACAATCGCGTTCGGCAACCCGATGGCCGCGACAGCTTCGACGAAACCGTCGCCCGAGCCACGATGGCGAACGCCCTCCGCGCCATCGCCGGCTACAACGAAAAACGCGGCGAAAAAAAGTCCGACATCCCCGCCCATCTCCGAGAACGAGTCGAAGCACTCACCAAAAGCTCGTTCATCGAACTAAAAACGCAAGCCGAAAAAACGCAAGCCACGTTTAGATGAGAACGTCCAATCCATTACGCATCACGAAAGCACGAAATTACGAAAGAAGGATCGTCGTCGATTATCTTCCTCTTTTCGTTCTCTCGTGATGCGCATTTGGAATTTTTTTTCACGGTTTCGCGAAGGTGGCGTCGTCTAGTTTTGCGTGGATTTGCACGTCGGTGACGGTGACTTCCATGAAGAATTCGCCGTCCTTGAGGATCTCGACTTTGCTGGCGACCTTGAGGCCCTGCTTGTCCTGGTAGCCGAGGATGAACTTTTCCTGCGTCACTTCCTGTTGTTTTTGCGGATCGTAATTGCGCGTCTCGGTTTTGAGCAAGAGATTGGTTTTCTTGTCGAAAAAGAAGGTGATATCGCGTTGGCCTTTCTTGCTGACGCGAACGCCGATCGTGTCCTTGCCCTTGACTTTGACCTCGCCGGCGGCGCTGAGTTCGAAGGGCGCTTTGAGCATTTCGGTGAAGTTGGCGCCGCCCTCGGTGAGCAGACTTTGGCGGACTTCGTCGAGGGTTTTTTCGTCGGTGATTTCGGTGGTGTTGCCGTTGGAGTTGACCCAGAATTTCTTGCCGTCGAAGACGGTGATGACGTTGATTTCTTTGCCGTTGAAGTCGATCTTCATGACATTGCGAAGCCGATCGGGTTTTTGGTACGAGGTTTCGCCCTCGATATCGCGTTTGCCGCCGAGAAGCGACATGGTTCCTTTGAACTTGGAGACGCCGGCGCCAAGTTTGGCGAGATTGGCCTCGCCGCCGTGAGCGGTGATCGCCTTGCGCAGGACAGCCTTGAGATCGTCGTTTTGTGCGTGTGCCGAGAACACGCCAATGCCGAGCGTGACGAGAGCGATGGCAAGAAGCCGAATCCGGGCCATGAGAGACTCCTTTGTGCGAGTGAAATGAGGTGCACCGATACGACTGGTACTTCGTGTTAGGATACGAAATCTTGGGCGGATTCGCGGAATTCGTGACACGTTGGCTCGGGTGGGCGGGTAGAATCTAACATCGCGTGTATACTTCTCCGTTTTCGTTTCAAGCACTGGAAGTGCGTCAGCCAATTGCCGGGGTCGCGATTCGGACTGGGTTGGCGTGGATCAATTGGAGACCACGATGACGTTATTTTACCATTCCCTCATTACGTCTGCGGTTCTGCTTGTCGCGGCATTGCTTTGTGTCCGGCTTAACAAATCGCCGGGTTATGGAATCACAACACAAATCGCCATCGCCACGTTTCTTTTCGCATTCATAGGCCGGGGTTCGCTTGCCATTTTTGTTCAAGGATCCTTCGTTGTCATCCTGACAATGAACTTTTATTGGTGGAAATGGTCGTTTCGATCGTTCGTGCTAGCGGTGATTTGCTCTTCGGTGTTGAGCTATGCGATCATCAGTGTCGTCATGCTTCGTGAGATCGAAGGTTACCGTGAACTCCGCGAGAGGATGACCATGGAATTGGTCAGCGAGCGCGTGCCTACCGTCAAGCAGCCAGCAAACAAGTTCCCGCTGTCCAAGGATACTATCGCTCGTGTTGAGTTATTCGAAACCAAACTTAAGGACGAGGGTATGACGGCTGAAGAATTTCTTCGCTATGCCGCCTTGCGTACGCTTCACAGTCAGAAAATGGAATCCTTCGTCAGCAGTTCGGGCTTCGGAATACGGCGAATTATCGCCCGGCCGACGGAGGAACGAGTCGCCCAAACGCCGCCGCCCCCCATCCCACAACCCGCGCCGCTGAGCGAAAGCGAGCGAGCGTTCAGTCTCGTTGGCCAGAAACCCGCCGACGAACTTCGGCCCGGTCTGTCGGCCTTTCACCTTGGGAGTATGTTGAGTTTCGTCAATGCGCGTGGTTTCGGAATTCTGACCGAAGATAAACGATTGTTCGGCTTTCAACCGCATCACTTCCAAAACCTGCCCGACACTGACGATTGGCAAGTTCGCTCGCTGGAACTGGTTGGCCTGCTCATTGGCGACGAGCCGCGCGTTTATGAAACCAAGGAATTGCCGCGTATGGACAAGATTCGCGACATCCCGACGCGGCCACTCGATGCGTTTGAAGCAGCCGGGCTGGAAACGATAAAAACCGGCGAGGATCTCTACGCCCGATCGACGCCACACGGCGTGCGCATGCTCGGCGCGATCCGCAGCGTCGAGCAGTGCGTCAAATGCCACGGCGGCGAACGCGGCGACTTGCTCGGGGCGTTTTCGTATAGTTTGCAGAAAAAGAAATGACCCCCGAACGAATGCTCGTCTGGTTCCTCCGCGGGACGGCTGTCACGCTGCTGTCGGCTGCGCTCGCCGTGGTGGTGCCTCATTCGTGGATGGATGCCGTCCACTGCTGGCTGGGTATGGGGGACTTACCTGACGAACCGCTAGTGGGTTATCTCACGCGGTCGCTCTCGGCACTCTATGCGGCCATCGGGGCGTGTTACTGGTTCCTCTCGAATGACGTTCGCCATTATCTCCGGCTTCTACGATTCTCGATACCAGTAACGGCCGTGTTCGCTGCGGCGCTCATCGGTATCGATTGCGCCAGCGCAATGCCGGCAGCATGGACAATTGTCGAGGCGATCTTTCTCGTCAGCTGGTGCGCGGCAAACGCCTGGCTTACCTTTCGCCTGCCTGCCGATCGTCGGTAGTTCCTTTGCGGTCTTCGCGCCTTTGCGTGAGATTTTTTCCAAAAATATCGAAATTGGCGCGCAACTTTTACCGTCCTGTTACGTTCTTATCATTAAGGCGGATTGCTGGTATCGGTTATCGTGAGAAATATTGCCGAAACTTGGGTTTTGGACTGGCGTTGCGGAAATTCGCAGGATAGTATGAGGTTTGGGGAAGTTTGCATTCCTTCACCTCGAAGGAGGGGTCATTTCATGCCGCGTATCATTGCACATTTTGGCGTCGGAGTCGTGCTGATCGCTTTTGGTTTGGCCAATGCCGCCGCGCAGAATCTTCGCGAACTTGAGGCGCGGCAAAAGGTGGCCGCGCAAAAGCTGATCGCCGAGGTCAAGGACGCGCTCGCGCGGTCGCAGAAGCTGGATCCAGCGGATGCGAAGCTGTTGCTGAACGGCTTGCTGCGTGACGTTCGCGATTCCGAAGCACTTGCCAAGAGCGAGCGCGATAGCCTTGTGCAATCGATTCAGATTCGCATCCGCGCGGTGGACGATCGTGCCAACTACAAACGCGTGACCGACGATCTGCGCCCGTTGACCTTGCCGCCTTCGACCACTCGGCCCGGCGGTGTGCCGAAATTCATCGACGCTCCGCCCGGAAAAGGCGCGGGCAGCGCACTGGCGAAGGACTTCATCGGCTCCGCCAAAAACGCGCAGAAGATCGCCGCCGATCGCATCAAGCAAACTGAACGCGGCATCCTCGAATTAGGCAACGCACGGGAACGCGACATGGTGCTCGCCACCGAGGGCACGACCTTCCCCAAGAACTGGAAACAACTGACCGAGATGCGTAAAAAGCAGCTCGGCCCGCAACTCACGCCGCGCGAAGTCGCGCTGCTCAAGGCCCTGAATTCCACGATGACCATCGACTATAACGATCGGCTCAAACCGGTGCTCGACCATTTCCAGGAACGCACGGGCATCGTCCTGTTCTTCGATGAACCCTCCGTGCAAGACGTACGGCTCGACTACGACGATCCGGTGAGGCTAAAGCTGGGGCATATTCCGGTTCGCCTGGCGCTGAAGAAGATCCTCGGCGATCGCGGCCTGACGTACATCATCAAGGAAGGTTCCGTCCACGTGATGACGCCCAAGAAGGCCAGCGAATACACCGTCGTGCGGAGCTATCCCGTCGAGGATCTCGTCGCCGGCGATCCGCAGATCATGATGATGTTCGGCCCGTTCATGGCCCAGCAGGCGATGTACAACAACGCCCAGCAACTGATCCGCATGATCCAGAGCGTTGTCGAACCGGACTACTGGCAGCCGAATGGTCCGGGCGTGATCGTGTTCTTCCCGCAAACGAAGTCGCTGTTGGTCCGCGCCAGTTCTGAGATTCACTACCAACTGGGTTCGCCTGGCCTGTTTGGGCGATAACGACCGCATTCTCATCGACGGCGAGCCTAGCCGCGTGAGCGGCAGGTTGACACCAGCAATCGTGTGTTCAACCTGCCGCTCTCGCGGTTAGGCTCGCCTTTCCTATTCAAGTTCATTTGCTTAAAATATCATCCTGCTGCCTACCCCTTTTCCGATGGGATGCCGTCATGCCGCGATTACTCTCCGCTGTTGTCGTATTGTGTTGCACTACCGTCACGTTTGGCCAGGGCAAGATCGAGTACAACCGCGACATCAGGCCGATTCTCGCGGAAAACTGTTTCGCGTGCCACGGTCCGGACAGCGCGTCGCGCAAGGCGGGTCTTCGGCTCGATCAGCGCGACGACGCCATCAAGCAGGGCGCAATCATACCGGGCAAGCTCAAGGAAAGCGCCCTCATCGAGCGCATCCTGACCACGGACGCATCGGAAATCATGCCGCCCAAGAAGACGCTGAAGAAGCTCACGGCCGCGCAGAAGGAATTGCTCAAGCGCTGGGTCGCCGAAGGCGCGGAGTACCAGTTGCACTGGTCGCTAATCCCGCCAAAGCGATCGGCCCTGCCTACGGTGAAGAACAAGGCATGGGTGCGCAATCCGATCGACCAGTTCATCCTGGCGGAGTTGGAGAAGCACGGCATGAAGCCGAATCCCGAGGCCGACCGCCGCACGCTCGCGCGTCGCCTGAGCCTGGATCTGACCGGTCTGCCGCCAGCGCCTGCCGATGTGGAAGCGTTTGTCAATGACAAGTCGGCGGACTACTACGAGAAGTACGTCGATGGCCTGATGAAGTCGCCGCACTGGGGCGAGCATCGCGCGCGTTATTGGCTTGATGCCGCGCGGTATGCCGATACGCATGGAATCCACTTCGACAACTACCGCGAGATTTATGCGTACCGCGATTGGGTGATCGGGGCATTCAACAAGAACATGCCGTTCGACCAGTTCACGATCGAACAACTCGCGGGCGATCTTTTGCCGAACCCGACGATCGACCAGATCGTGGCGACGGGGTTCAATCGCTGCAACATCACCTCCAACGAAGGCGGCCTGATCCCCGAGGAATATCTCGTCCTGTACGCGCGCGACCGCACGGAGACGACGGCCGCGGTTTGGCTGGGCATGACGATGAACTGCTGCACGTGCCATGATCACAAATTCGATCCGTTTTCGATGAAGGACTTTTACTCGCTGTCGGCATTCTTCAACAATACGACCCAAGGCGCGATGGACGGCAACATTCCGAACACGCCGCCGACGATCTTCGTGCCGCGTGCCGAAGACCGCCCGCGCTGGGACGTGTTGGCAAAGAATATCGCCAGCCTGCGGGCGCAGATTGACGAGCGCAAAAAGGCGGCGCAGAACGATTTCAATACCTGGCTTGCAAACGCCAAGGCCGATCAGGTCGCGTCGTTGATCCCGACCGACCAACTGACCCTGCACGCCCGGCTCAATGAAGCACGCGGGAAAACTGCACGCTTCACGATCGACGGCAAGCCGCGCGAAATCAACCTGGGCGACGGTTACGACTGGGTCGCAGGGAAAGGCACGCCGAATACTCTGGCGATCAAGCCCACGGGGCCAGCGATCGCATTTCCCGAGGTCGGCAACTTCGAACGCAATCAGGGCTTTTCCGTCGGCGCCTGGGTCAAGATCCCACGCCGGGGCAACACCGGCGCCATCGTCTCACGCATGGATTCCGCCAGCAAATTCCGCGGCTGGGACCTGTGGATGGAGCAAGACAAAGTCGGCATGCACATCATCCACCAATGGCCCGAAGACGCCCTCAAGGTCACCGCGCGCATGATCCTCCAGCCCAATCAGTGGTACCACATCTTCGCGACCTACGACGGCTCCAGCAAGGCCGCCGGCGTGAGACTGTACATCAACGGCGCCTTGCAGCCGATGGATACCTTCACAGACAAACTCGGCAGCAGCATCAAGACATCGACCGCATTCAAGGTCGGCCAGCGCAGCACCAGCGATCGACTGAAAGATGTCACGCTTCAAGATATTCGCCTGTACGAGCGAACGCTGAGCGGCCCGGAAATCGATCAGCTTGCGAAGTCATCCAAGGTCGTCGATTTCCTCGCCAAACCGGCCGACAAACGCACGCCGGCCGAGCGCGACGGGCTGTTCGACTGGTGGCTGGTTGCGCTCGATAAGCCCTACAAGGCATTGAATGATAAAATTGCCGCGATTCAGCAAGAGGAAGTCGCGATCAAGTCGCGCGGCACGATCGCTCATGTCATGAACGAAAAGACGACCGAGCCGTTGGCGTACATCCTATTCCGCGGCGAGTACGACAAGCGGCGCGACCCGGTCAAGGCGGTCACGCCGCGCCTCCTGCCGCCGATGGGGAAGGACTTGCCGCGCAATCGGCTCGGTCTTGCGCGATGGCTGCTTCAGCCTGAGAATCCGCTGCCGGCACGCGTCACCGTCAATCGCTTCTGGCAGGAAATCTTTGGCAACGGCCTGGTGCGCACGAGCGGCGATTTCGGCGTGGCCGGGGAACTGCCCAGCCATCCCGAGTTGCTCGATTGGCTGGCGGTCGAATTTCGCGAGAAGAACTGGGATATGCAACGGCTGTTCAAGCTCATCTTCACCTCCGCGACTTATCGCCAAACCGCAGTCGTGACGAAGGACGCTCTCGAAAAAGACCGCGACAACCGCTGGCTGGGGCGAGCGCCGCGCTATCGCATGGATGCCGAGATGATCCGCGATTACGCCCTTGCATCGAGCGGTTTGCTCGTGCGCAAGATTGGCGGGCCGAGCGTCAAGCCGTACATGCCCGACGGCGTCTGGGAAGCCGTGGCGATGATCGGCAGCAACACTCGCAACTATCGCCAAGATACTGGAGAGAAGTTGTATCGCCGCAGCATGTACACGTTCTGGAAGCGAGCCGCCCCGCCGGCGTCGATGGATATTCTCAACGCCCCGAATCGCGAAACCTGCACCGTGCGGCGCGATCGCACCAACACGCCGCTTCAGGCGCTCGTCACGCTCAATGACGTGCAGTTCGTGGAGGCGGCAAGGCACCTCGCGCAACTGGCGTTGAAGAACGGCGGCAGGACCGACGACGAACGCATCAGCTACATCGCGCAGCGATTGCTCGCTCGTTCCTTTCGCGAACCCGAGTTAAAGATCGTGCGAGGCTCGTTGAACGCGCTGGTTGCGCATTACCAGACACGCCCCGATGACGCTCGCAAGCTCATCACCGTCGGCGAATCTCTACCAGACCCCGCGCTGAACGCGCAGACCCTCGCCGCCTGGACGATGCTGGCCAACGAACTGATGAATTTGGATGAGGTGTTGAACAAGTAGGTAAACGCTCTTTTACTTCTGCTCGCATTCCTGGATCCACTGAGCCGAGGGGTAGGTCCAGTGTTCCAGGCGTGAGCCGAGTTCGTGGCCGTGTTTGAGCGACTTGAGCGCGTCGTCCGTCAACTTCAGGTCGCGCTGAACGAGGCCGACCGAGCAATAGAGCGAGGCGTCATATCGATAATGGTCGAGCAATTTGCGTAGGCCATCTGCGTTGATCTCTAGCGCGTTGAAGCTAGCCAGCGCCTTCACGCGGCGGCGGTGAAAGTCCAGATTGGCAGGTTTGGCGTCGAGCAGTTGGACCAGGTGATACGCAGCCGCGAAGCCGCGATCGGTTTTCTCGCGTTCCAGGACCATTCGTAGATGGAGCGGTGTATCGAGTTTCGCCAGAAGTCGCCGACGCGCGATGGTCTGTGGCTCGGCCATCGGATCGGTATTCAGGCGTTTCTGCAATGCGGCAGGATCGTCCGAGAAAGGCGCCTCCCAGATTTTGGCCTGGCCATCGCCGTCACCGCTGCTGGCGAGGTATCGGCCGGTCGAATCGAAGACAAGCTTTTGGACGCTGCGTGGGTGTGCGTCGAATTCGAGCACCTGTTGGCCATTTCGTAGGTCCCACAGACGGATGATTCCGCCGCGCGTGCCTTCGCGACTGCCCGTCGCCAGACGCTCGCCGTCGGGGCTGAAGGCCAAGGAGGTGATCTGGTTGGTATCGCCCGCGATAGTCTGAAGGAGCTTGTTGTCGGCTATATCGTAAATCCGGATGACGCCGACGCCCTTGATCGTGCCGCACGCGGTTAGTTTTTTGCTGTCGGAGCTAAAGGCAAGCCCCATCGCTTCGCCGAATCCGGACGGGAATCGGGCCTTGACTTCACCGCTTGGCATATCCCACACGAAGATGGCTTGATCCATGGCGGCGGCCAGGAATTGACCATCCGGACTGAAGCGAATTTCGTGGGCGGCGTTGCGCGTTGCCTGGATCGTCAGGATTTCCTCTTTGCGATCCAGATCCCACACGCGAATAGTGCCTGGCCCGGTGAGCAGTCTACGCACGTCGTTCGCATAGCTTAAAGCGAGATAGCGGTTGTCTGGGCTGGGATCGAACACCCAGACACTGCCCGGGCGGTGCGGCAGCGTCCACAATTCCTTCCAGGTTTGCGTATCCCAAACCTTGACCTCGCTTTCGACGCGACCCAAAGGACTGCCGCGCGAAGCGGTGATGAGTTTTTTTCCGTCCTTGCTGAAGGTCACGCCGGCAATATTCTGTGCGTGAGCGTTCAATGACCGCAGCTGAACGCCGGTGGCGAGGTCCCAGATATCGACGATGCCGCACGGCGCCGGCAACGAATCGACGCCGCCCACGGCCAGCCAATTGCTATTTGGGCTAAACGCCAGAGCATTCGGGTTTGGCGCCGGCGTGTTAAAGGCTTGAGCAGTTCGGTTTGCAATGCTATCCCAGATTTTGATGACACCGCTGCTGTCTCCGGAGAAGAGGCGCTGACTGTCCGTGCTGAAGCAGAGCGTATACGGGACAGTCGTATGGCCTTGCAATTGCAGCAATTCCTTGCCGGAGACGACACCCCAAATGCTAATCATGTTATCGGTGCTGGCTGTCGCAAAGCGCAATCCATCCGGGCTTGGGGCGATGGCTGTGACATCGGGGTGATTCGTGGGGAGATAGGTATGGATTAGTTCGCCGGTTTTATTGAACAGGAATATCTTGCCGAAGCCGCCGGCTGCAATGATGTGCTTTCCGTCGGGAGTCCAGACGACGAGTCCACCGGTTTTGGGAAGCGCGAAGTGCTTGGTCGCCATTTCCGTGTCCCAGACTTCGACGCCGTCGAAGTAGTGGTCGATGGCGATCCTGGCGCCGTCCGGGCTGAACGCCAGGTGGTGGACCTCTCGAGGACGCGCGTTAATCCTGGGATCGGCCAAGCCGATCTGGCTTAAGCGCTTGCCGGTTGCGACATCCCAAAGAACGACGGTGTGGTCGTCGCTTCCTGTTGCCAGACGTTGGCCGTCGGGGTGAAAAGCAACGGCGTTGACTTGGGCCTTCGACGCGACGATTGAGTGGAGCCGCTTGGGGACCTTTGCATCCCAGATGACAAGCGACGTATCCGCTACGGCGGCGAACATTCGTCCCGATGGATGAAACGCGACGGATTTGATCCGACGCTTGAACTCGCTGAATTGGGCCAACTCCTGGCCCGTCGCGCTGTCCCAAAGTCTGACGGTCTTGTCGGCGCCGCCGGTCAGCAGTCGGCGGCCGTCCGGGCTGATTGCCATGCAGGTGACGGTGCCGGCATGCCCGTGCATCGAGAACAAACCGCCGCGGAATCGGCGTTTGAGGTAGCGCCAGTCCCAAAAGCGATGCGTTTCGGGAATGGCGTCGAGTTGTCTGTTGGCGAGGGCGACGTTGCCCTTGCCCCAGCTGTTTTCGGCGAGGTTGATCTGCGTCGTCGCCAAGGCACGCACGAGGCGATCGGTCTTCTCCTCGAGCGCTACGGATTTTTCCTCCAGCGCTTTCGATTCTATCTCGAGCTTTCCGGCCAGCGACACGGCCTCATCGCGTTTCTTATCAGCGCGCTCTTTTTCTTTCTTGGCGTTGTCGGCAGCAATTAGAGCGTTCCCCTCAGCTCGCCGCGCCCGGCTCGATTCCAGAGTCACGGCGGTCACGCCCACGACTAGCACCAGGACGAGCAGCGACAAGATCGACGCGACGGCGGGATTTCGCGCGATCCATTTGACCGTCTTCTCCATGCTGCCAACGGGCCGAGCCTTGATCGGCTCGTGTGAGCGAAATCGTCGCAGATCCTCTGCGAGATCCAGAGCCGAGGCGTAGCGATCCGCAGGTTTCTTGCGTAGGCATTTGAGGCAGATCGTCTCCAGATCCTTCGGCGCGGCAGGATTGAGCAGGCGCAGCGAGACAGGCTCGACATTCCGCACCTGATCGAGCGTATCAAGCACGCTGGCGCCGCGGAACGGCGGCCGACCTGTCAACAGCTCATAGAGAATCGCTCCCAGTGCGTAGATATCGGCGGCGGCGGTCACGTGGCGGCTGTTGCCCAGGGCTTGCTCAGGCGCCGCGTAACTCGGTGTTCCCATGAAAGCGCCGGTCTGTGTTTGGCCGCTCTGACCACCGACGTCTTTGGCGAGGCCAAAGTCGGTGATCTTCGGCACCGGCGCGATCGCCGAATCGGTTTGGTCAACGTCGTGGCCGAAGTTCGAGAACATCGAGGCCGTCGATGGGCCTGAGGCTATGAGCGGCTTGGTGTCGGGTGAAAGCGTCGAGCGTGCACCGGATTCGGCTCCCGGCAGCTTCATGAGGATATTTGCTGGCTTCAAGTCGCGGTGGACCACACCCTGCCGATGCGCGTAGTCCATCGCGCGCGCCAGCGTTTCGACGAGCGAGGCTGCCTGGTCCGCAGGTTCTGGGGCGCCCTTCAGATGATCGCTTAGCGTGCCGCCCTCGACATACTCGAGCGCCAGGAACAGATGCCCCTCGGCTTCGCCGACATCGAAAATCTGAACGATGTTTGGATGCTGAAAGCGGGCGATAACCTCGGCCTCGTTGCGCAGGCGCGCGACCTCGTCTTGCGACGTGTGCAGACCGCCGAGCATTGTCTTCAAGGCCACGATCCGATTCAGTTGCAGTTGGCGGGCTTTGAAAACGGCTCCCATGCCGCCGCGGCCGAGCAGGCCGAGCAACTCGTACCCTGGAATCTCGACACCCGCCAATGGACCGTGGCTTGGATTGCGGCTCGGCGGAGCGGATGGCGCGGCAGCGAAATCGACGGTGCGGGCCTGGCCAGGATCGGTCCGAACGGGAGGAAGGTCCTCCGCCTTGGTCGGTGCGCTCGAAAAGGCTTGCGAACACTTTGGACAACGGATCTTCTGAGCGGTGCCGAGCGGTGTCTGCAATCGTAGAGGTATGTTGCAATTCGGGCAGGTCAAAAGCAGATCCGGCATATTGCTTCTCGGACAGAGCGAGAGAAGTAGGGAGGCGCATGGCTGATTGTTTCATTTTAGTAATATTCGAGAATTGACTCCCTGATTTGCCGGTTGCGTCTCGCGCTCCGCAAGATCTCACGCGGCGTGCGAAACCGCAAACGGCAAACCGGGAAGTTTTTGTTCGATCATTTCTTTTTGGCGATGGTCTGCGCGAGCACGGCCAGATCGAAGAACAGGTCCGAGCTGCCGCTGGTATTGTTGACGACGACGGCGACCACGTTTCGTCCGGGCTGCAGTAACTCCGTCGGGATATCGATGTCGCGATTCCAGTAGCTGAATTCGTGGTCGGCATCGTCCTTGTCCACGAGTTTGCCGTTCAGGTAAACCGTCGCGTTGTCATCGCTGGCGACCATGAGCCGGCAGGTGACGCCCTTCGTCTTGAGCATTTCCGCGGGCACGATCAGATCGTGGCGAAAACAGACCGGCTGGCCCATGTCCGTGAGCGGCGTGCCCTTTCGGGTGGACACCTCGGCCTCGCCATAGCCAATCGGGCTAGTGGCAGACCGCCAGGACTTGTCGTCAAATGTCAGTGTCTGCCAGGCGCTGCCCTTGATGTCCTTCAACGGCAGGAATCGCCAGTCGGCCGAGCTTTCCGGCAGCAGCGGCGTCGTTTTCACGTCGAAAAGAACGCCGTCGGCCGAGACGGTGTTGGAGATGGAAACCTGGAGCTTCTTTTCCTCCTTGAGCACGACGTTGTTGACCTTCGCCGACGCGCGGATAAGGAAATTCGGATAGACGGCCGGTTTGGCATTCTTCGGCGATTGCAGAATCAGTTGGACGTCGTTTTTCCCCGCGGGAATCGTGGCCGTCTTGGCGGCGATGCCCTGGGCGCCGGATTGAGGCACGAGTTCGATCTGCACGGGTCCGTCGTACTTGTGCAGGCGCTTGATCTTGATCGCGACGGCGCCGTTTTCGCCAGGCTTGATCGCAATGCCAGGTTGGGTCGGTGCGAGATCGACGACGGTGTTGAACACGTTCACCGTGATCGGCGGCGCCACGGTCAGGAAGTCCAGTGTGATCTTCTTCTTATCCTTGGGATTAGGCTGATAGGAAAGTTTGCCCTTGCCCTGAAAGACGAGACTGTAGGATCCCGGAAGTGCATTCGTCGGAATTTGCAGTGCGATGGTCGCTTCGTTCTTGCCGGCGGCGATTGTCGCGTTGGGCACGGCGATGGCCTTCCCGCCTGGCGTCACAGGGCCGGCCAGGCGCGTGATCGCAACGGGCGCCTTGAATTCGGCAAACGTGCGCTTCGTGTGGATCTTTATGTCGTTCTTCGATCCGACCGCTGCCGAGATCTCGCGAACGGAAACATCAAGCGTGAATGGCCCCGGATCACGTACCGACAGGCACAGAGAGCGTGCCAGTCGGCTCTGGGCCGGCTGATTCTTCTGAGCATTCGGCCAAACCAGCGTGCCGGAATGCGCCTTGCGTACGATCTTGTTTCCCGCAACCGTGGCCGTCGCCTTTACCCCGAATTCGGAGAAGCCGAGCGAAGCGTTGGCGTCAGCGCGCAGCACGAGCACCGATTCGGAGACGTCCGGGCCGAGGACTTGCGGATCGCAGGTTACGCCCTTGGGCAGGCCAGTCGCTTCGAGAAGTATCTCGCCGCTGAAGCCGTCTTCGCGAATGCAGAGGGCCTGGAATTCCTGGCTGCCGCCGCGCTCGACAGTGAAGCCACCGCTATTCACGTCTGGATTGTCGATGAGCACGACGTGGAAATCAGGCCGCGGACGACTCACGCTCACCCGATACACAAAGCGCGGACCGGCCCGCATCGTGGCGGTTCGCGAAGTGACTTTGAGCAGGTATCTGCCATCAGCCGGCGCTTTCCAGGTCGTCTTCGGGTCTTCCGTGCGCGTCCAGAATTGGCCGGTCTTGGTCGGCAGGTCGGAATGATCATCGTATTCGCCGAGCATCTTCATAGGGTCAGGTTGCCAGATTTGCATCACCATGTCGATCGGCGATCCGATGCGATCGGCGAAGATCTCGAAGCTGATCGACTCGTCCTTATTCGCATCGAAAGCAAACCAGTCGCGATCCCTGCGCTTCTCGATGCGTCCGCAGATCTCGGCCGGGATCGTGATTTCCTGGGCTTTCTCGGCCGAATCGTTGTCGGGCTTCTCGATGGTGACGGGCTTCTTGGAGTAGGTCAGCAGCACGGGATTGGAAGGTCCGATCGGTGACTGCACGCGAAATTCGGCGCCCTCCATACCTAATGTTTTCGCGAGGAGCAGGCCGCGATAGGCAACGAATTCGGTGGGGGTTGGCGGCGCTTCAACCTGGATGACGGCAGCATCGAGCGGACGATCGTTGATTGTCATTGGTCCGGGTTTGCTGTTGGGCAGATTCCTGCCGTATATTTGCACGCTCGTTTTTTTCCCCGCCTCGACGACGGGCGGGAACACCGTATCCAGCCAAGGGCCTTCGGAAATGCTCAGGCGGTAGAACGCGTCGGTGCCGCCGTATTGATAGGCGAACTCGCAAAGGCGAACGAAATACTCGCCATCGCGAGGCAAGTACGCGTCAGTTACCAGATCGCCTACCATGCGATACTTGGTGGTAAGCAAGCTGCCGACTTCGTCGTAGACTTGAATCATGGGACTGAGCTTGCTATCCATGCTCCAGCCCGCGCAGTGGAACACGATGCGCTGGCCTTTCTTTCCAGTGAAGCTGTAGTAATCGACATCGGTCTTCGCGCTGATCGTGCCGTTGATGGTGGAATTCAACTCGACCTTCTGCGCCTGGGGCACATCGTTGTTCGGTTCTTTCTCGGCGATTTCCGCGAGAACGCCAATCGCAAACGCACGCGGATTGGTGATGCCGAGCTTGGTGGCGACGCGAACGTCGCACGTGCCGACCGGCGTGTTTGCAGGCACGGAGACTTTGAATCGAATCACCTTCGGAGGCGGGGCCGGTTTCTTCTTCGTTTTCGGGTCGATCGTCGTATCGGGAACCGGATCGGGAACACGCTCGGCCTTGATGCCGGGCTGGCTGAAATACAGAGATTCGACATCGTCCAGATTCACGCCGTCGATGACGACTTCGACCGTCGTGCCAGCCTTGGCGCCAGGAGGCGTGACGTGCGTCAGCCTGGCTCGCGAAAATGACTGTGCCTGAACTGACATCGGCAACAACAAAAGCGGCGAGGCCAGAAACAAAACTCGAATTGTTAGGAACGACAATGCGCGATGCATGACGGACTCCTTTCGGGTTTGCAAAAATGACTGCGAACAACAGATAGGGACAGCAACGCGGGCGAAGGAACAGGCCCGAACGAAAAGGCGACGCAGATAAATATTACAGAAACGTAATAATTTGGCGCGCAAAAATGTGCGGTCCCCGTTTCCAATTAGAGGCTATCCGAAAGGAATCCGCGGGAAAAATCGAGAGATGCCGCCGTTTGATGATGCAAGAGCGGTGTCTCGTCGCATCCGGCGGAGACGCGTGCTTGGGGACGTCGGGTGTCTGTAATGCGTTGCCAAGAGCTATCGTTGCGCCAGGCGGCGAAGTTGTTCGGAGAAGCTTTCTGGTCCGTCGCCATTTACGCTTTCCATTGCGATTGGTTTGATTCAAGATGCCGAACTCGGCTTTCTCAAGCACGGTCGGTTTTCCGGATAGCTTCTATCAACTCGCAACTGGCAACTTATTCCTCGCACGCTCGGTTCATACAATATTTCAAACTAGAAAGAGACCTAATTCGCAAAGGAATAGATAATGAAGGGCAACCCGCAAGTAATCGAGGCGCTGAACCGCGCACTGACCATCGAACTCACCGCTATCAACCAGTATTTCTGCCAGGCCAAGATGTGCATGAACTGGGGCTTCAAGCTGCTAGGCAAAAAACACTATGAAGAGTCGATGGGCGAAATGAAACACGCCGAGAAAATCATCGACCGAATTCTGTTTCTCGATGGCGTCCCCGAAATCGCCCGCTACGACGTGATCCGCGTAGGCACCGATGTGAAAGAGCAATTCGAGAACGATCTCAAGCTCGAGATGGGCGGCGTCAACCATTACAACACGGCCATCGAATTGTGCACCAAACTCGGCGACAATGGCACACGCGAATTGCTAGCGCCGATTCTCACCGAATCGGAAGAGCACGTCGATTGGCTGGAAACGCAACTCGGCCTGATCGCATCCGTGGGGTTGCAAAACTACCTGACCGAACAAATGGGCGGCCACGACACCGGCGGGCATTGATAATTGCGCCGAGTCGCTCGATTTCGGCTTCTCTTGGACGTGGCGTGGAATCAAGGCGCCACGTCCATTGCAAGTTAGTTCACCGCATTTTGTTGGTTGCGATCATATAAGAAAAAACACTTATGGCGATGCAGCTTATCAACACTTCCACAGCGCCGAGGAGGATTCCGATCCAGGCATGGACCCGACCACGTGCGAGTTCATCCGTTGCTGCCTTGCGCAGGCCAACGATTCCGAGTATCAAAGGAACGAGTCCGACAAGACCGAGTCCGATGAGGCAAGGAATCAGACCAAAAATACCGAGGTAGTACGCCGCTAAAGCATATCCATTGCGAAACGGGATCACATTCTCGACGGCGCTCGTCTGTGGCTGGTTCTTTTTTCGTTTGATGTCTTCGTAGTCATCATCATCCTCTCGGCTAGTTGGCATTAAATCCTCCAAACACAGGTCAGAGATCAACATCCCAAAGCAGATCACCCCATGATCTCCCGAATCGGCGTGCCGTGATCGATCGCTAAACGCTGCCGTCCCGGCAGGACGAGGCGGTGCGAATCCAATCCCAGCAGCGTCATGATCGTCGCATGGATGTCGGTCACGTAATGGCGATGCTCGACGGCGTGAAAGCCGAGTTCGTCGGTCGTGCCGTGGGCGATGCCGCCTTTGATCCCGCCGCCTGCCATCAGCACCGAGAAACCGTAGATATGGTGATCGCGTCCGTCGCCGCCCTGTTGGCCGGGCGTTCGGCCGAACTCCGTACAGAGGATGACGATGGTGTCGTCGAGTAGTCCGCGCCGCTTGAGATCACGAATCAGACCGGCGATCGGTTGATCGATCAGAGCGCAGTTTCGGCTATGGTTCGCGCGCAGCCCGCCGTGAGCGTCCCACGAACCCGCTGCTCCGCCGCCGTGCTGAATCTGAATGAAGCGCACGCCGCGTTCGACAAGCCGGCGTGAGACCAGCAACTGCGTGCCCAAATCGCGTCCTGGCCCGGCGTCGATGCCGTAAAGACGCTGGGTCTCCTGGGTTTCGCCCTGAATATTGAGCACTTCGGGCAGCGATCGTTGCATGCGGAAGGCAAGCTCGTAAGAACGGATGCGTGCTTGCAAGGCTGGATCATCGGGGTAGCGGTTAGCGCTTTCGCGGTTGAGGCGATTGACGAGGTCGAAGCCGATCGCCTGCTCCTCGGGCCGCGTGTCGCCATCGGGGCGAACGTAGTCCACCGGTCGGGCGGGATCGACGCGCAGCGGGATGGCGTCATGCGCGGGGCCGAGGTAATGCCCATCGCGAGCGTTCCAGTAGGGCCGTACGCCGAGCGAAATATACTGAGGCAAGTTGTCGTTGAGCGACGCCAGGCCGTAGTTCACCCAGGCGCCGAGCGTTGGGTAGTTGCCATCGAGCATGTGCCTGCCCGAATGGAATTGCGTCTGGGCGCCGTGGTTGTTGTCCGATGTCCACAGCGAACGGACGATGGCGCAATCGTCGATGACCCGGCTAATATGCGGAAACCAATCCGTGACCTCGATGCCGCTTTGGCCTCGCTTCGACCAGCCGACCTGCATCGGGAATACGGTCGAACGCTGCTGGCCGTTGGCGTCATTGACGACGACGACGCGGTTGTTGCGATTGAGCAGTTCGGGGTCCATCACGTAGGCATAGGGCGTCTCGGCGATCGTCCGCCCGGCGTAGCGATTGAGCATCGGCTTGGGATCGAACGATTCGAGATGGCTCATGCCGCCGTTGAGAAATATCCAGATCACGCTCTTCGCCTTGGGCGCGAAGTGCGGCCGACCGTCGGGCGGCGCCCAGCGCGGCTCGTCGGATCGTGCGTCGCGCTGGAGCATCGACGCCAGCGCGATACCGCCGAGGCTCATGCCGCCATGCGCGAGAAATTGACGACGGGTGTGCATTTCGTTCTCCGGTAAAACACGAAGCTTATTTTTCAGAGGTCAGTCTTTTTTCAAGTTCTTTTTTTTGGGCGGGTGACAACAACGCTAATAATCCTTCTGGCCCAATCTTGTCCACGATTCGTTTGAGGTTGCCGTCTTCGATCAGTTGTTTCGGGGTTGAGTCCGCCAGGGCGTTTTCGAGTACAAGACTCCAAGTCAATTCCCGTTTCGCTCGTTTCGCGGCCATTTCGTAGAGCTCCATTTTCAGGCTGGGAAACAGTGCTCCCAGTATCGGGCCATAGATATTCCATGATTTTTCATCGACGATCGTAACCTTCGCCACCTTCATTGCATCTGCCGCCGATTGCTCGCTTACCATTCTCAGCGGTGCGCTTTCGGCATCTATCGGCACATCGCGGTTACTGACGAACCAAAGGGCGCGGCCAAGAATTTTGCACCGGTAGATGCCCTCGCTCACGTTCGTCAACGCGCCAACGCGTTTCTCGATAGTGGTTTGCAAGCGATGTCCGAGGTGGTTTGCCAGGTACCAGAACGAGATTGCGTTACACGGGATCCGCTCCTTTGGTTCTGATTCCTGTAATCGCCGATGAATGCCGAGGCCCACTTCCACAAGCTGATCAATGTGCTCGATTCGCGCTGAGTCGGATGCTCCCTTGAATTCAAGTACATTATATCGGCACAGGTGATGCCAAACCGACTTAAACGGAGGATTCACTTTTCCGGTGCGACGCACCAATACAATGTCGGCTTCGCGCGGCAAGTCGCTCACCGGCACATTGGTTTGGACCTCATAGTAATCCTCCAAGGCGGTTCGCAGCAAAAAGTCAAAAATCGGATGCCGTTGTGTCATGTCGGTAGACAACCAAAGGATCCTCTATCACCCATGCGCTCCGCGCGGTTTGCAATAGCCGCCATCGGGCGCCAGGTTGTTTTCGAAAAACGGCACGCCTACCTTGTTGAATGGGATGCCGTCCTCGGCGATCACCATCAGGTTTACCATCGGCCAACCGACCGGTTTTTCGGCGCTCCCGGCCGTATTCGGCGCTCCTGGTCCGCCAAATTTCACCATGACGGAAGGCCGATGCACATAAGCAACGATCGCGGCCAAAGGCTCGCTCACGCGATTCCGATAGAACCAAACAATCTCGCCAACTGCGGGAATCATTTGCGGAATCCTGTTGCCATCGTATGACGCTGAAGACCGTCCTTCGGCGAATTCTATCGCACACCTACCGTACCGTGATGAAATCGCTATGGTTCAACAGCGCCTGAATCAGTTGCGCTCGCGCGCGATGGGCCGCATCAGGTCGCATCTTGTTCAGTTCGATCCAGCGCGACATTGCTCCCTCGCATGCATCCAGTTCGTTGGGCGTCGGCGCGTAGCCAAGCAGCCAGGTAAAAGCTTCACTCGCGAACGATTTGGGCTCGACCGATTTCTCGAGCTTCGACGCGATCTTGTCCGCCATCGTCAATGCCAGTCGGCTATTGGAGAGCGCAAGCGCCTGCTGCGGGATGATGCTCTCGCGGCGACGGTAGCAGTCGAGCGGGTCGGCTTCGTCAAACGTCGTCAGGAACTTGTTGCGCTGGATGGCTGAGTGATAGAAATAGAGGCTGCGCCGCTTCGATGCATCCTGAGCGGCCATCTCGATCGATGGTCCGCCTAGCGTTTCGTCGAGTTCTCCGGCTAGATACAGCAAACTATCGCGCACGATTTGCGACTCCATTCGGCCAACGTTCATGCGCCAGTAATATTTGTTGTCGGGATCCGTTTTGATGTTCTTTTCCGCGACGCCAAGCGACGAAGTCGTCATACGGTACGCATTCGACGTGACGATCAAGCGATGAACGTGCTTCATCGACCACTTCGATTCCATCATTTCCACGGCGAGCCAATCGAGCAGTTCGGGGTGCGTCGGCGGGGCGCCTTTGCGGCCAAAATCGAAAACGGTGGCGACGAGCGGCTGACCAAAATGCCGGGCCCAGATATGGTTGACAGCGACGCGTGCCGCCAGCGGGTTTTGGCGATCGGTCAGCCATTTGGCGAGCGCGGCCCGTCGGCCGGTGCTCTCCTTCGGAAACGGTTTCAAGCGATTGGCGTCGGATTCCGTGTTGTGCTCTTTCGTCTTCACGGAACCGACAATCGGCGTGTAGGTCTCGCCAGGATTTGCGAGTGCCTTGCGTGCGGCCTGGATCGCCGCCTTCGCCTGCACTGCCGTCAGCTTGAGAACGGCTTCGCCAGCCTCGATGCGTGCCAGGTTCCACTCCGCAAGAGCGACTGCCTGCTGCTTTTCCGCCAGTGCGGCGGATTTCTTCGCGGCGCCGCTCTCGCCGCCCGAAGCCACGGCGCGATCGGCATGCGAGCGAGCGTTCACCGAAACGATCATCGCTTCGGCATGCGCGAGCTTCTTCTCGGCAACCGCGATAGCAGCCTTCGCTTGCGATTCCGTGATCGGCGCCGATTTCGCCTTCGCGACGCCTTCCACCATCGCGACATCGGCAGGAAGGGTGGAGAGCGAGAACTCGTCGAAGCGAGCCGATGCATCGTAGGTGATTAGTTCCAGCTTTCCCGGCCGACGCGCGATCGGCAGTCGATAGACTAGCGGCGGCTGCCCGTTGACGCTCACGTTTAGCAGCGTGCCGCGAACGCGCAGGACGATGTCGTTGGGCTGATTCAGCACGACCTTGTGCGCCTGGCCGCCGTCTTTCGGATACACGTTCTTGCCGTTCAAGAGATAGGTGACTTGTACGCGTGCGGGAGCGTGCGGCGTGAGGTAGATCATCGCCTCGGATCCCTTGTCCGAGTCAAAGGCGATGCCGACGGAGCGATACGTCTCGCCGCCGAGCGTGGCGAATTTGACGCGTGCCTCAAAGTCGGTGGGCGGCGATTCGCGCAGGCGAAGCACGCCGCGGTTCGCGCCGACTTTCTGCTGGACCAGCTTGGAATTGACGTGTTGCCAGTCGCCGGCGACGATATCCCAGCGCGACTTGTCGAGCGTGGCAAAGGTGTCGCGGAAAAGTTCCTTCGATTTGCCGACTGTTAGTTTTTTTTCCGGTTGTTTCGGCGCGAGCGCTAAACGTGAACGGGCGTCGGCAAGTTCCTTGATGGCGGCCTGTTTTTGACTTTCGGCAGCTTGAAGGTGCCCCTTGAACACTGTAGGGCGCAACCCAGGTTGATGGGCTTCCACGGGCAGTTGGATTCGCTGAAACTGTAAGCCCGCGGGAATGAGCAAGCTCGGCAGGCCCGGCGCGATCTTGCGATTTTTGTCAATCATTGCTTCGCTGCCGCGAATGTGGAAAGGCGTTGTGGCATCGAGATTCGCATCATAGACGCGCGGCACGCCGTTTTTCATGATGTCGGTTTCTCCCGCCACGAAATCGGTGCGGATCCCGTACGGCTCGAACAACGCGCGAAAGCGGTAGTAGTCGACCTGCGAAAACGCATCGTACTTGTGATCGTGGCATTTGCAACAATTGAACGTTAGTCCCATGAACGCTTTCGATGTATGCTCGATCGTTTCATCCAGCCACGTGGTGCGATTGAACAAGAAGTAATGCCGAGCGAGGAAACCCGTGCCCCGCAGTGCGTCATCGTCGGTTGGATACAGCTCATCGGCTGCAAGCATTTCGCGCAGCATCTGATCGTAGCCCTTGTCGCGATTGAGCGAATCGACGATCCAGTCGCGCCAGTGCCAAATGTGGCGTTGGCTGTTTCGCAGTTCCGCGCCCAGGCCCCACCAGTCGCTATAGCGCCAAATATCCATCCAGTGTCGGCCCCAGCGCTCGCCGTAGTGCGGGCTGGCGAGTAACCTGTCCACGACTTTCGCATAGGCCTCGGGTGATTTGTCGGCAAGAAACGCTTGCATCTCCTCTCGAGTAGGCGGCAGGCCGATCAGGTCGAGGTAAACGCGCCGCAGGAGCAGGCTGCGTTCGACTTCGCCTTGCGCGATCAGGCCGTGCTTCTCGTGCGCGTCGGCCAGGAAGGCGTCGATCGGATTGTGCACCCAACCAGCGTTCCTGACCTTGGGAACAGCTGGCCGCGTCGGCGGCTGAAACGCCCAGTGTTCGCGCGGGTCGGCGTCGGGTTTTTCGTCCTTCGGACCGATGGCGCCTTGTTCGATCCAGCGGCGAAGAATCGCGATTTGAACTGCCTTGAGCGGTTCCCCTTCGGAAGCGGGCGGCATTCGCCTGAAGCCCTTCATGCCGAGCACGTGTTTTAGCAGCGCGCTATCGTCGGGTTTGCCGGTTGCAATCGCCGAGCCGTGGTCGCCGCCTTCTTTCATGAAGCGGACGGTGTCCAGGCGCAACCCGCCCTTTTGCTTGATGACGCCGTGACAAGAATAGCACGACGCCGCCAGGATGGGCTTGACCTCGCGCATGTAATCCACGGTCGGAGGTTGGCTGGTGGTCAACGCGCTGATGAGCAGCAGGCTGGCAGGCACGAGCGTCATTGGAAAGATCCTGAAAAATTGGGTGGCAGGAGGTTATCTTCACAGTTACCATGATCCAGGTAGAATGTCAACCAAAACCGACCTCACAAATGACGATCGGCAATCACGATAACCTCTCCACGGGATCGATTCATGCGCAAGTACCTACTTTCTCTGTACGCAATCATTCTTATACCCATCGCGGCGCCTGGCGCTCAGACCTTTCGCCTGTGCGATGGCATCACGGCGTATGTGCCGAACCCCGCCGGGAAGGCGTTCAGCGTCAAGCTTGACGTGCGCGACATCAATCTGCTCGAGACGGGGCCGCGCGAGGTGCTCGTCAAGATCTACGATCCTGCCGGCAAAGTCGTGACGCGTACCGTGATTCCCGACGATGGCATCGTCAGCAAGGCGTACCTCCCCCCTGCTGGAGCGTGGGATCACGAGGCGTGGTATTACGCTTTCGCGCAGACACAGGGCGTCGGCCCGATGTTGCGCTGGAGCACCTACTCCGCGCCGGACCGTTTCGAAGCGCATCCGAAGCGTACCTTCACCTACAACGTGCCTGCGGGCGAGAAGGGCGTGTATCGGGTGCAAATCGTCGGCGTGCCCGATCATTATGTCACCCTGGCGATCGATCCCGAGCTGCCGTTCGGCGTCGCGGGCCATCCCAATTGGCTGCACGGCTCGCCGCTGCGGGACGGGAAGAAGTCTGCGAAACACTTTCTTTATGTGCCGAAGGGAACCAACGGCTTGTTCTTGTTGCTCGCGGAATTCGACCGCCCGCACACGCGAAAATTCACGCTAACCGCGCCCGACGGCGAAAAGCTTTTCGATGCAACGACGGAATCGGGCTTCCTGGTCAAACGCATCGTGTTCGACGGCAAGAACAAGTGGGACGACCGCATCCTGACTCTCGAAACAGGTGTCGGCGGCGATGATTACCTCGTCAACGTGAAGTTCTTGCGCGACAAGAATCCCGAGGTCGCGCATCGCGGCGAACCGGCCGCCGTGGCCGTCTTCGCTCCGGACGAAGCGACCGCCAAGGCGATCCAGGGCGGGGCCATCTACCATGACGATCGCGTCTTTTGGCATCCCTTCCAGGTTCGCTTGCATGATTGGCTGAAAAAGCAGCCGGCCGAGGCGTTCATCGTCAAAGATGACGCGGGGAAAGCCGTCGAGCCGACCAAGAGCAAAGCAGGCGATTGGCATTATGCAAACCTCCCGGCTCAGCCTGGCTTCCTCAATGTCAACGCGATCTATTGGGCGTCCCCGAAGTGTGACGGCTTGATGCACAACTACCAGGCGAACAAGAATCAGGCGTCGCTCAACGTCGCTCTGCGTGACCTTCACAACGGGTTGCGATCGATTGGACCGGGCGAGGTTCCCGCGCTCGCCATCGGCGGCGCCTTCGCGAACATGGCCTACGAATTTGGCAACTACGCGTTCCAATACTGGCGGCCGGGGTGGCGGATATTACAGCAATCCGACGCTCCGCCCGAAGTCAAAGCCATCCTCCGCGACGCCTACCTCACGATCGGCGATCGCCTGGCCTTCTGCGTGACCTGGGCGCGCACGAACGGCAACAGCTTCGCCCAGGTCGCCGCGGCTTTGCGCTATTGCAAGGAAGCGACCGGCGACGAAATGCAGGGCAAACTTGCCGACACCTATTTCGATCGCTTTGCCAACGGCGGCTGGGGCGAGCGCTCGGGCATCAGTAAATCCGGCGCGTGCCAGGAATCGTTCGGGCACGACCATCACTACGGAACCTATGTCATTCAGACCTGGAAAACAATCAATGCCGACCTGAAAGATCCACGCTTCCAGAAACTGCACGACCGCATGCGGATGGTGTACGCCTACACGATGAGCGAAGAAGTCCCCGCCTGCCCGTGGAGTTCGCGCACGCCGTATCAGTCCCCGGTGCCGATGGAGAAGGAAGGTCCGTTCGCGTGGAAGGGACTGCCAGGCCCTGATCTCACCGACAGCGTCAACGGCGGCGACGAGTGGTTTGCCGCCCGTCGAAAGAATTATTACGTGCTGACCTACCACGGCCGGCTCACGCCGAGCTGGCTAGGTAACGCCTTCGCAGGCCAAATTGGCTACGGCGGCGGCGTTCTCTGTCAGCTGCACGTCCCGGGCAAAGGGCTGGTTTTAGCATCAACGCTCAACGGCGGCTATGGCGAAGGCATGGCGCTGCATCAGTGGCGCAACTTCCACATCCATTCCGTCGTCGGCGCCACGACCGATGGGCGACCTTTCGTCGCCGGCAACTCCGAGCACACCGACGCCAAGATGGTGCGCGGCGTGCTTACCAGCAGCGGCCAAATTCGCGAGAGCGCCCTGGAAGCATCACGCCGATACGTCTTCGAAGACAACGCCATCGTTTGCGGCGTTAGCCTCAAAGAAACAGGCCACAACGACTTGCTCGGTCTTTGGATTCCCAACAAGGAACGCGGCAAAGTCGCTGAGTGCTACGAGATGATACCTTTCATGGCCAAATCGAAACGCGCCGCCAAGAAAGGCGCAAAAAACGATACGCTCATCACGCTCTTCGCAAAGGACAAGGCCGTCGGCTTGCTGGGCAAGGAGCCAATCGAAGCCGACGCCATCGTCATCGACCGCGGCGGATTTGGGGTGCGCATCGAACTCGACCGTGCACGCATGATCTCGAGAGGCCAAAACAACACGCTGCTCATCGCGCTCTGCACGACGCCGACGCCCGCGAGCAAACTGGCGCTGCAATACAAACTGACGCCGTTCGCGGAATGAATTATCCCCAAGCCCAGGGGTGAGCGCAGCGAACCCCTGGGATAGTGCGGCTACATCCCAGGGGTGAGCGCAGCGAACCCCTGGGCTTGGCGTATTTTGATGGTGCCTTGATGCTCTCGATCTTCACATGTCTCATGCTGATCGCCACCCAAGATGCTCCACCGTCCGTATTGCTCTTTGATTCCGGCAAGAACACCTATCCACGCTTCCGCATTCCGGCATTGATTACGACCACGAAGGGTACGGTTCTCGCCTTCTGCGAAGGCCGAAAGGGCGGGCGCGGCTTGACCGGCGATATCGACCTCGTCGTGCGGCGTTCTAGCGACAGCGGCAAAACCTGGGCGCCGCTCGAGATCGCGCTCGCCGGTGCGGGGCATACGCTGGGCAATCCGTGCCCGGTCGTCGATGTTCACACCGGCACGATTTGGCTCGCTTTCACGCGAAGCCATGGCATGGATACCGAGGAGGCAATCGTCGGGGGCACAAGCCGAGAGCCGACGCGCGTCTTTGTGACGCATAGCAAGGATGATGGCCGAACCTGGGCCAAGCCGACCGACATCAGCGCGACTTGCCGAGCCGATGATTGGACGTGGTACGGCACGGGGCCAGGCGTCGGCATTCAACTCGCAAACGGACGGCTCCTGATCCCGTGCTATCACGCGGAAGCGAAGACGAAGATTTACCGCAGCCATATGATTTTTAGCGATGATAAAGGCAAAACATGGAAACGCGGGCAGTCCGTCGGCGAACATTGCACAGAATGCCAGGTCGCCCAGCGCGACGACGGCAGCGTGCTTATGATCTCGCGGACGATTCAGGGCAAGCAAGAAAAAACGATCGCAGAGAGCACCGACGGCGGAGCGACCTGGAGCAGGGCGAAGTACCTACCAGCGCTCCATGATCCGAGTTGCCAGGCGTCCTTGCTGCGGATTCCCGGCGGAAAAATGTCACGCTGGTTGTTCACGCATCCCGCCGGACCGGGGCGGCGCGACCTGACGCTGCGCGAAAGCAGGGACGAAGGCCGCACGTGGTCTGGAGGGAAATTGCTGCGCAAGGGTGACAGTCAATATTCATCGCTGGCCCTGCTGCCGGACGGCGCGATCGGTTGCCTGTATGATTGCTGGGTAGATGGCAATTATCGCGTTTACTTCATTCGGTTCAAAGTCGAGTAGTCTGAGAGTAAAACGCAGATTTCGAGAAAACGATAAAACGTTCGTTTCTTTTCCTGCCGCGCGCGTTCGGTATGTCCAGGGATATCGTGCATGAAAATTCGCAGTCCCATGCTAATTCGGTTGATTGGCGTCATCGGCGCCGCAGTCATTCGTGCCTGGATTGGCACGATGAGCTTTCGATTCCTGCATCTGGGCCCCGTGCTGGATCCGGCCCGTTTACCAGAGGACGCGACTCGGAACCTCTACGTGATTTGGCACGAGAATCTGCTTGTTCCGTGCAACGAGTTCGGCGGCCTGGGAATCAAGGTCCTCATCAGCCAGCATCAAGACGGTGAAATAATTGCGCAAATCTGCAAGCATCTCGGCTTTGGCACGATTCGCGGATCCTCGACGCGCGGCGGAATGAAAGCGATGCGCGAAATGCTGCGGACAGCCGACAAATCGCATATCACCGTGCTGCCCGATGGCCCGCGCGGGCCGCGCCGGCGATTGGAGAAGGGGTTGGTTTACCTCGCGGCGAAATCTGGCATGCCGATCGTGCTCGTCGGCGTCGGACACGATCGCCCGTGGCGATTGAACTCGTGGGACCGCTTCGTGATTCCAAAGCCGTTCACGACGGCGTTGCTCGTGTCCGCGCCGGCGATTTTGATTCCGCCGGACGTCAATAGTGAACAGCTCGAAGCCTATCGAATCGAGCTGGAAACCAAGCTCAGTGAATTGACCGACTATGCCGAACGCCTGGCGATGCGGTAGAATCAAATTGTACTGATTCCAATTACGGCCAACGACACGCGGCATCCCATGCGGAGGATCTCGAATGAATCTGTTTCAGACCCGCCGACAATTTTTCTCGCGCGGCGCTGCCGGCCTCGGCGTCGCGGCGTTGGCGTCGATACTTCACGAACAAGGCCGCGCGGATGGGCCAACCGGGCGCGAGGGTGTATTGCGTGCGCTGCATCACGCACCGAAGGCGAAGCGCGTCATCTATCTTTTTATGTCGGGCGGGCCTTCGCATATCGATCTTTACGATTACAAGCCGGCGCTCAGGCGTCATCATGGACAGCAGCTTCCCGCGTCGATTCGCATGGGCCAGCGCATCACCGGCATGACCGCGGGACAAAGCTCGTTTCCCTGCGTCGCGCCGATGTTTCGCTATCACCAGCACGGCCAATGCGGACTTTTTCTGAGCGAACTTTTACCTAATATCGGCACGATCGCCGACGACATCGCCATCGTCAAATCCGTCCACACCGAAGCGATCAACCACGACCCGGCCATCACCTACATCCAGACGGGGCATCAACAGCCTGGCAGGCCTAGCCTTGGTTCCTGGTTGAGCTACGGACTGGGAACGGAAAACGCCAATCTGCCCGCATTCGTCGTCATGACGTCGCAAGGCTCGGGCAACCGCACCGATCAGCCGCTGTTCTCGCGGCTGTGGGGTTCCGGCTTCGTGCCCAGCGAACACCAGGGCGTGCGTTTTCGCTCCGGCGCCGATCCCGTGCTTTACCTCTCCAATCCACCAGGCATCGACATCGACACGCGCCGCCACATGCTCGACGCCACGCGTGAACTGAACGAATTGTCCGCCCAGACGATCCGCGACCCCGAGATCAACACGCGAATCGCCCAGTACGAGATGGCATTCCGCATGCAATCGTCGGTTCCCGACCTTACCGACCTCTCGCGCGAACCACGCCAAATCCTCGATATGTACGGCGTCGATCGCGGCTATGACGACGGCGGATTCGCCCGGAATTGCCTACTCGCACGCCGCATGGTCGAGCGCGGCGTGCGCTTCGTGCAACTGTTCCACCGCGGCTGGGATCAGCATTCCAACCTGCCGAACCAAATCCGTGGGCAGGCACGCGATGTCGATCAACCCAGTGCCGCGCTCATCAAGGATCTGAAACAACGCGGCCTGCTCGATGACACGCTCGTGATCTGGGGCGGCGAATTCGGCCGAACCGTTTACAGCCAGGGCGCTCTATCCGCTACCAATCATGGCCGGGATCATCATGGCCGATGCTTCAGCATCTGGATGGCCGGTGGAGGCATCCGAGGCGGCGTCACCCATGGCGAGACCGACGACTACTGCTACAACATCGTTCGCGATCCGGTGCATATCCACGACCTCAACGCGACAATCCTGCACTGCCTTGGCATCAATCACACGCGGCTGACGTTCCGCTTCCAGGGCCGTGACTACCGCCTGACCGACGTCCACGGTGAAGTGGTGCGGGGGATATTGCAGTAATCGGGTGTATTCGTTGAGCCGCCGTACGTCGCCACAAAGGCAGGAGGAACATCCATGCCGATTCACGATTGGAGCACGGTCGATCCGAATCTATTCCACCATTTCCATCAAGCTTGGTCTTTGGCGATCTGCAATGCGCTCAACGGCGGTTTGTTGCCCGACGGATTCTCCGCGCTGGTTGAACAACACGCGCCTGCGCTTGTGCCAGACGTATTGGCGCTGGAGGACGATCGCGATAACGCTGCTTCCTCCTATGGCGGCGGCGCCGTCGTTACGGCTTCTCGGCCTCAAGTGAGGCATACTATCACGCTCCAGCGAGATTCGATGGCCGCTCGGGCCAATCAGATCACGATCCGCCATTCTCTCGGGCGAATCGTATGCATCATCGAGATCGTTTCGCCTGGCAACAAGCAAAGTCGATCCGCATTGCGGTCGTTCGCGGAGAAGGCTATCGAATTTCTGCGGAACGGAGTCAATCTACTCGTTGTTGATTTATTTCCTCCGTCAAAACGCGATCCGGATGGGATCCATCGAGTGATCTGGGATGAGTTCGAGGAGACCGATTTCCATCTGCCAGCAGATGAACCGCTTACGCTCGCCGCTTACGTCGCCGCAACGCCGATCACGGCTTTCGTCGAACCAGCGGCAGTTGGAAAAATAATGCCCGACATGCCGGCCTTTCTCGACGCGATGCACTACGTGCCAATTCCTCTCGAGGCAACCTATCAGGAGACATGGTGGACCTGCCCCGGGTCGCTTCGTGCGATCGTTTCCCCGAATAGTGAATCCAACGGCAAGCGAGCGCGAGGTTGAACCGCCGTTAGCCCGCCTCCTCTCGTTCGTCCGCTCTCATACAACGATAGCGGTCCCTCTTGAACTCAAACTTCGCGGAGATGCTTCCATGTTTCGGGTATTGGCTCTCGCATCGCTTGCATTTCTTCCAGCCGTCTTCACTTTGGCTCATGCTGGAGCCCAGAAGGTGAAAGAGATGGAGAAACCGTTTCAGGTCAAGGGAACGTTCTCGAAGGACGACCCGCGCGACGCGCAGCGCAAGGGTCCAAGCCAACTGCATACCTTCAAGATGGATGCCGGGAAGGTCTATGTCATCGACATGGTCAGCACCGATTTCGATTCGTACCTGCGGTTGCTCGACCCGAAAGGCAACCAACTCGAAGAAGACGACGACAGCGGCGGAAACCTCAACTCACGCATCATCTTCAACTGCACGAAGGACGGCGAGTATAAACTCGTCTGCACCTCGTTCGGCGCGGAGGCCAAGGGTTCCTACGTTCTTACCGCCAAGACCTCCGGCGCAGTTCAAAAAACATCCACGGGCCACTCGCAAATGATCGGCAAACCGGCGCCGGATTTCGCCAGCGATTTCGCCATCAACGGCAAGGCAGGCAAACTTTCCGATCTCAAGGGCAAGGTCGTGTTGCTCAACTTCTGGGATCTCCGTGCCAGCTCGTCGATCGCTCTGCTGCCAAAACTCGCGGAATGGCACAAGGCCCACAAGGGCGCTGGCCTTGTCATCGTCGGCGTTTCGTTCTACACGCACGAGATCGGCCAACGCCTCGCCTTTGATCCAAAGACAGGCGGCGTCAGTTCCGCGAAACAGGCTGATCGCGCATCAGACCAGACGCTGTTCACCGCCTTCGCAAAACACCACAAACTGGAGTATCAGCTCTGGTCGCTCCCCAAGCAAGAGGCGCTGAAAGCCTACGACAGTTACATCGTCAACGGCACGCCGCAGCTCGTGCTCATCGACCGGGAAGGTGTGATTCGCCTGATCGACATCAACGGCGAAAAAGGCGCCGCCGGTGTCGAAACGGAATTGAAGAAGCTGCTGGAAGCGAAATAGGCGAGACAAAAGCCCAGAGGTGAGGAACGAACCTCTGGGATCCAGAATTTCACCGCTTCACGAGCGGCGGCAGCGGGCCGGTCGCGAAGCCCCACTCGCTCGGCTGATACCGAATGTCCAGGTGCGGCGTCTCCACTCGGCGATTTTTTTCCGTCTTGCTAATCATCACTGCGTCGAGAATGCCCGTCGTCAACAGCGTGCGTTCGACGGGATAAACCGCGTGGCCGGTCTGGATCATCGCGTCGATCGCCCGCAACAAATACGCGAAATGACCGAACGGATCGGGTTGCTGCAAATAGTACGCACAGCTTGCCGGGCGATCCTCCCCGCGAACGCGTCCGGCGAAAGTGAACGCGCCGCCGTCACCTTCGTACACCCAGCCGTTGAGCATCGCGATGGCGGCTTTGAATCCATCGCGATATTCGATGATGAATACTCCGGCTTCGTTATTTTTGACGGTCATTTTGCGATAGTCGCCCCGGGCATGCGAGGGCACGTGGGTCATCGCCGCCTCGAGCAGGTCGCGCGAGAATACGCCGCGATCCATGGCCGCCCACATCGCTTCGCCCTGAAGGCAGGTGACGGCTCGCACGCCCGTCTCACCGCCGCGCCGGCGCTCTGCCATGCACTGCATTCCTTCCAGCGCGTGAAATCCGTAGCCTTCGAACGGACCGTAGCCGACCTGCACGGCCTCGACAAGCTCGCAGCCGCGGCTGAGCCGAAGCGATGGGCGTCGCCAGGTTACTGGAATGGACGACCCGGCCATCAGTGGAAACATCTGTTCGCGCGCTCGGTCGGCCATCCAGCGGGCATTCGCCCAGCTATACGAAATATGCTTGTCGCAGAAAATCGGCACGGCTCGGCGGTATTTCGCGAAGACATCGGTGACTGCCTCGAAGAAGCGCCGACGCGGGTACAGGATTTGGCCACGCTCATTGCGTTCGTATCGGCCATGCTCGCCGATGATGAGTACGCCATCGACGGCGACTTCCTTTCGGCCTAGCGTGACGGCGTCGGCGATGTTGGGGTAGATCGTGAAGTTGTGTTGCTTGGCAAGCGCCCGGCTCATGTCGTTCTTGGGGAACTGATCGACAAACATCGACACGAGCCGAAGATTCGGAAACGACGCGCGGTCGTGTCCGAATCCTTCCAGAATCTTACCGATGATGACGTCGGCATGCGACCATCGGCGATACTCGGTTACGATGGCGGCGACGCGTTTGGGTTCGGAACGGTTCTGCATCATTAAATCCTGCGCTCACCACTGGGCTTGCCATCATTTCTTTTTTTTGTCCGCGGGCAACAGACCCGCACTGCTTTGAAAGAAGCGTTTGCGGCGCTGCTTGGTTTGGTCGTCGGCGCCGGCCTGGTGCTGAGCTTGCAAGTCGGCCAGATTCGCCAGGCAGTAGGCACAGCCAATGGTCTGCATGTGGAACTGGATGTAATCGTGGGCGTCTTCTTCCAGCACGCCGAGCAGGAAACTGCCGACTTGCTCGCGGGACGGGCAGCTCAGACGATTGCGCCGCCAAATGGCGCCGACGGAATGCTCGCCGCGATCGCGATCTCGCAGCATCAGCGTGAGCTGCTGGCGGAGCACGTCGGAGTCACGCAGCGCCTGCTCGATGCGGGCGATTTCGGTTTCGCCGAGCGCGTCGTCCACGTAGGCCGCCAGTAGTTCGCGCGTGATCGGAGCAGTCATGGTTGCCCCTCCGCGGTCAATTCGGGAAAGACATCCACGGGCAGTCCGGCGTTTCTCACATGCTCGCTGATTTTCTTCACGCCGGCGAAGCGGATGTTCGCCACCTGCTGCTCGCTGATTTCGAGAAACGCCGCCACGTCTCGATTGGCCCAGCCCTTGACGAGGAGCAGTTCCAGCACTTTGATGCGAACGAAATCGCCTTGCTCACGCCAGTGGGAGAGAAGTGTCGTCAAACTGCGGGCGATCGCCTCGGTTTCGAGGTCTTGGCGCTCGCGGCCGCGCGCCACGCTCGATGCGGGAAGGTTGGAATCGAGCTTGCGGTGCAGCAGATCGCTAGAGCTATCGGAGATGTACTGCACCGGATGGCGACCTTGTTTGCGAAGATAGTCGGTAAGCTTGTAGCTCGCGATCGTAAACAGGTAGGTTTGCAATTCACGGTTTTCGTCGAAGTTGGGCAAGCTGTGTAGAAAACCGATGAGTGTATCCTGCACGACATCTTCGCTTGCGGATCGATCGCGCAGTCGGCGATTGATGAACGCAAGAAGCCGGCCCTCATAGCGGGCGATAAGGTGCTCCCACGCCCGTGGATCGCCTTGGCGTATCTGCTGGATCAGTATGCGGTCACTCTCGGAGGACATACGCTCAGTTTACCGAACGGGTTGCGCGGATGCAATCAAGCAAAACTCAATTAGCGGATTTTCAGGACGGCGGAATGGAATGCGATCTGATAAAGTAACTTCAGACAGCGAGAACGGTACAAAGAATAAATGCCGAGGCAATGATGTCGTCAGTCATAGCATCGTCGAGAATTCAAACGCTGGGAGATCTACAGCATTTTCTGGGCGGTATCCCCATTTCGCGAATTCGCCTGAAACCAGCGCCAGGCACCGCGACGGAAATAGACATCTTCGAGGTTCTTCGCTCGGAGAATCGGCTCTGCGAACTCGTCGATGGTGTGCTCGTGGAGAAGGCCAGGGGGTTCAAGGCATCCTGGTTGGCAGGCGTACTCTTCAGCTTCCTCTTCGAATTCGTCAATCCACGCAATTTGGGGCTCATGACAACCGCCGACGGCATGATGCGGCTCGCCCCGGAGCTGATACGTATTCCCGATGTTTCTTTTGTTTCGTGGGATCGTATTCCCGAAGGCAAGGTGCCAATTGCTCCGATTCCGAAACTCGCCCCGAATCTCGCGGTAGAAGTGCTGAGCGAAAGCAACACACCCGCGGAGATGAAACGCAAACGCCGGGAGTATTTCAAGGCTGGCGTGCAACTCCTCTGGGTCGTGGATCCGGAGTCGCGAACGGTAATTGTGTACACGAGCGCATCGGCTGGAAAGACGCTCGGCGAAACCGACACGCTCGATGGCGGCGAGGTTTTGCCTGGGTTTTCTTTGCCGCTCCGGGAACTATTTGCCGTGCTGGACCGCACGGCAGCGGAGTAGCAACGGCGCCTCGCTACTTCTTCAATGGCAACAGATCGATCCGGCGGAAGTGCACCTCGGCGCCTTCCGACTGGAACAGGATCTTGCCCTTGGTGTGCGTCGCTTTCGTGCCAGCGTTGACGACGACGCCGTTGAGGATGTTGGTGATCTTGTCGCCGTCGCAGATGCATTCGAGCGTGTTCCACTCGCCAGCGACCTTTTCCACGTCCTTTTTGCCGCGGAAGCCTTTGACGTCTTTCCAGTCGGGATCACGGCCCCACCAGTTGATGCGGCCGCCGGTGAATTCCTTGGGTTGACCTTTGGGGTCGAAGTACCACTGTTTGCCGATCTGTTTGACGGTCGCGGTCATTTTGGGTTTGCCCTTGCCGCCGACGAGAATGAAGTCGCCGGTGCCGCCTTCGATCATTTGGCATTCGATCGATTCCATCCATGCCCCGGTGGGTTTACCGTCTTTGCCGTAGCTCGTGCCCCCGTCTTCTCCGACGCAATGCAGCAAGATGCCGGAGTCCATGGTTGCCTTGGCGCGCGGCGCCCAGGTTCGGGTGCCCCATTTGAATTCGACGACGAGGTGGTAGTTCTCGTATTCCTTTTCGGTGGTGAAGCAGCCGAAGATTTCGCCCGAGACGACGATCGCGCCGTCCTTGACGGTGAAGACGCCCTTGTCGTCCTTGTTTTTGCCGACGCCTCGCAGGTAGGTGTAGAAGTTGGTGAGGTCCTTGCCGTTGAACAGCTTGATCGGCTTGGTCACCGGCTCGGCGGAGACTGAAGCGAAAGCGAGCGCGATGGCCGCGCATGCGCAGATGAGGTTGCGTAGCATGGAGAGTGCTCCTGATGGATGTATCGATCGACTCACTGAGAGAGAATTGTATTCGGGATCCGTGAGCGTGAACGAGAAAAGCTGCCCGAAAAATGGCGACGATGGAGGATAGGATAAAGGCTGATCGTCCCTGGACCCCCAAATTTGGGGTTGATCTTTTCTTTTACCCACGTTATCCGCCTCGCAGTTTCCATTCGGAGTTCGCCATGGTACGGATTGGGATCTTTTCGTCGTTCGTCGTTCTGGCATCTTTGCCCTCGCTTACGAATGCGCAGGGCCGGTTGGCCGACGTTCGCCGCGAGGTTCGCGACGAGCCAGAGCCGAAGCCTGCTCCGACGACGAAAACTACCGAGAATCCCCGAGATTCCGAGTCCACGGAACACGACTGGCACGTACCCGACAGTCCGGCCAAGGATGAACACGCCATTTCCGTGACGGGCAATGATTTTCTTTTGGCCCTGCTATGGCCCTTAGTGCTCCCGCGGGTTGCCTTGAACGATGATGGAAAACACCTGGCTTTCACACGCAGTCCCTATTTTGGCTCGTACTCAGGCTATCAGATTCTCCCTACCGAGGATTCGTCGCAATTCTACGGAAACAGCTTCTCCGATATCCCCCGCCGTAATTGGGCCTTGCGAACCGCTATCGACAACGGCAACGATTTCCGTGGCCTGAATCGCGCCGGTCTGCAGGTGCATCTCGATCACACGAGCCGATTTGGAATTTCCACTAGCTGGAATTGGTACCGCGAAACTCTCTCCAACGGCAGCAGCGACGATATCGTGATCGGCGACATCAATCTAACCTACCGATTCGCTCGCAATGAAATCGCCAGCGTCTTCGCCGGCGTCGGCGTCCGAACGCTCTCCGATCGGTCGCGAACCGATCTGGGCGTGAATTTCACATACGGCGGCGACTGGTTTCCCGTACGTCCACTCGTCGTCAGCACCGTGTTTGACGCGGGGACAATCGGCAGCACGGTCTTCGTGCATGCTCGTGGAACCGTCGGCCTGATGTATCGCCAGATCGAATTCTTCGGCGGCTACGATTTCCTCCGCATCGGCTCGACCAATCTCGAAGGACCATTGCTCGGGCTGCGGCTCTGGTTCTAATCCCAATTCACCTCGGATCACACCGAAAAACACCGATTAACTGCCGCTTGCGGCTTAGCGCTCAACAGGGCGCCATGCTGAGCGCTAAGCCGCAAGCGGCAAAGACGATTTAGGAAGCAGTTATTCGATTTGCTGTTCTCCCTGGTCAGCCCCATTACTTCACGGATTTCAATACCGCTGCCCGGATCGGATCGTGGTGGCGCGAGAGATAGTAGAACGACTGCGTGACGCTGAGTTCCGCGAGACAGAACTGGAACTCGATGCGGTAGCCGCCCATGGGCCATTGCGGGCCTTTCAGCGCGAAGACGTGCGTCGTGCCGGTCACGGATTCGCCAGGCTTGAGCAAGACCGACTTGAGGCCGACGATATTGCCCGTCGATCCGGGGATGGGGTAGGTTTTGTCCTGGCAGCGAATCACGATCGATTCGTCCCAGCGAATCGTTTTGCCATCGGTGAGGAGCGCGGGGACCTCCACCTCGTTTTTGGATTCGTTGGTGACAGTCAGCTTGTACAACCCGTCGCCGTCAGGATTGGCGAACTGCACGGCCTTGGCGGGTGGCATCGGCTCGACGTTGAACCGCACGTTGCCAGCGGCAAGCACGGGCCTGCCGGTGACGGAACACGCAATGCCCTCGGCCTTGGCGGGTTTGCCTACGCCAGCCCAGGGCGACACGAGTTTGCCATCCTTGATCGTCCAGCCGAGAGGGAACGAGGTCGCCATCGTCGCCTGGCTGATGACATCGGGCGTCGCTTCCTCGAAGCCCTGGATCGTCCACATGCCGCGAACCTGTTTGAGTGCTATGACGGTTGCCGTCGTCGCTGAGGGGAATTTCGGTTCTGCCTGTTGTCTGACCGAGTAATTCGCGATCAACGGCTTGTCGAGGTTCACCGACCCTCGCAAAAACTTTTCGACAGCAATGGGAGTTCGATAGGTGCGCAAGGGCGGCTCCGATAACCCAACCGGCCCGGCCGTGACCTGCGTCAGCTTGCCCACCACGAGCACCTCGGCGCCGGCGTACTTTTTCAGAGCCTCGGCCTTGACCTTGCTGAAGTCGGGCGGCGCGGGTGGACGCACCGGCTTCGCAAGTAAGCCTGCGAAACCGGCCACGAATGTTAGTACCACGAATGCGAGTCGCGTAATCATTGGCTGTCAGGTCCTCGGTTGGGTTTTCGTTCACGCCTTTTCTAAATTCCGACGTTCGACAGCATCTCTGCGACGCGGCGAGTCAGGCTGGCGAGACCCGGCGCTTCGGCCTCGACGGCGACGACGGCGTGCACGAGCCGATCTTGCGCCGCGGCCAAGAGGCCCTCGTCATGCTGATCGTGGACGGCTTTCACAAGCGAACCTGCACATTCCGTGAGTTTGGCGAGTTTCGCATTATCGACCGTGGCGGCCTCGAGCGTATTGCTGACTTCGTCAACGAGATCAGCCAGGGCCGCCTGCGTTTGCGGATCGAGGCGATGCGCATCACGCAGAATCTGCGAGATGGCATGGAGTTGCGCGCTTACCTCGGGATGATTCAATGGTTCGGACATGGCCACCCTCCTTTCAGTGAAGACGGCATGCGGGTGTTCCGTCAAGGAAATTGTACCGCGCGCGAATCTGTTTGGTCGGCAAGCGGTGGGCGTTAGCCCACTGATTCGGCTTTCTTGTGCGCGGAATAAGTAGGGTTATGCCCAACGCTCGCCTTTGACAAAAGCCAGTACAATGACCACGATTGCCCGCCCGATTGCACTTTTTCATGAGGCCATTCTCGTGAGTCCTAAACATCTGCTCGTGTGGTCCACGCTGTCCTGTTGCGGAATTGCGCTGGTCGTGTCATATTTTTCTACAAATCCGCTACAAGGAGGCGGCACGGTCAAGACCGGCATTCTGAGCGATGACTACCAAAAACGCGTGTCGCCAATCCTCAAGAAATACTGTCTCGAATGCCATTCCAAGAAGGCGCATAAAGGCGACCTCGATCTCGAACGATTCGATTCCCTTGCCGCGATCCGGAAGGATCTGAAACCCTGGCAGCATTTGATCGAGCAAGTGGAGGTCGGCGAAATGCCTCCCAAGGGGAAGCCGCAACCGACAGCCGAGGAGCGCAAGGTATTGCTGGGTTGGGTGCGGGCGATGCTCGATGCGGAAGCGCGGGCGCGGGTGGGCGATCCCGGGCATGTGCCGTTGCGCCGGCTAAGCAACACGGAGTACGACTGCACGATCCGCGATTTGACGGGCGTGGACCTGAAGCCGACGCGCGAGTTCCCGGCCGACGGCGCCGCCGGCGAGGGATTCACGAATGCCGCGGAGTCGCTGTCGGATATCACGCCGACGCTGTTCACTCGCTATCTGGAGGCCGCCAAGGAAGTCGCCGATCATGCCGTGCTCTTGCCCGAGGGCTTTCGGTTCAGCCCAGGCAAAACTCGCCGCGACTGGACCGACGAAAGCACGGCTCGCCTGCGCAAATTCTACGCCAAACACACGGCCGATGGCCGGCTGGCTTTTCAGCCCTATCTACTCGCCACGGTTCGGCACCGCGAATCGCTGGTTTCGGGCAAATCGTCTCTTGCCGAGGTGGCCGGCAAAGAGAAGCTGAACGCAAAGTATCTCCGAGTGCTTTGGGACACACTCAACGACAAGACGGCGTCGTTTCCGCTCGACCAGATTAGCGCCCGCTGGCGCGATGCCGGTGAGAAAGACATTCCCGGGCTGGTCGCGGATATCACCGATTGGCAGAAGGCGTTGTGGAATTTCGTGCCGATCGGCAGCTATCGCTACGGCGCCATGACTCGGCAAGTCGCCGGTAATGTCACCGTGAGCGAGACGCAGTCCATCAAGCTCGCAGTCAAGCCCGCTCCTGGCCAGAACGACGTCTCGCTCTTCCTTGCGACGCGCGAGCTTTCGCCTGGCGACAAGGACAAACGCGTCGTTTGGCAACGGCCGCGTTTCGAGGCGCCAGGGAAACCGCCGCTGCTGCTCAAGGATTACGCGAAGTTCGGCTCCGCCTTCGAAGTCGATCATGCCACGATTTTCATCGACGCCAGTCGATACCTCTCGGCCGCGGCGAAACTAACGAAGGACGGCAAGCAGACGGCGGACGAACTCGCGCAAAAGAGTAAACTCGACCCCGCCCTGTTGCAGCGGTGGATAGCGGTCCTGGCGCTGGAATCGCTCAAAAAGGAAACCGCCGAGCCGCCGCTCTCCGGTCCCGCCGCGCCGATTACACTGCTCGACCAGAAGACGCCGAAGAACGAGAAATTCCCGCCGATCAGCGGCTGGCGCCGCGCTGGAGTTGATCTGCCGGTGTTTGTTTCCAATGCGTCCGACACGTTGCTGAAAATTCCCGGAACCGCTCGACCACGCAAGATCCTCGTCCACCCGACGCCAGCGGAATTCGTCGCCGCCCAATGGAAAAGCCCAGTCTCGGCCAAGGTCGCCGTGACGGCGCACATCATGCACGCTCACCCGACGTGCGGCAACGGCGTGGCGTGGTGGCTGGAGCAGCGTCAGGGAAGCAAGGCCACGAACCTCGGCCAGGGCGTTATCAACCTCGGCGGCAATACGACCGTGCCGGCGCGCACGATTCAGGTCGAACCGGGCGACCGCGTCGTACTCGCCATCGATGCCCGTGACCGGAACCATTCTTGCGACCTCACCGAGATCACACTGACCCTATCGGAGCCTGGGAAAGATGGCCGTGTTTGGGACCTCGCCGGCGATGTCGCCAATACGATCCAGTCCGGCAACCCGCACGCTGACAAGCACGGCAACAAGGACGTCTGGAGCTTCGTTCGCGGTCCTTCCAAGGCGACGGGAAAAACGCCGGGAAACAAGGGCATCGCGGCCATCTCGTCGAATTCGCTACTCGGTCAATGGCGCATCGCCGTCGTAGATCCCGCACGCAGTGAGGAGGCCGACAAACTCGCCAGCCAAGTGCAGACGCTGCTCACCGGCGCCAGACCGACGAACCCCAACGATCCGAATCGTGCTCTCTACGACGCCATCGTGCCGGGCGACGGCGTTCTGCTCAAGGGACTGGATCTCGCCCGCTTTGCCAGGCCACGCCCGGCCGGCTCGGCGTTCGGTCTCGCCCAGGACCGCTTCGACGGTGAGAATCTAATCACGCCTGCCAATATGATCATCGAAGTCCACCTGCCGGCAGCTCTACTCCGCGAGCGTCAGTTCGTCGTCGAAGGCCGGTTTGACGGTTCGTCCGCCGAGCGTCTCGCCGTCTTCGATGTTGCCACAGATCGGCCGAGCGGTGAGATGCGCTGGAATGCCAAGAGTCCCCTCGTGGGGTCGGCCGCGTCGGCTGTTTTCAAAAAAATGCAGGCGGGCTTCGACGATTTCCGCCAGGTGTTTCCCTGGTATTTATGCTTTCCGAATGTCGTCCCGACGGACGAAGTCGTGAGCCTGAAGATGTTCCATCGCGAGGACGAACCGCTCGAGCGATTGTTCCTCGATGCCAAGGCGAAACGCGAGATCGATCACTCGTGGAGCGAGCACCGCTTTATCAGCCGGCAGCCTGTCGCGGAAAACGACTATTTGCCGCAGTTCATCGGCTATGTCACGCAGGATCAGCCGAAGCAATTATTGAATTACTTTGAGAGTCAAAGGCCGGTGTTCAAGAAGCGCGCCGATGAATTTACGAAGGACGCGTTGGCGGCGGAACCAAAGCATCTAACAGCGCTGACCGAGTTTGCCGAGCGAGCTTTTCGCCGGCCCATCGACGCGAAAGAAAAAGCCGACCTGCTGACGCTGTATCAAAAAATCCGGAAGAAAGGCGTCAGCCACGAAGAAGCATTCCGCGGCGTGTTAACGCGCGTGCTCGTCGCGCCTGCGTTTCTTTTCCGCATCGAGAAGGCGCCGCCCGGGAAACAGGCCGCGCCGATCGACGACTGGGAACTCGCCAGCCGGCTCAGCTATTTTCTCTGGTCGTCCACGCCCGACGACGAGCTTCGCGGTCTTGCTGTTTCAGGCAAACTTCGCGATCCGAAAGTGCTTGCCGAGCAGACGCAACGGATGCTCAAGGATTCGCGTCTTCGCGCATTTGCGATCGAGTTCGGCACGCAATGGATCCACGTGCGCAATTTCGATTCGCTCAAAGAAAAAAACGAAAAGCTCTTCCCTACTTTCAACCCGGCTTTGCGCAGCGCGATTTACGAGGAATCGATATTGTTCTTCCAGGACCTGTTCCAGAGCGATCGTGCCGTCACGCAGATTCTCGATGCCGACCATACGTTTCTCAACGAAACCCTGGCGAAACACTATGGCATTCCCGGCGTGAAAGGGCCACAATGGAGAAAGGTGGACGCCGTTCGTAAGTTCGGTCGCGGCGGCATCCTAGGTTTGGCGAGCGTACATGCGAAGCAATCGGGCGCGTCGCGAACGAGTCCGGTGCTGCGGGGCAACTGGGTCGTCGAAACGCTGCTGGGCGAGAAACTGCCGCGCCCGCCCGCGAACGTGCCCGCCATCCCCGATGAGGAAGGCGCTGCGAAACGAACCACGCGGCAGCAGGTTGAACGACATGTTTCCGATCCGTCGTGTGCCGCCTGCCATGTGCGGATTGATCCGTACGGATTCGCATTCGAAAACTTCGACGCCATCGGCCGTTTCCGTGTGAAGGAAGTCAGCGGCTTGCCCGTCGATACGAAAGCAAAACTTCGCGATGGCACGGAATTCGAGGGAATCGATGGACTGCGAACCTATCTACTGACGAAAAAGAAGGATGTCGTCGTGCGTCTCTTTTGCCAGCGATTGCTCGGCTACGCCCTGGGCCGAGCGACGACGCTGTCGGACACGGCGCTGATCGACGAGATGGTCGCGGAACTGAATCGCAACGAAGGCCGAATCTCCGCAGCGGTCCTGGCGATCGTCCACAGCCCGCAATTCCGAATGGTGCGAGGCAGTGAGTTTGCGGAGTGAATGTGAATGATCCCGCAGCAACGATATTGCGTGAATCTCGGCCCCGCCATTGGTCTGCGGTTTGGATTGGACTTGCCGATGTGGTCTCCAGGAGATCTGGTATGGCGTGGAAAAAAATAGGCATGGTGATTCTGAGGGCATACCTCTACGTTGTCGCGTATTTGATCTTCTTCATTCTGGCAGTGGTAATTATTCCGCTGCTCCTCCTTCGGCTGCCCTTGCTGTGCTGTCAATTGTTGCGTTCTGTACGATTATTACCCTACGCTGGAATGGCATACTTCGGCTTTGTGGTTCCCTCCGTCTTGATTGCGTTGGGATTGGCGTGGTGGAAAGCTGTTCTGCTCTCTGGCGCATGGATGCTCTTGAGCGGATGTTTGCTCCCAAACTCATTCGCATACTTTTTTTATCCGCGCAACCGGAAGGCTGTAATAGAAGCGATTTCCTACTTGGAAGCGCATGGTGCCGATGGGATAAATTACATGGGAGTAACTGTTGTCGCCTCGGAACCTGAGAGGTTGATTGTCTCCGTGGAGTGGGGGAATAGAAAACCGCCTTCGCACAGTTATCATGCTGTTTCAAACGATTTCAGAACGGTTGAGGAATTGGATTTTGAATATTTGGCTTCCAAACACGGCGTGCGTCCGCCGCCTTATTTACTATAGTCGTTCCGTTGTTACGCCGAGCAGATTCGAGAACAAGTACCTTACACTTCTATTCCGCAAGGTGCGCGGCAGCGATTTTGCGGAGTGATTGAGACTGCAAGAAACCTGGAGTTTCCCATGCCGCTTCTGGATCACTTTCACCCGCCGCTGAGCCGCACGCATCCGTGGCGAGCGTTTCATGGTGCATGGGCGGCGGCCATGGCGCGATTGCTCAACGCGGGCGTGCTGCCAGCGGGGTATTACGCGGTGCCATTCCTGGACCGCGATGGGCCGGTCGAAATCGATGTCGCAGCGCTGAGGAACCTTGAGCCTGACAATTCGGCCACAGCGCCGTTTGCGGTTAGGCCGTGGACGGCTCCACGGCCCGGATTGACAGTCGCCGTGGAGTGGCCTAGCCTCGATGATGTGCGTGTGGAAATATTCGCCGATGACGGCGACCCACAGCTGGCCGCGACGATCGAACTTGTCAGCCCGCGTAACAAGGATCGTGCCCAGGCACGCGCGGCATTCACGGCGAAGTGTGCCGACTACTTGCGGCGCGGATGTGGCCTGGTTGTGATCGATGTCGTCACCACGCGACGTGCGGAACTCCACGCCGAACTGCTCACCGAGCTCGGGGCCCACGTCGCAAGCACGGCATCGGGGTCCTTGTCCGCCGTGTCGTATCGGTCGATCGGCAGGGAAGAAGCCGGGCAACTAATGGCCTGGCCGATTGCTGTTGAAGTCGGCCAATTACTGCCAACGGTCCCATTATGGATCGGAGCGGATTTAGTCGTACCATTGGACCTCGAAACCAGCCACGCGGCGGCTTGTACTGACCTGCGCATTCGGCACGCAAGTTAGCGTAACCAACGATACGACGATCTCCGCCGCTCGCAACTTACGGACTGATATAATAAGCGAATGCTTGCCCTCCTGAGTAGAAAAGTGAGAACCTGAGGCCATCGAAATGAATGCCTATTCGAGTAATACCCGTCTCTTTTCTCGCCGCACGTTTCTTCGTGGCGTGGGCGTCAGCATGGCGCTGCCTTGGCTGGAGTCGCTGCCTGCCTTTGCACAAGACGGAACGCGCCTGCGGGCAGAGCAGCCGCCGGTGCGGTTTGCGTGTTTGTTCTCGGGCAATGGCTTCCATAGCCGCGAGTGGTGGGCGCGCGGCGAAGGGGCGAGCATGGAGCTAGGCCGAGTGCTCGAATCGATGCGGCCATTCCGCGAGAAGATGCTATTTCTGCGAGGTCTCTACAACGCCGAGGCGTTGATCGGCGGCATTCACAGCTGCCAAACGGGCAACTTGCTGACCGGCGCCCATCTCGCGCCGGGCGGCGAAATCCGCTCCGGTGTCAGTTGCGACCAAGTGCTCGCTCAGCGCTGGCGTGACCAGACCAAGGTCTCCAGCCTCGTGCTCGGCTGCGAGCCATCGATCGCAGCGATTCACAAAAACTATTCGATGATTTACAGCTCCCACATTTCGTGGAGTTCGGCGACCACGCCCACCCCGCTCGAAGTCTATCCCGCGCGGGCGTTCGATCGCCTCTTCCGCGATGACGCTCATCGGGCCGACCGCAGCGTTCTCGACGCCGTGATTGAAGATTCGCGCGGCCTGCGCAATCGAATCAGCCGGGCGGATCAGCGCCGGCTTGACGAGTACCTTTCTTCGGTCCGCGAAGTCGAACAGCAGATCGAGCGCGCAGGCCAACAGGGGCGATTGCAAGGTTGGCGCCCCACGCTCGAACGCCCGAACATGGCGCGACCCGCCGACGGCATGCCGCAGGACGTCGATCAGCACATGCGGCTTATGTGCGATATCCTCGTGCTGGCGTTCCAAACCGACACGACCCGCGTCTGCACGCTCAAGCTGAACAACGATCATTCTTCGCTACGCTTTCCGAATCTGCGATCCGAGCGGCCAAACCAGGGCATCGATTACATGATCCACCATTTGTTGTCGCACACTAACGGCAACGATTGGTTGAAGGTCAATCAATTCTTCCTGGAGCAACTGGCCTATATCGCGGGTCGGCTCGATCGCATTCAAGAAGGCGATCGCACCCTGCTCGACAATTCGATGATTCTCTATTGCTCCAGCATGATGACGGGAAATCACGAGAACAACCAGTTGCCCGTGGTGATGGTCGGCCGAGGCGGCGGGCAGATTCGCACGGGCCGCGTGCTCGACTTCATGGGGCGGCCGAACCGCAAGATGTGCAGCCTGTACCTGTCACTCATGGACAAGGCTGGCGTGCGGCTCGAGCGCTTTGGCGACTCCAGCCAGCGGCTTGAGGGGGTTTGATTTTCGCGGAGTGCGATATTTGCCGAACGGTACACGGGTCATGCTCGTCGAAGGAGAGCGGCGAAACGGAATGCCACTGTACTTTCCGCCTCGTGGGCGTAATCTTAATATATCGCTTGCGACACACTCAGAAGCACACCATCTTGGCGGAATCCGTCCATCCATGACTGTTCGTTCGGCTTCATCGGTACTCTGGCAAGACGGCATGTTCATGTGGCCGCACCACATGCAGCAGGAGGACCGTTACCGCGCCGAAAGGCTTCGCTTGGGGCATCGCTGGAACGTTCATCACAACTGGGGGCTACGCGCGTTGGAATGGGACGCGGATGCGTTCCAGAGCGGTCAGTTTGAGATCACAACTCTTCAGGCACGCATGCGCGACGGAACCATCGTTGACGTGCCGGGCGAATGCCGGTTGCCGACGCTGGACCTCAAAGAGCTCATGATCGGCAAGGATCAGATCCGCGTTTACCTTGCAATCGCGATATGGAATCCAAGCGGCCCGAATGCGGCTTCAGACAGCGAGGCCTCCAACGATTCGGCGGAAGGCAGTGAGCCTATCACGACGCGTTTCCGCGTCGAGCAATTTGACGTTGCGGACGAAAACGATGGCGCCGACCCGAAGCCTTTGGCCTTCCGAACCTTGAATCTGAAATTGCTCGTGGATGTTCCAGATCAAACCGGCTACGAAGTGCTGGAGATCGCGCAGTTCAAGAAAGCGAGCAACGACGACGACACTCCCCAAATCGATGAGTTATATATTCCGCCGATCCTGGCGTGCGACGCCTGGAAACCGCTCGCGGAACAGATCATGCAGATGCTGTATCACCACCTGACCAGCCGAATGGACAAGCTGGCTGCTAAGGCTCAGACTCGCGGGATCACGTTTGAAACGCAGAATCCCGGCGACAACAAGTTGCTCGGGCGCTTGGCGGTGCTGAACGAAGCGACGGCCGTGCTGAACACGCTCGCATTCGCGCGTGGCGTACATCCTTTCACGGCTTATCTAGAATTGTGCAGGCTCGTCGGGCAACTTGCAATCTTTCGTGACAACTACCGCTCGCCCAAGCTGCCTCGCTACGATCATGATGATCTGGGCGGTTGCTTCTATCGAGTCCGCTGTTTTCTCGAAGAGGACAACGACAGTGTCGCCTACGAGGAGCGCGATTTCATCGGCGCCGGCCTGCGCATGCAAGTCACCATGGAGCCGACCTGGCTTGAATCGGCGTTTCAGCTGTTCGTCGGCGTGCGAAGCCCCCTGGCGGCGGCGCGCGTCATCGATCTGCTGACTACTCCAGGCGAACTCGACATGAAAATCGGCAGCGGCGATCGCGTCGATCAGATGTTCATGCGCGGCATCGAAGGGCTGGAATTCACTCTCGCCACGCAACCGCCTCGCGTTCTGCCCGTGATGTCCGACTTGACCTATTTCCAGGTCAGTCGTGATTCCCAACAGGCCGAATGGGCGCATGTGCAAGAGTCGCTCGCCCTGGCGATTCGCGTGAATGACACTCGGCTCGCCATCGGGCCAAGCAAGAACCTCGACGGCGAACGTACTCTTTCGCTCAAAGCCATCGACGGACATGCCGCCACCACCATGCAGTTTTCCTTATTTGTCGTCCCAGGTGAATCGGCGGCGAGCTGACTCGCCGATTCTCGCCGTCGGCACTTAGAGTTTTCCTATGCGTAAAGAAATCGCCGATTTTGTCTTTCCCGTGCTTCGTGCAGCCATCGAATATAAAGAAGGACTGCGTTCGAACGAGAGCGTCTGGCGTTCACGCTTTGGCGAATGCCAGAAAAAATTGCTCGCGCTGCTTCTCGCACCCGTCCCGGATTCGCTTCGAGCCGATGTCCTGGGCGATCCGCGAAGCACCGATACGGCCGGTGCCGGGACCCTGACCGCATTTCTTGGCATTCGTTACGCGCTCGCCTGTTGGCTTGACGATATTTTCATACTCGATTCCGTCTGGAACGAGCAATGGAACGCCAACAAGATGGAGTACGCACTCTACAAACTGAACAAGCGCAACACCGAATTCTGGGAGCAGGCACAACGCTCGCAGTCTCGGCCCACACGCGACGCGCTCGAAGTCTATTACCTGTGCGTCATGCTGGGATTTCGCGGCAAGATGAGCGAGAAACCGATCGAATTGAATTCTTGGCGTGACGCTGTCCAGATTCAGCTCACCGAACCGGAAGACCGAGTCTACGTTCCGCCGCAAGGCTTGGTCGTTCCGCCGACGGTCGATAAAACGCTGATAGGGACGCAGAAACTGCAAACCTGGCTCAAGCGCTTCACGATCGCCAGCGCCATCGCCCTGGCAGTTGTGGCGGCCATCGCCGTTTTCACGGTGGCGCCGCTGCTCAGTCAAAAAACGCGTGATTCCACGGATGCACGCAAGAAGTTGGAATAGCTCAAACCAGCGGGGCATGCTTTATGCAAAATTTCTTCGGCGCTATTTGGGCCTGGATTTCCGCGGCGATCCGGAACGTCACGACGCTGGTGGTCCGCGACACCTCGGGTCAGGTCGTTGGATCGACGATATCGCGCGTCAACAAGATCATTTGGGCCGTCGTCACGTGGATTATCATCCTGTTACTTTTCGTGACGATCGAGTATGCTCTGTACCACTTCAATGACGCGATCAACCTTGGCCGCTGGCTGCCGGCGCTTTCGCCGAAACTGAAGCCGTTTTACGCACCGCTGCTTGGTCTGATAGTCATACTCGTTGGAGTCGTGCTGTATTTCTTGTTCGTGTCGTGGGACGCGGAAACCGAGGCGTCGCCGTTTCCGGATATAGATGCGGCCTGGAAAAGCGCAATGGATGCCGTGCATCAGGCGGGCATTCAGGCACACCAGGTTTCGCTTTTTCTCGTACTCGGCCGGCCTGAATCGGCCGAGGTAAACATGTTCGACGGCTCTGGCACGAAATGGGTCGTCAAGCATGCTCCACCTGACCCTACTGCGCCGATTCACGTATATGCCGAGAAAGAAAGTTCTCCTAAGTCGGCGTTTCCCGGCGCGATTTACGTCACCTGCCGGGGCGCCTCGGTTCTGGGCAAACTCGCAGGCATCCTGGCGCGCGACGAAACCGTCCTGCCGCCGGCCGCCCTTGCAGACGACTCGCTCGAAAACGCCGACGCCACGGTAGGCGCCGTGGATCGCGATGCGATCAAGGCCAAGGAGATCATCGCGGCTTCCCTCGGGCGCGAGGCTACCGTCCTGGAGAAACGCAAAGCCTATCGCGCGGAGCGCGGAAAGCCGCTTGGCAACGATCTCATGGCCGATAACGAGGAAGTGACCAGGCTAAAGGCGAGGCTTGCTCACCTCTGCCGACTGATTGCGCGGGAGCGAAAATCCGAATGCGCCGCCAACGGCATCCTTCTCCTCATCCCGCTGGCAGGAACCGACACGATTGGCGAGGCCCAGTTGACCGCTCAAGCTGCTCTGGAAGATCTCTCAACGGTTCGCACGGAAATGAGGATCGATTGCCCCGTCGTCACCATGTTGGTCGATCTCGAAGACCTGCCCGGTTTCAGCGAGTTCCTCAGCCTGCAACGGCCGAAAGAGCTAGGCAGTCGCCGCGGCGGCAGCTTTCCAATGTCTACGCGGATGTCTACCGAGGAACTGCGACGCCAGCTGCGAGCGTCGCTGTCGTGGATCTGCACGACCTACATGCAGGATAGCGTTTACTCCGTTTACCAAACCGAGACCGAAGCGAACAAGGAGGTCTCGCCGCTCTTCTTGCGCAACTCGCGGCTCACGCTGCTCCTGACGGAACTTAACGAACGTACCGAGGCGGTGTGTGACATCGTGATGTCGTCCATTATGCCAGAGAATGCGCCCATGTTCCGCTATTCGGGTTTCTACTTCGCAGCGACAGGAGCCGTGGGTGTGCAGGGATTTGTCGGCGGCGTCCTTCAAAAAATGGTGAAGGAGCAGGCCAGCGTCACCTGGACCCAGGCCGCCCTGGACGCGGACGCCGAATCGCACAAATTGGCCGGAACCTACGCCACGGCGACGTTCGCCATGCTCGCCTTTACGGGCGTCCTCGTGGCGGGCACGGCTTATTATTTCTTGCGATGATTGACGCACGGATCGCCCAATCATCATTTCTCCGCACGCTCGACGGCGATTGCCGCGGCGGTAAGCAGATTCGATAGAAGCTCCGTATCCTCGGCTGAGAAGGCAGCGTTCTTTGTATTCGCGATTTCGATCACGCCGATCACGGATTCAGTGCCGTTCAGGATGGGCAATGCCAATAAATTTCGCGTCTTAGAATCTTTGCGGGGATCGGCGGAATCCGAGCCGAGGTTTACGGGTTGTTTCGTCCTCACCACGTCACCAGCGATGCCGACGTCGAGCGGCGAACGCCATTCTTCTACTTCAACTCCCGAGAGAGTCGGCGCCCAGAATTCGCCCTGATCGCGGTCGACGATGTACACGATCGCTCGTTCCGCATGCGTCAACCAGGCCGCCGCCTCGGCGAGGTGACGTACGAGTGCGGAGAGATCGGTGCAACGCATCAGCCGACACGCCAGGTCGAAGACGAGTTGCACGCGGTCGGCGCGTCGATGTCCAACCATGACGGCGGTATTCTCGCCTTTGCGAGGCGGTTCTCGCCAAGCCCGCATTGCATGCATCACACGCTGAAGAATCCCGGTTCGGCGTGCTTGAATTGGCTTGCCTGCCAGGAACGCTGCCAAATCCTCCGCCAGCGCCGCCATCGTCGGATAACGATTGCCCGGCTCCGTATTGAGGCAATGTAGACAGATCGTTTCCAGTTCGCGCGAGATCCCTGGCGTCGTTAAATTCGGTTGCGGGCGAAGCGATTTGCTTCCCAGCAGGGCGCGCAGAATTTGCCCAATGCCGAATACGTCGCATGCGGGACCAAGTGCTTGCCGGTCACCGTTTGCGAGTTCCGGAGCGCGGTAGTTGGCCAATTCCGACAAATCGGAACGCGGAACGGGATCACAAAAACGGGCGAGGCCGATGTCGGTAATTTTCAGTATGCCGTTGAAGCTCACCAGGATGTTTGCGGGCGTCAGATTGCCGTGCACGATACCCATGGCGTGGATGTCGCGAACGGTTCGGGCGAGGGATTCTGCCCATTGCGCCGCCTGGCGCGGCGAGACCGATGGATCGCCCACGCGACTGAGCAAATTTCCCTCGACGCGTTCCTGTGCCAGGACCAGCCGGCCCGCGTCGACTGCGATCTCGTAAATGGGGCAAATGTGTGGATGCCGCAGGGAGGCCAATTTCGCTGATTCGGCGTGAAGCGCCGACGCGGCGTCGTCGACACGGCGCGTGCAAGCGAGCACGACCTTGAGGGCGACGCTGCGATCCTGGCTAAGCTGGCGCGCCTTGTAGACGACGCCCGTCGCACCGCGCCCAATCCATCCCGTGATGGCATAGCCATCGACCGACGGATACGGCGTGCTTCGGTTCGGCGATTGCTGACGCACCGGTTTGGATTCGGTTTCTTCGGGCGGCGCCGGCGTGTCGGCGATCATCTCCCAGTCGAGGCCGCCATCGACCTCGAATTGCAAGGCGAGGTCCGCAGCCAAATCGGGAAATCGCTGCAAATATTCCTGCTGGGTCGGTGCTTCGCCGGCTTTTTCGCGGAGTACGATTTCGTTGTAGATGAGATCAAGAACAATGCCAGAATCGGTTGCCAGTGCTGGAATGCGTTGGATAAAGTCCTCGACGAGAACTCGCTCATTCTGGCTCCAGCGGCGGCGCTGCTCGTCAAGAATGTCGTCCACGATCTGCGGTGAGATGGCAGGCGGGCGGTCCGCAGGCTTACTCATGGTCGTAGTCGTCCAGGTCAAGCTCGTGGGCGACGCGGTCCATGGCCCGTGCCAGCTTCTTACGCAATGCTTCCGGGCTGCTGCCGAGCTGCTCGGCGATGGCGGCCCAGTCGTGCCCTTCCTTGCGCAGTTCGCGCAGCTTGCGCTCGTCGTCGGACAACAAGCGGTCCGCCTTCGCCAGCAGTTCGTGTCCGGCCACAATCTGGCTAGGCGTCGCATCGGCAGCGGCGAACTGGCCTTCGTCGATCTCGCCGCCCTGCACCCGGCGATAATCCCGGCATTGCCGCTGCTGGGTGTTTACTTGCTTCGCGAGTTTATTGCGTGCAATCGCCACGAGCAGCCGAAGTAGCTGATCCGGCTTTTCGATATCGAATTGGCCTGCGGCGGTGCGAACGAAGAAGCTGGCGAAAACCGATTGGCAGATGTCCATCGAATCGAGAACGCGCACTAGCCGGGTGTCGGCAAGGCGGAACCGGACGGCCCGCCTTATCGCCTGCTCGTAGCGCTGCACAAGTTCCGTCGCGGCATCTTGATCGCCGATACGAACTTTGCGGATAAGCTCGTCGAACGACGTGGGCTCCGGCATGAATATTCTCCTCGGGGGATCCAACCCACAAGTTTATCGTACCGGACATACCGCATCCACGGCAAGGGCGTTTTCGACGCCTTCACGACATCAATTGCACTAATTTCCCTTCAGGGAGGCCTGACGCCGCAGTCGTTCGGCGTCGGCGGTGCTGAGGTTCTTGAGTGCCGCATCCAGGTGTTGCCGGGCGTCACTGTCGGCGGGATTGGCCTGCACCACGAGACTCCAGTGGAACGCCGCCGCGTAGTAGGAGATCTGTCGAAGATTCTCGTAGTGGATCGCCCGTTCGCGATGCCACCAGGGTCGCAGTCGGCTCATGCTCGCGCGGTAGGCGGACTCCTCGGTCGACACGTCGAGATCGACGAGTTGGAACCAGTTAGCCACGGGCACGGCCAATTTTTTGCCGTTGGGACTGACGGGCGTGGATGCGATGACTGGATCGGGCACGCCGGCATCGGGCAGCATCTTGCCGGTTGTCACATCCCAGGCGACGAGTTTTTCCGCCAGGTCTCGGCTATATATTTTCTTGCCGTCGGCGCTCCAGCCGACAGACTCGACAGGCTTGGCGTGCTGGCCTCGGAAGATGGGGCTGATTTTCGCCGTGCTGGCGTCCCAAAGACGGACGGTTTTATCCAGGCTGGCGGAGACGATGTATTTTCCGTCCGGGCTAAAAGCGACGCTGGTCACGAGGTCGGCATGTCCCTGGAAGGTTTTGATGGCCTGTCCGGTCCGCGCGTCCCAGAGGCGCACGGTTCCGTCTTTGCTCGCGGATGCGAGGCGTTTGCCGTCCTGGCTGAAGGAAAGATTCATGACGCCGCTGGCGTGACCTTTCAGCCCCAGGACGAGGTCGCCCTGGGCGTCCCAGAGGATGACTCGGCCATCCTGACCGGACGATGCGAGAAAATCATCCGCGGGGGAAAACACGACACTGGTGATGCCGCTGCTGTGTTCGGTCCGGTCGAAAATTGCTTTCTGGTTCTTGATACTCCAGACGTGGATCGAGCCGCTTCGGTCAGCCCAGGCGAGGCGCTCGCCGTCGGTACTGAAGGCGACACTGGTGATTTCGCCCGCGCCGCTCTTGGCGTCTTGTTGATGCGACCAAATCTCTGCGCCGGTTTGAGCGTCCCAGATCTTCACGAACTTGTCCATGCCAGCGGAGGCGAGGCGCTTGCCATCACGGCTAAAGGCGACGCAGGTGACGGCAGCGGCGTGGCCCTTGATCTTCACGCCCAGTTCCGTGCCCGATTTGGCGTCCCAGAGTTTGACTTTGCCGTCCTGCCCACACGATGCGACGCGCGATCCGTCCGTGCTGAACGCCACGCCGAGGACTTCCTTGTTGTGCGCCTTGATTGAAAGGGCGGCCTTGCTGTCCAGGCCGTTCCAGACGTGAACCATGCCGTTCCATGTTCCCGCGGTCAGGCGTTGCTTGTCATCGGGACAGAACGACAGGCACGCGACCGCGGCGATAGGTCCGGTGAACGGTTGCAACTCCTGGCCGTGCGCCAGGTCCCACAATTTCACCGACCAATCGTTGCTCGCCGAGACCAGCCGTTGACCGTCCGGGCTGAAACTCAGACTCATGACGGATTTGGTGTGGCCCTGAAGCGTTTGCACTTCGTTGCCATAACGTGAACCCCAGATCTTGATGGTGCCATCGAGACTCGCGGACGCCACGTTTTGACCGTCGGGGCTGAAAACCACGCTGGTGATGCGAAGGGCGTGCCGGCTCTTGGCCAATCGTTCCTCGCCAGTGGCAAGGTCCCATACCTTTACCGTTTCGTCCATGCCGGCGCTCGCCAGCTTGGTTCCGTCCGGACTGAACACCGCGCCGGCGACGCCGTTGGTGCTGCGCATGAAGGTCAGAGCGACTTCAAGCGTTTCCGCGTTCCAGACCAGTACGGTGTTATCGAGGCTCGTCGATACGATGCGTTTGCCATCGCGGCTAAAATCGAGCGATGAAATTCGGTGCGTGTGCCCCTTCTTGAAGGAAAGGATATTATCCAGCGTGCTCGCGTCGGAGGACTTTAGCACACCGGTTTCGCTTGCGGAGACGATGCGTTTTCCATCCGGGCTGAAGGCCAGGCAGGTGATCGGTTCGTCGTGCAGTTTGCCTCCGGTTTTGACGAGTGTGCCTTGCGGGACGTTCCAGAGTTTGATCGAGCCATCGGCGGCGGAGGTTGCGAGGCGTTGACCGTCGGGGCTGAAGACGAAGGTTGCGATGCCGTCAAGCGACTTGAGTAACTGTCCGGTGCGGGCGTCCCAGATTTTTAGATTACCGGCAACAGCGCCGGCCTTGCCGTCTTTGCGGTCGTCCTTGCCGACGGACACGGAAGCAATCCATCGGCCGTCCGGGCTGAAGGCGACGTACCGCACGGGAGCGACGTGGCCGTAGAGCGTGGCATAGCTGCCTTCGAATTGTCGCCGCAGGAATTGCCAGCCGGCGAGGCGAAACTGCGGATCGACGTTCTCGAGCATTTCGTTTGCTAGGATGACCTGGCCTTCGTCCCAGCGATTTTGCGCCATCATCGTGCTGTTGACGGCCAGCGTTCGGGCGGCGTCGTCGCGAGCTTTCTTGGCGTCGCGGCGAGCCTGGTCGGCGAGGGTTTTGGCCTCGTCTGCTAGTTTCTGCTGCTCGACGGCCAACTTGGTGGCCTTGATGGCGGCGGCTTCCTGCTCCGCGGCGCGTTTGCCCGCGACTTCGGCGAGCTGCTGTTGCTTTTTGACTTGCTCGCTCGCCTTGTCAGCGAGATCCTGCTGCTCCTTGGCCTTGAGTCTGGCGGCATCGGCGATTACTTCTTGGGCCTTGGCGTCGTCGCGTGCCTTGTCCATGTCGGCGACGGCCAGGGCTTTCGCTTTTTCCGCTTCTTCTTTTCCCTGGTTGGCTTCCTTGATCTTGGCGATGTAATCGCTGAGCCGGGAGTTCTCTTGATTCACATACGCATTGAACACCAGTGAAAACGCCAAACCGACGAGCACGGCTGCCGCCGCCCCGGCGACCATCGTGCGGTGTCGGCTGACCCAGCGGCGCGTGCGGACGACGATCGGTTCGGGCCAGGCGCCGACAGGTTCGTTCGCCAGCCACCGTTCCACGTCTTCGCCGAGATCACGAGCGCCGGCGTAGCGGTCGGCGGGGCGCAGGGCCATGCTCTTGGCACAGATCGCTTCCAAAGCCCGATCGACAGTCGGCTTTACGTTGCGCGGACGCTGAATATTTCCCTCGATGACTTTGCGCTGAAGTTTGCGCATATCGACACGCGACTGATCCGGCGACTTGGAATCCTCGACCGACGCTCGCCCGGTGAGGATCGCAAAGAGCGTCGCGCCGAGACTGTAAACATCGCTCAGAGGACCGACTTCGTCCAGGCGGCCCGCCGCTTGCTCCGGACTCATGTAGGTAAGCGTGCCCACCGCACGGCCCGGCAGCGTTTCGCTGCTGCCGCTGGTGGGCAATGGATCGACCATCGAATCAGTCGGATCACCCGTCGAAATACCCATGACCTTCGCCAAACCCCAGTCAACGACTAGCGTTTCGCCATAGGTGCCCAGCATGATGTTGCTGGGTTTCAGATCGCGATGCACGATGTTGCGGTCGTGCGCGTACTGCATCGTATTGCATACGGCAATGAAACGCCCGAGGAGTTTTCGCAACTCCAACGCGAATTCGCTGTCGCTTCGACCTGGCGCGTGCAGTTCTTTGATGGCGTCGGCAAAACTCTGTCCCTTGATGAATCGCATCGCGTAGAACGGTCGGCCGTTGGCGTACGTGCCCATGCCATAAACGGGCACGACGCCCGGATGCTCGAGTCGGCCCGTGATCTCTGCTTCGAGCACGAAGCGCGAACGCGCATCGGGATTGTCGGCGTAGACATCCTTGATTTCCTTCAGCGCGACTTTGCGGCGCAATTCCAGATCGCGTGCCAGGTAGACTTGGCCCAACGCGCCGGCGGCGTGCGGATTGAGCTTGCGAAAACGCGGTGGTATCTCCACGGCTGACGTCGGCGCCGGCACTGGCTCGTCAACCTTGCGAAGATCCGTCACGCCCTGCACGATGACGGTCGCCTCGCCGGGATCGGTCGGCTCCTTGGCGGCAGCCGGGCGATCGCCTTCTTCGCTGGCGTCCTGGGCCAACTGCAACTGCACAAGGTTTTCGAGCACGCCGAGCGTGTGCAGCGAGATCGCTTGCCGATCGACAAGTATCTGCCCCAGCGATTTCTCTTTCTGCGCGCTCCAGGCCTGTTTCGCCGCGGTCAGCGTGGCAGGGTTGATAAAATTCAGCTCCAGCGCCAAATGTCCCAACAGCAGATCGCGTTGCATATCCGGGCTGGCCATGGCATTCCTCGAACAAATAAGTGTTATTTCGTAATCCAGCGCTTTTCCGCCAGAAGCGGATGACGGGAGAAGTCAACATTCGCCCCTGGCTTAGCTAACGTCCGTCAGCGCTGAACGTCAAGAGCGAAAAACGTCTCCGCCGTCAACAGCGACCCAGTTCGCAGAATCTTTCAGAGCATTGTCCGACTTTGCGATGAAAACGGATAAAGTACCAGAAGGCCAGCGCGTGCGATTCGTAGATGCGCCGCGTTGTTTGCAATTGTAACGGGTTGATGCCATGAGTTTCCTTTCCACGGTCTGTGCGATCCTGATTCTCGGCGGTCAGCCGGGCAGTGCCGCCTGGTACCAGAAACAAGCCGACGACGCGATCGCCAAGGCGCAGAAATCGCAGAAAAGCGAGGCGATGGCGGTCATTAGTGAGATGCGCAAAGTCGCCGAGAGCCAAGCGTCGAAGAACTGGCAGCTTTGGGTGGACTGGAAGCAAGGCCAGTGCGAATACTATCTCGGAGACCTCAGGCAATCGATTACCACTTGGGAGAAAATCGAAATCGAAAAGGCGTTCCCGTTGCGGCATGCCGTCATCCGCGACCTGGGCGATGCGCATCTCGAATCCGGAAATCCAGGCAAGGCGCTCGATTATTTCCAGACCGCAGCTACGATGTCCGCGAAATTCGATCCGCCGGAACGTGTGAGCATTAGCCTCAAGTTGATTCAATGTCATATCGGGCTGTCAAAAAACGACGAGGCGCGAAAGCGGCTTGCGCTCCAGAGGAAGTCGCTCGACGCCATCAAATCCGAAACGGATGCCGAACCGTGGGTATGCCTCGACGCGCGCTGGAACCTTCTCCAGTCAGGCATGGAAGTCGATGCGCGCAATCCGCTTCGCGCCCTGGTCCGCCTCGATGCCACGCAGAAAAAGCTCTCGGCATTTCCACTTTCGCTGGAGCCGATTGATCTGCGCTTCAAGTGTTTCATCGGTTTGGCAGCCGACTATTGGCTCGTCGCCCGTTTCGCAGATGCCGAGGCGATGCTCAGCATGGCCGACAAACTTGTCGTGTCCGTGAAGACCGAGCGGAATCTCGCAAGCTTGAAAAATGCTCGGGCGGCATTACTCATCGAAAAAGCGACGCTTGAAATCGAAGGCGATTTTCGCGCCCTTCGACTCATCGCAGATCTCGACAAAGCTCAGGGATATCTCGAATCCGCCCTGGGACACCTCAAGAAAGCTGGAAGCGGAGAGGATTTTCTTCTATCGACGATCGACTCCCAACTGAGCCTGGTTCATGACCTGCGAGGCCGAGTTTTTGTTGCCGACAATCAGCCCAAGCGAGCCAGGATCGAATTTGAAGCCGCCAAGCTGCAATGCGAAAAATGCCTCAAATGGCGCGTCGGCGCGTTCAAGGCCGAGCATGATCTCGTACTCGAAGCCCGCGCTCGGCATGCCTGGCTGGAGTTGAGGCTCGGAAACGCCAAGGCCGCTCGTGACGAAGGCGTCGACGCCCTGAAACGATTCGACGATTCGCACAAGAAGGACAACCTCGATCGCGGGCAGTACCTCCACCTTCTTGTCGAGGCGGAGAATCAACTGGGCAACATTCCCGCTGCCATCGGTTTCGCGCAAGAGCATCGGCGACTCGTTGACGACGGTCTCGGCACGCTCATTGCGGGATTTTCCGCATCGGAGCAGATTCAGTTTTTCCGCAAATGGGACACGCCCGGGCTGAACGCCTGTCTGCGGCTTGGCATTAAACGTTCAGGCGACCCAAAGGCAGCCGCCGCCGCGGCCGAATGGCTCATCAACGGCAAGGCGAAGCTCGCCGAGGTGCTTGGCACGCAGGTCAAGGCGGCGCGCAACGCCGAGCGATTGATGTATGTGCAGTATCAGAAATCGGTTGAGCGTCAGGCATTTCTCATGTACGGCGACCCGGCGACCGACTTTCAATCGCTTCAACGCGAATTCCTGTTCGAAGAATCGACGAAACGCTCGATCGCCGAATCCGTGGCCAAAAAATTCGCCGCGCCGCGATGGTATACGCTCGCGGATGTTCGGAAGAACCTGCGGGCCGACGAGGTGTATGTTGGCATCTACTGTCTGCGACCGAGCGACGGCGCGGCACGGACCTATCACGCCTGGCTTGTCGATCGGCAAGGGCCGGTGCAAACCATCGATCTCGGTGAAGCCAAAGCCATCGAGGATCTCGTCAGCATCTTCGTCCACGAGCAAGAACGGATTTGGGCGATCAGCCCCGGCGAGGAAAATCGGGCCGAGCTTCGGCTGCGCCGGCGCTGCCTGGAGGAACTCTCGCGCCGTGTGCTCCATCCCATCCTAAAACGGGCCGACGGCAAGCAGCGATGGATCATTAGCCCGGATGGCCCGCTCTGGAACGTGCCCTGGTCTGCCCTGCTCCTGCCGAACCACGACTACGCCATTGCCGATCTGACCTTCCGCTATGCCGTGTCGGGCCATGATCTCGTTTCGGACCCGACCGCGAAAACCGAAGGCGAACCGCTCGTTCTCGGCGATCCGTGGTTCAACTATCCGGATAGCGAACGGCAACGTCTGCGCAAACCTGGCCTGGATCCATTGCGATTGCCCTGGGATCGGCTCGAAAATTCCCGGCGGGAATGCGATCTGGTGCTGGCGATCCTGCAAGACTACAAATTGAAGCCGAGTCACGCGTTTGGCCTTGTGCAAAAGAACCAGTTGACCAGCCTGCGAAAAGCACCGCGAATCCTGTATCTTTCGACGCATGCCTATTCGACACTGCCGAGCCGAATGAGCGTGAACGACCCGTTGCTTACGTGCGGATTGGCGTTCGCGGGGTGGAATTACCTTCCGCCCGCGAGCAACGCCTCCTTGCCGGGCATGATGACCGGCGCGGAAGTAACCAGCGTGGACCTCGCGGGAACGGATCTGGTCGTGTTGGCGTCGTGCGCGGCGGGTGAATCCGAGTTGACCTACGGCCAAAGCCCGGCGAATCTTCGGCATGCCTTCCATCTCGCCGGGGCACGTTCGGTCGTATCCGCGCTATGGGGACTGAACGATCGATCGACCGTGGACGTGATGGAACCGTTCATGGAAGCCGTCTGCCAAGCCGAAGTGGACAAGGCGAAAGCGCTGCGCGAGGCCCAGCGACAGACGATCCGCTACTTGCGGATGTATCGCGGGCATTCGCATCCGTTCTACTGGGCGGCATTTACGTTAAGCGGCAGATGAGGCATGCTCGTTTTTAGGTTCCGTCAGTATCCACATATTCGCCAAAGACGGCGAATTCAATTTCTTCTCCATATTCGCTATCGTTTGACTATCCGGAATACCGATAACAATCGATAGGATTGGGCGCATTGAAATCGCCAAATCCGCGCGCCATCACTGTTGTCGGAGATTGTCATGAAACGCCTCGCATGGATGTTTGCTGCAATTACGGGCCTGGTAGGAATGGAGTCGGCTACCAAAGCTCAAGAGCGAGCTTTGCCAGTAGCGTCCGAAATCTTGCCGGCGTCGTTCACCAATCCATTCCGGTCGCGGATTTGTCCGCCGGTTCCAAATGCTCCGTATTCTCCAGGCTCGCCCTCCTCGCCTAACATGCCCGGGTCGCCCGATCCGACGACGCCGACGTCCACCCCAAGCAATGCGCCGGATTTTTCCAGCGCGGGAGATTACAAGGGTACGACAGGCCGCGCGAATTCGGTCTTCTCGGGGACCGGTCTCGGCGGCGGGGTTACTGGCGATCCGATTCTGACATCGATCTTCACGCCGCTGGTGATCCCAGGTCTGTTTACTTCCACCGCGACGCAGTCGGCGCTGCCAGTGGACCGCGTGTTTTTTGAATACGGGTATTACGATAGTGTAGGAGTCCGCGGCGTCGGCAGCAGTGCGCCTCAGCTAATCCGAACGACCACCACGGGTCCCGCTACCACGATCCCGGATCCGTTCACTTCTGGGAAGTTCATCACCATTCCCGGAAAGACAACCACGGTTTCGACGATCCGACAATCTCAGGATCAGGTAGCTGGCTTCAACCTGAACACCTTCAACATCGGTATCGAGAAGACCTTCCTCGATGGCCTGGGGGCCGTCTATGTGAGTGTGCCGTTCTTGTATGCGTCCAACAACATCAGCGGACAGCAAATCAACGGTCTCGGCGATATCAACACTGGATTCAAGGTGATCTTGTACCAAAACCGTCAAACCGGCACGACGCTGACTGGCGGGTTTACGGTATCCTTCCCATCGGCGCACCCGGGACGCTCGGTCAGCGTTATTCAATCTGACAACGGGGACGGAAACTCTTTGCTCCAATCGACCACCACGACCATTAACCCGACATTCCTGCAACCCTGGCTTGCAAGCTTGCTGATCTTCGATCAGATGTACGTTCATCAATACCTGGGAACCGTGGTCCCAACCGATTCCCGCGTTGCCACATTTCTTAACTACGATTTCACTGTGGGGTATTTGCTGTATCGCTCGAATGAACGCCGATTTTTGGTCTCCTTCACTCCCACGGCGAATATCCACACGCTCATTCCGCTGAACAACCGCGGCACCCCGGCAGGCCAAGGCACCGAAGTCGATGTGCCCTTCGTCAATGGAGTGCTGCCGGCGCCGCCGACGCCAACGAATTTCACCTATTCCGACCAGGTTTTCGCATCCGGCGGATTTCAACTCGGGATTACCGAACGCTGCCTGTTCTCGGCAAACGTCGTGGTGCCCCTCGCGGCTCCGCAGGGATATGTCATCGGCGCGACGTTTGGGTTGAATTACTTATACTAAACGAAGGTCTGGAAATAGCCTCTCGATCGGGATGTTCCGTTTTCAATTTCTTGCTCTGCTTGCTCTGTCACGGAAAGATACGGAGATCGTCATGAATCGCCGGACGTGGGCAGTTGCCGCCATTTTGGTTTGGGCGGGAATACAGTTGACGTGTGTCGCCCAAGAAGGGGCGCCATCCACAGAATCACCGAGTTCGCCAGAGATTCTTCAAGCGTCGTTTACGCATCCATTTCGAGCACGCCTTCGCCCTCCAGTGCCGAGCGTTCCGGATTCCGGCGCCTCGCCTTTATCGCCCGGCCTGCCCAATACTGCAGATCCGAACTCACCCGCCAACACGCCACCCGGCACGCCGGATTTCACCAGTGCGGGAGACTACAAAGGCACAACGGGCCGGGCGAACTCGGTCTTTTCGGGAACAGGACTTGGCGGCGGCGTTACGGGCGATCCGATTTTGACGTCGATTTTCACGCCGCTGGTAATCCCCGGATTATTCAACTCCACCACCACTCAGTCAGCCCTGCCGGCGGACCGCGTGTTTTTCGATTACGGTTATTTTGACAGCATCGGCGTTCGCGGCGTCGGCAGCAGCGCCCCTCAGTTGATCCGGACCACCACCACGACTCCTGATACTAAAAAACTTGTGTATCCGGATGATGAAGGCTCGCCGTATTACGTCACGATTCCGGGGACATCAACGACGGTTTCCACAATCAAACAATCGCAAAATCAGGTGGCAGGTTTCAATCTGAATACCTTTAACATTGGAGTCGAAAAGACTTTTCTCAATGGCCTGGGTTCGGTCTACGTGAGTGTGCCGTTCTTGTATGCTTCGAACAATATCAGCGGACAAGCGATCAACGGTCTCGGCGACATCAATTCCGGCTTCAAGGTGATCTTGTACCAGAACCTGCAAACAGGCACGACACTGACAGGCGGGTTTACGGTCTCCTTTCCGACGGCGCATGCGGCACGTTCGGTCAGCTACATCCAAACCGACAACGGCGACGGAAACTCTCTGGTACAATCAACCACCACCAGCATCAATCCGACGTTCCTGCAACCATGGCTTGCGAGTTTGTTGATTTTCGATCGGTTGTACGTTCACCAATACCTGGGCACCGTCGTTCCGACCGATCCACGCGTTGCGACTTTCCTCAACTACGATTTCACGGTCGGCTATCTGCTGTACCGCTCCAACGTACGCAGATTTCTTACTTCGTTGACGTCAACAGCGAACATTCACACGCTTATTCCGCTTACCAATCGCGGCACCCCGGCGGGACAGGGCGGCGAGGTCGAAGTGCCCTTTGTCAACGGGGCACTGCCGCCGGCGCCGGCGCCGACGAATTTCACTTTTTCCGATCAGGTCTTCGCCTCCGGCGGGTTCCAACTCGGAATTACGAGAGCCTGGACGTTCTCCGCCAACGTCGTGGTGCCCCTCGCGGCGCCGCAGGGTTACGTCATCGGTGGGACATTCGGGCTTACCTATTTCTATTGAGCTGTGAAACTCAAATTCGATTAGAGGTTAGTGGAACCTGACAAATACGTGCTTGCCGGGTCTATTTTCGCTCGCTCCATGCTTTTTCAAAGAACTCCACAATGGGCCTCGGGTCGGGCAGTCCATGGGGATGATGATCGCCGCCAGCTTTGACGATTCGTTCGACGGACCCGCCGATAGCCTTATAGCGGTCAAAGACAATCTCCGAGTTTTCCTTGTGCGGAACCACCTTGTCGCTGTCGCCATAGACCAGTAAGAGCGGGACGTTCGCCTTGGCGAGCGGCGCCAGGTTGTCCACGGGGTTATGTTTGTATGCGATCGCTTCCTGGTCGTTTTTGAAATCGAACGCCCTTAGGACATTTTTCCATTCGCCGGCGGAGCCCTGTGCCGAGCCCAAGCCTTTGAGCTTTCCGCCGGGCCAGCTCTTGAAGTCGCACACGCCGTTATCGAGGTACACAGCCAAGGTCTTGTCCGGATGCGCGGCTGCCCAGGACATGCAGTACAACGCGCCGCGGCTGATGCCCATGAGGCCGGGCTTGCGATGTAGTCCGTATTCTTTGACCATCGCGTCGTGAAACGTTTCCCACCGCGCGACAGCCCTTGGAGCACCAAACAAGTTCGGCACGCCGATGTAAGCGAGATGCCAGCCTCGCTTGGCGAGTTCGATGTCGGCGTTGGGAAAAGCGCCGAAGAACTCGCCGCGCCAAACCCAGGGTCGGCCGGGAAGCGGCTTGGCCGGGACGACGACTATCACGTTGGCGCCATCGATCTTGAAATCATGCCGGGCGAAGCCGTTCCACTTGGAGACTTTGCCAGGAAATGGTTTGGCCGCATTCTTGTCTTCAGGGCGCAGGGCGCCTCTCCAATCCCATCTCGTGAGTTCGTAGGTGCGATCCAGTTTACTCCAAACAATCGCCTGGGCATTGCGAAGTCCGCCCGCAGTGCGGACGTCGATACTTAACCGAAAATTTCGGCCCGCGACGACTTGCACCTCCGCCTTGACGATCTTCGCAAGGGTCACCTTCTCCTTCTTCGCATAGGTTTCGACAGCGAAGGCAGCAGCCGCGATCGCATCCTTGTCGGTGACGGGAATCTCTCGATATCCGCCGACTTTGCCGTGACACAAGGCGGGGCCAATCGAGATCGATATCAGTGTGATCAACAAGGTCGGCTTCACGGTGATTCCTCCAAGGAAATAAAAAATTTCATGACTCGGTCGGTCCCCATTCGTCGCGGGGTCGAATACTCACTTTTCGCTCTTGATCTCCCAAAGATCCACTTTTCGAAACATCGTTGTGCCGCCTTCGGCGAAAAGCTCCACGGAGCACGGTTCCTTCAGTGAGACCGCCTTCTCGTATTGCACGCGGTTGTTGGCCTGCACGAGCAATTTGCCGCCCGCGAGAATCATGTGCACGCGATAGTGCGTGTCCTCGCGTCCTCGGACGGCTGGCGACTTGACGCTGTCAATCTGCAATGCGTCGTCGCCCGTGATTGCCCATTCAATCCGGGTTTTTCCCGTGCCGATGCGTAAACCAAACCGCTTCGCAGTCCCCGCTTCAACTTCGGCGACAATCTCCAGTTCCTTCGCCTTGAACGACTCGATGGCATGCGTCGCCTTCACCTCACGGCTCGCGATCTCGGTGTGCGAGCCTCGCTTTGCTTTGAACGAGTTGAACTCAAGAGCCATCTTGCATTTACCGGCATAGGAGTGCGTGTGGCCCTTGGTGCTGCCAGTGAAGCAACGGTTGACGATATCGTGCCCTTTGTCATGCACGGTAAAAAGCCGATACGGGCCACAGAGGTTCTGTGTCGTGAGCCGTTTGATGCCTCGGCGTGTCTCCTCTTTGTTGCGGTGGGAATGGCCGGCGATGACGCGTTCGACGTTGTGCTTGACCAGGACGTCCCAGAATTTGTCGTCGTCGTGTCGAAAGTCGTGGTGCATGAATACGAACGTGCGCGTGCCAGGCTTGAGCTGGGCGAGATCTTTCTGGATCCAATCGATGACGATGTCGGGCACGCCGGTTTGCAGTTTGCCGTCGTCCATGATCCGGGCCCAATCGAGGGCGACGAAATGAATGCCCGCGAAGTTAAACGAGTAGCGAAGCGGACCGAGATATTTCGTATAGGGGCCATAGCCCGCGAGCGGATCCTTCTCGGACCATTTGGTGGTATGAATATCGCAGATGTCGTGATTGCCGGGCGCGTGCAGCATCGGAATGGGAAACCGCCGCGTCGCATCGCGCAGCGACGTAAACATTTTTTCGGCACTCCTGCGGTCGGCGTAGCCGAGGTCGCCGGTCATGACGCAGAATTTGACCTGCTTGGCCATGGCGGCAATGTCGGCGGCAAAAAGGTCGCCGCCGCAAACGTTGTCATGCGGATCGCTGCCATGCGCGAAGGTGAAAGGGAGTGATTGCTGTTGTTCGCGCAGCAAGAAGTCCACGCTTTGGCCTGGCTGGATGTCGGCACGCCTTGCGTGAAATCGCCGCGCCACGGGCCAGAATCCGCTCGGCCAACAGACCGTGACGACCTGCGCGGGCTTGTACGGAATCAACGGATCGTCGGCGATCTTGAGCGTGTACGATCCATCGGCAGCGGTGCGGACGAACTGTATCCCATCGCTGACGAGAACGTTCGCCAGGCCTTTGTCGCCGGCGTCGATCTTTCCATTGCCGTTTGCGTCCAGCATGACGCGGCCGGAGATTTTCGCAACGACTTCGGCATGCGCCGGTTGAGACGCGTAAACTGGCATCGCGTGAAACAGGGCGATGCCTATCAAGCCGATAGGAAATGATTTTTTCATTGGGATAATATTCCGGAGGTTATTTATCGAATGCTACTCAGATGATGCGCCCATGCATTCTTATCGAGGACGAAACGTTTTTTTGTCGAGGACTCTGAGTTCGCCGTTGGCTTCAGCGGGAACCGCCACGGCTCGGAATTCGACGGTATCGGCTGTGACATCGAAAACGCAAAACGACCGAGCGCCGTGACCAGCCCACCCGGCCCAGTCTCGACCTTTGCCCTTGCTGAACGGATTGAGTCGCGTCGCAGTCGGGCTGAACGGGTACGCGTTCTTTCCCGCGGCGCCGGTCACGATCTGCGTGCAGCCCTTGTCGGGTGTCGGTTCGCAGCGTTCGTAACTGGGGTCCCATCCGCTGATCAGGGCCGTCGCATTGTACTTGCCCAAAAGCGGCAGAATGATGTCGCGCGTCTGCACGAGCGCCGCATAGAGTTTGTTACTGTGTTTGCCGGAAGAATAGCCAGGATAGGCGTCGAGCACAAAGACAAACTTCTCCCTGGCGGCGGCCAGCTCTTTTTCCAGCCAGACGTAATTGGCTTCTCCGGCCTTCCAGTTTTGGTTGCCGTCCAGTCCGATCAGGCGGATTGGGCCGACAACCCTTGACCAGTTGTGGGCATAAGTGTCCGCTGCGGGAGTGTAGTGCAGTTCCTGAACAGCCCCCGCGAAGTCTCGAGAGCAGGGCGTGAGCAGCGTGGGTACGGACGCCAATAAGGCGCCGGCTGGGTCGAAGTAGCGTCTTTTCCATTCGAATTCCCAACTCCCGTGCTCCGAGCAGTTGCCAGTGTGAAGGATGAATGACGGGTCAAGCTTCGAGACATGTCGCGCGGTCGCTGCCCAATGATCGACGGCAATGCGATGGGCCTGCACGTTGCCCAGCGCGACGAAGCGAAACTTCTCGGCCGCGAAGCGCACGGTATAGGGACCGCTTGCGCTCTCGTGCGCGCCCACCCTGGATTTGACGATATAGCGGACGGCCCGGGTCCCTACAGGAATGGGAACTTTCACCCGGTGCCAGATCTTGATTGACGATTCCATGCGGATTGATTTCCCCGGCGGATCGATCGGCGTGACTTCGACGACCAGTTCCGCGGGTAAGCGAGTTCGGCACGCGAGCGTGAAGTAACCGGAGCCGAAATCGCCCAACAAAGGCCCGTTGCAAATCGCCGCGGGCTGTGGCTCCGCGACGAGCAAGCTTGCGGTGATCGAGGGAGCCGCGGCGCCGCCCCAATAGGTGTAGCAATCGCCGGCCAGTTCGATTGTATTTTCCCCTCGTTTGAGTTCACCCGCGATCGGAAGCCATATGTAGAGCATGGGCCCATTGGTCAACGTGATGCGTTTGCCGTTGAGCGATACTCGGGCATTCAGGAGCGTTGGGCAGAAGCCGAGGTCCTTCCAGTAGCCGCCGCTGGCCGCCTTCAGGTCGCCGTCGCAAATCGAGGCCCTGGGCGCGTCGCCAGGCTCGGCGATGCGAATCCACAGGCCAGGGATCTTCGCAACGTCCTCAACCTGAAATACTCCGCGAAACGCCAAGGGCACGATGCCCTCACGTCCGTTGGGCGGCGCTCCCTGGGGAGGTTCCTTGGTAAAGCTCGCGCCGCCGTTCCTGCTATAGAGCCATTCAGCTTTCATGAGTCGGGTCGCCACGCCGAGCGACGCTTTTGAATCCTCTTGCGCAGCCAAGCGTGTTCCGGCGGTGAACAGCACGGTCGCCAAGACCAGGGCGAAGTAGCGTGGCTTCACGATCGTCTCCCTTCACTGTGATTTGGAATGAATGCCATTCTGGACGGTCTTGCCTGTTTGGCTTTTCATTTCATGAGTACTGCCTATTTTGAATGAATCGCGGCTACACACTTCGGCACGCCAGAGGCAGCAAGGGCTATCGCTTCTTCCTCAAATCCACCATCGCGGTTGCTAGTGCGTCGCCGAAGCGGGCGAAGAACGTGCCGCTGCCCATGTAATGATAGGGCCGATCGCTGCCGACCAGGGAGAACTCGAGGAGATGCTTGGTCCAGTCCTTCTTGAAAATATCAAAGGCTCGCATGTCGTAATACGGATAACTTTCGACGGCAATGACATTGCCTTTGAATTCCGGCGCCGCGGCGGCTTCACGCTGGGCGACGGACACCGCGTTTTTATCCACGCTTTCCTTCGTACCGCCGGTACCCATCACGCCAATTACGAACGGCATGTTCGGCACTTGATATTCCTTGCGAATATCCTTCACGAAGGCGATCATGTTCGTTTTGTAGTTATCGCGATATGCAGGCGAGAACTGGTCGTTGAAGCCCTGGAACCACACAAAACCTGCGATCTCGTAGCCGACGCTGGCGTCGTAGGCGGGGTGGTGTTTTTTGAGATCTTTCAACACTTCGTGAACGGTGCTAATCATCATCCGATAATTCAGGCCCGCGGTTTCCTTGATCTTCGCGGCGTTGTCCTTCTTTGCCTCGTCTTTGGTCAATTCATAAGGACCAGCCGAAGGCGGACGAAAGTCATGATGCAGCGACTTGCCGCCCCAGGATGTTTTGATGAGCAGGATCGGCGCGTCGATTCGTTGCTCAAGCGAAAGCCCGAAACCGAGCTCCGGGCCAATCTTGTCGATCGCGCCGCCGAACCCGACGGTGAGCGGGCCGGTCCGCTTATGATTGTCGCCGATGGAGGTGATGAAGACGCGTTTGGAAACGGTGAACGCATCGGTGATCTTCTGGAATTTGGCATCATACTCGGCCTGTAACTTGGTTAACTCGGCCTGTGCCGCCTTGACCTTTTCGGGATCCGTGATCTTCTTGCCTTTGAGCTCGCCGGTCAGCTTGTCGCGCCGAATGCGAATCTCGAGCGCGGCCTTGGCATCGCCCGGCGCGATGGCGCCGTCCTTGAAGATCCACTTCGCCAGTTCCTTGGCCCGCGGTTCGTCCACGTTCAGCAGGGCGGGCAGCGTGATGTACCGGGCATGCCCGACCATGTTCGATTGACCGGCGAGAATGTAAATCTGCAATTTCTTTTTCGCCGATTCGCCAGCCCCAACTGTCGAACCGACGGCAAACAGAAATATGGCACATGCTGCAAATAGTTTGGCTGCTGACATCATCGTCCTTTTCTCCTTGTACTTGCTGACGAAACCGGTGCTCGTAGATTCAAATAGGCGGATAAGATCGCAGGACCTGCATTGTCTTATCCAGCATTGCGACAATGTCGATGCCTTTGGAACTGTTTCCGACGCGCGTCGGCCTTGAAACTGGAGCCGCACCCATGAGACTTGTCCTCTGTCTCGCCGCATTGATTCTCCCTGGAACGTTTCAACCGGCCCTGAACGCGCAGGAGCGCAAGCCCAACATCGTGCTAATCATGATCGACGATCTCGGCTGGACCGATCTCGCGTGCCAGGGGAACAAGCGGCTTCATACGCCTCACATCGATCGGCTCGCCAAGAACGGGATGCGTTTCACCGACGCTTACTCCGCGGCCCCAGTCTGTTCGCCGACGCGCGCGGCAATCATGACCGGGCAGGCGCCGGCGCGGCTGCGGATCACCAATCATATCGCCGGCCGCGATTTTACGCCGAAGAACGCCAAATTGAACGAGGCCCAGAGTCTCGATCGGCTGCCCTTGAACGCCATCACCATTGCCCAGCTCCTCAAGGCTGGCGGATACACGACCGGGTTTTTTGGCAAATGGCACCTCGCGGGACAGGCAGGCAAGAAGGGGCTCGGCCAGCTCGCGCACTATCCCGAGAAGTTTGGCTTCGACATTAATCTCGGTGGCTGTGCACTCGGTGGGCCGCCAAGCTTTTTTGACCCGTATCGCATCCACAACCTCCCCGACCGGCGCGAGGGCGAATATCTCCCCGATCGCCTGGCCGACGAGGCGGCGGCGTTCATCCGAAAGAATCGCGAGAAGCCGTTCTTCCTCACGCTGTGGAATTACACCGTCCATTGGCCGACGGAGGCGCCGAAGGAATTGATCGCCAAATACGAAAAGCGGCTCGGCCCTGGTTTGAAGGACGCACGCTATGGCGCGATGATCGAAGCGATGGACGCCGCCGTCGGCCGAGTGCTTGCCGCGCTCGACGAGGCGAAGCTGACGGACAACACGCTGGTGATCTTCACGTCCGACAACGGCGCGTTTCTCGGCGTGGCGGACATCAGGCCATTGCGTGCGGGGAAGGGTTTTTTGTACGAAGGCGGCATTCGCGTCCCGCTGATCGTGAGCTGGCCTGGAAGAATCCCGCGGGGATCGGAATCCGGCGTACCCGTCATCAGCATGGACCTGTTCCCGACGATGCTCGCCGCCGGGGGGCTTCAACCTTCCAAAGATACGCCCATCGACGGCGAAGACCTGACGCCCGTGCTGAGGCAGGCCGGCAAACTGAAACGCGACGCGATCTACTTCCATTATCCCAACTACGCCTGGCACGGGCAGAATCGCCTCGGTGGAGCCATACGAGAAAATGAGTACATGCTGATCGAGAATTTCGACGACAACTCCGTCGAGTTGTTTGACCTCGCGAAAGACTTAAGCCAGACCAAGAACCTTGCCAAGGAAATGCCGGAACGAGCGGCACGAATGACGCGACGGCTGCAGCAATGGCGTCTCGAAACCGGTGCCGCCATGCCGACTTTGCGAAAGAAATGATGGGCTAACAACGCAATGCCTTGTTGCTCGAACCATTTCGACCATGCCCCGTAGCCCACCAGCCCGGAGCGCAAGCGACGGGATACAGTGGCCTGCAAGATTGTTGCGATCCCATCGCTGGCGCTTTTTGAAGTCGTGCATCTATCCGCATTCAATTAAATGCAATGAGGAACAGAGAACGAGGAATTAGAAATTAGGAAGCAACTTGAAAGCCAGCATCCGGTATTTGATCGAATGCAATTCTTCATTTCTAATTCCTCGTTCTCTGTTCCTCATTGCATTTTTGCATTTCAGGTGCCCGCAGTATCGTGGCGTACTTCCACGACGCCCAAAATGCGCGACCTGAAACCTGGCGCTCAGAGTTGGTGGAGTCTCTCCCGTGGTGCCGTCTAGGTTTTGCCCCGATTGACGGCGTCGCTTGAACGACCCCGGTGCGGAAGTTCGGAGCATCCTACGTTTGTATCGGTAGCATCGATTACGATATGCAACAGTCGCCTAGGAAGGAACGTAGCTCGACTCTTAGTGGGCATAGAACCGTTATCTGGCATCATCGCATCGTACGAAAAACAAATTCCAATCGCTCAAAGGTTCATCGTCATGGAGCGTCCAGGTTTTTTGCTCTCGAACGCCCTGAAAGAGGAAGATGGTATTCTTCGTATCGGGATCGTAAACCGAACCCTGATAGGTTAGCAGATCGCCAGCAACGAGGCAGCCGATCCACGACGGAGCCGGTCTAATCACCCGATATCGCTGCCCTTCGATGAACGGGCTATCCATAGTTCCATCACCCTTAGAACCATGATCGCTGCCAGACATCGACACCGTTCACATTCCACAGCGACTTGTGAGGGGGTCCAAGCTGAACGAACCGTAATGTGGCCCTGGCCAGGTGCAACTGATCGTTCGCAAGCGGCGCTCACTCATTCGGTTTCTGGCCTTTGCCAGTAGCGGGGAGGCTATGCCAGAGTACGGCATTCGTGTGGTACGCAAGTTCTGCAAACCCAATTTCGCCAGCGTAGTACCGCACCAGCCACTTTTTGAGACGTAAAGTAACGTCATCGATTCCAAGGGCGCCTTCCGGTCCTACGCCTCGGCCGGTCCAGATTCCTTGAAGAGACCAAATATCGTAGTTCTTGCGCCAACGCATTCGTCCGCCTTCGGCTCGAAATCCAACTGCCCGGTCCTGGATCACGGTGGATTCCCCGACTAATTCGACTTCGATTTGTTGGTTAGGCCATTGCACAGGTCCAGCCAAATAACCGCATCCCGGAAGGCAAAGTACAACGTTGTCTTCACCGAGAGGATCACCGATTACCAAGTCAAAGGTCGTATGGGAAACGCAGAAATTCCACCATCGAGCGCCCTTGTCTCGCTTGGAACAAAGGGCGGCATTTACTTCACGGACATTTTCATCAAGCAAGAGCGCCATCGCAATTCCCAAAGCCGGTGAACAATTACTAGCGTGCAATTGCGCACTCCAGCAACGTGGCTGTAGTTCTTGTGCGCGCTATCGCATGCGTAGATTTCATCAGACCCACGGCTGCATGTCAAGCTATTTCGGGTCGATTCCACACGGTTTTCTTTGCCTGACTCGCAGCACTTGCACCAAACATCTGTCATGATTAGAATGAGATCAATGCCTGCGACGACAGCCCGCCGTTTTTCCCTTCTCTCAAGCCGCAAACGTGGCCTCCATTGGAAATGGTCGATCTCAATGATGAAACAGCAATTATTGCACTTGATAACTTCTCTCCCAGCAATCCTCGTCCTCCTTTGCCTTCCGACGCAACCTGCCTCAGCTCAACCCGCCGAAGGTGCGCTCGATGCGTTCCTCGGCAAGCCCAAGCTTGAGATGCAGCAGATCTTCCAGGGCGAGCGGATGCCAAATGTCGTCGTCGCGCGTGATGGAACCATCGTCGCCTCGTGGGGTACGGCACGAGTGCGCATTCGCCGAAGTGAGGACGGCGGCAAGACGTGGGGGCCGGAGATCACGATTGCCAAGCCCGGCTTTCAGGGCGGCGGGTTGACCGTCGATGAAAAAAGCGGCGACATCCTCGCCTTCGTCGAGGCTCACCATCCTCCGGCTGTGCTTACGGTCTATCGCAGCACCGACACCGGCAAAACCTGGAAGCCGCAGGATACCGTCATTCACAAGGACTCGAAGGGCAACGTGCCATCGATGCACATGAACGAGCATGGCATAACCCTTTGGCACGGCAAGCACCCTGGCCGACTGCTCCGACCGACACGCTGGTATGCCGGTAAGAACGAGAAGTCCCGCTGGCCGATGCATTACACCAACGCGATTTTCAGCGACGACGGCGGCAAGACCTGGGCCACGAGCGATCCGTTTCCAGCCATGGGCACCGGCGAGGCAACCGTCGCCGAGCTTTCCGATGGCCGAATCTACTACAACTCGCGCCGCCACTGGGCGCCCGAAGGCGTCGATCCGCGCCGCCGCTGGCATGCCTGGAGCGACGACGGCGGCAAATCGTGGAAGAACCTCTCCATCTGCAAAGTGCTCCCCGACGGCCCGCAGGACACCAACTACGGCCTGATGGGCGGCCTGGTTCGGTTGCCCGTTCAAGGCAAGGACATTTTGCTTTTCAGCAACTGCGACAGCCCGCGCGGCCGTAATCATGGAACCCTCTGGGCCAGCTTCGACGGCGGCAAGACCTGGCCAATCAAGCGGCTGATTTTTGACGGCGCCTTCGCCTACTCCTCGCTCAATGTCGGGAGGCCGAAAACCGCCAGTGACGGCTGGATCTATCTGCAGTTCGAAGGCGGCCCGAAAGGCGGTTGCACCATGGCACGCTTCAACCTGAGCTGGCTTTTGGAAGGCCAAAAGACCGGCGACGGCACGCTGCCGAATTGGATCGAGAAGGCAAAATAAATCGACGCGGTCTCTCGCCGATTTCGAAAGGGTAATGCCATGATCCGACGCCTTTCACTGTCCTGCTCGATCCTCCTGGTAGCAATGGCCGCGCACGCTTCTGCCGGCGAGAAGATCGACTTCGACAAACAGGTCGCGCCAATTCTGGCCGAGCGATGTCTTGGTTGTCACAGCGGCGCCAGGCCCAAGGGCGGACTCGACCTGACTGGCTTAAAATCGACACTCAAGGGAACCAGGAACGGCTCCGCCATCGTTGCGGGAAAGCCTGCCGAGAGCCCGCTTTGGACGCGCGTTGACGCCGGCGAGATGCCGCCGAAGAAGCCGCTGCCCGCCGAGGAGAAAGCGATACTGAAGAGGTGGATCGCGACGGGCGCTGTCTGGGGAACCGATCCGATTGATCCGCTCCGAACGACGACGAAGGAACGAGCCGGTTTCGACTGGTGGTCGCTAAAGCCTTTACGTCGGCCCAAGCTGCCCAAAGTGAGCGATGCCAGCTGGCCGATCAACCCTATTGACACGTTCGTGTTGAATCGGCTCGACGCCGCTGGTTTGAAGCCGTCGCCGGACGCGGATCGCCGAACCCTGATCCGCCGGCTTTCGATCGATCTTCTCGGCTTGCCGCCGACCTGGGACGAAGTCGATGCGTTTGTGCGCGACGATCGGCCCGACGCCTACGATCGGCTCGTCGATCGCCTGCTTGCATCACCCCATTACGGCGAGCGCTGGGCTCAGCACTGGCTTGATGTCGTCCGATATGGCGAGAGCAGCGGCTTCGAGCGCAACGACGCTCGCCGAAACGCCTGGCATTACCGCGATTGGGTGGTGCAGGCATTCACCGCGGACATGCCGTACGACCAGTTCTGCCGCCTGCAAATTGCCGGCGACGTGCTGAAGCCTGGCGATCCCGATGCGATGAAGGCCACGGGATACCTCGTCGCGGGTATCCACAATACCGTGTTGCCCGGAATCAAAGCGCTTCAAGATGCGGCCTTTCAGGACGAACTCGAGGATCTCGTTGGCAACGTCGGCCAAACCTTCCTGGGAATGACGACCAATTGCGCCCGCTGCCACGACCACAAGTTCGATCCGATCTCGCAGATCGACTACTACCGCCTCGCCTCGGCGCTGTCTGGCGTTCGCCATGGGGAAGCCGTATTGCCCAGCGCTAATTTCAAGGCGGAGACCGACCGAATCACGGCAGACCTCACGGAAGTCAGTGTGAAGCTGACCGAGATCGAAGCGCCGATCCGCAACGAGATCCTGGCCAAACGAAAGGTGCCCGTGGCATTCGGGCCGGCGCCGATCGCTGCCTGGGATTTTCGCGACGGCGGCAAGGATCGCGTCGGCAAGCTCGACGCCCAACTCGGCGGCAGCGCCCGCTTCACTCCCGATGGCCTCGTGCTCGACGGCAAGTCCGCGTTCGCACGCACGCCGACGATTCCGCAGGCTTTGCGTGAGAAGACGCTCGAAGCCTGGGTAAAGCTCGCCAATCTCACTCAACGCGGCGGCGGAGTGATGACGATCGAGACGGCCGACGGCACCACGTTCGACGCGATCGTCTTCGGCGAACAAGAACCCAGGCGATGGATGGCCGGCAGCGACTTTTTCAGGCGAACGAAAAGCGCCGGCGGCCCAATTGAATCCGCAGCACCCGCACGGCCGATCCATGTCGCCATCGCCTATCGCGCTGACGGCACAATCGCCCTCTTCCGCGACGGCATCCCGTACGGTCGGCCCTACGCCAGCACCGGACCGCTGGCCTTCGACGCCAATCAAGCCCGCATCAATTTCGGCGTGCGCCACGGCGCGCCCGGCGGCAACAAAATGCTCGCCGGCATCGTGGAGCGCGCCCGATTGTACGATCGCGCCCTGACGAATGACGAGATCGCCATCTCGGCCAAGGTCGCAAATTTCATCACCGAGGCCGAGGTAATCGCTCGGCTCACCGAAACTCAGAAGTCGCAACGCGCCGAACTTTTCAAGCAGCGCTCGCTCCTGCAAGCACAGCTCGCAAAAGTGCAGCCCGGAAAGGGACTAAAAGCCTACACGAACCGACCCGTGAATCCGCAGACGATGCGCGTCCTGCACCGCGGCCAGGTGTCGGAACCCGGTGATGTCGTATCGCCAGGCGGCGTGACCGCGCTGGGCAAGGCCGACTTCCAACTCGCTCCGAACGCTGCCGAGGCGCCGCGCCGGGCGAAGCTCGCCGAATGGATCACGTCGCCGGAAAATCCGCTTTTTGCACGCGTCATGGTCAATCGCCTTTGGCATCACCATTTCGGCATCGGCATCGTTGAAACGCCCAGCGACTTCGGCTTCAATGGCGGGCGCCCTTCACATCCCGAATTGCTCGATTGGCTCGCCTCCGAATTTTCAGCACGCGGCTATCGCCTCAAGGAGATGCATCGCCTTATCGTCACGTCTCGGACCTATCGCCAGGCTTCGTTGCCAATTGCTGACGGGCTAAAGAAAGACGCCGACACGCGTCTGCTTTGGCGCAAGCGTCCGATGCGGATCGAAGGGGAGGTGCTGCGTGACAGTTTGTTGGCCGTCACCGGGTTGCTCGATCGCACGGTTGGCGGCCAGGGCTTCTCCGATTACAAGGAGAACAACAACGCGGGCACGACCTACTACGGTCCGTTCGACCCCGTGGGCCCTCAGTACAATCGCCGAAGCCTGTATCGCTTTCGGCCACGCTCCGCGAGTCAGGGGTTGCTCGACGCCTTCGACTGTCCCGACACGGCCGGCTCGGCTCCGCGCCGCAACGTGACCACGACGCCGCTCCAGGCCCTCGCCCTCTGGAATGGCCCCTTCGCCCTGCGCATGGCCGACACCCTCGCGGACCGGATTCGCAAAGAGAAAGCCCCCGAAGGCGAAGTCGCCGCGACCTACCGCCTGGTGTTGCAGCGTGACCCGACTAAGGACGAACGCCATCGAGCGGCCCGGCTCGTTGAGCAGCATGGAATTCGAGCGCTGGCACGCGTGCTTTTCAACAGCAACGAGTTTCTTGTGATCGAATAATATAATGACCACCACAAACATTAAGTTCACTCCGCACTAACGCAGACGAACACGCGGAGAGTGAGTTTAGGGACAAGTGATTTGTGTTCGTGACGATTCATACGATTCGGGCAGTGCGCGGTTTTGTCCAAACTGAAAAACGAGGGAATCATGTGTACACGAGATTTCCGTCAGATTGTTGGCATCATGGTTTCTTTCGCGTTGATCTTGGCATTAGGCGCATCGGGATGCAATCAGAGCAAGCAATCGCCGTCCGACGGTCCGTCGGGACACGCATTTAATGGCACACCAGACCGGAAACCAAGTGTCAAAAAATCAATGGAAGATGTCGTTAAAGGATGGAAAGCCGCTGGTGCCCAGGCTGGCAGAATTCGGGGAGTTCGATTCAGATCGGGATATGATCCCGGGTTAGCGGAGCCTGGGGAAATTCCCTCGTTTGTATTTCCCCAATTTCGGACGGGCGTGTTGTTGGCGCTGTCGCCGCCACCAGTGTCTTTTGGGTTGAGCTTGGGATTCACCGAAGTTACGGACGTAGGGCTACAGGAACTCGTTGCGCTGAAGAATTTGCAGCTACTGGACCTCAGTCATACCAAGGTTTCGGACGTGGGACTGAAGGAACTAGCAGCGATGAAAAACTTGGTTTCGCTTGATCTTACGAACACTCATGTGACAGACTCCGGCCTGAAGCAACTGGTTGGACTCAAGAAGCTGCAATCGCTCTTCCTGGAAAATACGAAGGTGACGGACTCCGGTCTGAAGGAACTCGTTACGCTCAGCAACTTGAAGTTGCTGGACCTTTATCGCACCAATATTACGGATGCGGGATTGCAGCAACTCGTTGGGCTGAAGAACTTGCAGTCGCTGAACTTGTCTAGCACCAAAGTTACGAATGCTGGATTGAAGGAACTAGTTAGCCTCGAGAGCTTGCAGACTCTGACCCTGAATGACACCACAGTTACGGACGCTGGGCTGAAGGAACTCACTGGCCTAAACAACTTGCAGACGCTAGACCTCTCCTGGACTCCTGTGACGGACGCCGGGTTGAAAGAGCTTGTTAGGCTCAACAATCTGCAATCGCTGAACCTCTCTTGGACCCGTGTGACCGACGCCGGATTAAAAGAATTGAGCCCGCTCACAAGTTTGCAGACGATTTGGCTTGACAATACTAAGGTGACGGACAAGGGGCTGAAGAACTTGTCTGGCTTCAAGAACTTGCAATTTCTGAGCCTTTTTATCACGAACGTAACTGACGCCGGATTGGGGGATCTAGCTAACCTCCATAGCTTGAAGTCGCTGAGTCTTGGTCGCACTAAAGTGACGGAGGACGGCATCGCCGAACTGCAGAAGGCACTGCCAAAATGTACAATCACGCGATAGCCATGCGCCCGACCAATATTTTCGGCGGGTTCCGGATCGCTTGTTGCTACGCGTCGTCCTAACGCTTATATTTGAGATGTTCCCATGAACGACTTCCTCTTCGATCGTCGTCGTTTGCTCTCCTGGTCGGCTCAAGGCCTGGGGGCGACGGCGCTCATGCATCTTCTCCAGCGCGATGGCGTGCTATCAGCCCAGGAGAGCACGCATTTTCCGGCCAAGGTGAAACGTGCGGTGCAGATCACGCTCGTCGGTGGGATGAGCCATATCGATTCGTTCGACCCCAAGCCGGAGCTTCAACGCCGACATGGGCAGACGCTCCGTATGGAGCATCAGCCCGATACGTTCTTCAACCAGATCGGCCTACTGCGCCGCAACGATTTCGAGTTTCGGCAGCATGGCCAAAGCGGCCTGGCGATATCGAATCTGTTTCCGCACATTGCCGAGCACGCCGATGAACTGACGGTCATCCGCTCGATGGTCGCCGATAGCGCGAACCATACGCCGGCCCTCTTTGTGCTCAACAGCGGCTTTCCGCTCAACGGCTACCCGGCCCTGGGCGGTTGGCTGTCGTTTGGGCTAGGCAGCGAGGCGGATGACCTGCCGTCGTACGTCGTGCTCCCCGACGATCGCGGCGAGGCCAATGGCGGCGCTTCCAACTGGACTGCTGGCTTTCTCCCCGCGCAGCATCAAGGCGTCGCGTTTGGCCGAGGACCGAATCCCGTGGACAATCTCGTGCCGGCTCGGCCGATCAACATGGCCGAAGAAGAAGCGAGCCGCGCGTTCCTGCTAGAAATGAACCGGGCACATACGTCGCGCCGCGGCGACGATTCCGATCTGTCCGCGCGGGTTCGCAGCTACGAGTTGGCGGCTCGCATGCAGCTTGCCGTGCCGCGCGTGGCGGATCTCGCAGGGGAACCGGCTTCGGTCCGTGCGCTTTATGGGATCGATCGCCCCGAGACCGCCGACGCCGGCCGTCGCTGCCTGCTGGCTCGGCGATTGCTCGAGCGCGGCGTGCGCTTTGTGCAGGTGTACTCGGGTGGGCCGATTGCCGGCAGTCCGCGCCGCAGCTGGGATGCTCACGAAAACGTCCGCGACAACCATTCGACCGAAGCGCGCCGGATCGATCAACCCGTCGCCGCCCTTCTCGCCGATCTGAAACGCCGCGGCATGCTCGATGACACGCTCGTGCTATTCACGACGGAGTTCGGCCGCACGCCGTTCACGCAGTCTGGCGCCAACTCGGTTGGGGCTGGCCGGGATCACAATCGCTACGGTTTTTCTTGCTGGCTTGCGGGCGGTGGACTCAAAAAGGGAATCGCCCATGGCGCGACCGACGAAGTCGGCTGGAAAGCCGTGGCCGATCCGGTCACCTGGAATGACTTCCACGCAACCGTGCTCCATCAGTTCGGCATCGATCACGAACGCCTCACGTTCTACCACAACGGCATCCGCCGCCGCTTGACCAACGTCCACGGCCATGTGGTGAACGACATCCTGGCGTGAGTGAGTTTCACCGAGATGATAGGCGTCAAATGACTTTGCCGCTTGTGGCTTTGACCTCAGCTCCGTCCTGAGTGCCAAGCCACAAGCGACAGAGGAGTTACCGGACATATTGAAGCTGTCCGATGGGCATTATGGTGCCGGTCGGGTTTGTCGGCGACCAATATGGATTCACCGGCGGCGGCGCGATCGCGGGCCCGAACGTCATCGGCACATTGCGAAGCTGGCTGATCGGCATCACCGTGCCGGTCGGGTTTGTCGGCGACCAGTACTGATTCACCGGCGGCGCGAAGGCGGCGGGCGTGAAGGTCATCGGCACATTGCGAAGCTGGCTGATCGGCATCACCGTGCCGGTCGGGTTTG
>CAZAFH010000001.1:157780-229332 GCA_964484265.1 uncultured Singulisphaera sp.
TCGGCGACCAGTACTGATTCACCGGCGACCAGGGTTGGCCTTGGTTCGGGATTGTCGGCGGGCGTCTTTGAGCATGCGCTGGTGCGGCCCAAAGGAGTGCCAAAGCCGCCAGAAACGCCAGATGAAGCACAAATCGGCGGGAAGAAAATTGGCGAAACTCCCGGAAAAAGCATTTCGTTTTCATGGTCAACCTCGTGATGGACTCGCCTCGACACTGCGGGCGGGTCGGATGATTCGCGTGGTTCACTCAACCGCTGAGGACCATCGCACTTCATCTACTCATCCGCGAATAGTCGGAAAATCGTCCATACGATGTGAAAAAAAAACTTGGAGTTCCGGCAGTGAAACGACCTCCCATCCCAGGGGTTCGCAGCGCTCACCCCTGGGCGTGTAACTCTGATCTGCAATTTGAATTTGAAATCGTCAATGAATCTGCAATTCCTACCACGCTCCCAGGCAGCAGCCGTAGTCGCCACCCGTCGCACTGAGCGGCATTGCTCGCCGTTCGAACGGCAGCTTCAGGTACTCGGCCCGATCGTGCACGATGCGGCCCGCGATGATCGTGTGGGTTACGTGCGTGGCGTGCTCGAACGGGTCGCCGTCGTACAGCACGAGGTCGGCTTCTTTGCCCGCCTCGATGCTGCCGAACCGGTCGGCGATACCGAGAATCTTGGCGGCGTCGAGCGTGATGCACTTCAGCGCACGTTCATGGCCGAGCCCGTTGATGGCGGCCATGGCGGCTTCCCAGCGCAGCACGCGCGTCTTCGGCACGTAGCCCTCGAAGGCGGTGCCGATCGTCATCGGGATCTTGCGATCGGCCAGAAACGCCGCCGTGCCGAGGTGGCCATTGTAAGTTTCCGGCGAAGAGGCGCGTTGCATCGTGGGGTGCAGGACGACGGGGACCTTCGCATCGAGGATCGCGTCGGACATGAGGTACGATTCGGTCGCGAGCGTCAGCATGGCTGGCACGCTGAATTCCTTCGCGATTCGCAAGCCGGTCAGCAGATCGTCGGCGCGATGCCCGGCTAGCACGAGCGGTATCTTCTTTTGCAGCACCAGCGCGAGAGCCTCATGCTTCAGATTCGGGGCGGGCGGCTCCTTTGCGGCTTGCTTTTTCTTGGCGTAACCGTCGGCAGCGTTCAGAGCCGTGCGAATCAGGTTCGCCGTGCCCATGCGAGTATTTGGCAGCTTGCCCGGGTACGCCGATTTCGGTATCTCGCCGAGGTTCACGAGCATGCCTGCGGGAAAGCGTATCGCCATCTGCTCGGCGGTTCGCCCAGCCGTGCGGAAAATCCCCGTCTGGCCTGCGATGACATTCGCCCGGCCCGGCAGTGCGTGCAGCACCGTCACGCCCTGCTCGCGCACGAACTCCAGCAACGGCTCGCGCGGATTGAAACTATCCAGCACCCGAAGGTCGGCCTGGTTCGGGTCGCTCATCTCGTCCTGATCTTGATCCGCCTTCTTGAAATTGAGCGCCCCCGACAGGCCGACCACTGAATGGGCATCGATCAATCCAGGCGTCACGACAGCGGCGCTGACGACGGCGAACCCCTTCGGAACCGCAATCGCCTTGCGCGTGCCGACCTGCTTGATCTTGCCGTCCTCCACGAGAACGATGCCGTCATTTATGATCTCCCCGCTCACGGTATGAATGCGTCCCGCGAGCACGGCAAGTTTTTTCGGCGCCTCGTTGACGCTCGGCGCGCCTTTCGGGATGACTGGGGCTTGCACATCGGCAAATGGCTTGTGCGCGGCGGACCGCTTGGGCAGGAGCTTCGCACTATTGGGCAACGCGAATCCGCCGGTCTGGTGCGTCCAGTCCTCGTGCAATTCGCGGTCGAATAGCTTTTCGCCTTCAATGTAGGTTTCCAATACCTGCGTGTAGATGCTGAACGGAGCGCCGGACAGCACGACGAAGTCGGCGTCTTTGCCTTTCTCAAGTGAACCGATACGCTCATCGAGATGCAGCATCTGAGCGCCATGCAGCGTGAGCGCCTTGATGGCGTTGTCTTCCGAAAGTCCGCCGCGCACGGCAATGGCGCCGGTGCGGAGAAAGAATCGCGATTCGGTGACGGAATCATCGGTGTTAATTGCGACCTTCACGCCGGCCTTGGTCAATATGGCGGCGTTTTCTTCGAGCAGCCCCATGACTTCGGGCTTGCCGCCGGGACTATCGATGAGCGTCAGCGAAACAGAGATACCGAGCTTGGCAAGCTCAGCAGCCACGAGGTAGCCTTCGGTGCAATGCTGCAAGACGATCTCGAAGCCGAACTCTTGCGACAATCGGACGGCGGTCATGATGTCGTCGGCGCGGTGACAGTGAAAGTGGACGGTGCGTTTCTTCTCGAGAACCTCGACGAGCGGATCGAGCTGGATGTCGCGTTCGGGAGGCGTCGCTTTCTGCCCGGCGGCCTTGGCCTTGTTGTAAGCGTCCCATTGGCGTTTGTAGGCCTGGGCCTTCGTGAGCATGTCGCGCTGGAGGGCGGCGATCTTCATGCGCGTGTGTGGAGCTTGTCCTTTGGTTCCGTAGACGCCCTTCGGGTTTTCACCGTTGGCGAATTTGATGCCGCCGAGGAATCGGCCAACCATGATGCGCATGGCTTCGACGACGGTTCCCTTGAGACGAACGTAGAGCGTCTGCCCGCCGATGGCGTTGCCCGAACCGGGCATGATGTTGGCGACGGTGACGCCGCCGGCTAGAGCCATGCGAATGCCCGGATCGCGAGGATTGATGGCATCGATCGCGCGCAGGCCGGGTTGCACGGGGCCGGTCATTTCGTTGCCATCGGCGCTGCCGGGCGTTCGGCCAAAGATGCCGATGTGCGAGTGCGTGTCAACGAGACCGGGGATGATGACCTTGCCCGTCATGTCGTGAATTTTGGCACCTGCGGGGATTTTGACTTGGCCTTCGGCACCTACATCGAGGATCTTACCCTTGAGGACGATCATCACGCCTTTTTCGATGACGGGCCCCGACGCGGTATGGATGCGTGCGCCTTTGTAGACGACCGGCGCGTCGTCCGCCTGCTTCTGGGCGGCCTCCATGAACGCGGAGCTGACGAACCAAAAAAGGTAGGCGGACAGCACGGCGATGAATGCTGACGCAACAATGCGAAACGACGGAACAGACCGGATCATGGCGGGAACCTCGCAAGAGGGTAATGGGAATGCGAGGTTATGTTATGGCCAAGGCGAAGGGTCGGCGCGGTGTTAAATTCCAGTCATTTCACGTAGATATATTTGCTCTCGCTCGAAATCTGTCCTACATTTCCTGTACCCTTCGAGAGACCATGGAAGACTTTCGAATCCCCCTCCTCACGCAAGTCCCTGGTTGATAACGGACCTTGGCGCTTGCGTTTCCCCACGCAAAATCGCCCCACCGCTTGTAAGCGTTGCTTTACAGCAAATAGGTTTTATTACTTATTTTATCTCGCTCAAATTCTTTTATTTTGGGGGTATTAATTGTTCTCTCTCTTCAATTTTCTATCTGGGTTTGCCACGCGCAAACGGACGATCCGCAAAGTTGCCAGCGGCAACGTTCGGCTGAACGTCGAAACACTGGAAGATCGGTTGACGCCGTCCGGCACGCCGCTGGATTTGACGACTCATGGCGCCATCGGCTCGATCGAAGGCGCGATCTTTCAACAGTATGACGCACAGCCAACGGGCACGGGCGTCATCAATTCGTTCGTCCGCATTCAAGGCAACAAAGCAGCCGAGCAACAAGGCTATAACACGGATTACCGCAAAGTCCAGTTCGACGAAAACACCAGTCCGCAATTCACGCGATCGCTGCAATTGTCTTCCGTTCCGACGGTCAATATCGGCGGCGTCATCTATCGCGAATTTCTGCTCGACATCAACCAGAAGGCCTCGTCGCCGCTGTTGTCTCTCGACGAGTTGCGTTTTTACGTTGGGAATGCAGGAAATCTGATTGGATACAGCGCGGGGAATCTTAGCGGCGCGACGAAGGTGTACGACCTCGACGCCAACGGCGACAATTGGGTGAAGGTGAACGCTCGCCTCAACCAGGGCAGCGGCAAGGGCGATGTACTCGTCTACGTTCCCAACAGTTTGTTCACGGGCGGATCCTACGTCTATCTCTATTCCAAATTCGGCACGAACATCGCCTGCAATGGCGGATTCGAGGAATGGGCCGCCGGCAAAGATTCAATCGCCCAAGACAACGGCAGCATCTCTGGCCATGTTTACTTGTCCGGCACGACGACCGGTATCGCCGATGTTGTCGTATTCATCGACGCCAATCACAATGGCGTGCGCGACACCAACGAGGATTATACGTTCACGGCGTCGGACGGTTCGTACCTGTTCAATTTCCTTGCAACCAACATGGGCAGTTATTCCGTGTACGATGTGACGGAGGAAGTGCCGGCCGGATACACTATCGCATCTGCTTCGTCAGTCGATGTCTCGCTGCAGCAGACCAACCAGCAGGCGACAGGAATCGACTTCTTCCTGACGCAGCAAGAAGTGCAAACCTACGCGATTGGCGGCAGTGTTCTCGATCAAACTGGAACGAACAACGCCACCTGGACGGTAACGCTGACGGACAACACCACCGGTGAAACGACAACGATCAGCGGAACGGGAAGCGATTCCTATTCGTTCACCGGTCTGACTGCCGGCCATGACTACACCGTGACGGCGACGACCGACGCCCCGAACGCGGTCATCCCGCCGACGACGTATACGATTACGAATCTCGTGTCCAACGTATCGGGCGAGGACTTTTCGATTCGTTCCACAGCCCCGCCGCCGCCTGTTTGATACTTTTAGTCTGCGAAAAAAAAAGAACAGGATAATCGCAGGTGAGCGCGATTGTCCTGTTATTTTTTTTAGGCACTTCGGAAGAAAAACTGCCAGACAGTGCCAATGACGCTAGGGCAACAGCAGCAAAGCAGCACAGCTGCGACGGCCCCGCCGATAATCATCATCATTTTCTTTTTCTTGGCGGCTTCCTCGTCATCGCCGCCTTTCTTTTTTCCGTCTCCGTCTTCGTCATCGCTTTCTTCGTCGTCGTCGGATTTGTTCTTTTTGCCTTTGGCGTTTTTGGGTGATTCGTCGTCATCGGCGTCGCCGTCATCCTCGTCATCGGAATCGTCCGACTTGGGTTTGCCTTTCTTGGCGGGCTTGGGCGTATCCTCCTCCTCATCGCCGGCGTCGTCATCGGCGGCTTGTTCTTCCTCTTCCTTTGGTTCTTCGGGTTCGGCTGGCTCTTCCTCGGCCTGCACGACGAATGCTTGCGTGCACTTCGGGCACTTTACCTTTTTCCCGGCGGGAATCTCCGCCTGAGTTTTGAGAATCGCTCCGCAATTGGTGCATTTAATCGATGCCATGGCCGACGGACCGCCTTACTTGAATGTATCGCAATCGGGTTGGAGCCGGGATGTGAGATATTTTAGTGGATTGGCGGCGGGCGACACAACGGAAACTTGATGAGAATTCAGCGAATTTAGCAAAGCTTTGCCGGTCCGCACCGATAATATTGATTGCTCGGGTTATGCCGCCGATCGTTCGCAATGAGAGCGAAACGACCGGCTACTGGCCTTTCGAAGCGATTCGGATTTGAGCCCGCGCACGCTGCTCGGACTTGTTGCGGGCCTCTTGTGCCTCCGGGGTGGTGGCGGGCGTTGTTGCGTTGAGCACAGCTTGTGCCGCGGCCACATTGATGTCGGCAACGAAGACGGCCTTGGAGGTGAGCACCGTCACAACATTGCCGCGAATCTGAAGAAACCCGCCATCGACGAAAAGATTCTTGGTCGCATTGCCTTGAGTGATGCGCAATTCGCCAAAGCCAAGCCGGCCGATGATTGGCAAGCGACCAGGAGCCACGCCGAGTTCGCCATCGAACATCGGCACGGCGACAAAATCAGCCGCCTCGTCAAGCACGGCTCGTTCCGGAGTGACGACGACACATTTCAATTTGGATTCAGCCATTTTCTACTCCACGGCGATAATCCTTTTCAAATTTGCAATTTGAAATCTGGGATTAGCCCTGAATCTTCTTCGCCTGTTCGACGGCCTCGTCGATGCCGCCGACGTACATGAATGCGTTCTCGGGCAGATGGTCGTGCTTGCCGTCGCACAGCTCTTCGAAGCTGCGGATCGTCTCGGCGATCGGCGTGACTTTGCCCTTTTTGCCCGTGAACGCTTCCGCGACGATGAATGGCTGCGAGAGGAACTTCTCGATTCGGCGAGCGCGGTTGACGACGTTCTTGTCTTCTTCGCTCAACTCTTCAACGCCGAGGATCGCGATGATGTCTTGCAGTTCGCGATAACGCTGAAGAATCTGCTGCACCCGACGTGCGATCTTGTAATGGCGATCGCCAACGTACTGCGGATCGAGAATTCGGCTCGACGACGCCAGTGGATCGACGGCGGGATAGATTCCTTTTTCCGAAATCTTGCGTTCGAGGTAGATGAACGCATCGAGGTGCTGGAAGGCATTCGCGGGAGCCGGATCGGTCGGATCATCAGCCGGAACGTACACAGCTTGCACGCTGGTGATAGCGCCGCGATTTGTGGAGGTGATGCGTTCCTGCAATTCGCCCATTTCCGTGGCCAGCGTAGGTTGATAGCCGACGGCGGACGGCATACGGCCCAGAAGCGCGGATACTTCCGAACCTGCCTGCGAGAAGCGGAAGATGTTATCCACGAAGAGCAGCGTGTCTTTGCCGGTCTGATCGCGGAACCATTCGCACATGGTCAGCGCGGAGAGAGCGACGCGGAGGCGGGCGCCGGGCGGTTCGTTCATTTGGCCGAAGACCATGGCGGTTTGCGTGAGCACCGCTCGGCCTGTCGTGCCGATCTCGGTTTCCTGCATTTCGAGCCAAAGATCGTTGCCTTCGCGGGTACGCTCACCGACGCCGGCGAACACGGAGAAACCGCCGTGCGAGCTGGCGATACGCGCGATTAGCTCTTGAAGAATAACGGTCTTGCCGAGACCGGCACCGCCGAACAGGCCGGCTTTACCGCCGCGAACGAGTGGCGTGAGGAGGTCGATAACTTTGATGCCGGTCTCGAACAACTCGGTCTTTGAGGAGAGTTCTGAGAACAACGGCGGCTCGCGATGAATCGGACGGGATTCGGCGGCGTTGACGGGACCGCGTCCGTCGATCGGATCGCCGAGAAGGTTAAAGACGCGGCCGAGCGTTTCCGGGCCGACGGGCACGCGGACAGGCGAGCCAGTGTCGGTCACTTTCATGCCGCGGTAAAGGCCGTCGGTGGAGCCAAGGGCGACGGCGCGCACGCGGTTGCCGCCGAGGTGCTGTTGCACTTCGCCGGTGACACGCAGCTTGGTGCCTTTGTACTCTTCGTCGATGCGAAGCGCGTTATAGATTTCGGGAAGATGCCCTTCCTCGAACTCCGCGTCAAACGTCGAGCCAATGACCTGGACGACGGTGCCGATTTTCTGTGCCGTTGCGGTTGCGACCATTGAATACTCCGAATGCAGTTCTTTTCGTTAAAATTCACTTGCGCAGTAGACGGTAATCGATCTATATCAGTCTAATTTCTAAACGTTGGATTGTTCATCAGGCTAAGTATCTGACCCAGTGGTGTTTGGCAAATTCTGGGCGCTCGCTTGAAAAAACTGATCTCTCCATGCCTTGAATTTTTCAACGTCGGCATCCGTGATGTTGGATTTATCTTGATTTTTTCTAGATAGCAAAAAAAGATTCATATTTATCGTTGCATCCGCTTCTGCTTGCGTCAATTGTTTGTCTATCACGAGCATGTTGACGATGTCTGTATAGTTATGCCGATAAAGCCTGTTATAAGATCGTTTACGGCGACCATCCAAATTGTCAATTCGACTCTCAATTTCATCACGAACTCCGCGCCAAATGTCACGAAGTTCATGCCATCTGTTCGAGACATCTGTATTTGATTCGGATTCCTTTTCGGAGAATGAGACGGGTTCATTTGTCAGACTTTGCTCTGTTTTCTGTATCTCTCGATGTTCCAAGACCTTATCTTTGGCGTCTTCAAGATCGTCCGCAACATTCTTGAGCTTAGGGGTAAGCTCTCCCAGGCGATCGATAGCGTCCAATAACTCACTTAGCTCGCTCTTGCTTTTGCGAAATTCTCGCAAAGCCTCGACGATATCCCTCACCCTAAGAACCCCACCTAACGCTGCGATCGCGCCAATAAGAAAAGCAACCGACGAAATTCCGCCAACAACTTCCTTCCAGTCAATCTGTGAAAAAACCTCAATAATCGGGCTCATGAATTCACCAATCTCGAAGCGTCCTGGGGATGTCGAGCTTAACGAGCAATTAGGTCCACCGTCTGATTTTGCACGCCAGTCTCCATTGGTTCTAGCTGTCGAAGCAGTATGGGCGTGCCTCGTGAGATCAATGATTCCGAGTCACGGAGTACACGGTCTTGCAATTCCTCGAATGACGAGACCAAAAATGCCGGGCTGGGTAGCTCGAAGTAAATGTTGCCAGTCTCTTCCTCTGTAATATCGGCGATAATCTGCCATTGGCCCTCATGCTGTGCAATATCAACGCCGACGATGATATCGAGGTCATCAGCGTCGTTTCGTTTGAAACTCACATGGGAAAAAAGCGGGAAAATTTTGGTCACTGTTTTGCCAAAGCGCGGATTGCAGTGTGGCGAGACGGCCAAAAGCTGCGCCGCCAGTACGCGGAATCGCTGTTGGATTTCGTCGTTGAGCGATTGCCATTGAATTTCGCTGTAAGGGTTCGCATTCATGACGGTCTCCGAACATTTCGCTCCACGATGGCTTCCAACACCATAACTGTTAGAGCATGTGGAACGTCTTTTTCTTTGGTCGCTGCCCATTCCGCCAATGTCATCATATCCGGTTTTCCTTCCGCATCGACCGGAACGATTGAAACATGGCCCAACTCGTCCTGAAAACAACCAAGTAAATTCGGATCAAGCTTTGCAATGTCGATCATCACCCCTTTTCGGTCAATCTGAATCGCCGATTCGAGATCCCGCCAGGTCGAAAGCCCTGCCTCGCTCAAATTTGGCGAAACATCGCGATCTGGTCGTGGCGTCATGTCTTGATGACGTCTCTTTCCGCTTCGGTAGACAACGCCATCAAACACGCGAACCGTTTCGTCCATTATCATTCCTCCTAATTACGTCGAGAATCGAAATTACTCGCCCGATCGTAAATGGAAGAGATACTTCTGTCAAATCACTTGAGCTTGAATTCAACTCGTCGTGAATATTCAATCCTTCTCGTTATTTCAGCGCCGCCGTGCCGCCGATGATTTCGCTGATCTCCTTGGTGATTTGCGCCTGGCGTGCGCGGTTATATTTCAACGACAGATCCTTGATCATGTCGCCTGCGTTTTCCGTCGCGGCCTTCATCGCCACGCGACGCGCGATCTGTTCGCTGACGGCTGCATCCAGGAAGCACTTGAAAAGGCGAATCTTAAACGACACGGGCAGAATCTCTTCGAGAATCTCCGCAGCGCTGGGCAGAAATTCGTATTCCACCTGGCCTTTGATTTCCGCGGCAGGTGCTGATTTTCGGCCCGGTTCCGGCACGAGCGTCGAGAGCGGCAGCAGCGTCTCGACGACGGGAACTTGCCGGGCAACATTAAGAAATTTCATGTACGCCACATCGACGCGGTCGATCTTGCCCGCGATGTAGTCGGCCAGATAACGGCTGGCCACGACATCGACTTCCTCGAACGACGGCTTGTCCTCAAAGTGGGTGTAGGTTTGCGCCGCGGGAATCCCCTGAAAGCGGAAATATGCCATCGCGCGTTTGCCGGACAGTTCGAGGCTGACGTTGACTCCTTCGGATTGCACTTTGCGAAGGTGCGGCGTGGCTTCGCGAAGGATCGACGCGTTGTAGCCGCCACAAAGACCGCGATTGGAACACAGCACTAGCAGCACGCTGTTTTTGATTTCGGCGCGTTTTTCGAGCAGCGGATGTTTGATGGCAGCAGAGGACGAGGTGAGATCGGCGGCCAACTCGGCAAGCTTGCGCGTGTAGGCGTCGGCCTCGATGGCGCGGTCCATCGCCTTCTTGAATCGCGCGGTGGCGATGAGTTCCATCGTCCGCGTGATCTTGCGAATATTCCGAATCGCCTTGCGGCGTTTCACTAGTGCGCGTGTGTTGGCCATCGGTTAGTTTCCCGCTTTCTTCTTTCTACCCGCGATTCGACCGGCAAGCCATTTTTGCAGCGAGCGCTGGCTTTCGCCCGAGGGTTGACCCAGGAGCAAATTGCTGATGCTGATGTCTTCGTCCAGGTCAGGCCAGTTCACGCCAATGCCGTTGCCAATCAGCCGCCAGTTATTGCGTTCTTTCTGGGTCGCATGCGCCAGGCGAGGATACCAGCCGAGCGGCGCGATAATGGTTCGTCCGTCTTGCAAATCGACGGCGATCTCCTCGGCGGTCAGAGTTACCGCAAGCGCTTGCGCATTGGGCATTTCATTCGGCTCCCACCTTCGCGTTTCGCGAAGACCTGGAGCGTTCGGTCAGGTCGTCTAGTTCGTAAAGCGCTTCAGGGGCCAGGTCCGCGCCGTTGGACCAAATGACGGTTCCGCATTCCGGATCAAGCTGAGCCTTCGCGAAGTTTTTTCTCGTGCGAAGCGGCTCGAATATCGGCCCATTGAGCAATGGCAGAACATTCACCCGCTTCCGCACGCCGTCGTTGAATTTCAGCGCGAGGTTGAAATCGCTAAGAACTTTTAATTCGATGATTCGGAGGATCATCACCAACTCCTCACTCCAAAGGCTCAATCGACTTTAACGCTTCCGCAGACTGCGCACGGCCCCAGTTTTCCATAAGTTCTAGGCGATGCTTTTTAGCCCATTCAATTACCAACTTCAATGCCCTACGCGGCAGTTCGCCGTCCATCAGCTTGGCGGTGGCGATTTCAATCACCGCCTCATGCTCACCATAAATCGCATGAAAATGCGGCGGCGCGTGGTCTCGAAAATACATGTAAATTGAAATGCCGTAATATCGCGAAATCCTCGGCATCGCAGATACCTTGGACAAACTTTTTTCTACTTCACTCGTTTCCGACTTCTGCAGCGCTTAACTCCAGTAATCCCAACCGTCATCATCAGATACTCCCTGTATGACCACCCTTTACCCCGCCTTGATGTTCGTCTCCGCGGGTTTCACAGGCGCTTCGCCTGCCTTGATGTGCGAGCTGGAAGGCGCCTTCGCATCGGCGGCGCCCGGCGCTTTGTACTGAGGACCGAACGATTCCAACGCAGACTTCAGTTTCGCTTCCAGGTCCGGCGTCAGTTTCTTCTCGCTTACGAGCTGGTCGCGCACCTCTTTGCGTTGTTCCTTCATGAACACCAGGAATTGCGCTTCCCACTCCGACACCTGATTGCGTGGAATCTTGTCGAGGAAGCCCTTCGCACCCGCATAAATAACCATGACCTGATCGGCGAAATGCAGCGGCTTGAATTGGCCCTGCTTGAGGATTTCGACCATGCGATAGCCGCGATCGAGATCCGCCTGCGTCGCCTTGTCGAGGTCGGTGCCAAGCTGGGCAAACGCTTCGAGTTCGCGGAACGCTGCCAGCTGAAGACGCAAGCTGCCAGCGACGGATTTCATTGCATTCGTCTGGGCCTTGCTACCGACGCGAGAGACCGACACGCCGACGTCCACTGCGGGACGCACACCGGCGAAGAACAGGTCGGGTTGCAAGTAAATCTGGCCGTCGGTGATCGAGATGACGTTGGTCGGGATATACGCCGACACTTCGCCTTCGAGCGTTTCAATGATCGGCAGCGCCGTGAGCGAACCGCCCGTGCCGACGACTTTCGCGACTTTGTGGCCCGGATAGTTTTTTACATCCTTCTTCTCGGCATGATCCTTGTCGAGCGGACCAACGTAGACTTTGCCATCCACGCCTGACTTATCGTTGACGGTTTTCGGATCGGTGCCCTCGGGCACTATGACCCAGCGCTCGGCAAGTTTCGCCGATCGCTCGAGCAGACGCGAATGGCAATAGAAAATATCGCCCGGATAAGCCTCGCGGCCTGGCGGGCGACGCACGAGCAGCGACAACTGGCGATACGCAGCGGCCTGCTTCGACAAGTCGTCGTAAACACACAGCGTGTCGCGGCCCTGATCGTACATGTAATATTCGGCCATCGCCGTGCCAGCGTACGGCGCCAAATATTGAAGCGGAGCGGCATCGGCGGCGGAAGCGACGACGACGATGGTGTAGTCCATCGCGCCGGCGGCTCGCAAGGCTTCTACGACGCTGGCGACCTGCGATTCCTTTTGGCCGACCGCAACGTAAACGCAGATCACGTTTTCTTCGCGTTGGTTGATGATCGCATCGATGGCGATGGCGGTCTTGCCGGTCTTGCGGTCGCCGATGATGAGCTCGCGCTGACCACGGCCGACGGGCGTCATGGCGTCGATGGCCTTGATGCCGGTCTGCAACGGTTGATTGACGGGTTGCCTGGCGGCGACGCCTGGCGCCATGAATTCGACGGGGCGCGTCTTTGATGCCGTGATCGGGCCTTTGCCGTCCAGTGGTTCGCCAATTGGGTTGACGACGCGGCCGATGACGGCGTCGCCGACGGGCACTTCAAGCAGCGTGCCGAGCGAACGGACCTCGTCGCCTTCGGTGATGGCGAGATAGTTTCCGAGGATGATGATACCCACGGAATTCTCTTCGAGGTTGAACACCAGCCCGCGAATTCCCGAGCGGGTGAATTCGACCATTTCGCCGTTCATGGCGTTGCCCAGGCCGTACACGCGGGCGATGCCGTCGCCGACTTCGAGGACGCGGCCCACCTCGCGGGTGTCGAGTTTCTTCTCGTACGCCTGGATTTCACTCTGCAGAACTGAAACGATCTCGTCGGGTTTGAATCTCATGACTGCTACTCGCGATCAGTTGATTTCGTAAATTTTCAATGCGGGAGCGGATCGTCGCATCGTAGACTTTGTCGCCGATGCGTATCTTCAGCCCGCCCAAGAGCGATGGGTCAACGCGCATGTCGAGCACGGGTTCCAGCTGGAACTGCTCGCGAACCATGGCGCGTATGCGATTCTGGAAGTCGTCGGTCAGCGCCACGGCCGAGTGGACGATGACGTGCAGCCGACGAGCGCGTTCGTCGTGTAATTCATGTAAAGCGCTGCGGATCGGCTTGATGAGGTCGAGCCGATCGTGATCGTTGAGCACATGAAGGAACTTCTGAAAGGTATCACTCGCCCGGCCAGCGAATGCCTTGTCGATCGCTTCGGCACGCGTCCTGCGGCCGACTGCGGCGCCGGCCAAGAGCGCTTCGAGTCGGGGGTCGGTGCGAAAAACGTCAGTGACGAGCGAATCGACTTCTTCGAGGATGAGCGCCTCCGACTTGGCCGCCTCGGCAGCGTTCAGAAGCGCGGTGGCGTAGACCTTCGCCAGGCGATAAGCACTAACATCCGCAAATACTTCATGGGGTTCGGTCATGTTCGATTCCGCCGTTCGGCCCGCCTGATTGAGGCAAGCCCTCAGAGTCAATTCCGCGAGGACTGTGCTATTTCTTGCATCGATTCGTCGAGAAGCTTACGATGATCTTCTGCAGTGATCGATCGGCCAAGCGCCTTGGACGACATCACCGAGGCAAGCATCGCCGCCTGCTCCCACAATTCCTTCAACGCCTGATCCTTGGCGATGTCCAGTTCACGGCGAAGACGTTCCCGTTCTGCTTGAACATCCGCCATTCCCTTGGCACGCATTTCGTTCGTCATCTCATCGGCTTTTTTGCGTGCCTCCTCCATGAGACGGGGAATTTCTTGATGCGCCTCGGCCAGTTCCTTCTGAAATTGCGCCTGACACGCCACCATCTCATCGCGCGTTCGCTTAGCCTCTTCCAGCGAGGCTCGAATCGTCTCTTCGCGTTTTTTCAATCCATCGAGCACGGGTCCCCAGGCGTAGGCGCGCAGGACGATCAGAAGCGTGACGAACACGACGACCGACCATAGCGCGGTGTCCCAGCGTAGATCCATCGCATTGGGCGAGGCTCCACCAGAAGAATCCGCCGCGGCCCGAGCCTCGCCGACAAAAGCAAGAACCAGGACGAAAATGAGCAGCACCGCCAATGAGCGCAATTGCACCATGTTGGCCTCGAACAGGAGGAATGCAGGAATACCACGAAACGCAAACTACGCTTTGCCGGCAATCTGAATGCAAACGATCAGAGCGAAGAATGTCGCACCTTCGAGAAGCGCGCCGATGATGATCATTGCGGTCTGCACGCGACCTGCAGTTTCCGGTTGGCGGGCCATGCTCTCAAGAGCGGCGGCGCCGATTTTGCCGAATCCCATAGCAGCGCCGATGATGACCAGGCCAGCGCCCAAACCGGCGCCCATCGCGGCGCCACCGAAAGATACCGCCGGAGCCGCTACAGTCTTCGCATCGCCGCCTTGCGCAAACACAGGCGTCGCCGACGCGAGAACCGCCACGGAAGCCAACAACAACAGGCCGATCGTCTTCACAACTTTCATGGAAACTCCTTGGGAAAACAGGTCAGTTTTATCACTGGTAAGAAACCGTACTTAATCAAAATCTATCAATGAGCATGCCCATGCCCGCCATGACTTTGTCCGTGATCCTCGTGGCCATGACCGTGATCGCCGTGCCCGTGACCATGGCCATGCCCGCCAGCCAATTCATGGGAATAATGCTCCGCATGCTCAAGCACGCCGCCGAGGAAGAGCCCCGTCAAGAATGTAAACAAATACGCCTGCAGGAATGCCACGAACAATTCCAGCATGCTCAGCAGGACGACACCCACGACGCTAGCAATGGTCACCGTCCATTCCAATCCTTCACCCGCCCCGCGAACGGCGGGAATGAACAGCATGATCGTTGCCAGCACCATATGCCCGGCGAAAAGATTCGCGAAAAGTCGGACGGACAGAACGAAGCACTTGATGATCAGGCCAAGGAACTCGATCGGCCAAAGCATCAGGCTGATGCCGACCCGCATGGCGAAAGGCATTTCCAGGTGCGGCGCAAACGAAAGAAAATGGCTCAACGCACCGAATCGCATTACACTGCTCACGTGAATGAACAGAAACGATCCAAACGCCAGGACCATTGTCGTCGCAAAACTTGCCGTCGGCGACCCAAAAAAAGGAACCATTCCGAAGAGATTGCATGTCAGGACAAAGAGAAACACCGTCCAGAGATAATGCACATAGCGATCCGCGTCCTTGCCGATATAGGGCTTCGCAATTTCATCGCGGATGAACGTCAGGATCGACTCGAACAGATTCCAGAAGGTTCCCTTAGGCGCTTCGCCGGTTTGGATTCTTCGTGCTAGCGGGATGTAGATCCCGCAGATCAAGCCCGCGGCAAGCATCATGATGATGGTGTACTTGGTGATGCCAAAGCCTTTGCCGCCGAAAGCCGAGCGGAAGCCTGGAAGGTGCAATTCCCAGTGCCAAACTTCGAAGATGTGCCAATCGAGCGAATCGAGCACATGGTCAAAGGCGCTAGCGGCGAAAATCATCCGAGTCTCCAGCAAACGATGCAGGCTTCAATTAGTCGCGGCTACAACTTCTTTTCTTGGTGCTGGTTGGCAACCAACAGCGTGATCTCAAACGCCAACAACCCGAGGTAGAACAACAATATCCAGTACCAGAACGCAGAGCCAAACAAGTCAGCGCGGGTAGTGGTGAGTAAATATCCCCCGCCCAGGGCAATCATCATCCGGACGCCCGACCCGCCCATGCTTGCCGTCAGCTGCATTTCTGGCGTCGATCGATACGACACAACCACCCACACCAGCGTTGCCGTCGATGGAATGAACGCCAAGGCGAAGGCGACGCCTGCTTCCAGCAGCACTGATTCACCCAGTGCCGCGAACCCCAACCCGATCGCCACAGTTCCGAAAAGCAACGACCCACCGACAAAAAGGCCGACGCTCTTCATGGCGGTCCTTTCGTCTGCGATTCGTCCCGGTCTCGCCGGTTCAGCAACACAATCATGTGGACCAATCCACCAGCGAAACCGAACACGGCCATCACGGCGGTTATCCAGGGCGATACACCGAGCCAATCGTCAAGGTAAGCCCCCACGGCAATGGGAGCTGCCATCTCGATGCCGATTTGCGCAAGCGAATAATAAAAACTCAGTTCGCGCGGTTTCGGGTCCTGTGACATCGGTCGGCCCCTCCTTACGGGACCTTCCTCCAACGACGCAGATTTATTATTTTGAAAAATGTCGGGCCAACGTCAATGCACTCTTCGTGAATTTTTTCGCAAAGTCGCCAAAAAGTACCCTGCCTTACATCGCAACGTTGAAATTGGCAACGAGATGCTGTCCGTCAAGCACCCCATTTGGCCGATACTTACCCTTGGGTAAGATGTTCGCATCACAGAGGTAATTCCGCGTATCGGCCCATCATTGCATGATTTTTTATTGTTCTCGCGCAAATTTCATATTGACGCTCCTACCGCGAAAAATGTATCATCGGTGAAAATTAGATAATCCCTCATAGCCGCTGCGATCTGACCTCCATCACCCTGCCGTCTCGTTTGCTAAATCTTCCGATCGCTGGAGAAAATACGCTTTGCGGATGTAAATTTTCGCTCATCGGCGAGCCGGGAGCGTAAGACGGGAGTAAATCGACCATTACTTCGCGTTCCTCCTGTCGCTCACGCTCTTGGCTCGCCAGAAATTGCTGTCTCACCCGAATCGCGGCGGGGCTCTCCCTCCCAATGGATGTTCGGGTTCAACACCACGGAAGGTTGGCCGTGCGACTGGTTATCATCCGGTCCACAACCGTCTGATTGGTGTCCCATGTCGATCAAAAAATGGCGTTTGCTCAATCGCCGTGAATTGCAACAGCTCGCCCACAAAAAAGGCATCACTGGCTCCGGGCGGCTTTCACGCGAAGATCTCATCTCGGCCCTGGAACGGCAGGCGAAGGCGAATCCCCGACGAAAACTCAGGCCCGTCACGAACGGCGCGGTGCTGCACGCCAAACCAACCGCCGCTGAATCACCTCCCAAGAGTCCCAAAGATCTGGCGGCAAAAGTCGGCAAGGACCGCATCGTTTGCATGGTTCGCGATCCCTATTGGCTGCACGCATTCTGGGAACTCACTCGCCAGTCGATCGAGCGCGCCGAGGCGGCATTAGGCCAGAACTGGCATGGCGCCAGGCCGATTCTTCGCTTGATTTCCGTCACGCCTTGCGAGGTTCATCAAACGGTCGAGAAGGCGATCCGCGATATCGAAATCCACGGCGGCTGCAACAACTGGTACATTGAAGCTCCCAATCCGCCCTGCTCCTACCGGGTGGATATCGGTTATTTAGCCAAGAACGGGCAGTTCTTCACCCTCGGACGCTCCAATATCGTGACCACGCCGCGACCGGGGATGACTGACACTCTCGACGACAACTGGGCAGACTTCGATTTTGAACAGGCGAGCAAAATCCTCGCGATGTCAGGCGGGTTCGATCCCAGCGTGTGCAGTCTCGAACTCAAGCAACTCTTTGAGGAACGCCTGCGCCGCCCGATTGGCACGCCGACGGAGAACGCTCTTGGCCCAAGTGCGTGCATGTTTGGCAAGGAGCGCCGATTCGATTTCCAGCTTCATGCCGAGTTGATTCTTCAGGGCGTGACCGAACCCGGCGCCACGGTGATTTTGGGAAGCGAACCGATCAAGCTGCGCAAAGACGGAACGTTCACGATTCGCGTCATCCTGCCCGAAGGCCGACATATCTTTACCGCGGAGGCTGTTAGCGCCGATGGCGTCGACGAACGCAAGATCGTCCTGGCCGTCGAACGCAACACTCGACTCCTCGAACCGGTGACGAACGAACTCGATGAGTAGGCCAAGCGAGAAATCGGTCACTCGGTCCGTGGAGCGGCTTGGCGAATTCGCGAAACCAGCAAAAAAGCCGCGCTCGCTCCGGCGATGATAACGAGGCCGAGCGCGATGCTGCCCCACGGCGTGCTTGTTTGTTCCTCTTTGGATTCAACGGTCGGCGGATCGCTTGGCGCTTTGGCATTGCCTTTTATTGGCGACGATTCTGATTTTCGCTCGACGATTGGAACCGTCAATTTCTTCCGTGCGCGATGTCCCGCACCGGCATCGAGATGCACGATATAGTCGCCGGATTTGGGAGCCGCAAACGTCCAGATCCCCTTCGCGTCCGTCAAGCCCTCGGCGACGACGGCGTTCACCTCATCGACGACCTTCACCTTGGCCATTCCCGCCGGGACGTCCCCCTCGAAAAAGGCTTCGACCACAATTTGATCGCCGCGCGAGGCAAATGCCATGAGAACCCGATGCGCGAACGCCGGCGGAACGGCAACGATGAGCAGAGCCAACGCGATTAGATGGATACGGAGCATGAATGCCTCAAGAGACCGTGAGCGAGTAAAGTGATACTATGCACGGTCAACAATGATAAAACTGGCGAACCTAGCCGCCTAAGCGGCAGGTTGAACTGACGATTGCAAATTCAACCTGCCGCTTACGCGGCTAGGCTCGCCTGGTGTCTCAATTTAATATCGTGATAGCAATCCACTTTGAAGATGGGAAGTCGCTACGGAAAGTGCCGACCGAGATGCCGTTTCGCATTTGGCAGAATGGGCAAAATAATCGGGCGATTTTTCTTGTTTTTTGGTAATTGTCCTGTATTATCTCTAAACCCACCAAACGTAGTTTCTCCGTATTGACCTCTTTTACACACGCAGGAAACCCACCATGAGTTCCACCGGCGTTACTGCCAATCCCGGCGCTGTCACCGATTCCGATGCCCAGATGCTTGAAACGCTTCGCAAGGCGCACAAACAGATGCGGGCGGAGATCGGCAAGATCATCATCGGCCAGGAAAAAGTCCTCGATCAGTTGCTGATGGCGATCTTCTGCCGCAGCCATGCACTGCTCGTCGGCGTTCCCGGCCTGGCCAAGACGCTCATGGTCAGCACGCTGGCTCAGGCCCTCGACATGAGCTTCAAGCGCATCCAGTTCACGCCCGATCTCATGCCGACCGACATCACTGGCTCCGAAGTCATTCAAGACGATCCCGTGACGCGCGAACGCAAGTTCAAGTTTCTGCCCGGGCCGATCTTCGCAAACATTCTCCTCGCGGACGAAATCAACCGTACGCCTCCGAAGACCCAGGCCGCTCTGCTCGAATCGATGCAGGAACGCAAAGCGTCGATCGGCGGCGTCGATTATCCGATGAAGAATCCATTCTTCGTGCTCGCCACGCAGAACCCGATCGAACAAGAAGGAACCTATCCGTTGCCCGAAGCCCAACTCGATCGCTTCTTGTTCATGATCAAAGTCGATTATCCCACCGATGCCGAGGAAGAATTGATCATGCGGCAAGGAACGTCTGACACGCAAACGACGGTCTCTAAAGTCCTGCATGGCGACGAGATTCTGCGGTTGCAACAGATTGTTCGCCGCGTTCCGGTATCGGATCACGTTTTTCAGTATGCCAAGCGGATCACGCGCATGTCTCGGCCGAACACGCCGGAGGCAGCGGACTTCGTCAAGAAGTGGCTGGTCTGGGGCGCCGGTCCGCGTGCCTCGATGAATCTCGTGCTGGCCGCCAAGGCGCACGCGGTGCTGAACGGCAAACACCACGTATCCGCCGAGGACATCGCCGCGGTTGCCGATCCGATTTTGCGGCATCGCTTGATCCTGAACTTCGCGGCCCAGAGCGAAGGCGTGACGGTCGAAGACGTTATCAAGCGATTGCTCAAAGCCGTGCCGATGAACCAGGCCGCAGCATAGGAAATCTGCCGCTCGTGGCTGGGCGCTCAACATGGCACCGTGCTGAGCGCCTCATTGCGAGCCGGGAAGTCTAAACACCTTTCGGATTTTACGGACGTTTGACTAATGGCGCTAACGACCTATTTGAAACCCGATGTCATCGCTCGTGCCGAGGCGCTAGGGGTCCAGGCGCGCACCATCGTTGAGGGCATGCGCGTCGGCGACCACAAAAGCCCCTATCGCGGGTTTTCGGTGGAATTCGTTCAGCATCGCGAATATGTACCTGGCGATGACATCCGCCACATCGACTGGAAGAGCTACGGCCGATCGGAACGCTACACGATCAAGCAATACGAGCAGGAAACGAATTTCACAGCGCACTTGATGGTCGATGCGAGTCGATCGATGCTGTACGGCGAAGGCGCGACGAACAAGCTGGAATACGCCAAGGTGCTGACGGCCTGTTTGTCATACTTAATCATCCATCAGCGCGATAGCATCGCCCTGAACATTTTTGACGCCGGGTGGCGCGATCGGCTTCCTGCCAGCAGTCAAATGGGGCATGTGCAGACAATCCTGCATACGCTCGAATCAGTGGAGCCTCGCGACAAAAACTCGATGGGGCCATTGATCCACGACGTCGCAAACCAGGCACGCCGGCGCGGTCTGTTCTTCCTGATTTCGGACTGCTTCGACGACGTCGATTCGATTCTGGGAGGATTGCAACACCTTCGATTTTCCGGGCACGAGGTCATCGTGTTTCATGTCATGCATCCCGACGAACTCGATTTCCCGTTCAACGGCATGGTCAAGTTCGACGCGATGGAAGAGAAGATGCATCTGTTGACCAGGCCGCAACTCATCCGCCCCAATTACCTGCGAGCCTTGAAAAAATTCATCGACGAATTGCAGCAGGGCTGCGAGCGGAATCGCTGCGACTATGTCCAAGTGAATACGGGAAAACCCCTGGTCGAGACTTTGACGGAGTACCTGGCCCGGCGATTGCGCACGCGGGTGGTTTGATTGCAATTTAGCCCGCCAATTATGGCGGGTACGGATATATGAGGTTTTATGACGTTCCTAACCCCGTTTATGCTCTGGGGCGCGATGGCGGCGGGTATTCCGGTTGCGATTCACTTTTTCTTTCGCAGCCGATATCGCACCGTGCCATGGGCGGCCATGAAATTTCTGCTGACCAGCGTAGAGCAGACGAGTCGGCGTTTGAAGTTTCAGGAACTCATTCTGCTCCTGCTGCGCATGGCCGTTCTTATACTGCTGGCGCTGGCGTTCGCCAGGCCGATTTCATCGATGATCAAAGGCGCCGGCCGCGGCGAAGCGGTTGACGCGGTCTTCGTGTTCGACACCTCGTTCACCATGGGCGCCAGCGACGGCGAAAACCAATCCAGACTCGATCGCGCCAAGGCTCACGCGAATCACGTCATCGACGAACTGCCCGCACACTCGACGGTGCAGATCATCACCTGTGCTGGTCATCGCAAAGTCCTGCTCGGGCCGCGAACGCCAAGCAACCTCGACCAGGCCCGCGAACTCGTGAAGGACCTCGAACTCGACTCGCTCAGCACGAATCTCGCCATCGGCGTCGAAGAAGCGCGCGGCGTGTTGCAGCGCGGGCAGGCGTCGAATAAGGAATTTTACCTATTCGGCGACATGCAGAAGAATGGCTTCGACGAGCAACCCGCGGAACTGAAGTCGGCGCTGACTGCCATCAAGGAGCAGGCGGTCGTGCATTTCGTACGATGCGAGACCCTCAAGAAGATCCGCAACGCTGCCGTCGTCAACATCGTTCCGCAGTCGGGGGTACCTCGACCGGGCGAACGCGTTGATTTTGCGGTGTTCGTGAAAAATACCGGAAGCGAACCGCTGGAGAAAGTCTTTCTGTCGCTTGACGTGATCGAAAAGCGAAAGAAGGGAGCCGTGGAGGCGAACCGAAGCGACACCAAAAAGGGCGAGAAGGTCGAGGTTCCGAAAATTCTCCCCGGCGCGACCGAAGCGGTGAACGTGACCGTGAAACTCGAAAAGCCCGGCCTGACCGTCCTGACCGCTCGCCTGACGAACGACCAGATGGATGGCGACAATCGTTTCGACCAGGTCATTCAGGTTCGCGACCAGGTCAATATCCTCGTTGTCGATGGCAACTACAGCGAACGCGATCCGCCCAGCGCGTCGAGTTTCTTCCTGATGCATTCGCTCTTGCCCGTAAAGGAAACCGAACGCGCGACGTACAAGTACCATCCGCGCGTCGTTCCCGCCCGGCTCGCGTCGAAAGCGCTTCTCAATAACCAGGACGTTTGCATCCTCGTCAACTGCTCTTTGAAGTCGAAGCCTGGCCTCCGGGCGGACACGCTGCCCGAGGACTTTCGTTTGGAACTCGAATCCTTCGTGAAGAAGGGTAAAGGCCTGATAATCTTCGGCGGCGATAACGTCATTCCCGACGCCTACAACAAGCTGTTGGGCGAAGAACTTCGCCTCCTGCCGATGCCTCTTAAAAGTGTCGTAAAAGCCGAGGCGACCAAGCCGTTCTTTATCAATCGCGGCAGCTTCCGTGACGGACCGGCGGTGTTCCGCAATTTCGGCGAAGACAAATACTATGAAATTTTCGACGCCGTGGTCGTGTATCGCCATCTCGAGATCGACGAAAAGGGGACGTTCCCTAAACCAGCGAAAAAAACGCAAAAACCTCTCGAAGACGAAGCGCCCCAGACGGCAGTGGATGCGGACGCCGGCGCGGAGAACCCTCCGCACGTCATCGTCAGGCTCGGGACCGGCGAACCCGCTGCAGCCATGAAAAAGGCCGCGCCGAAGGACGTCGATCGCAGCGGCAGTGCCCTGGCGGCCTCGAAAAAAGTCGGCGAGGGCGAAGTCATCTTCATCGCCACCGCAGCCAATTTCGAGGGGCTGGAACCCGATCCGACGCGCCCGAACCTGATGTTGCCTCGCTGGACCACGCTGCACACGCTTCCCACGCTGCTCTACTTCATCGAAGCCTCGCTGAGCCATATCGCCCACGGGCAATCGCAGAACTACAACCTCGCAGCCGGCGAAACGCTAAACTGGTTTCCGACCGGACGCGTGGACATGGTGCATGATCTCGTCAGCCCGAATGGCAAGGTAATCCGCCTGGGCCTGCCCGAGAAAAAGGCCGGGCGCAAAGTTGTCATCGCGCCCGACCTGCATCAGGCAGGAGTTTACCGGATGATGACCTCGCTGCGCGGCGCCGAGGCGAGCGACACTGTCGATTCAGCCACGGCCGAGGACCACGGCGTGCCGATCGCGGTGGTTTATGATGCCAAGGAAATCGAGAATTTCTCGACATTGAGCGACCGCGAAATCAACGATTCGATCGGTTTCACGCCGATTCACATCGAGGCAGGGAAGTCGGCCGGCGCCAACTCGGGCGAGGATCGGCTCAATCGCGAATGGACGGTGTGGGTCCTGCTGGCGGTGTTGCTGCTGGCGCTCGTCGAAGTTGCGTTCGCGTGGTTCTGCAGCAAAGCGTGGTAAGCGATATTTCTCCTTGAAACGATAACCAGGGACAATCCTGATCATGAACTTTCTAACGCGAATCCTGGCGATCGACGTGCCGGCGAACACGAAGCTGATTTGGCCTCCCGACTTCAGCTTTCGCGGACTGTCCACCGGTTGGGCGGCGTTCGTGATCGCGCTCGTATTGCTTGGATCGTTGGCGGTGCTGTTCTTCTACCTGCTCGAAAAAGGCACGCTCGGCATCATCCGGCGCGTCTTCCTGATCGGCATCCGCGTTTCGATTCTGTTGCTCTTGCTCTTCTTGCTATTACGGCCCGTGCTCGTTGCCGAGTTTCAGGGCGAAAGACCGCGAGGCATAGCATTCCTGCTGGACGCCAGCCAAAGCATGGACCAGCGCGACCGCCGGCTGACCGATGGCGATAAGGCGCGTGTCGCCATCGCGCTCGGCAAATTGCCGCTTGATACCAAGCTCTCCGAGAAAATGTCGATCCTTCCGGCCGATCTGCCCAAGGATCCAGCACGCCGCGATCTTGTCAAGGCGATCCTGGAGCATAAGGATCTGGCCCTTGTGCCGAAGATCGAGAAACTCGGTCCGCTTCGGGTTCAGCTCTTCGCTGCGGATTATCGTGGCATCGACAATTCGGCTCGTGATAGCGCCAAGACCTGGGCGGAAAAAATCATCACCGACTACGATTCCAAGGAAATGCGTGAGCGCCTCGACGTCAGCCGAACCTCGCTTGCCGACACCATCATGAAGATGCTGCAAACGAAGGAAAGCGACCTGCCCGGCGCCATGGTTGTCGTGACGGACGGCCAGGACAACGCGAGCAAATACACGCTGCAAGAGGCCGCTGCGGAATGCGCCCGCGCCAACGTGCCGTTGTACATCTACGGCGTCGGCAGCACCGAGGCAGGCCAGCTGAACCTCAAAGAGGTCGGCGTGCCGGATACGCTCTTCACCGAGGACACCGTCTCCGTGCCCCTTCGTTGGCGGGCGCAAGGCGTCAAGCGGGGCGATCTCGAAATCACCATGACCCTAGACGGCAAGAAAGTCGCCGAGAAGAAGCTCGGCCTTCGTCCCGGCGAGGATCTGCGCGACGCCCTGAATTTCGTCGTGCCCAAGGATATCGAAAAACGCGAGAACCATGAACTCGTCACCACGATCCGCGTCAAGGGGCAGGAACTCGTCGATACCGTTAAGAACACAGTTCGCATCAACGAGCAAAAGATCAAGATCCTCTACATCGAGAATTCCCCGCGCTGGGAGTACAAATTCCTCCAGCCCGCGCTGATTCGCGATCGGCGCGTCGAGGTCGATTTCATCCTGGTAAACGCTGCGCCTGAGGTGGCGAAGGGCGGCAAGCCTTTCCTGCCCGAGTTCCCCAAGACCAAGGAAAAATTCTTCGAGTCGATGTACAACCTCGTCATCCTTGGCGATGTCAACTCCAACTATTTCTCCAAGGATCAGATGGAGTGGATTCGTGAATTCGTGCAAAAACGCGGCGGCCTGATCGTGATGGCGGGCCGGCAGAACATGCCGAACACCTACGAGGGAACGCCGCTCGCGGAAGTGCTGCCCGTCGAGTTCATCAAACAGAAGTTCGGCCTCGATTCCGAGATCCGCACCCAGGAATATCCGCCGACCCTTACCGAAGCCGGCATGCGAACCGATTGGTTATCGCTTGGCGACACGCCCGAGGAAAACCTTGAAATTTGGCAGAAGAAGCTGCTCGGCTTCCACTGGCATTTTCCGGTTTCCAAGCTTCGCCCCGGCGCCGTTTCGCTCGTCGTGAATCCCCGCGCCAAAATGGGCGAGCAATCGATGCCGTTCCTGGCCACACAATATTACGGCAAAGGCCAGGTCGTTTGGCTTGGCAGCGACGAAACCTGGCGCTGGCGCTGGAACTACCAGGACAAATACTTCGTGCGTTTCTGGGGACAACTTGTCTATCAGCTTGGTCTGCCCAGTTTGCTCGGCGACGGCGCCAAACGTGCGAACATGGCCATGGACCGCTCGCAGACCGTTCTTGGCACGAACAGCAAAATCTTCGTTCGTCTGCTCGAAAAGGATTTCACGGGTCGAAAGGATCCCAAGGTCCAGGCCACGCTCGAATATATCGACGCCAAACCTGGCGAGGAGAAGTCCAGGCCAATCGAGTTGCGTCTGGTTCCCGGGCAGCCTGGAGAATATGTCGCGTCGCTGTATAACGATCGATCGGGACGCATTCAGCTTCACGTGAAGAATCCCGAGATGAACACGTTCTCCTTCCGTGTCGATCTCCCCGCCAAACACGAGCTTGAGGAGTCAGGCCTGGCGGATAAGTCGCTGCGCGACGCAGCCGAGCTCTCGGGAGGCAAATTCTACCGTGAAGAGAACATACGCGAAATGACGGATAGTCTACCCGATCGCAAAACGGAATTCCGCCGGCGGCAGGAGATTCTCCTGTGGAACCCGCTCGCCATCCTGTTGTTCCTTGGCCTGATCACGACCGAATGGATCGTGCGCAAGTTCTCAGACTTGAGTTAGGAAATGTTGCTTTCCCTTGGATTGACTACGCAATCGGCGAACACGCCGATTGCGAATGGAATATGAGACTCCTATGGTTCCCGAATCCATAATAAGAAATCTCGCCAGCCTCCGCCAACGCGAGCGGATGTTATCGCTCGCCTGGGGAATCGCCTGCTGGTTGAGCATCGTGCTGGCGTTGCTGTTCGTGTGCTGTTTCATCGATTGGGTGATCGATCGTGATCAAGATACGCCGTTCGGCGTGCGATTTCTCCTGTTTGGCTTTCAGGCTCTTTGCGCGGTGGCGGCGGCCGTCTGGCTGATCGTGCTGCCGCAGATTCGCAGTCTGCCCGACGACATGCTTGCCCTGATGGTCGAAAACAGCCATCCAAAACTCGACCACCGCCTGATCAGTGCTGTGCAGCTCAATCAGCCAAACGCCAAACTTGGCGGCATGTCGCGCGAACTCGTCGCCGTCGTCACCAAGGAAGCGGAGAAGCAGGCGAACCAAATATCCTTCCCCTCGGTCGCCGATCACCAGCGTCTCAAACGCAGTGCCTACGTGTTCGGCCCCGTATTGCTCGCGGCACTCATACCGACCGCCATTTGGCCGAGCCTCGTGTTTACTCTGGTAGCCCGGCAAGCGCTTCTCGATTTCGAGATACCGCATTCGGTCACGCTCGAGAATGAATCAGCCCCCTATTGGCCCATGGGCGACGATATCGAGATCAAGTACCTCGTCAAAGGAAATTTCGCCGAGGACATGATCGGAACGCTCAAAGTTACGCCCGAGGGCCAGAGCGCGAGCCTTTACGAGCTTCGGTACACCGAGAAGCACAAGGACGGCGCCCTCTTCGGCGCGACAATCTCCGCCCGCGACATCAGCACGGAAACGATCCAATTCTCGGCTCGTCTTCGCGATGGCCGTACCAAGCATAGAAGTAAAATGACTCTGGTCGCTCGTCCCAGCCTGCTCTCCGGCAATCCCAAGGCCTGGCTCATCTACCCCGAATATTGCACTCAGGGCCAGCCACGCTTCGAGAAACAACAGAGTCGCGGCGACGTCTCGGGCATCATCGGTTCCTCTGTCCGTATCGAGGCACAGACTGTCCGCCCGGTCAAGCTGGCATGGGTTGAATTGCTCGGGCCTGAGAAGATCGAAACGAAACGCGACAGCGTGGACGCACAGTTCGCTGAAGTGGTTAAGGTGCGGCGCCCGCTCACGGTAAAGAAATCCGATGAGGGATCGTTGTTGAGCGATACCTTCGACCTCACCGAAGGCCTTACTGGCTATCGCATCCTTCTCGAAGACGAACATGGTTTCAAGAACATCCCGGCTCCGCGCCGCAGTCTGCGAGTCGTGCCCGAAGATCCGCCGCAGGTCAATCTGTTGCGCGTCACCTTCGGTTCCGGGGCCGATTTCGATGTCGAAGGCCTGCCCGTCGTCATCGGCGGACGTATCCGCATTCCATACACCGTGACCGGCGCCTATGGCTTAGGTCGGGCCGAGGTTCGCTATCGCGTGCTCAAAAAGGTCGAGAGCGGCAACGAACCGGTCGAAGAGGAATCGTGGATTGATCTCAAGATGACCGAGTACGGCGGCGACGACAAAGACGGTTTCTTCGACCCCAAGACCGGCGTGTTTCAAAACACCAAATTCGACCAGCAGATCGGCTTCCATGCCGTGCCCCAACTATCCCAGGCCGATCTCGGACGAACCATCGGCGGCGGGCGATACTTCCTCGAAACCAAGGGCTTGCTCGACCGCAAGACGGGCATGGCGCTGAAATTGAAGTCCGGCGATCAGATCGAGTACTGCGTCAAGGTCTACGCGATGCCCAGGGATGGCGTCGTCCCGTTTGGCATTTCCGAAACGCGCGTCAGCACCATGATGGACGCGAATGAATTCCTGACCTGGATCACGCAAGTTGGGCGAGAGGACGAACGCGTCCGCCAGCTGGAACTCGACCAACGCGGCGTGTTTGAAAGGAAACAGTAATTTTTCGCTGCTTCGCTGGGCCGATTGCGCTCTTCGGAGACATTAACCTTAGAGCGCGATCGCGATACCACAGGCCAATGCTGGTGTTGAATAAAGGTTGAGCGCTGTCGATCACGAATGGTTCGAATGAAAAAGTGGGAAGAATGGGCGAAATATTCCCACTCGGCTTGCAACAACTGGTAAGATGCCAGAGTGGAACCATCACGAAAATCAAAGTTTTCACTGGCAATCGCTGCGGTTAATTGTTAGCATCAAGAGGTTGAAAAGTCTATAAAAAGTGAGAGTACCGGGCCTGGTTGGCTCACTCAACTTTTTTGGGGGGGATCCGCATGAAGTCCATCCATCGTCTTGGCCTCGTCATGGCCGCCTTCGTCACGCTGACCTATTCGGCATTCGTGGCGGCCAATAACGAAGACCAGGTCCGCGACCAGCAGGAAAAACAGCGGCAGGTCCAGGCTAACACCGAGCAGATCGTTCGCCGCATCAACACGATGCTCCGCGTGATGCAGTTCTACAATGTCGAATCCCCCGAACAGAAAATCATGGAAGAGATGAGCGGCACTCTTTCCAAGCTCAGCAAGAAAGAGATGACCGAGATCATCCGCCAGTTGGAAGCCGCTGCGGCTCCGGTCGGCGGCAAAGACGACAAAGAACGCGAAAAGCTTTCCGAGGCGGCTCTCGAAAAAGCGCACGAAAGCCATCGCAAGGTGCTCAATTCGCTGCACGAATTGGTCAGCCGATTCGACGCCGTCAAGTCTCTCGATCAGGCAGCCGATCGTTTCGAGAAGCTCGCCAAGTCGCAGCTTCACCTGAGCATCCTCACGGGCCAATCCATTCGCGATCTGGAAGAAACCAGCAAGCCGGACCTCTCCCCCACGGTTCGTCTGCTCATCCAGAAGCGTAATCGCGTGCAAGGCACGGAGATGAAACGCCAAAGCGACAACCAACACGACATGGACCGCGACGTCTCGATTCTCGCCAAACAGGTCCAACAGCTCGCGCCGAAACTCAACGCCGAGCAAAAAGGCCGCATCGCCGCCATGGACAAGTACATCGCGGAAAAGCGCCTACACGAGACCATCGTCGGCGCCGGCCAAAAATTGCGTGCGCTCGGCTACCCGCAACATCGCATCGAGCAATTCAAGCTCGGCAACACGATGCAGTGGCAGGCTGCCGGCCAGCTTCAAGAGGTCGCTCGTATCCTTCGCATGCCGTCCGATACGCTTGCCGCGTTGAAGGAAGCTCGTGAGAAAATCGAGCAGGCGATCGCCAAGCAGGATGAAATCAAGCAAGAAGTTCGCGATCAAAACGAGAAAGTGGTGGCGGACAAGAATCAACCCGAACCCAAGCAGGACCCGAAGACGAACAAGGGCGATCTGAAAATCCCCGACCTCACCCAGTTGCCCAAGGTCGCACCGGGCACGGTAAACGCTGCCGAGAAAAAAGCAGCGATCGAGAAGGTCATTCAAAATGCCATGAACGCGGAAAAGAACGCCAAGTCCGCCGAGAAGCAAGCCAAGCTGGCGTTTGATACCAAGGACACCGCCAACCAGATCAAACCGCTTGCACAGGAAGTCGCCAAGTCGCTCGAAAACGCCGAGAAGGCGATGGATGCGGCCAAAGAGAAGCTGTTGAAAAATCAGCCCGAGAAGGCCGGTGAACCGCAAACCAAGGCGACGGAGAAATTGAAAGATGCGCTCAAGCAGCTCGACAAATTGATCGCTGCGGAGGAGAAAGCGAAAAACGATCCGCTCGCCGCCGTTCAGAAAGCGATCGAGAAGATCGATCAGATTATCAAGGAGCAAGCCAAGACGCGCGACGACACGAAGGCGACTGTCGGTGAGAAACAGAACCTGAAGGTTCCGGAAATCGCCGCCAACCAAAAGGAACTCGCGAAGAAGACCGAGGAAGTCAAGAACCTCCCGACGCCAAACCAGGCCAAGGTGAACGAGGCGATTGACAAGGCAGCCAAGGCGATGAACCAGGCCGCGAAGAATCTCGACGAAAAGAAGTCGCCCGAGGCCCTCGCCAAACAAGATAAGGCTCTCGATGCCCTGAAGGAAGCCCGCAACGAATTGGCCGAGAAGGCAGCGGAGATCGAGAAGCGCCGCGACGATATCGCCAAGCTCGAACAAGCCACGAAAAATCTCGCGGAACTCGCCAAGCAGGAAAAAAATGTCGCTCAGCAGGCCAACAAGAACGCCGGCCAGCCCAAGGCGGACGCTGGCGACAACAAGAAGCTGGCCAAGGAACAAGGCGCGTTGACTCCCAAGGCCAATGACATCGCCAAGGAAGTCGCCAAGGCGGCCCCGAAGGCGGCTGAGAAGATCGCCGAGAGCACCAAGAACATGCAGGCGGCCGAGAAGGATTTGAACAAGAACGCTCCAAAGGATGGCGCCCAGCAAGCCAAGGAAGCCGGTGCGAAGCTGGATGAGGCTCAAAAGGCACTGCAAAATGCGTTGAATGATCTCAAGGGCAAGGAGCTCGCCGAGCAGATCGCGATGCAGAAGAACCAGGATCCGATGGCCGCCGCCCAGCAACTCCAGAAGGCGTTGGAGCAGGCCAAGCAAGCTGCCGAAGCCGCTCAGAAAGCGGAGATGGCCAAGGCCGATCCGATGAATCAGCAGGCGAAAGCGGATCCGATGAAGGGCGATCCGATGAATCAGCAGGCCGAGGGCGATCTCGCCAAACAGCAGGCGGAGATTGCCAAGCAAGCCGAGCAGGCGAAACTGCCCGAGGCTGCCAAAGCCGCCAAGAACGCCGCCGAGGCCATCAAGCAAGGCGATATTCCGAAGGCGTTAGAAAACCAGGCCGCAGCTCTCAAGCAGCTTCAAGAAGCCGCGAAGAACAATCCGATGCCCAACGGCGAACCGATGAAGGGCGAACCGATGGCCAAGGCTGGTGAACCGATGGCCAAAGGCGAACCGATGGTAAAGCAAGGCGAGGCCAAACCGGGCGAAGCCAAGCCAGGCGAACAACCCGCGCAAGCCAAGGAGAACATGGCACAGGCAGGCGAAGCGAAGCCAGCCACGCCGATGGCGAAGGGTGAACCAATGCCAGGTCAGCCGATGAAAGGCGAGCCGATGCCTGGCCAGGCCAAGGCAGCCGAACCGAAGGCGGGCCAACCGATGCCTGGTCAAAAGGGCGAGCCGAAGCAGGGCATGGCCCAGGCGAAGCCAGACGGTCAGCCGAAAGCGGGCCAACCGATGGCCGGACAGAAGGGCGAACCGAAGCAAGGCATGGCCCAGGCGAAGCCGGACGGTCAACCGAAGGCGGGCCAACCGATGGCCGGACAGAAGGGCGAACCGATGGCCGGCCAGGCGAAGCCCGGTCAGGCCCAGGCCGCTCAAGCCAAGCAAGACATGCCGCCGATGGCCGGTCAAGCCCAGGCGAAAGCTGCGGGGCAGCCGATGCCGATGCAGGCTCAGAATCCGATGCCTGGCCAGCAGCCGATGGCCGGTCAGCAACCGATGGCCCAGGCCAAGGGACAACAACCGATGGCTGGGGAAAAAGGCCAGGCTCAAGCCAAGGCCGGCGAAAAGGGCCAGGGCCAGGGCAAAGGCGAAGGTAAAGGCGAGGGCAAGGGTGAAGGTAAGGGCCAGGGAATGGGACAAGGCAAGGGCGAAGGCAAAGGCCAAGGGATGGGGCAGGGTAAAGGCGAAGGTAAAGGACAAGGCCAAGGTCAAGCGATGGGACAGGGAGAGCCCGGCCCGATGCAGCTTGCTCAGCAGCAGCAAGCGTTGATGGATGCCACCAAGGCACTCCAGCAATCGCAGCAGGCCACCGAAGCCGCCCAGGCCGCACTCGCGCAAGCTCAGGCCCAGGCGCCGCAGCAGATTCAACCACAATTGCAACAGGCCCAACAGCAACTGCAGCAAGCTCAGCAGCAATTGCAGCAAGGTCAACCCGGTCAGGCAGGCCAGGCTCAACAGCAGGCCGCCGAGAATCTCGGTCAGGCCTTGCAAACCCTCAACCAGGCGCTCGCTCAACAGGCCCAGGCCGGCGAGCCGATGCAGACCGCCAAAGCTGAAGGTAAAGGTGAAGGCGAAGGCAAAGGCATGGGTGAAGGCAAGGGCGAGGGCAAGGGCATGGGTGAAGGGAAAGGCGAGGGCAAGGGTGAAGGCAAAGGCATGGGTGAAGGCAAGGGCGAAGGCAAAGGCCAAGGAAAGGGCGAGAAATTCGCCAAGGGCAATGAAAAGAACGACGGCAAGGGCGAAGGCAATCGCATCGCCGACGGCAACGTCAGCAACAAGGCGTCCAAGCTCAACGACGTCCAAGGCGATGCCAGCTTCCTGCACCTGCCCCCACGCCAGCGCGAACTGATTCGCCAGGCGATCAGCGGCAATCTCCCGCCCGAGTACGCCAACCTGATTCAGCAGTACTACATCAACATCGCGCGTGGCCGAGCAGCTGGCAGCCCGGGGGCAACCCCGCCAGCGCCGACTCCGCCCACTCCACAACGTTAGCCCCATCAACAAACGCCCCCGCGAGGCCGATTCGCGGGGGCTTTTTCTTTTGGGTCGTCGCCATGAAACCCATTCTCTTCGCTTTCTGCGTCGCTCTGCTCGGCCTCGTTCCTCTTCGCGCGCAAGAAAAACGGCGCGAAATGGACGAGCCAACAAAGAAGGCCACTGCCAAAGCCCTCGATTGGCTCAAGCAAAAGCAGGATGCCGACGGCTCTTTCTCGGACAGTCGCTACCCCCACAACACGGGAATCACCGGTTTCGCCATGCTGGCGTTCATGGCACAAGGCCACCTGACCGCCAAAGATCCGTATGGACCGGATGTCATCAAGGCGGCACATTTTCTGATTGCTTCCCAGCGTGAGCAGGACGGCTACATCGTCGGAACTCGCGGCGGCAACATGTATTGCCATGCGTTGGCGACCCTCGCGCTCGCGGAACTCTGTGGCCAAACGGGCGACGCCAGCCTGGCGCCGGTCATCCGGAAAGCCGTCGATCTCATAGTTCGTTCTCAGGCGCCCAACGGCGGCTGGCGCTACGAACCGCGTCCATTCAGCGCGGATTGTTCAATCACGATCCTGCAAGTCATGGCGCTGCGGGCCGCGCAAAATGCTGGTTTCGAGGTCCCAGAGGCGACGTTCAAGAAAGCCGTTGCCTATATCCGAAGCTGCCATCGCGCCAACGACGGCGGCTTCAGCTATTTGCCCAAGGGAGGGGTGTCCACGTTCGCAAACACCGCCGGCGCCATGTGCGTATTTTTCGCTGCCGGCGAACGCGAAGCCGCCGAGATCGCCAAGGCAACTACCTACGTAAAATCGCACTTCGATTCGCGGACGCATTTCTTTCACGGCCATTATCATGCGTCGCAGGCGATGTACCAGGTCGGCGGCAAGGAGTGGGAGGACTGGCACGAAAAAATCAGCAAGTTTTTGCTCAACAAACAAAGTGACGACGGCCGATGGGCTCAGAACTTCCAGTACGAGGTCGGGCCAGTCTATCAAACCAGCATCGCCGTCATCTGCCTCTCCGTTCCTTCCACCTATCCAAAAAAGTACAAGCCAATCGTTGAAAAAACGGGCATCCTGGCCAAGAAAGTTTTGACCCCGGTTCAGTCTCTCACGCAGGCAGCGGATCGGCTCGAAACCATCGCCGCCGAACAACTCGATTTGTTCCTCCGCACTCGCGCGTCCATCCGCGACCTCGAGATTGGCTCCAAAACCGATCTCCCCGCAGCCATTCGTCTGAGGGCAATAAATCGGCTGCGCGGCGTGGGCACGGAGATGAAACGCCAAAGTGACGACCAGATCGCCATTGGCGAAGGCATCACGAAACTCCTGAGAGAGGTCCATGCGATCGAACCGAAACTGACGCCCTCGCAAAAGGACCTGGCAAAAACGTTGAGCGTGGCGGCGTCCGACAAGCGCCTCACCGAACTCATCACCGAGTCGTCCAAAAAACTTCGAACGCTTGGCTACCCCGAAGCTCGCTTGAAGCAATTTCGCCTGGCGAACGAGCAGCAACGCCTCGCGACGGAACGAATCCGAGACTTGGCGAAAATTCTCTATTCCGAAAACGAGAAAGCCGCCACGCTCAAGGACGCCCACGCCCGAATCAAGATTGCCGTCACCACCCAGCTAAGTCTCGAACAAGCACTGCGTTCCCAGGCGGCTGCATTGCCCGAGAAAAAAGCGGAGCCAAAGAAAGGGGCAGGCGAGTTAAAGTTCCCAGGCACGGCGCCATTGCCAAAGATTACGCCGTTGACGCCGCTAGGCACGGAGCTTCAACAACAGATTAACGAAATCCTGGCCGCCGAGAAAAATATGACCTTTTCCGCGCAGCAAGCGAAACTCGCGTTTGCCGTCGCGATCGTTGCCGGGCGGATAAAATTGTGCGAACCCGCGCTGGCGACAATCCTTGAAAATTCGAGCAAGGCGATGGACGCTGCTGCCGAGAGTCTGTTAAAAAACGAGACCGCCAAGTCGATTGATTCAAGCGAGAAAGCCGTGACTGGCATGCGTGAATCGTTGAAGCGGATCGAAGGAATGATTGCCGAGATCGCCCCCAAACAACCAGCCGAGAAGAACGACACCAAGATCGACAAAAAGTGAGTGCCACCCATGAAGCATGTATTGTTTGCCGTATTTGCGATCGCCCTGTTCGCGTTTCTGCCGTCGCTTCGGGCTCAGGAAAAGCGCGTCGAGATGGATGAAGCGACCAAGAAGGCCACGGCTCGCGCGCTGGAATGGCTGAAGGACAAGCAAAACGCGGACGGCTCGTTTTCCGACGGCGCTTATGCCCACAACACCGCCATCACCGCCTATGTCATGCTCGCGTTCATGTCGCAAGGCCACTTGCCGAACCAGGGCCAATACGGCCCCGAGGTCGCCAAGGCGGCCCGTTTCCTCATGGCCTCGCAGCGCGAAATCGATGGCTATCTCGTCGGCGCACGCGGCGGCAACATGTACTGCCACGCCATGGCGACGCTCGCTCTCGCTGAGCTTTATGGCCAAACCGGCGATGATACTCTCAAACCTGCCGTCAAGAAGGCGGCCGACCTCATCATTCGCTCTCAGGCGGCGAACGGCGGCTGGCGCTACGAACCGCAACCGACCGGGGCGGACATCTCCGTCACCATCATGCAGGTCATGGCGCTCCGCGCCGCCAAAAATGCCGGCATGCATGTACCGGAAACGACGCTGAAAAAGGCCATCGCCTACATCAAATCATGCTACCGCCCGACCGTAGGTGGATTCACCTACATGCCGTCGAGCGGGTCGCCCGGCTTCGCACGCACCGCCGCCGGCCTCTGTGTTTTGTTTCTGACGGGCGAATACGAGGCGAAAGAAATCCCCAAGGGCGTCGAATACCTCAAGGCCCATTTCGATAGCCCGTCGCATTTCTTCTATGGCCACTACTACGCTGCCCACGCCATGCATCAGGCCGGCGGCAAGGACTGGGAAGACTGGTACGGCCGGCTCGTGCAGTTCTTCGTCACGTCCAATAGCCAAAGTGCCGATGGCAGCTGGTCCACGACGCGCCGGCGCGAAGTCGGTCCGGTGTACCAGACGAGCATCGCCGTCATCTGCCTCTCGGTGCCGGCCCACTACCTGCCGATCTTCCAACGCTGACAATCTCTCGTTCGCGCTTACAATGTGAATAGGAGAATTATTCCATGCGAAACTTTGCCACGATTCTCATCGCCGGTTTGTTGCTTGCACACGTCGCGGCTCCGTACGCCGCAGCATGTCCGATGTGTGCCGAGGCGATCGCGAATTCCGGGTCTTCCTCCGGCGAAGACGAAGTGGACGGCTTCCCCGCAGCCATGAATCAGAGCATCTACCTGATGATCGGCGTAGCCTACATGACCTTCGGCGTCGTCGGCTTCATGATCTACCGCGGCGTGCAACGCAACGCCGAATACCTCAATCGAACTAGCGAATCGCAGGACGAATTGCGCTCCTGAGCGTGTATGTACTTGTCGAACCGGCTTCAAGGACGTGACCGGCAGAGGAAGCCGACCCGCGATCCGACTTATTTCCCCAATCTATCATCTTTTCCTTCCTGTGAGCCGCAGTTGCCCATTGATGCACTTCTCGCTTGAAAATCCGTAACGAGGCCGAGGCCGGGGTTGTACTCAACTCTGGCGAGCTGGCGGCAACCGCGTCCCGCCTTCCGTTTCTATTCACCGCTGGCTGCCGAAGACGGTAGGCGATCTCGACTGGATGAATACGGCGAGAAACTGTCGTTGCATCTACGCTGGGGTTGAGTACAAGTCTCGCGAAACTCGAAAAACCGTAATGGCGACCCGTTCAAATGCAGCGCTCTGCTATGCGAGTGTTTCTACTTCAGTCCTGTTCCTATGTCGTGTATTCCTGACGAATTTGTTGCCGAATTTCTTGCTTGCCCAAGCATTGAGAGATTTCACCGGACGCTTGTCTGTTTGTCAAGCATTTTCTGCTTACCCTTGGCGCCGCGTCACCCCGCAGGCTTGCTGCGCTCGCCTGCGGGCGTGGGGGAATACTATTCATGATCGTAACGCGCTGTGTATGTTGCTGTCAAAGTCGGTTGACACTTTTGTTTTCGATTTCACGGTCAACGCGAGCGCTAAACGTGAAACCATTCCCTATACCCTTCCCCGTGACTGCTGGCCAACACCCCCCAAAAGTGCGAAAAAAGGCCGAAAAAGTGCGAAAGCGCTTGGCCAACAGCAAATGGCCAAGCGTCCCTTGGCCAGCCAGGATCCTATAGCCAGGAACGGGGAGGAATCGCAGCCTGAGCACGAATGGAGAGAGAGAGGGCGATTTTAAAATATTTTGATGTAGCGTTGCCCAAAGTTTGATAGAATTGCAATTTGGAGTTGTTCCACGACGGACAATTCCGGAAATTCCCACCTGCCAGGCGAACTCAATTTGAAGCTGCCGAATCGGGACCACCGATTCATCGAATGAGGACGACCCATGTCAACAGAATGTAAAAACTATCGCCAGACGAGCCGCCGAGACTTTTTGCGCGTCGGCGGCGCTGGATTGTTTGGTCTATCGTTCGCGGATTTCTTTCGTGCTCGGACACAAGCTGCCGAACGCAATCCGCGAGCGCGCAGCATGATCTTGATATGGTTGGCCGGCGGGCCGCCACACCAGGACATGTTCGACATGAAGCCGGAAACGCCTCTGCCCTATGGCAGCGAGCTTCGGCCGACACGCACGAACGTGCCAGGCATCGATTTCTGCGAACTGATGCCGCGTCTCGCGCACATGGCCGACAAGTTCACGATTCTGCGTTCCGTCGGCATCGGCACGGAGCGCTGGGAGCATTCCGGCGGACTCTATTGGCTGACGGGCAATCCGCGCAACGCCACGACCGTCAAGTTTCCGATGTATGGCAGTGTCCTCTCCAAGGAACGCCGCGAACAACCGGGGATTCCGAACTTCGTCGCGTTCGGCACCTACCGCGACTCGGGCGACCTGCACAACAACTATCTCGGGCCTGCGTATGATCCGATGATATTCCAGCCTGGCGATCCGCGTGATGAAGTCGGCGCCATGCTGGTCCCTCCCGCGCATCTCGACCTCAGCGGACTCCAGCGCCGCGAGAATTTGCTGCAATCGCTCGACACGCAGATCCGCTCGCTTGACGCGCAAGAGAATCTCATCGCTGGCATGGATCGCTTTCAACAGAGCGCCTTTGACATGCTCCGCTCGCCGCGGCTTCGTCAGGCGGTCGATCCTCGCCTGTTCCCAACGCGTCTGCGCGATCGCTATGGACGTAATGCCCAGGGCACGAGCGCACTCGCGGCGTGTCGCCTGGTCGAGGCCGGCGTGCCGTTCGTGTTCGTGCCGTGGAACGGCTGGGACTATCACGGTAGCGTAACGAATGCATGCCGAACGAGTTTACCGATCCTCGACGCGATGGTATCGAGCCTGCTTCAAGATTTGCACGACCGCGGCTTGCTCGAGAGCACGATCGTCACCGTGCTGGGCGAAATGGGCCGCAACCGCATCTACCAGGATCCCGCCTATTCCGGCCCGCCGGGCCGCGATCACTGGGGCACGACGCAATTCGTGCTGGTCGCCGGCGGCGGCTTCCGCTCGGGTATGGTCCTGGGCGCGACCGACCGCACATCCTTGCGCGTCACCGACAAGTATTACTCGCCAGTGAGCTATGGCCGTACGTTGTATCACCTGCTCGGCATCGACCCGGAGAAGGAACTCTTCACGCCCAATGGCCGACCGGTGAAAATCATCTCCGAAGACGCTCCGCTGATCCGAGAGATCGTTTAGCGGACCGTTTACGTTTAGCGTTCACACGACAACACGCGATCGCTAAACGTAAACGCAGAAAGGAACCTTTCGATGTTAAACCTCCAAACCGGTCTCACTCGACGCGATTTCCTGCGAGTCGGCGCGCTCGGCGGAGCGCTGACGCTCGCGGATTTATTGCGATTGAAGGCGCGGGGCGCCGTCGATTCGAGCCGTTCGAACAAGGCGATTATCTTCGTCTACCTGTTTGGCGGGCCGAGCCATGTCGATTCGTACGACATGAAACCCGATGCCGCCATGGAGTTTCGCGGCGAGTTTCGCCCGACGCACACCAACGTGCCAGGCTTTGACATCTGCGATTTGATGCCGAAACAGGCGACGATTGCCGACAAACTTGCGCTGGTGCGCAATATGACGTTCAACCCGAACTTTCACGATCCGGTCGAACTGTTCTGCGGCCTGCGCAAACCGACCGAGGCAGGCGTCGCGATTCGGCCTGACTTCGGCTCCGTCGTCAGCCGGCTACGTCAGGGCGAACGCAGGCATCTGCCGGCCTATGTCGCGCTCGATGAAACCGTCGGCCAGCGCTATCGTAACGGCCCGGCGTACCTCGGCCTGGCGCACAAGGCGTTTCTCGTGCGCGATAACCTCGATAACTTTTCGCTAAACCGCAACGTGCGAATCGATCGCTTGCACGAGCGCACCCAACTGCTGCGCCAGTTCGATGCCATGCGCCGCGATCTGGAAACGCCCCGCGGCGACCTGGCAAGCATCGATCATTTCACCGCCCAGGCGCTCGACATGGTCACCAATCCGCGCGTGCGCGACGCATTCGACGTGAGCCGCGAGCCAGTCAATCTGCGCGATCGCTACGGCGTCGGCAGCGCGCTGAAACTATTGCAGGCTCGCCGACTCGTCGAAGCCGGGGTGCCAATCGTGACGCTGACGTTCGGCGAGGAGGAGCGCGATTGCGTCGTCGGTATGACGGCACGCTCCTGGGATACGCACAACGGCAACTTCAACTGCCTGCGCACGATGTTGCCTCGCCTCGATCAAGCGGTGCACACCCTCGTGACGGACCTCGGCGAACGAGGCCTTTCGGACGATGTACTAGTATTTGTCGGCGGTGAGATGGGCCGTACGCCGCGCGTCGGACAGGGCACGGGCAACGGCGCTGGCCCGGATGGGCGCGATCATTGGCCTCGCGCGGGGTTCGGCCTTTACGCCGGCGGCGGGTTACGCATGGGGCAGGTCGTCGGACGTACCGATCGCATCGGCGGTGCGTCGGTCGGCGTTCCGTACAACCCGCAAAACATGCTCGCGACTTTCTATCGCACGCTCGGCATTGACCTGGCTACGACATTGCCCGACTACAATAACCGCCCGACCTTCCTTCTCGACGACGCGAGGCCAATCGCGGAGTTGATAGGATGACCCTAGCCATCACGTTCCGCGTGATGGTTTCCTGCTTTTTCTGCCCCATCAGCCCATCGACTTCGATCCCACCTGCCAAAGGACCCCTCCATGAGCCAGCCTCTCCGACCGATTGCCCTGTTTGCACTAATTCTACAACTCGCGAGCACGACCTCGATTTTTGCACAAGACTTCAGCAAGGTCGCGACCGACGTGCTCAATAAAGAGGACCGCAGCGAAGCGCGCGGCATGATCGATCGGCAGATCAAGCAGCGCGTCCTCGATTTCAACGCCGGGCATCGCGCGGAATGGTACAAGATCAAGACCAAGGACCAGTGGGAAAAATATCGCGACGAACGCATCGCCCGCTTGCGCGCCTCGCTCGGCGACTGGCCGACCCCGGCAAAGCCGAACGTCAAGGTGACGGGTGTCATCAAGGGTGACGGGTTCAACATCGAAAACGTCGTCTACGAAAGCCGGCCCGGCTTCTGGGTTGCGGGCAATCTCTACGTGCCAGCCGTTCCGACCAAATCGATGCCGGGCATCCTCGTTGCGCATGCTCATCACGGCGGCAAGCGGGACTCGGAATTGCAAGACATGGGCATGCTCTGGGCGCGGTCTGGCTGTCTGGTTCTCGTCATCGATCAAGTCGGCTATGGCGAACGCCGCTCGCATCCGTTCAACCGCGATACCGATTATTCCAAACCCTACAAAGTCGGCCGACAGGACTACTACTTCCGCTACGACACCGGCGTGCAACTTCAACTGCTCGGCGATAGCCTCATGGGCTGGATGGCCTGGGATCTCAGCCGCGGCGTCGATCTTCTTCTTGCCCGCGAGGGCATCGACCCCAAGCGGATCGCTCTGCTGGGCGCGGTTGCGGGCGGAGGTGACCCGGCGGGCGTCACGGCGGCTCTTGATCCGCGCATCACCTGCTGCGTGCCGTTCAACTTCGGCGGCCCGCAGCCGGAGACGAAGTACCCCTTGCCCGACGACGCTGAGAAAAGCTTCAACTATCTGTTGTTCACCTATTGGGATTCCACTCGTGGTTTGCGTCTCGGCGCCAGCGGCGATTTTCCGCACTGGGTCATCACTGCCAGCATTGCGCCGCGGTATCTCATTCATAGCCACGAATTCGCCTGGGACGGAGAACGCGACCCGGTCTGGAAACGCTACCAAAAAGTGTGGGCTGAATTCTACAAGGCCGGCGATAACATCGGCGTGGCTCATGGCAAGGGCGGATTGAAGCTTCGTCCGCCCGAAGGCACGCATTGCAATAACATCGGCGAATACCATCGCCGCATGATCCATCCGCTCTTCGAAAAATGGTTCGGCATCAAGGCGAAGGAATACCGCATGCCGCGCCCGGGTTCGGAACTCGTGTGCTTAACGGAGACTGCCAAGAAGGAGATCCAACCCAATAGTCTGAATACCGTGATGAGCGAGATTGGCAAGGCTCGCATCGAGAAGGCTCGCGCGCAACTCGCGGGCAAATCCGCCGACGAACGCAAACAGTTCCTGCGTGCCGAATGGGCGAAACTTCTAGGCCCGATCACGCCGAAGTCGCCTGTGGTCAAGATGAAATCGGCGGCGGAGATCGTTGGCAGTGCAAAAGTCGAGCGGATTGTGCTCGAAGTTGAGCCCGGGATCATCGTGCCGCTCGTGGTCCTCGCCCCAGCGAAGGCGGCCAAGAATGCACCTGTCGTCGTTGGTCTGGCACAGGCGGGCAAGGCGGGCTTCCTTACCAAGCGTGCCGACGATCTGCAGAAGCTCATCGAGGGCGGCGCCATCGTCGTGTTGCCCGATCTGCGTGCCACCGGCGAGACGGCGGCGGGCACGTCGCGCGGCCGAGACTCCAGCGGTACGCACCATTCCACTCACGTTCAGCTCTTCGGCGAGACGCTGCTCGGGCAACGCCTGCGCGACCTTCGCTCGGTGCTCGCCTACTTGCGAACCCGCACAGACGTGGACACGAAACGCATCGCGCTATGGGGCGATTCGTTTGCCACGCCCAATTCGAACACGACCAACTTCAAGGTGCCTCACGCTGTGGACGGCTGGCCGAAGTTTTCCGAGCCGCTCGGCGGATTGCTCGCCATGCTCGGCACGCTTTACGAAAACGACGTCCGTGCGATTTACGTATCGGGTGGATTGGCGAGCTATCACTCGGTGCTATCGCATTTCGCCGTGCTTGTGCCGCACGACGCATCCGTGCCCGGCGCGTTGACGGCTGGCGATCTGTGCGATTTGGCCGGCGCATTGTCGCCGCGACCCTTGCACCTCGACAGCATGGTTGACGCAAAGAATCTCCGCGTCGCCAGCGCCGATCTCCGCAAAGCCTATGCGCCGACGATCCGAAGCTACTCGGCAAATCCAGCGGCGCTGACGTTCGGCGATCAAAGCACGTCGGCTGCGGCGTGGTTGCTACAACAGATTAAATAACTTAGCGCCCGCGTAAGATTTCCTTGAGCGCCAAGCCGCAAGCAGAATTTCAAATACGGTAATTTTTCAAAGGACACCAATGCTCTATCGACTCTTAATCCTCGGCGGCATCCTGGTCCTGTCGTTGGCAACGGCATTTACGCCTGCCGGTGGTGCGGGCAAAAAAAAGAAGACGCCCGTGGGCAACGATACCGACGCGATCCACGTGCCCGACGGTTTCGCCATCGACGTCGTCCATATTGCCGACTCGAAGAAAGAGGGTTCCTGGATCTGCATGGCCAAGGATCACAAGGGACGGCTCATCATCTCGGGCCAGCAGAATCAGCCGATTCTTCGCATCACGCTCAACGACGGCAAGGCCGAGAAGATCGAGAAACTCACGCTGCCGATCAGCGGCGCGATGGGCATGCTCTACGCATTCGATAGCCTGTATGTCAACGGCATCGGACCAAAGGGGTTTGGGCTCTATCGCTGCAAGGACACCAAGAACGCCGATCAGTACGACGACGTTCAACTCCTGAAAAAATTCCAGGGCGGCGGCGAGCATGGCCCGCACGGCGTGGCGCTGGGACCAGACAATCAGCTCTACGTCATGAACGGCAACCACACCGCTCTGCCCGAAGGCCTCACGCCCAATTCGCCCTATCGCAACTACCGCGAAGATTTTCTGCTGCCTCGCCAATGGGACGGCAACGGCCACGCTGCTGGCATTCTCGCGCCGGGCGGCTATGTCGTGCGCACCGATGCCGACGGGAAATCGTGGGAGCTCGTCCTGGGCGGATTCCGCAATGCTTACGACATCGCCTTCAATCCCGACGGCGAACTCTTCACCTTCGACAGCGACATGGAATGGGATTGGGGCATGCCCTGGTATCGCCCGATCCGCATCAATCATTGCACGAGCGCCGCCGAGTTTGGCTGGCGCTCGGGCACGGGCGTTTGGCCTGAGTTCTACCTCGACAGCCTCGGCAGCACGCTCAACGTCGGCATCGGTTCGCCGACCGGCGTGGGCAATGGCATCGGCGCGAAGTTCCCGGCCAAGTACCAGAAGGCGATCTACGCTCTCGACTGGACCTATGGCCGTATCGTCGCCGTCCACCTCAAGCCGAACGGTTCGAGCTACTCCGCCGAGTCGGAAGTCTTTGTCGCGCCGAAGGGCATCGTCGTTGCGGGAACGCCAAAGAAAAATCTGAATGTCACCGACACAGTCATCGGCGATGATGGCGCCCTCTATTTCACCACCGGTGGACGAAACACACAAGGCGCTCTCTACCGCGTTCGCTACGTCGGCAAGGAATCGACCGCGCCAGTGACGGCCAACACCGATGGCGCCGCCGACCGAAAGCTTCGCCGCGAGCTTGAGACCTATCACCACGGCAAGGCTGATCCCGCCGCCATCGCCAAGGCCTGGCCGCACCTCGCCAGTTCCGATCGCTGGCTGCAATTCGCCGCTCGGCTCGCCATCGAGAATCAGCCGGCGGCCCAGTGGCACGAAAAGGCGCTTGCCGAGAAAAATCCCGAGGCTGCCTTTGCGTCGCTCGTGGCCCTGGCCCGTGTCGGCGACCCGAAAACGCAAGAGCGGTTGTTGGCGTCGCTCAGCCGGTTTCCGCTATCGAATCTCAGCGACAAGCAGAAACTCGACAAACTGCGGACACTGCAGCTATCGTTCATCCGCCAGGGGCAGCCGTCATTCCAGAGCACCAAGCAGATTCTCGCCGAACTGGAGCCGAGCTTCCCTGGCGAGAATGAACTGATCAACCGCGAGACGGTGCAGATTCTGGTCTACCTTCGCTCGACCAAGGTGCTTGAAAAAGCACTCGCCCACATGCGCAAAGTGCCGACGCAGGAAGATCAGTACCACTACATCTTCCACCTGCGCACGCTGCCGATCGGTTACTGGTCGCTGACGCAGCGGCGTGAGTATCTCTCGTATTTCGCGCCGAACCACAAGTTCCCGGGCCATTCCAAGGAAACGCTCGACTGGTTCGCGGCTGCGAATAGACAGTACAGTAATGGCGCGAGCTACGCAAATTTCGTAAAGAACTTCGTGAAGGACGCCGTCGCGAACATGAGTGATCAGGAGCGCACTCAGCTTGATGGCGAGATCAAGGCGATCGCTAAGGTCGCGATTCCGACCTACGTGACGAAGCCTCGCAAACTCGTAAAGGCCTGGCAGATGGAAGAATTGACGGGGCAACTCGATAAGGTCGGTTCGGGCCGCAACTTCGAGCGAGGGCGTGATGCGTTCATTGCCGGGCAGTGTATCAAATGCCACCGCATGGGAGACGTGGGCGGCGGCGCTGGACCGGACCTCACTGCGGTATCGAGCCGATTCAGCCGGCGAGATATCCTCGAGGCGATCCTGGAGCCATCGAAGGTAATTTCCGAGCAGTACCAGAATTTGACGGTGACGACGCTTGCGGGCAAAACCGTGACGGGCCGACTCGTCGATGAATCGCCGGCGGGAATCGTCATCCAGCCCGACCCGTTTTCCGGCGATCGCGTCGAGATTGCCGCGAAGGACATCGAGACGCGCACGGCTTCCAAGGTCTCGCCCATGCCCGCGAACCTCGCGGATGTGCTGACCGCCGATGAAATCCTCGACCTGCTCGCCTATCTAGAAGCGTCGGGACTTCGCCGCCACCCGGCGTTTGGCAAAAAGTAATTGCGCTCGCACCGTAGCCATCAGGCTCCGCGTGATGGATTCTCGTCCTGAAAATCCATCACGCGGAGCCTGATGGCTACGGTGGGAACTATTTCAGTATCGTTCGTACCAGTTTCCCGGCAGGCGGCGAACGACCTTTTTCAATTCAAGCGTCATCAGGTGCCGATTAAGTTCCGTGATCGGCAGGTTCAGCTCGGCCGTCAGATGATCGACCAGGCGGCGCTCGGCCATCGCTTCCCATATCTTCTGCTGCGTATCGTCCAGCCCCAACGGCAACGTCGGTTGGGCTAAAGACGCCAGCGAACGATCCGGTTCGACCAGGCTCGGCAGGCTATTCAGGTCTTCGAGGATGTCGTCCGCGCCGCGCACCAGTTTCGCGCCCTGGCGAAGAAGCTGGAGGGTTCCCTCGCTTGCGCGGCTATCGACCGGACCGGGCAGCGCGAAGACCTCGCGGCCTTGCTCGCCGGCGTGCCTCGCCGTGATGAGGGCGCCGCTCTTCAGTTCGGCCTCGATGACGACGACGGCCCGACTAATGCCGCTGATGATGCGGTTGCGTGCGGGAAACATCGCCGCCATCGGTTCCATCATCATGCACGATTCGGTGATGAGGGCGCCTGATGCCGCGACCTCGTTCGCCAAATCAGCGTGCTCAGGCGGATAGATTTTGGAAAGCCCGCCCGCGAGGATGGCGAGCGTTCGGCCCTTGGCATTGAGCGCGCCGCGATGCGCGCAGCCATCGATCCCGCGTGCGAGTCCGCTGACGATGGTCCAGCCGGCGCGCGCCAGATCTCCCGCGATACGCTCGGCGAAACGCTTGCCGTAAGAAGTGCAGGCGCGCGAGCCAACGATGGCGATCGCTTTCTCGTCGGTGCGAAGAACGTCGCCGCGAACGAAGAGCAGGTGCGGCGGATAGGGAATCGTTGCGAGATTCGCGGGATAGCCATCGCGATGCAGAACGCGAAGGGAGACGCCATGCTTGACGAGCAGGCCCAGTTCGGTTTCGACGTCGGGATTGGCCAGGGCCAAAGGCAGGGCATTCGCGACCTTTTCGCCGATATAGGGAACTTCACGCAGTTCACGAGGCGTCGCGCGCAGCACGGCCGAGGCGGATCCGAAACGCGCAAGCAAGCTCGAAGTGACGCGCGGACCGACGCCTGTGACAAGGTGCAAGGCGACGAGATCGCGTTCTTCGTCGGTGACCGTCATGGGGCGTCCTCTCTAATCGAAGGAATCTCACGCAAAGGCGCGAAGACGCAAAGAAAGAAAGCCAAAAAAAGCTGCCAAAGAAGAGGAATCCGTGCTACATCAATGAGGGTTGAGCACACAGTAAGCGGCGACACCAGGCTCTCTGTTCTTCTCGCCTATTTCACTTTGCGTCTCTGCGCCTTTGCCTGAGCTTTTTTTCGTGCGGAAAATCGAAAAAGCTCAGGGACGATAAATCCCTGAGCTTTGTTATTGTAGTCGGCCTTGCTTTGTAGTGCTAGCGTCCGTTCCGCGCGGTCTGGATATCGCGGTTCTGGAAATCGACGGCGACATCCTGCCCAGGTTCGATGATCACGCGCCGGCTATCGCTGAGCAATTCGCCATTGATGTTCTGATCGATGCGGATGTCGTAGTAGTAGCGTTCGCCGGGAACGAGCGGCGGCGTCTGGAAGACGCGAATGCCGGGAGCGACGCGGATGACGTTGCCATCGACAAAAAGCTGGCCGCCCTGGGGCACGTGGATGCGAACCTTGGCCCGCACGCCCTCCTGCTTCGGCTCATCGGCTTGTGCCTTCTTCTTCTCGTTGGGGTCGGCCTTCTTCGGCTCCACAGGCGCCTTCTCGTTAATTTTGGGCGCGCCCTTTTCCTTCGGCGCGGGCACTTCTTCTTCCTTCGCCTGGGGCTTCTTGGCCTCGGGATCGATGGGCGGGAATGGGTCGCGAACGCCGCCGACTTGGGGCTGCGCCTGGGGATTGAACGGGACTGGATAGCCATAGCCGCTATGTCCGCCGTGACAGCCGTAGCAACCGGTGCCGCCGTTGTAGGCGTCGGCATAAATGCCGAAAGCGCTGTAGCAACCGCCGTGATAGCCGAAATTCGGACCGGCGCAGCCATAGAGCACGGGGCCATGATGTCCGCCGGTGCTGCCATAGCCGTGGCAGCTGTAACCGCTGTAGCCGGAATAGCAGCTATAGCCTGAATAACTGCAATAGCTGCTGCACGACGAATAGCAGGAGTAGCAGTTGCTGCAGCCGTGGGAGCGATGGCAGAAGCCCTGCCCGCTCGTTGCCGTCGCAATCGCTGCCATCAGCACGACGCTGTACATTCTTACCACCTTCCAAGTAGATTTCATTGGAGAGCCGCGCGGAATCTCTCCGACCTCGATATTCGTGACAAATAGTCAATCTGGGATAAATGGTAGGTTTGGCGCGGTGAACTGTCAAACAAATTGCATTTTTCGTTTCAGCGAATTCAATTTACCCCGTCGATTTTACCGGAATAATCGGCACAACCGACAAAGCCGCAACCACAAGAAGACAAATCACGGATAACACCGACGACACAGATAAGTGCCGTCGGAATTGAGCATTCCCGCATTTATCCGTGTCCATTCGCGTTATCTGTGGTCAAAAGGATTTACTTCCCAATCGCCACGCCGCGTTTTTTCAGGGCGGCTTCCAGGGCGGCGCGATTGGTCTTGCTGGCATCGATCCAGGCTGTCACTTTGCCTTCGCGGAAGTTCGCCGTTGCTCGTTCGACTCCGTCGATTTTGTAGATCGCCTCATAGGCCGCTAGGCAGCATGGCTTGCAATCGAGTCCGCTCGCGGCGATTTCGATGAACGTCAGCTTGTCGGCTGGCAGCACGCAGAGCGGTTTCACGCCAAACGTGCCCTTCGACACGGCTCGCAGCATCTTATCGAGCTTTTGCGCGATCAGCTCGGGCGTCTGCTTCGGAAAGAGCTTCGCGGCATCGTACTCGAAAGTCGCCTCGGCATTTTTGAAATCGATACTCAAGAGCTTGATGCCAGCAAGCGTCTCGCACACTTCGCGCAGGTCGGCCTCGCGCTCCGGCATGAACAGGCCAGTAATCTGATGCCTGGCCGGCTTGGCGCTCGCCGGCGCGATGAGGGCCGAGATCATACAAATGCTGGCCAGTGCTCGAAACATGGATTCACCGATACCTTTGGTGCAAAGAAAGTGCAAGGATCAGGCTTCCTCATTGCGCCTTTGCGTGAGATTCATTCTTCATCGCGTTCGAAAGAGTTCGTTTTGCGTTAGTTCATGAATCAGCGTGCGGATGCCTCCGCCTTGTTTGTTTGTGTTCGCAACGATGGAGGCTATGTGCGGGCGATCGCCGAACGAAAGATCGCGAGCAGTGCCGTAGATCGCAAATTGGCGAGCGAGGTTTTTCAGCAGGCGTTCGCGGTCACCGGCGAGCATAGTCTGAAACTCATTGATTGCATGGAAATCTCGGCCATCGGGCATCGTGCCGCTTGGATCGACTTTCGGGCCGAGCCGAAAACCGATGCCGATGAACGGGTCGATCTTGCCTCGCGGGGCCGGATCGCCAGCGCCGATCGAGCGGTAGCGTGTGCGGAAGCCGCCTATGACGTCGAACGATTCCAGCGCGAAGCCGGGCGGATCGATCTTGGCGTGGCACGACGCGCACGACGGATTATCGCGATGCTTGGCGAGTTGCTCGCGGATCGTCTTGGCGCCGCGCACGTCGGGTTCGATCGCGGGGATGTTCGGCGGCGGCGGTTCGGGCGGTTGCCCGAGCAGGCGGTCGAGCACAAAGGCGCCGCGCGTCACCGGCGATGTCGTCGTGCCGTTCGCCGTGATGCGCAGGAGCGACGCCTGCGTCAGGAATGCCCCGCGCGGCGTTCCTATTGGCAGCGCGACTCGGCGAATCTGCGACCCGCTCACGCCATCGAGACCGTAGTGCACCGCCAGCCGTTCGTTCAGCATCGCGAAGTCGGACTTCACGAGATAGCTCGCATCGAGATTCCTGTCGAGCAATTCCCGAAAATATGCCCGCGTTTCAGCGACTGTTGAGTCCTGCAGGTACATGTTGAATTCGGGATAAAGCTTGCGATCCGGATCGGTAGCGGAGATCGAACGCAGCTTCAGCCATTGGCCGAGGAAGTCCTCGACGAAGCGCTGCGACTTCGCATCCGCGAGCAGGCGTTCGACTTCGTTTTTCAGCGTTTCACGATTACGTAATTTTCCCGATGCAGCCTGTTGCGTCAGCTTTTCATCAGGCATCGAACGCCAGAAGAAGTACGACAGCCGACACGCCAGGGCATGGTCGTCGAGCGTGCCTGCCGGCTCGATGTGGTACAGAAAGTCCGGCGACACGAGGGCCGCCCGATACGCCCAGCGCATCGCTAGCTCGAAGCAATCGCCCGCCTTGAGCCGTTCATCGACCTTGGCCAGATATTGCTTGCGCGTCTCGAGTGATACGGGCCGGCGAAACGCACGCGGCAAGAATTTCGCCAACAACCGATCCGCATCGACCAACGGCTGATCGCTGTGCACCGTCCAAAGGCCCTGTGATGGATCCGGACGATTTCTGCCCGCGCCCATCTCCTGGCGAACGAGCTTCCGCTTCGGCGCGCCGCCCACGCGAAAGTCCTTCACTTTGAATTCCACAAGCGGCAGATCGCCGAACAACGTCTGATGCGCTCGCGGCGGCCAAACGTCGTGCAGCGGACCTTCGATATCGAGGTAATCGCAGGCGATGCCCGGGCCGGTGAAGCCCATCGCGCGGTTCTTGCCGCGAGTCTGCGCGCCGGGCGCGAGCGAGGCAGCGTTGAAGCCGATGATTTCGTTTTTGTTCAGCCACGTGACGATTTCGTGCACTTTCTCGTTGAGCGACGGCGCGTCGTAATAGCCAAGGACGGTGCTCGGATGCCCGCCGCCGCGGCCGTCGCCGGTGAGTTGCACGATCGACAGCCGCGCTGCCTCGGTGCCACGGGCGGGCAGGACTTTGCCCTTGTCCCACTTGAAGCTCCAGAGCGACGTTTTGACGCGATAGTTGCCCGGATAGATTGTGACGAACTCGATGAAGTAGGGATGGAACGATTCATCCTCGTGGCGAAACAACCCGACGCTGCTGCCGTTGCGAAACGATCCCATGCGTTCGTGAGCGCCCTGGTCGATGTGCATGTGCGCGCCGGCCGGCGGAAACTCCGGGTCGGGCTGCTTGTTCTTGAGCAGCACGCCGTCGCCATGCAGGAGCACATGGGCGACGAAGCCGGCGGGATTGGCGAGCGAGATGCGCTGTTTCGTCACGCTGGGCGGCCTGGGCTGCGTCGCGATCGCCATGTTGAGCGTATGATCCGCCGCTTCGAGGTATTTGGCGAGATTCACGTGCGAAATGTCGAGCGCGTCGCTGTTGTTGTCGAAGCCATGAGCCGACCCGTCAGCGGGCAATTCGCCTTGAAGGAGCAGGCCGGGCATGTCGAACAGATCGCGCATCGTGTTCTCGTATTCGACGCGCGTCAGTCGGCGCAACCGCGTGCGGCCTTCGCCGGCCCTGGTCGCTTCGGCTTTCACGAGCAGGTCTTGCAGCGTCTTCAGGGCCGCCGTTTTTTCGTCGGCCTTCGGGCGTTGCTTGTTCTTGGGCGGCATTTCCCCGGATTCGATGCGGTCGTGGATTTTCACCCAGCGAGCGAACGACTCTGGCGTGCTCGCATCAAGCTTCACGGCAGTGAGGTCCAGACCGCCGCGTTTGGAGCTGGCATCGTGACAAGAGTGGCAGTGGTTCTCGAAGAACGGAGATTGAGCAGAGGCTCGCGAAATTGCAACAACAAGAAAAACCAATGCAATAGTTCGATGGAAGGAAAACATGAGGAAAGCCCAGGGGTGAGCGCAGCGAACCTCTGGGATCGTGACGCCCGTCGTGTTCAGATCCCAAAGGTTTGCTGCGCATACCCCTGGGCGTGTGGGATTACACCATCTCCAGGCCGCGCATGGTGCCTCGGCCTGAGGAGAACTCGTTGGTTTCGATGCCGAGCCGTTGGAGCATCGACACGAAAAGATTGGTTAGCGGATAGTTGTTCCGCTGATCGAAGGCGAGGTGTTGGCCGTGCCTGAAACCGCCGCCGGCGAGCAGGGTTGGCAGGTTGGTGTTGGCGTGTGAGTTTGCGCTTCCCATGCAGGTTCCGTACAGGACCATGGTGCGGTCAAGCAGCGTTTGGCCGGCTTCCTGCGTATCGTTGAGCGAGCGGAGGAATGCGTCAAGTGCCTCGAATTGGCCTTCTTCCTTCGCGCGCAGGTCGGCGAGCACTTCGGGCCGATTGCCGTGGTGCGTCAGGTTATGAATGACGACGGTATCGATGAACAACGAGATGATGCGCGTGGAATCGGTTTCCAGAGCAAGCTTCATGACTTCGAACATGAGACGAGTCTTACGGACGAACTCGCGGTTGTCGTCGATGTCCTGAGGCGCGGTGGCCGTCACGCGAGGCCGGGGGCGATGCTCCCATTGCTCCATCGAGGCGAGGCGCTGTTCGAGTTCGCGCACCGAGGTGAGATATTGGTCGAGCCGAAGCTGGTCGGCGCGTGAGAGCGTGCGATTGAGCCGGCGCGACTGGTCGGCGACGAAGTCGAGCAGGCTGCGCTGTTGCCTGAGCGCTTCGACGACGGCGGCGATTTCATCCTGCCGGCCTTGCACGAATAGCCGCTGAAACAGCCGATTCGGGCTGCGCTCGGCGGGGATCGGCGCCCCGCTGCGCGTGAAGCTGAGCGTCTGGTTGTTCTCGCTGCTCATCGCCAGGGTGAGCGACGGAAAACGCGTGTGATTGCCGACCGATTCCGCGGCAAACTGATCGAGCGAGATCCCATTGCGAAATCCGCCGCGCTCGGGGTGCGGCGTGCCGGTAAGGAAGCACTTCTCGGCGGCATGGGCACCAGTCACGCCAGGATGGCTGACGCCAGAGAACACGGTGAATTTGTCCCGCACGCGCGAAAGGATATTGAGGTATGGCGTAAGCTCGTAATCGCGCCCCGCTCGCTGCGGAAAGAAGAACTGCGGCAAGATGCCCATGTTCGTCTCGATCGCGACCATCCGCCGAGGCACCGCAGGCCGCGGCGCGTTTTGCGACGCCGGCGCCAGCGATTCGAGCCAAGGCAGCGCCAGCGCGACACCGGCGCCTCGCAAAAAGGTTCGGCGGGGGATTGGGTGCATTGATTTGTTCCAAGCCCCACCATGAGCGCAGCGATTGGTGGGGGTAAAATGCCGCGACCCCCACCATCCGCTGCGCTCATGGTGGGGATTGGAAAACGCTTTACGTCAAATTGTTCAGCACGCCGTCGCCGCAGAAGTTCGGGTTGCCGAACCGCGGGATGCGATGCCCGAAGCCATGCGCGATCGCCATGAGCAGCCGATTGTGCGGCACCCGATTATAGCGCAGCGATCGGCCCATGCGGAAGTCGAGGCCATTGCCAACGACGACGAACGGGATGTTGTCGAGTGTGTGCGAGTTGCCTTTGCCGAGTTCGTTAGTCCAGACGATGACGGTATTGTCGAGCAGCGTGCCCGTGCCGCCCGGTTCTGGCGTCTCGGCGAGGCGGCGCGTGAGATACGCGAGTTGCTCGCAGAACCAGCGATTGATTCGCGTGAGCTGGTCCTGTGCCGTGCGATCGCTATCGGGACGGTGCGAGAGTTCGTGATGGCCTTCGGAGACGTTGATCCAGTTCATGCGTGCCATGCCGACGGAGTTCGTGTACTGCAGCGTCGCGACGCGCGAGAAGTCATTGACGAAGCTATTGACCATCAAATCGATCTGCATCCGCGACGTGCGCGGGATATTGTTGTTCTCGTTGCGAACGTTCGGCTCCAGCTGAGGCACGGCATGGCTGGCCGTCGGCGTCGAACGCAGATCCTGTTCCATCTCGCGGACGAAGGTCGCGTGCTGTTCGAGCAGTCGGCGGTCGTCCGTGCTGACCACGCCAGAGAGGCGTTGCAGATCGCCGCGCACATCGTCGAGAATGCTGCCGACGGTCGCCTGATCGCGCATTCGGCCATAAAGACGATTGAACATCTGATATGGATCGTCGATCGGGGAGATCGGCCGATTGCCGCCGGCGTAAACCATGCGGGTCCAGGTGTCGGCGCGATTGGGAACCATGACGCCGAACTCGAGCGAACCAAACCGCGTCCGCGTGGCGGCGTCAGCCTGCAGGTGGTTCTTGATTTCCTGATCGATCGAGATGCCGCGTGCCCAGCCTGCGGGCGTGTCGCTGCCGCCTTGCACGTTGCCTGGGAAAAGCTCGACGCCGGTCAGCAAGCAACCCATGCCGCGCATGTGGGCGTCGCCATCGCCGCGAACGCGATCGCACACGCCGTGCAGCGTGAGCATGCGCGACTTGTAGGGTTCAAGCGGGCTGAGGCTTTCCTTGAGCCGCATGTCGGCGAGGTTGCCCGCCGCGTCGGGCCAAAAGTTGTTCTGAACCACGCCGTTCGGGCTGAACATGATGACGAGCCGTTGCTTGCGCCGCTGTTGATTGGCGAACGCCGTGCCCGGAAGATTGGTGATGAACGGCAGCGCAGCAGCGCTAAGACCGAGCCCGCGGATAAAATCGCGACGGTTGGCGTGGATCGACATTTCGGTGGCTCCAAATGTGCGCAAAGAGAACTGGAGGGTTAGCTTAAAGATAGCGAGATTTTTGTAGAGTGTCAAGCGACGGCATCGAGTCGCCTCTAGCGGCAAAAGGCAACTTCGGGAATTTTCGGCCAGTCTTTGAGCGGCGTCGAAAATAGTTCCAAGCCGCGACCGGAAGAAAGCGGCCACCAGGAATGCGCCCGATTGGATAATATCCCGCCTAATGATGTCGTCGGGCATGCCGCTGACGCTCCCGGCTTGCCAAATCTTATCGTTTATTCATCGCGGTACCAGCCGTCGTTAGGACCGCCGTCATTGCGGACGATCAGAGAGCGAAGAATTTCCTCGGAGGTGTCGGATTGCAGGAACCGTACTGTCCCATCGGCGAACGCAACATGCGATCCAGGATTGCGTCTCTCGCATTGAAATGGCCAATAGGCTCTAGAGCAATAGTCGCCGCCCAGTTGGGGCAGAGGGATATTCGGCCCGTATGGAATGTCCACGGGCTTCGTCCACGGGACGTGGTCGGCTGCCTCGACGACCAAGATGGTGTTGGCGGTCCCGTCAGGAAAGTCTCGCTTCAGGCTCATGTTCGGAATCGCGGGATCGAATGCCGTGCCCGGCCCGACGAAGCCTTGCCAGGGCGTGGTGCCTGGTTCTTGGGGAAATAACAGGCTGAAATACGTGGACGGCATTCTGGCGAACACTGGGCGATTTCTTGGGCTGTCCCACGGTTGAGTCAGATCCAACTCCGTCTGCAACGGCGACTGATCTATCCACGGCAAAATGCTGACGCGCCAACTCAGTAACGCGTTGCCGTCAGCGTTCAGAATGTTTGCTGGGATGTGCTTGTTGGCGTTATCGAATGCGTGGAACGCCAAGCTGAGATTCTTGACATTGTTTGTCATTTGTGACCGAAGATTGTACTCGCGAACAGCTTCTCGACGGAAAAGCACTAATAATGACCAAAAACCGACGAGCAGTGGAATTGCCATTGCGAGCTTCGATAAACGCGGAATTGGCGTGGCAAGCTTGATGTGCCAGGCGAGCGAAATAACGACGCAGAACAAGACGCCGAAGCTCAGGTACGAAAATGCTCGCTGCACCTCGCCCGACCTTGACGGACATGCGGCAAGGCCGACGCCGAGCGTGACGACGCTGAGCATGGAAGTGAAGAGAAGAAACCGATCGGCCCAGGGAGATTGTTGAGGCATGGTTGACGTCACCCTAAAAATCGGCAGCGACCATCGTAGCCATCACGCTCCGCGTGATGGTCATGCAAATATCCTTGGAAATTGCAATGATTCCGTGCCGTCCAACAGAAATCCATCACGCGGAGCGTGATGGCTACGGCAATCGCCGCCTTTTTGAGGGCGGCGTCATGGTTTGGTCGCCTTTCTGGGCGTATTATAGCAAAGCAGACCAAGCCCCGCGATGAGCGCAGCGATTCGCGGGGATCTGAACCCCCAGGAATCGCTGCGCTCATCCTGGGGCTTGGGCTGTATTCCTCCATTCAACCCAGGCGATCCTCATGCGACACGCACGCACCTTGCTTTGGCTCCTTCCCGCGATCCTCTTCGCCGTCGTTTGCGCCGCCACGCCGGCACAGCCTCCAGCGGAGTATGATCTCGTACTTCGCGGCGGCAAGATCGTGGACGGCACGGGCAACCCCTGGTTCCACGGCGATGTCGCCATCGTCCGCGACAAGATTGTCGCCGTCGGCAAGGTCGCGGGCAAGGGCAGACGCGAGATCAATGCCAAGGGACTGACCATCGCGCCAGGGTTTATCGACGCGCATTCCCACTCCGATTTTACGATGCTCGAAGACGGCAATTTGCAATCGAAAATCCGCCAGGGCGTGACTACCGAAGTGCTCGGCGAAAGTTCTTCGCCCGGCCCTTATCAAGACAAACTCACGCCGCCGAAATTCTCCATCGCTGGCAAACCCGCACGTTGGACGACGCTCGGCGGCTATTTCGACACCGTCGAAAAATCCGGCGTCTCGGCGAACGTCGTCTCCTACGTCGGCCTGGGCACGGTCTGGCGCTGCGTCATGGGCGATTCGCACGCCAGGCCAACTCCAGCGCAGTTTGACCGCATCAAGGCCCTCGTCGACGAGGCAATGAAGAACGGTGCCAAGGGCATGTCGTGCATGCTCGCCGCCCCGCCCGATTCGCTCGCCACCAAGGAGGAACTCGTCGAGCTTTGCAAAGTCGTCGCCAGGCACGGCGGCATCTTCGTCTCGCATATCCGCAACGAAGGCACTGAGGTCTTCGCCGCCATCCGCGAGGTCATCGAGATCGGCCGACTGGCGAACATCGTCGTCGAGATTCTCCATATCAAAATCGCCGACCAGCAGCTATGGGGCCGCATGAGCGAGATTGTTCGGCTCATCGACGATGCCCGCAAATCGGGCGTCAATATCGGTGCGAATCTTTACCCCTACACCCGAGGCAACAACAATCTCGCCACCATCCTTCCGCCCTGGGCGCATGAAGGCGGCACGGCGAAAATGCTCGCACGCCTCAAAGATCCCGGCGATCGCAGCAGCATGAAAACCGATATCCTCAAGGGCATCCCCGGCTGGTACAACCATTACACCGCCGTCGGCGGCGATTGGGGCCGAATGCTTATCAGCGCCAATCACGCCTACAAAGGACTCACGATGGACCGGGTCTTGGCCGAGCGCACCAAGGGTAAGAAGAATGCCGATCTGATCGAGGCGTTTTTCGATTTCCTGTTTGAGTCGGGCGGTTCGGTCAGCACCGTTTACGATCATCACACCGAGAAGGACATGAACCTCGCGATGACCCAGCCGTGGTGCTCGATCGGGTCCGATGGCTTCGGTCTGGCGGTCGAGGGGCCGCTGCGGCGGGGGCATCCGCATCCGCGCAGTTTTGGCACGTTCCCGCGCGTGCTCGGAGTTTATGTTCGGCAAAAAGGATTGCTGAAGCTGGAAGATGCCGTGCGCAAGATGACCTCGCAAAACGCTGCGAAGCTTGGCATCTTCGACCGCGGACTGTTGCGCGCCGGGCAATACGCGGATGTGACGATTTTCGATGCCGACAAGATCATTGACCGAGCGACCTACACCGAGCCATTCCAGTACAGCGAGGGTGTCGCATTCGTGATCGTCAACGGCCAGGTGGTGCTGGACCAGGGCAAACACACGGGAGCGCGACCCGGGCGGGCATTGCGGTAGTTCGGCCATACTCCGGGAGAGAGAACCTCGCAAATCGATTTCATACGTTGGATTCTGCGAGACGAATCAAACCAACTCTCCGCAGATGCCCGATTCGCGCTCGATGCGGTGCGCGATCGCAAATCGCAATGCTTCCTTGGTCGAGCAGATCACCGCAAGTGACTTCGCGCGCGTGATGGCCGTGTAGACAAGTTCCTTCGTCAGCAAACGACGCCCACCGGTCGGCGGGATGACGACCATCACGTTCGCATATTCCGAGCCTTGACTCTTATGCACCGTGAGCGCGAAGCCAAGCTCGTGCGCGGGCAGCGATTCCGCGGTGAAGGCAATACATCCTTCCCGGCGTGGAAAGAGCACGCGCAGTCGTCCGAGCTTGTCGCGCACGGCCAGGCCGACGTCGCCATTGAAGAGGCCGAGGTTTGCGTCATTGCGTGTGATCAAGACCGGAGCGCCGGCGAAGAGCGCGCTGCGCGCTCCCGGGTCAAGCCGGGCGCGGAGAATCGCGTCGGCATGGGCGTTGATCTCGTCGCAACCCCAGCTTCCATCGCGCACAAGTGTCAGAAGCCTCCAGCGGTCCATTAGAGCGAACAGCCTGGACACGTCAGCCTGCGCCTCGGGAGTTTCGGTATCCGCGCAGCTGGCGACGAGCGATGCCAGCGTCGAACCATCGCCCTCGGCCCCGAAGTAGGCGCGTTCGATCCAGCTTGCGACTTGGGAGCGTATTTCCATCGGCGTGGCCTGCACTTGTTCCAAAAGCCAACAGCCCGTGCGAGAAAGGGCTTCGCTTTGGGCGAGATCGAGGCGAGGCAGCGATTCGGCGATCGCTTGCTCCTGGCGATTGATCGCCTCGGCCGCGGCGCGAATCTCCGCCTGCGAGCGATGGTTGGTCCGCAAGAGCACGATGCGCTCGGCCAGGCGGTCCACCTTTTCGTCGCGAACGACGCTGACGTCGCCCAGGAGCTGCTCGATGCGTGATGCCGACGACGAGGTGAATCGTGCCGCGTGGTCGTCTGGCAGGAGATTCGCAAGTACGGCGCCGGCCTCCACCGAGGGAAGCTGGTTCTTGTCGCCGAGCAGAATCAATCGTGACGACGGCCCGACGGCATCGAAGAGCCTGGCCATCAGCACGAGGCCAACCATCGAAATCTCGTCAACGATGACCACGTCGGCATCGACCGGATTTTCGCGATGGCGCGTGAAGATATTCCGGCTCGGCCTGAATGCCAGCATCTGATGAAGAGTCGTCGCGCTGAGGTCGTGAAGCCTGGTGTCGGCCTCTGCCGGCGCGGGCAGGCGAGCCAATCCCGCACGAAGCGAGTCGGTCAATCGCTGCGCGGCCCGACCCGTGGGAGCGGCCAGCGCGATGCTGTCGGCGCTGATGCCGGCGCGGCTCAGGCAGCGAAGCAGCGTCAGGACGATCGAGGTCTTGCCCGTGCCCGGACCACCGGAGATGATCGTGAGCCGATGCGCGAGCGCCGACGCCAGCGCGATCCGTTGATCCGCGTCGAGAAGCACCGGTTGCGACGAAAAAACCTCCCGCACGATTGCCGGCCAATCGGCCTGACTGGGAATTCCGTCGCTCGCGCAGCGCGTCTGCAGCGATTGAAAAAAATCCGATTCCGCGCGCAGATTGCGTTGAAAGTAGACGAACCGCCGAGTGCCCATGGTGTGCAGGATCATCGGCCTGGGATCGGCCGCGCTCGTCCCAATCAGATTGGCGAGCGCGTTTTCGCTTACGTCACGCAAGATAGAATCGATCCAGAGGCGAGCTTCTTCAGCGGGCACGATCTCGCTCAATCGGCGCTGGAGCGATGCCTCGGAAATCTCGATGCACAGGCTGCCTTCCTCCAGGGCGGTCAACATGAGCAGCGAGAGCACACATGCCGATTCGCGATCGCGATAGCCGGCGACCTCTAGCCAATCCCGAATGGCATAGAAATCGTTGCGCAAAAGCCCGGTATTCTCGGCCACGCCTTGCAGAACGCGGACCAACGCCGGCCCGGATTTGGGGAATAGATCGCGAAAAAAATGGGGAGTCGTTGATACCGTCATTACATTCCACCGGCCTCACGTGCGCCGAATATGCCATCAAAAGCGGCAAAGCTTCCCACGCTTGCATCCAGCGCCGCAGGGTAATGGAATTGTATGCCGGAACCACCTCAATTTCGCGTCAGTTTGCGGAAGAGCACGATTGCCGCGATGACCATGATGGCGTCGGCGAGCGGGATGCCCATCCATGCAGGGACTTTGCCCGATCGGCAGACGTTAATCGCGCACAGCATCACGGGATAGTAGATCGTGACGATCGGCAGAAAACAGGTAATGAACGCGCTCAGGTAATCGCTCTTGCTAAACCAAATCCCGACCGGGCATGCGACCATGGCAAAGCACAGACACCCCAGGGCAAACGCCGGGCGAATGTAAAACTCGCTCTCGATGACAAAGAGCAGCTTGTCGCTCTCTTTCCTCTTGTTCACGAGATCCTTGATATGCTCCGCGAAATTCGGCTGACCTCGGCCAAGATTGATCATTGTCTGGTGCATATCGATCTCGCGGCTCAGCTTTTCCTTCTCGTCAAGGCATTCTTGCCGATACTGCGATAGCTCGCTCCAGGTCATGTCGTTGGCGCGGTTCTTGGTAGGTTGGGCCACGAAATCCGGCGGCAACTCGACAGGCCAAATCTGCGCATCGCTGATGCCGCCCGCCGAGCCTGAAATGATCGTTGCATGCCGCATTTGGACCAATATCTGTTTGTGCGCCAGGTCCGCCCGCAGTTCCGCTTCCTTGGCGTGTACGATCGTGTCGAAGCCTTTGCTTTCATGCGAGCGCCGTTTGAAAATGACGTTCTGCAGTTTTCGGCCAACGACGCGGTTGACGTGAATCTCGACATTGAGTTTGTGATGGGTGATGCTTCCGTCTTTGCGCAACATCGTGTAGAGCAGTTCCTCGACATCGGCGATCACGCGGTTCTTCATGATAAAGTGCGTGCGCGGGATGACGTCGATGTAAAGCCCCATCGTCAGTGCGCTGGTTAGAATGCCAAGCATTAGGGCGGGCCAAACCACGCGTGCGATGTGAACGCCAGCCGCCTTCAGGGCGAGAATTTCGTTATCGGCCGCCAATCGTCCGTAGACGATACAGACGGCAAAGAGCGTCGTTGGCGGGATCGTGTAAGGCAGAAGGCTAGGCAACATCAGCGGAACAATGGCGAGGATTTGGGTCGGCCCCAGGCCGCTCTTCATCGCTTCCGCGATGACGCCGGCCATCATGATCATCCCCGTCAACGCAAACAGCGCCAACAAGAAAATCTTCACCAGGTCAACCAGAATCATGCGATGGATCGTTGCCCAGAACACACACGACTCCTTTGGCAAACAGCAGATTTCCCGATCGATCCACGCGCCGCCACCACCAATAAGTTGTTATCGTCCCTCCATACGCGAAACTTGAATATTTCTCAACATAGGTTTCGCAGCAACGCGATATCCGATTGACTTGCTCCGAACTGCCTTGCCACCTCATTTTCACGGGCCGGATGGTTGACTTGTGTGATTTCCGAGAAGTAGAATAGGGCGGTTGGTTAACATTTCTTTATTTCCCGTGCGGAGGTTCCAATGGGCGAAATCGCTTCCGACATCTTGGGCTGGATAAATAAGTTCCTGGACGCAAGCAAGCAGTCGCGCACCGCCAAAACGCCCGCATCCTCGCCCGACGCTCCAGATTCGCCCGCCTCCGATGCGCCGGATCCCGATGCGCCTGCCGGGTCGGCCTTGGCAGGCGAAATTCGGGCGGCGATCGATAATGGCGGGATCAACATCGCGATCTACATGATCGGGCATCCAGACAAAAACAACGACAAGGAATTCAAACGCCAGGCCATCGTGTGGGCGGGCAACCACGGCGCGTTCGGCATGTCGGGTTCCACGCCCAAAAAGAACCACGCCATGGCGCTCAGCGAAGATCCCGGCAAGCTCGTAACCGGTCTCCTCGATGCCATGTCGGCAGAGCTCGGCACCGGCGAGACGATCCCGATCGCCAATGTCGCGCTGTTCTCGCACGGCGGATCGAAAAGCATTCAAGTCGATTCAAAGGGCGAAGGCGGCGGCGAAAAATGGGCCTCGGCGGGCAGCAGCGTCATCAAGAACTTCGCCGCCGCCGTCAAACCTGCTTTGACCGCCGGCGCGAAGATTCATCTCTTCGCCTGCAACGCCGCCATGGATCGCGATCCCACGAAAGACAGCGATGACGCCACGCGCACCGATAGCTTCGCCGAGGCATTGCAGGAACTCACAGGCGCCGAAGTCTGGGGTCACGAAAACGCGGCACATACAACCGGGAACTCACGCCTCGTGCAAGTGACCGACACGAACGACGACGCCAATGCCGAGCGCTACCAGATCCGCGACGTGCTCTCGCGAAAATTCATGACCCATGTGGATCCCTACCTCACCGATGCCCAGATGGGCTACCTCGACCAGAAACTCGATATCAGCTCGTGGATCAAGAACAGCATCCGATTTCGCGGCAAGGGAACAAAGCAGCTCGACCGCCATCAGGTGTTTGTCGAAGAGATTTCGATGATGGGCTTTGATGAGCTATTTGACATGATGATCGCGGATTCACCGCCGGGAGAATCCGTATTCCGAAGCCTATTCCCGGAGCATGATCAGATCGACAAACTCGTGGAAGGCGCAGCCGCAGTGCATGCGCAGTTCCACAAAGAGTTGGAGGCGAAAACGCAGGCGATCGCGAACGCGAAATCGAACGCCGATTTCCCGAGCGACGAAGCCGAGTAAGTTGGCCACGCTTGCGGTCGAGCGCACCAGGCGCTCTGCCGCAAGCGAGCGGAGTGGACGGATTAACGGCCGAAATAGATTCCGAAGTTCCTGTTCTGGAAACCGAAACTAAAGCCCTGATTCTGCGGGTAATACGAGCCGCCGTAGTACGATCCACCGTAGGTAGGAGCGTAATAGTTGTTCTGTAGCCGATGGTATTGGCGGTCAAGCAGGTGATCGTGGTAGGCGTCGTGGTTGAGCGAGTTGTGCAACTGCCGATGCTGCCAATGGGTCATCGGGTACTGGTGGGCCTGGTAGTGGTACACGTCACGCTGAAACTGCCTTTGATCCAGATAATTGTGGAACGGATCGTGATAGCGATACTGGGCGCTCGCCGAGTTGGCGAACAGCGCCAGACCTGCGAGGGCCAAGATGCCCGCAGTCATGCAGTGAAGATGTCGATTCATAACAGCCTCCGAATCTGAAGATGCAAAATTCCAGCTCGGCGGCACCTTCGTCAGATTCTGCCGTGCCGGAACTCTTCCCGCTCCAGAAACGCCAGACCTGTGAATACTTGCGCAATCCTTTCAGATGGAATAACCGACACTTGAAAAATAACCGCTCGATTTGCTTTTCTCCACTAGCGGCTTGGCGCTCGGCATGATGCCATGTATAGCGCCATGCCGCAAGCGGCTGATACGGATTTTTTTCGTTCGCGCGCGCAATTCGAATTCGTTTTTACGTTCTCACGATGTGGGAAACGAACGACAAGAAAAACAAACGAATCACGAAAGGCGAACTATCATGTCACTCAAAACGACCTTCCTGTCGATGACCATCAGCACCGCTCTCCTCGGCCTCGCGGGCACCGCACAAGCTCAAAGCCATGCCCATATCGACAACCTGGCCCTTCGTCTGCAGCGTCAGACGGCCGAGATGCACGCGGAAGTTCATGCTCACTTCCGTGCCACGCGTGATTATGTTCACCTGGATCGCGATGTCGCGGAAATGGAACGCCTTGCTCGCCATATCCACGAAGTGGCACATCACGGCGGCAGCGTCCGTCACCTGAGGGCTGATGTCGCTCAGTTGGATCGACTGTACCATCATGTCGAAGACGTGATCGGACACCTGGCGCGAACGCGGCAGATCAACTTCCGCACGCTGAATCACTTCCGCAGCGTCATGGCGAACGTGGGAGACACGCTCCATCACCTGCGAAGCGACCTCGCTCATATGCGGGATCACGATCCGCATTTCCGACCGGCTCCGAACGGCATCGTGCTGCCACGCTTCGGCATCCGCATCCAGTGGTAGTCGCGTCGATCGACAAGAAAATGGCGAGCGGTGGCGTCACGAGGCTGGCGCCACCGCTCGCCCCTTTTTTTCATTCAAATAATCGGAACCACCGAATACGATCCGGAACTCGCGGCGGCGGAGTGGATGCAGTGGCGTTCGCCGCCGTCGCGGTCTGTTGGCCCATGACGCGGTCGCGCACGAGCAGCAGCGGGTCAACGATCAGCGGAACGGGCTTCATCTGGAAACGCAAGTCCCTGGGATTCGATGACATCCTGCCGCGAATTTCCACGGTGAACAGATTCTTGCTCACCGTCGTCGGCAAAGGACGAATGACAGGCGGGAGCAACTGCTCGACTCGGCCCCACATCGGGTAGACGTCCATCTCAACCTTTTTGCTATCGAGAAAATAGTCGCCCTTGCCGGCAAGGCTCAGAGTGCTGCCAAAGAGATCGAAGCGCTGCGTCGAGAGACGCGGGCCCTGGATGCCGAAGTCGGCGTGAAACTCCTCGAAGGTCGTTCGGTCGTCATTTTTTGAGCCGAGGTATTTCAGCAAATCCAGCAGGACGGGCACGTTGTACAGGTGAGCGCGGGCAATGTCGAGCGAGCCATTCCCTTCCAGAGAATCGATGCCAGAACCGAGTCCGGTAAGGTAGAGGCGAGCGCCGGCGATGCCAGAGATTTGCGATTTCGGCCCGAAATTCTGGCGACCAAACTCGGCAACGTTGATCTGCGATGCCGTGAGGTTTAGTTCGTAGCGCATCGACGAGCCGAAGTCCACGCGCATTTGGCCAGTGAGGTCGCCGCCATAGATCGGCGCCCGCACGCTAACGAGGAGCACGTCGGGACTGGTATCGCGCATCTGAAACTGGGCGTGCGTGTTCTTCAACGGCTGATCGAACACGATGGCGTTGTCGAGTTTGACATTTCCCGTCAGGCCAAGCATCTGCCTGCCGTTGAATCGGCCGGTGCAGGCGAGTTCACCCGTCACGCTGGAGAACTCGAGGCCTGTGGTGAACTTCGCGTCGAACATCTGGGCGACGCCGTCCCAGTAGACGTCTGGCGGTTTGCCGATCTCAGGCGGCTGAAAGACGACGACGCGCGATTTCGCGCGAATCGGTCCCTGCCAATTCAGAGACTTCAGCGCATCCTGAATTTTTCGCGGGCAGGCGTTGATGAGATCGTTGTCGAGCTTCAGGCCTTGAACTTCCACATTGGCCAGGTCGGAGAAATAGCCGCCGCGCTGGTTGAGATCGACGTAACCTTTGTCGAGCTTGAAGACGGCATGGTGGTGTTTCGCCCGCAGCATGGCGAGGTCGAGGCGATTGTCGTGAAAATGGAACTTGCCGCGCAGGTCCTGAAGATCGAACGGGAAGAACGCCGGCCTCACGGTGCAGCCTTGCGCATCGACTTGCACATCGAGGTCCTTGATGTCCGCCGAGGGCCTGTTGACATTGGCGGTGAAGAAGAGACGGCCCGTGGGATTGAAGGTCTCCCAGGATTTCTGCAAGCCAGGCATCTTCCGCAAAGCGTCTTCCAGGTCGTTGTCGAGCAGAATATCGCGGCCGGTGATTTCCATGGAGATGCCAAAGGATTTTTCGCCCTTGTCACTGACCTTGGGAATCGACTTGCCATGCAGCATGACATGGCCTTCTTTGTGCAACCCCTGGAATTCGTGGAACTCCCAGTGTTCCGGGTAAATATCGAGATTGCCGCTCACTTTGGTCAAAGCGTAGGGAAACTGGTCCCAGAGGATGGCAGCGTCATGGAAGTGGATGTGGTACTCGTTGCGATATTCCTTGCCGACTTCGTGGCGGATATGCGCGCGCACGTCGAACTTGCCGTTTGCGTGGAACGACTCCGCGAACTTCTGCAAGTTGATTGGCAGCGCGCGCACGAGGGCGTCGTCGATATCGAGGCCGTGTCCGTGAAAGTTGAACTCGACGTCGGCCTGATTTCCGACGTCGCCAGTCCAATAGCCGCTAAGAAAAACCGGCCGTTTGCCCGCGAAAGCCGTCAAACGGACATCGATGTGTTTGTTGAGCAGATTGTAGTCGATTTTTCCAGTGGCATCGCTGAGCGGGTAAGGAAAATTTTTGAATACCAGCGCGACCTTCTCCGGCTCGAGGGTGACGGTCGACGGCTTGCCTGTGCTCAACGGAACCCAGTGCCCGTCGTGACGCGCACAGGCGATGCGGATCGTCGTCGGGCCATCCGGCTGAAATCGGCGATGAAGTTCGCGGATCTTCTCGGGAAGCCGAATCGCCAGCTCCTCGCCGAGCGGGACGTGCTTCATATCGACGCGCATCTCGAATTCCTCGTGCAGCGCCGGAAGCTGACCCGTGCCATCCGCGGTAATCTCCATCGAACCGGAGACGGCACTCAAGCGATGGACCTGCAACGCGCCATTCGAGCAGTGCATCTTGACGGCAATTTTTTCAAGCGGCAGAGGCAGCTTCGGGTGTTGCAGCTTGCCGTTCTCGATCGTGCAATCGACATCATAAAAGAGCGGCTGGGCCTGCTTGGGATGATAGAGGACTCGGCCCTCGACATCCGCGGTCGCGCTAAGCTGGAGACCAACTTGCACATCGGCTGGTATTGGGATCGGCAATCGCGCGACGAGCCCGTGCGACAACGCAATCGATTTCGCCTTGAACGCGAGAATAGCCTCGTTGGTCATCCGGTCGATTTTTCCCTGCCAATTTAGCTTCCCCAGCAGCGCCGATTCCGCAGCGCCGCGAATAGTAACCCGAGGCAAAGGATCGTTGACGATATTCATCGTGATATTGTTGATCTCGATCGACGTCGCCTTGCCAAGATCGGCGCGGTCTTCGAGGATCAGCGTGCCATCATGGATCACCGTCGCTGGCATCATCCTCTGCGGTGCGGCTGTCGGTTTTTTTATGATGCCTTGCAAATTGATCGTGCCATCGCGCTCGCGGCGAACACGCATGCGCGGGCGAAACAGCTCGATCTTGCGCAAGGTCAATTCGCCATCGAGAATTTTTTCCTTGTCGTGATAGAAAATGGCTGACGGAATATGGAGAAACTCGGTCTTCTCGGGGTCGTCGGCCCGCGTCAGGCGGATACCGTCGAGTTGGATTCCGCCCAGAATGCGCAGCCGTGCCGAATCGACACTCACATGCGCGCCGGGAAACGCCTTGGTAATCTCGGCAATGACTTGCTCGCGGACGGCACTGGCGTTCGTCAATCGCTGATAGATCAGCGCACCGGTCGCGACAGCACCGACGATGCCGTACACGATCCCGCGAACTATCCATTTCCGCCAGCCCATGATTGTTGCTCAGTTTCACAACAAATGCGCACCCTTCGCGCGGGCAGGACGATAGGCGATCCGCGCGAATGCGTCAACGGTGATTTTTGTTCACAGGTACCTAAATGCAAATAGATACCTTGCGCGGTATGGATTGGGACGTCGGTGGCACAGTCACTCCTGTCTGCGCGGGAGTTAGAACAGACAAGAATATCTGTCCCACAATTCCAAAATGTTTCATTTCGGCCCGCTCAGAGTATAATTAAGTAGATGCGAATTGATCCTTCTCCATTCAGAGTTGGAGAGTCCGAATGATCCAGTGTTCCGCCGTGGAAGCTCAACAAAGACTGCCCGAACTTTTGGCCAAGGCGAGCCATGGAGAGGTCGTACAGATTATAGAAGACGGCAACAGATTCTGCCTCACCGTACTGGAAGTCGATTCGCCATCTCCTCGACCGCCAATCACGGGCATTCCCAAAGCGGGCCGATTGAAAGGAATGTTCGTCGTCCCGGATGACTTCGATGATCCGCTCGAGGATTTGCGCGAGTACATGGAATGAGGCTTCTTCTCGATACTCACGTACTTTTGTGGTTTCAATCAGGCGACTCGAAGCTGAGCGTAAAAGCGCAAAGGCGCGATCGAAGATCCTGCGAATGAGCGCTGGCTTTCGCCGATAAGTCTGCTGGAAATCGCGCTCAAGAACCGCCTTGGAAAATTACCTTTGTCCGCGCCCTTTGGCACACTATTCCCTTCGGAATTGATTGCGGATGACATTCACCTCTTGCAATTGGAGCCACGCCACATTGAACCGCTGACCACGCTGCCCTTGCATCACAGGGATCCCTTTGACCGTCTCATCGCAGCAACAGCAATCGTCGATCAGCTGACGCTTGTGTCTTGCGATCCCCTTTTCGACGCTTATGGCCTGACGCGATTGTGGTAACGCGGATGTATTCCAGCAGTGGACCACGCTTCATTTTCGTGCTTGTGCCGAAATGGTATAACTTCCCAAATGTCCCCAAACATCAATAACTCGCCCTCGGTCGTGCATGGCCGGTGGTGCATTCTGGTCGCGGCCGTGCTGTGGAGCCTGTCGGGCGCCTTCACGAAAGCGTTGACCACGCCGACATTTCTCGGCGTGGATGAACCGAAGCTGGAACCCTTCGTCTTCGCGGGCAAAGACGTGCCGATGCAGATCGCGTTCTACCGCGCGTTCTTCGCCGGGCTCGTGCTCGTGCCGACGCTGCGGCGAAACAGCCTGCAACTCCGCCCGCTCATGTTCGGTATGGTCCTCTGCTTCGGCCTGATGAACGCCAGCTTCATTTCCGCGCAAGCGTTAGGGACGTCCGCGAATGCGATCCTGCTGCAAAACTCAGCCCCGATGTGGATGTACCTCGTCTCGATCTATTGGCTCGGCGAAAAGCCCGATCGGCGCGGCACGATCTGCCTCTTCCTCGGCATGCTCGGTATCGGCCTGATTATCGCCGGCGGCTGGACCGAAGGCGAACTGCTCGTCGTCGGCATCGGCCTATTCAGCGGTTTTACTTATGCCGGCGTCATCCTCAGTCTACGCATCCTGCGCGATGTCTCTTCAAGCTGGCTGACGGTGTGGAATCACCTGCTCGGAAGTCTGATCCTGTTGCCCTTCGTGTTGATGCTGCACCCGCCCACCTGGCAACAATTCGTCGTGCTATTCCTCTTCGGCTCGATTCAGCTCGGCTTGCCTTATTGGCTGATGGCCCGCGGTCTGCGCACGGTCAGCGCGCACGAGGCTGGCGCGATCACGCTGCTCGAACCGATTCTCACGCCCGTGTGGGCCTGGCTGATCTCCGGCGAAACGATCGGCCCCTGGACTTTCGCCGGCGGCGCTGTTATCCTCGGTGCGCTGGCGTATCGCTATCTACCTCGATCAAAGGCCCTCACGCAGAATTGAAACCATGGAAATCCTCGCTCTCCTCGAAGCCCTGGTGCCGCTGTTCGATGGCTGCATGTGCTTCCTCGAATTGGCCACGCTCTTCTCCAGCGGCACGGCGACCTATTCGGGCGTGAAGACTTTCAAGAATCGCAAAGAAAAGCCCGAGCTGAAGCGGCCATCCGTCTGGCCGTTCGTCATCCTGACGACGATCGCCGTCGGGTTCACGGTTTTGCTCGTGGTGAAGTACACGCGGGTGCGGTGATGTTTGACGCTGGCGACCAGTGGATCGTTGCGTTAAGATGATGGTAAGGAGAGACAATTATGAACGTGGCCTATGACGAATTCGTCGAATTTCTCGCAAGCGGTTCAACGCCGAGAGAACTTATTGATTTCCAGCCGTCGGAACAGACTCGCGCCAAGGTCTCGGATTTGATTCGCCGGCAGAAATCCGCTGCCCTTTCACCTGACGAGGCGTCCGAATTGAACTGTTACCTGCAACTTGAACATATCATGCGGTTGGCAAAAGCGCGAGCGAGATTGCGACTAGCGGGGCAATAGGGTATGTCGATTACCTATATCAACACCGAGTTGCGGCGACTGGTCGAAGTACGCGCTGCGTGGCATTGTGAATATTGCTTGATTGCCGAGGAGGATACATGCCTGGGATGCCAGGTTGATCATATCATCGGTGAAAAGCACGGTGGACCAACTACGGCAGAGAACCTCTCGCGAGCGTGTGTATTTTGCAACCAGGCAAAGGGAAGCGATATTGGTTCGATTTCGTGGGAGACACATTCCTTCGTTCGTTTCTTCAACCCGCGCACGGATAGATGGTCTGATCATTTTTTCCTCAGAGACTATCGCATCGAAGCACAAACTGAAATCGGAAATGTAACGATTCGGACCTTGCAACTCAACGCAACTGAGCGGTTATTGGAGCGTCAGGCTCTCGCACTGGTCGAACGCTACCCCACGTCTCATGCCAAGAAACGAATCGGGTCGTCGGGTTGAATCACTCGTTTCAAATTCAATCGGAGATCACAGCATGCGTTTTTTTGTCACATCGATTCTTCTTATTGCCGTCACGCCCCTCCTCGCACAGGACAAAGCCGCGCCGAAGCCTGGCGATGTCATGATCGAGAAGTATCTCGCGGCCGAGACCGACAAACTCGCTTCGAAGTTTCTCGACGGCGCCAAGACCATCGACGAATGGAAAGCGAAGCGCCCGCGTCTTTACCGTGAGTACATGGACATGCTCGGCCTCTGGCCGATCCCCGAAAAGACGCCGCTCAAGGCAACGGTGACAGGCGAAGTCGAGGCACATGGCGTCATCGTCGAGAAACTGCACTTTCAATCGAAGCCGGGTTTGTATGTCACTGCCAATGTCTATCGCCCGAAGGGTGACGCGAACGCTAAACAAAAACAGTTTCCCGCCATCGTCTACGTCTGCGGCCATTCCAGCCGTGGCCGCGACGGCGTCAAAACCGCGTTTCAGGATCACGGCTTCTGGTTCGCGAACCACGGCTATGTCTGCATCATCCTCGACACGCTTCAACTCGGCGAAATCCCCGGCGTGCATCATGGCACCTACGGCAGGCCGTGGGGCCATCTCAGCGCGTGGGGTGAAAAAGATGCCGAGAAAATGAAGAACCACAATCGCTTCTGGTGGCATAGCATCGGCTACAGCCCGGCGGCGGTCGAATGCTGGAACGGCATCCGCGCCATCGATTATCTCTGCACGCGCTCCGACGTCGATCCCGAACGCATCGGCGTCACCGGCATCTCCGGCGGCGGGGCGGCGACGTTCTGGATCGCCGCGGCCGACGACCGCGTCAAAGTCGCCGTGCCCGTCAGCGGCATGGCCGATCTCGAATATTACGTCAAGCAGAAAGGCGTCAACAGCCATTGCGATTGCATGTTTCTGCACAACACCTACCAATGGGACTGGACGACCATCGCCGCCCTCGTCGCACCGCGGCCCATGCTGTTCGCCAACAGCGACAAGGACCCGATCTTCCCGATGGACGCCAATCGCCGGGTGATGGCGAAGCTCCGCAAAATCTTCGGCATGTACGACGCGGACAAGGCGGTCCAGGAATACGTCAGCGTCGGCGGCCACGATTACCGCCCGGACCTGCGCAAAGCGATATTTCACTTCTTCAACGTCCACCTGAAGCGAATGCCAACCGCCGTCGTCGAGGACAGCGCCAAATACACGCCGCTCAAAGGCCGCGACCTGCACGTGTTCCCGGAGGACAAGGATTTGCCGAAGGACGCGATAAACCACCGCATCGACGAGACGTTCATCCCGGCGGCAAAGGTGGCGTTGCCGGAGAACGGGAAATTTGCGGAGTGGAAGAAGGGGATGATACAACAGGTAAAATCGAAGGTGTTTAGCGGGTTTCCACCCACTCTTCCCGTGGCCAAAAGATTATTCCTTATCGGCCATGCAATACCAGTTATCAGTACGGAAAAAAACATTGACGTAATGGCAATGCTCCACAACATCGACAAGGAAAAGAAATTCAGCAACACCAAGACCGATTCGATCACCATAATGCTGGACGATCATAAGATTTCGGATCCATCGCTTGCTAATATACTTCAATCAGAATTCACAGTTATGTTCGCTCCACGCGCCTCTACAGGTTTGACGAAGCAATCGCCACCGAATTCTGTCGAACGCTCACACGTTCTACTCGGTAGGACAATTCGCGATCGGCAATTGCTGGATGTGCTCAGTTTTCTTTCATATTCAGATACCGTCGTGCCCGCGAAAGTAGGCCCGCGAGTGCGTCTTTGCGGAAACCGCGAAGCCGGCATCCTCGCCGCCTACGCCGCGCTGTTCGAACCGTCGATCAAGGAGGTGGTCGTCGTCAATCCACCAAAGTCGCACAAGGAGGGGCCGCACTTTCTCAATGTGTTGCGCATACTCGACATTCCGGAGGCGCTCGGGTTGCTGGCGCCGACGCCGTTGACAATCATCGGCGGCCTGGACCCTGCGTTCGACCGCACGGCGGAGATTTATCGGCTCGCGGGGGCGGCGGACAAGCTGACGCGGAAGTGATACCGCTTGCAATCGTTCCCATGCCGAGTGATAATAAATACCACCAACGATCGGAGGCCGACCATGGTAGTAGCTGTCGTAAAGAACGGGGTTTTTGTGCCGCGCGATCCTCTGCCATCAGGATGGACGGAGGGGACGGAGGTCGAGGTTGAGAAATTGGCGACCGACTCCAACGGCATTCACCCGGCAGACGCATGGATGGACGAAGTCGAAAAATTTGCCGCGATGCAAGATGCAGGAGACGATCAACGCATGCAAGATGCCATTGACGAGGAGCGAAGAAAAGCGAAGGAAATGGCTCGCAGTGGGATAGCATAATGGCCAAATACGTGCTAGACACGAATCATTTGAGCCACGCTATTCGCAAGGTGTCCACCCTGCGGGATCGCATTCGCGCCGCCGTTCGCCAAGGCCATCAACTCGGCACGTGCTGGCCTGCGCTTTGCGAACTCGAAGTCGGCATTCGACAAACCGCCGACCCGGAGGCCATTCGACGGACCTTGCATACGGTGTTGAAGGACATCAAAATCTGGCCGATGAATTGGACCATTGTCGGAGCCTACGCTGAGCTTCGTCAAGCTGCGAAATCCAACGGAATTGCCATATCTCAGGTAGACCTGATTTTGGCAAGTTTTGCCCAGAATTCGAGTGCAACACTTCTGACTACGGACAACGATTTTCAGTGGTTCAAGACGATCTCGATCGAGAATTGGGTTGGCGGGCCTTGAATCGATCCACCAAAGTCGCACAAGGAGGGGCCGCACTTTCTCAACGTGTTGCGCGTGCTCGATATCCCCGAAACGCTCGGCTTGCTCGCGCCGACGCCGTTGACAATCATCGGCGGCCTGGACCCCGCGTTTGACCGCACGGCGGAGATATATCGGCTCGCGGGGGCAGCGGACAAGCTAATGCGGAAATAGGTACATTCGCGGCAATGGCAATGCGAGCGCTAAACGCAAGC
>CAZAFH010000002.1:0-227300 GCA_964484265.1 uncultured Singulisphaera sp.
ATTGTGCCGGTCTCGAAAACCGGTGTGGGTGAAAGCCCACCGAGGGTTCGAATCCCTCCCTCTCCGCTGAGAACAGGCCGCAAGCACTTGAATAACAAGGGCTTGCGGCCTTACTCTTTGGCGACAATCTCCGACTGCCCAGGTAGCAAGATTGAGGACGAAATACCCTTTTGGGGAAGTCAAAAGGGTATGCAAAAGGGTACGAATACCACCGGCAGAACTGCCCCAGGCCAGAAGGCGGGGTTTGGCTCGGATTCGTGCGGTCGTTTCTCTTGATCCTGCCGCCAAACACCGCCACGAAGACTGCGTACCCAATGAGCCGAATCGTGGCGATCATCAGCAGGAGGCCCAGGAGGATGAAGACGAGGCCCAGGACCGGCAGGATGAGACGAGTTGCTGGCAGCAGATTGCCACAGGTCGAACTTATCCAGTTCGAGGACCGTCCTTCTACTTCGCAGGCAACTTCCCCACGAACTTCACCGCTCGCTGGACCCACTCCTTCACGGTCTCCTCGTCGGCCACGCCCTCTGGCTCGACTGTCACCCAATTCCGCATCGGTTTGCCGGTGATGTCGAATTCGCCGACGTGCGGCTCCCGCAGTGCCGCTTCCCCCTCATCAGGGCCGAGGCGGGCGATGAGCCGGTCCTTCCAAACCCCGACCAGTGCGTGGCCGTTGAGCAAGAAGCAGATGCAGCCGAACATCTTCTTCGCCTCAATGCCCTTCTTGCGAGCCAGGATCGAGCGGATTCGGGAGGCGAGGGACTCATCGAAGGCCATCGGTTGTCTCCAGAGGCCGAGCGTGCGGCACCGCTTCGCCATCGGATTCTTCTGATCCATCGGTGGTTATGTCATCGCCGTGGCGTCATTCTACCGCAGTTCAGGTGCATCGGTAGAATGACCCGATGAACTGGCTCGACTGGTACAACGCTCTCGATAAACCCACCTGGACGCCCGCCCCGTCCACGATCAGCCTGATCTGGATGATCCTCTACCCGATCATCCTCGTCAGCTTCGGCTTCGTGTTCGTCCAGGCGTTCCGGGGCAAGGTGCCGTGGCGGGTCGCCGTGCCGTTCGCCGTCAACCTCGTCGCCAACCTGCTTTTCATGCCGATCTTCTCCGGGCTGCGAAACGTGCCCCTGGCGGCGGTGGACATCGTGATCGTCTGGGTGACGATAATCTGTTGCATTACGGTCGTCTGGCCGGTTTATAGATGGGTCGCCGTGGCTCAGGTACCGTACCACGTCTGGGTCTCGATTGCGACGGTGATCCAGTTGTCGATCACAGCGATGAATTGGGGGAGTTGATGCTTCGCAATCTAGCCGTGCTGGTGCCGTGCTTGTTGGGGGCCGTAGTCATGGCCGAGGAGCCGCAGATCGTCCTGTTCGACTTCACCGGGGCCGACGCCGCCAGGGAATGGCAGAACATCAATGACGGCGTGATGGGCGGCGTCTCCGAAGGGAAGTTCAAGATCACGGACAAGAAGACGCTGGAGTTCTACGGCACGCTGTCGCTGGAGAACAACGGCGGCTTCGCCTCGGTGCGAACGAAGGCCAAGAAGCTCGGCCTGGGGAAAGGCCACTCCCTGCTGGTGCGTCTGCGTGGCGATGGCCGGGAATACTCGATGAACCTGCACGTCCCCAGGCCGCTCGTGGCGTTCTCTTACCGGTCGATGATCCAGACCAAGAAGGACGAGTGGATCGAGGTCAAGCTACCGCTGGACAAGTTCGTGGCGACTTCGTTTGGCCGGGTGGTCAAGGATGCCGGGGCAGTGGACCCGCAAGAGGTCAACGGCCTGGGTTTCCTCCTTGGCGACAAGAAGGCCGGGCCGTTCAAGCTGGAGGTCGAGTGGATCAAGGTATGAAGGCGAAGTGACGGCTTCACTTCAACGGGTGCTTCTGGAAGAACTCCCACATCAGGTCGTTGGCCGAGACGTTCTTGGCCGATTTGCCTATGAACCCAATGGGCGGTTGCTGGCCGGGCCATGTGTGACCGCCGCCCTCGATCACGATCAACACGACCTCGGCCCCGTTCTTGCCGCCGCCGTAGACGCTGCGAGTGACTTTCATCTCATCGTCGTCCTTGGATAGCACGTCGGTCTTCGGCTTCTCGTCGCAGCCATTGAGCTTCACCCAGGTCTGGACCGATTCCTCCACGCCCTTCAGCTTCATGAACGAGGGCGTCTTGCCCTTCTTCATCTCGAACGGCACCATGTTGTCTTGTGAGCCGTGGAAGTGGATGACGGGGAGGCTCTGTACGAGATCGTCTCGTGCGGGGGTGATGCCGACTCGGTTAGCAGTGTGGCCGGAAGTCTAGTCGGTGCCCTCAACGGCACGGCGGTGTTTCCGCCTCATCTTGTCGATCAGCTTGAATGTGCTGACCGACTTGTGGACACGGCGAACCGGCTCTGCGACCTGTTCGGGATCAGGGAGCGTGATGCAGCGAATGCCGTTCGCCGAGTTCTTCACGTCGTCCAGGCCGATGTCGTCCATCCGGTCGGCGAGCAAGGCTTCGCCATCAGCGAGTTTCTTCTGAGCGGCGTCATGGCCCAGGTCCAGAACCGCCAGCACCGGTACATCACCGGCACGGTCGTCACGGCACCGAACGCTGCTGCCCTCGCCGACGCCATCGAGCGGATCGAGCAGACGCAAGCATGGGAACTGGCGAGTGCGATGAACGGTGATCCTTCGGGCGAGGGGATCACGGCGTTCTGTGTTTGGCTTCGCCGGGGCGGATTCGAGATGGTCGAGGAGCGGGAGAACGTGGACGAAAAAACGTGATGCCAAGACCAAAGTGGATAAAGGAACAATGTTTTTGAGAAATCTACCAGCTTTCCTTTTTTGGAGGCCCGTCCCGGTAGCGATTACGTCCTTTTTTCCTTGATCCGTGTTTCCGATGTTTTCTGGGATAACTTTCGCCTTTGCTTCAAAAACGCAGGTTCCATCTGGCCTTCGTCGTGGGAGAAAAAAACAAGGGACTCCAAACGGCAATCGCCCTTGCAGCTTTTTCAAGAGACACCATGCCCGCACGAACGATAGCGATTGGCGACCTCCACGGCTGCTCAGCGGCTCTGGCTGCACTCGTCCACGCCATCGACCCGCAGCCTACCGACACCATCATCACGCTCGGCGACTACATCGACAGAGGTCTCGACTCGAAGGGCGTCCTCGACCAGTTGATCGCCTTGGCCGACCGGTGCCGCCTCGTGCCGCTCTTGGGAAATCACGATCAAATGATGCTGTTCGCCAGAAATGGGAAGGACGACTTCAAGTTCTGGCTCAACTGCGGCGGCATCGCAGCACTCGACAGCTATGGCTCATCGGGCCGGATCGACCTGATCCCTGCTGCTCACTTCCGGTTCCTCGAACGGTGCCTGCCCTACCACGAGACCGAGACGCACTTCTTCGTCCACGCCAACTTCAAGCCGGACGTGCCGCTCGACAAGCAGGACGATCATTCGCTACGTTGGTTGTCACTTCGAGACTTCGTGCCGGGGCCGCATTGTTCAGGGAAGGTCGCCGTGGTCGGCCACACGCCGCAGGCCGACGTTCTCGACCTCGGCCATCTGATCTGCGTGGATACCGGATGTTGCAATGGGGGTTGGTTGACGGCTCTCGACGTGGCGACCGGCGTGAAGTGGCAGGTGGATGAAAGAGGCCAGCCACGTCTAAAAGCTACTGCGGTTTCTTGTCCTTCTGATGCATCTCCTTGAGCGATGCCCAGACGATCTGACCACCGACCTCCAGAACCGAATCTAGGCGATGCGTGCCCTCCTGCTTCGTCCTAACTCAGCGAGGAACCGGTTCGAGACGCCATCCCTTGCCTGCACAGGATGGACAGGGACCACCATTACCGGCAATTCTGCCAGTCTGGGCACAGGCCCAGCAGGGAACTTGGGCGAACGGCATGGAACGTGGTTCGTCCATACCACCGGGCTGAACCTTGTATCCTTTTCGTTGCATGTATTGTTGATATATCTCAGGCAGAACAATCGCAGTACATGCCAAACAGTATTCGGGGCCATCGCTCCCGGCCCTTGCACTAAATCCATTAACCCCGCCCCCGCAACGGGCACATGCTTCCGCTGCTTGCTGCTTTGGCGGCTCAGCCTGGACAGGATGGAACGTGAACTGGCCTTGGCAATAGCCACAGGTAAGACATCCTCCGCTAGAAGTTATGTTCACACGATTGTTGCAGTGTGGACATACCACGGTTGTTGTCGATGCCGGTTGTCGTTTGCCATGCTGAGAGTGCAGCAACACGTTGATTTTTCCGTTCCTCGTAACTTTTCCGCATTCGTGAAGAGCAACCTGCTCGGCCTGTTCAGCGGTTGGTCCCCAACCGAAAGCGTGCCCATCATCACCAATTGCGAGGGCACCCCAGCCGTCTCGAACCCAACCCACGATTTTCGCATCGGACGCTGCACACCCCTCAAGAGCATTCTGTTCGGCGGTTGCTTGATCTGCTGCTCCCCACGAATATCCGACCTTCCTCATTGATCGAGAAATGGCGATGGCGGCGAAAAAGTTGGACATGGGGAACCCCGTCTCTCTGAAGATTGCTTTGTGTCGCAGTGCGGCACCGGCACAAACCTCGGTCACTATCTCGTTACCAGTCCAGAGGATATGATAAGAACGGACCACAACTGTGTGTAGACCAGTTGTGTGCATTGGAGTGGCATAGCTGATTTCAGGATCAGCCGTGCATCCACTTCAGCGACGATTCGGTTTTGTTCTGCGGCGACGACGGGAGGCGGCGGACTTGTCGCAAGAGGCACCCGCTGCGGAGGCGGGGCTGCATCGCAACTACATCGGCCTGCTGGAGCGGGGCCAGCGGATGCCATCGATTCTCATCGTCCAGCAGCTTGCTACGGCCTTGGGAACCTCGATGGCCGATCTGCTTGGCGAGGTCGAGGAAAAGCCGAAGTAGGAGCGTGACGAGGCCGACGAAGCCAAGTAATCTGCTCTTTACCACCGCCACTGAGGGCACCAGCCGCTTGAGCCTCGCATTTCGATCCACTGTGTTCGGCGAGGACATCCCGCCTCTACCCATTCCAGCAATTCCAAGACACTCCACCGATAGCACCTCCCGATCCCCAAGCGGCACGGCAGTGGGATGCGATCCGTGTAGACCAGTTGGGCCACCACCTTCGACGGGACGCCCAGGAACTCGCTCATACCCTTCGTGTCGATCATCAGGGTGCCGCATCGTTCGAGATACTCGATAGACGGCTTCAGCACGTTCTTGTACTCGATCTGTCGCACGTCACTTCCCCTTTCTCTTCGAGGCGTCCTGCCGCTTGTGGACCCAGATGCGTAGAGGCGGGCAATCCGCCTCGATCCACTCCAGAACCTCAGCCAGCCGCCATTTCCTCAAGTGTCCAAGCTGAACCGGTGCAGGGATCGCCTCTTCCGCCTGAAGGCGGTACAGCGTTGCTTTTGAGACATCGAGCAGCTTCGCAAGAGCTTTTGTGTCGATGAGAAGGCCAGCGTCCTCCGGTATCTTGCCCATCAGCAAGGCGATGCGGAGATCAGTGGCTTTCAGTCTGTCTGCGGCTTTCAGATCAAGACCAGTGGATTTCGGTGCCGGTGCGGGTTCGCAGGGCTGAGATGGAGGAACTGGCTTCGGCGACACCGCCATTGCAGCGAGGGCCTGTTCGAGTTCGGCTCGCAGCGTCTCCCGCATCAATTCGAGGAGCCTCGAAACCGAAGCCGAGTCGATGGCGAGGTTGACGGGAGCAGCCGGAACAGTCTTGCCGGTAGCTCGACGGCCTGGGTCGGGTGGATTCGTGTCGGTCATGTCGTTTCTCCATCAATGAACTGGCTCTACGGTATTCCTGTTCCGAACCAGCCGGATCGTCAATTGGCAGGATAATCGCCTCGACGCACGAATCACTGTTCGGTCCCAGCGGGCACGCCGATTCCTGGGCCATGCTACCGATGCGATTGATCTCTGGTAGAATGACGCCAATGCTCCGGCTGGAGGAGACACAGTGAAGCCAAGCATCCAGGTGAAGGCAAACGGCTGAATCGTGGAGAGTCAAAAAATGGAAATGGATTCTGGGCCGATCTTCGAGCTAATTGCAGGCTACGATGACACCGAACTGCTAGAGCGACTTCGGGCGATGGAAAAGCAGCTTCGCCCCGTACCTCTTGCGAGGTTGGCCGCAGTTCCCTCCTACATTGGTGGGTTGCAGACGATCTTGGATCGAGCCGAAGAGGATGGCAAGCGAAGCGAGCCGGTTCTGGACGAGATCAGGGAGATGCTCCAGAGATTCCGTTCCTACGTCGTGGTCGATTTGCAACAAGCTCGTGGTGACTTTGAAAGTCTCCATCAACGGCTCGCTGAAAAGGGTCTTACGTCTGAGGCTGCTCAAGCGAAGGCGGCGGTCGAGCGGATTGCTGAAATGCAGCGGACCCAGCGGGTTGCTCAAGAGCAGCTTCCAGAACTCGATGATCTTTACGGTACATTGCTCAGTCCCCTTGCATTCGACCGTTCAAAGAATGAGTAAGGTGGCGGCGTGCCTTCAGAAACGGGGTCGCCTCGCCATGTCGAGAAGCTGGCAACTGTGCGAGGAAAGACCGAATGGCCTTCGATGAAAACCTCGCCGCCCGGCTCCGAATGGCCCTGGCCCGCAAGAAGTGCATTGAGGAGAGGAAGATATTCGGCTGCATCTGCTGCTTGCTCAACGGCCACGCACTGGTCGGGGTTTGGAGAGACCGGCTCATCGCCCGCCTCGGCCCTGACGAGGCGGAAGCGGCACGTCGGGAGCCGCACGTCGGCGAGTTCGACATCACCGGTCGGGCGATGAAGGGATGGGTCACGGTCGCCGCCGAGGGCTTGGCGAAAGAGGAGACCCTGAAGGAGTGGGTCCAGCGAGCGGTGAAGTTCGTGGGAAAGATGCCTGCGAAGTGACGGGCGTGCTTTCTGATTCCTGCCGATCTTCGTGGACTTCAAGGGCTTGTCGGATTTCGTCGCCGGTTTTGTCGGATTTTCGAGAAATCCGTCACGCTGGTCCCTCTTGCCGTTCCGACGCAAAGCTCGCTACTGTAGTGCTTTAGGAGATGCTGAAAGGGAGGGCCAGTTGATGCCCTCCCTCTCCGCTTATTTTTGCGTTGGAGCTATGCTGCTCCTATCCGCATTTTCGTCGAAAAAGCTGGAGAAACCGCGCTTTCCGCGACATCCAGGCTTCACCTGCATTGTACTCACGATGCCTCTGTACGGGCACGCTTGCCCCCAATTTGCCCCCAAGAATCGCGGCGCGAAGGGCGGTGTGGATGGGGGCCCTCCCTCTCAAGAATCAGCACGTGCGATTTCGCTATCGGACGCCGCCGCAGTTGGGCTTGCTGGATCGCTTTCAGTGGTCGAAGGCAGCGAGGGAGAGGTTGGACGAGAAGATGGGATTGGCGTGATGGTGCAGAGCGGAGCGACATCGTTTCAAGATTTCGCCGCATCCGTGCGGGCGACCTGAGGTTCATTGCCGCCCCAGGACCCCGCTAGGTGCGTGTTGTTCATCATTCGGACCGAAAGCTATTTATCTTTTCGCAGGTCATAACAGTAAATACCATCCATGCCGCGCACGAACAGACGACCATCGACGACGGGGAAGCCCAGCGAATGCACGGCGTAGGCCGTTGTAGAGTTGTTGGGTGGCGACCACCTCGGACTGAGCGGCTTAAGGTTGTTCGCGTCGATCCATTGAAGGCGCTGGCTGCCGTGCTGGCCCTCGGGAGAAAGGAGCAAGCGACTACCAACGACGGCGAGCCATTGGTTGCTGCCGATGGGAGCGGTCTTTTCGTCATAGGCCTGTTTGGCGAGCAGTTTACCGGTGGTGATGTCGAGCTTGCGAATCTCGCTTCGGCCGACGAGGTAAGCTTTGTCGTCCCCAAGCGAAACCGTGAGGTTTTCGTCGTAGGCGAGGAATTCGCTTTGCCAGATCCTGGCGGCGCCGGCATCACTGAGCTTGAAGCCCTGGAAATGCCCGCCTTGCTTCTTTGGATCGGGCACGATGTGGCCGACGAGAATGTTTCCTTGAATCAGTGCCGCGGAACCGGAGGTCCCGACGAGTTTGTCTTCCATGGTCCAGAGGAGCTTGCCATTGGCGGCGTCCAGGCAGACCGGTGCCTTTTCGCCGAGGAAGAGCACGCGCTCGGCGCCGGCCCTGCCCCAGGCGAGCGCTTGTCGGCCGCCGGGATGTTGCCAGGCGATTTTGCCCGTCTTCGGGTCGACCGCTTTCGCGGGCACACCACCGACCGACGGCAGGATCGCCAGCGACCCCGCCTGAACCGCGCCGAGGGCCGCTTGATTGCTCTGGACTTTCTGGCTGTGCCGGATGGTCCAGAGCACGTCTCCCTTGAGCGCATCCAGGGCCACCCAGTTGTTGGCGTAATCGTTGGCGATCAACACGCCATGGATGACAGACGCCGTCGGATTGAGGCCGCGCCATTTGTGCGTTTGATAATTCCCCGAAAGAAAGGGGAAGCGAACGCTCCAGAGAACCGCCCCGGTTTGAGCATCGACGCACGTGATGATGGTGTCTGAGAAAGGTCGGCAATAATCGATCAGGGCTTCGCGTTCGATATCGGTCGGTTTGCGTTTGACTTGTTTCTCGAAATCCGCAAGCACCTTTTCTAGCAGCTTGGCGTCGGGTTCGCCGGACGGGACGTAATGGAACAGGTAGACCCTGCCGTCTGCTACAACCGGCGTGCCCGAACCGCCGCAAACGGTCCCATAGGGCGCCCGCCAGGTGTAGCGACTGTCGACGCCGGTGCCCCAGCCCGAGCGCGTGGGCATCTCGGCACGCCAGACGGGTCTGGCCTTGGAGAGATCTTCGATGAGTGAAACGGAGCTGGCGGCTGCGCGATTGGCCAGGTGCGGGCCGTGATAGCTCGGCCAATCGACGCCCGGCGCAAAGGGCTGGGCGGCCCGAATCGCAGTCTCGTCGAGGAGCATTCCACGCACTGAACCGCTGGTTTTCTTGCCGCCAGCGATTTCACTCGTCCAGGTGCCGGCGAAACCATCCTTCGATTTCTTGGCGTCGATGGTCAGGGTGACCTGCGCCAGAAGTTGCATCGGCGCCCAGATGCTGACCTGCCGGAACACGATGGTTCCCGAGAGGGACTCGCTCGTGACGGCGAGGTTGTGTTTATCGTTCACCATGCGGTACGTTCCTGTCTTTTTCACGCCGCCAGGAACGCCGTCGCCGACAAACCAGGCGACCGTGGACTTGCCGCCGCGCATGCCGACGAAGGCACGTGCTGGTTCGCCGCCGTCAAAGGTCAGCCAGAGATGCTGATATTCACCCGGGCCTGGCCGATGGACTACCGGATCTCCAGGCGGCTGTGCGTGTGCCATCGCGCCCGCCCAGGTAAACCCAATCAGCCAAGCGACCAGACGTGTGCTTTTCATCATGACACTTGCTCCCAGTGGTCTAATCGAAGCGAACCTGATGCAAGCGATACTCGCCCGCCCCAGCGATGTAGAGCGTGCGGCCATCACCGGACAGCGCCAGGCTCGCGATGTTGCGCGGCACGTCCAGGATCATGGCGACGACTTCTTTGCCGTCCGGGCTGATCACCGCAACGGCCGCTCCCGAGGTGTGTGACTCGGCGCCGCCGATGTAGAAATACCCGTTGCGATCGATGGCAAGACCTTGCACGCGGCCAATCCAGCCAAGCAGCGAGGGGTCGCCGTCTTTCGGAGCCGGCAGGTCCTTGAACATCGGCTTCAAGTCCTTCGTCGCGAAGAAGGGCAGCCCCTTGCCGAGCGTTCCATCCACGGCAACGGGAAAGCGCCACACCGCCCGGCGATCCTTGTCGGGAAGCTTGGAAGTAACGTAGAGCCAATCCTGCTTTGGCGACAGGGCGATGCCGAATGTATGCCCGATGCGTGGTTGGTGAACGGTCACCTTGCCGTCCGGCGTGCGCGAACGAGTGCCTCCATCGGGAAATCCGGACCAGTATATCGTGCCGTTCTTGTGGACCGCCAGGGCATGGGGGGTGCCCGCTTCTTCCGCCCCGACCAGTACATCGAGTTTGTCGTCGTCCTGGATGCGGACGATGTGATGGACGTCGATCTTCTCGGAGACGAGCACCTTGCCTTTGGGATCGAATGCGACACCGAACGGTTGCGTCATCTTGCGCAGCGTTTCGAAGTTGCCGGACGGCCGAAGCACGACGAGCCGCTTTTCCTTGCGATCCGCGATGATCAATCCCGTGTCGCTCCAGGCCATTCCCGAAGCGAGCAGCAGCGGACTATTCGGCACCTCGCGGGCGCGATAAACGCCGCGCGGCGCAGGGGCGCGTGAGTTGTCATTCGGTTGAGCCGTGATGACATCCACGAACAAGACGAGAATAAGGAACTCGATTCGCAGGATGCAGTTCATGAACAAGATCCCATAAACATCGCATTACGCGGACACGACGATTCACGGCGAGGGGGGGGGCCGGCATCCCCCTTTTCATCGAAAGCACCCTCGCACCCTTCGAATTGCTTACTTCTTCTGTTCCGCAATCTGACTTGGTTGCGCCCTGCCGGGAAAGTTCTCGGGAATCGGCAGGGTCACCTTGCCCGTGGCGGCCCACTCGACGCCGCGCTGCATGGTCGTGATAAAGCCCACACAGCGCATCGCGAACACATCGTGTCCCATGGGAGTCTGAACGATGCGGCCCTTGCCGTAGGTCACCGTCCAGAGAGTTGGCTCATGAACCATCGTCTTGGGACAGAGAGCGGTGGCCAGCACCTGAATCTCCTCGGCCGGTCCGCGCAGGTTGAACATGAGCTGGTCCTTGGCATGCATCCATTCCTGGGGCATGCCTTTGCAAATGGGATGGTTCGTGTCGCGAAGGACAATGGCATAGGGATGGTTCGTTTCGCTGGTGCCGCCCCCGTCGCCCTTGGGTATGCGGACCTGCTTGCCCTTTTCATTGAAGTAGATGCGATCGCCGAACTTTGGGCTGCGCCAGGCCAGGCCCACCATGCGGTTGAACTCCGGCCAATCGGTGAAACAGTTGTTGGCGGAATGGAAGAGAACGAAGCCGAGTTTCCCCTCCTTGACGCGTTCCTCGAAGGTCTTGCGAAACTCCGCCGGCCAGGCGGGGCCATTGTAGTTGCTGATAACAGTCTGATACTTCGTCAGGTCAGGCGGAAATGGCACCGTGGGAACCTTGCCGGGCTTATCGCTGGGCTTCAAAATTCGACGAAACGTCGACGGTGAAGCGACCATTCTTCTCCAGCATCTCTTTCAGAAATGCCGTCGTGTCGCGCCAGGCGTGATTGTGCTGGCCGTCAATGATAAGCACGTGAATCTTGTCGCGTTCCCCGGCAGCAAGGGGACTGGCTTGCCAGCCGACCAGAATGAGATAGGCGATGAGGGCAGTTCGCAGAATTGTGCATGTCATTTGTGCTCTCCGATCGCGAATGATTGAACTCCAGGAACCGGGGTCTCTGCGCGGGGCGTTCATTCTTTCTTGAGCACCTTGATCCGCAGGTTTTTGAAGTCGATAGCGAACGCCCCAAAGACGAAGGCTTTCTTCATATGGAACTCCTGGACAGGACGTAAGGTCCGCAGAGCCGAATCCACTCTCGATTCAGTGCGTCGAACCTTGCATGCACTTGTACATTTTCATATTATGATAAACGCAAACTCCCACCAGGAGTTCCGCAGCGGATCTAGGAGATTGTCGTTGCCGAAAGCCGTTCGCCAGTCCCCGCCTGAGAAAATCGGGGCTCTCGCGAAAATAAAAAAAGACCAATACCAAAACGGCCGGCTGGTGTTATAATCTGTATGCAGTTTATGTTTGTCTGTATACCGTGAGGATTTTTGGACGTGTTCAGGGACAGAATAGCACTGGGTTTGATGGTCGCCGCAACGGCGCTTGGGTTCGGGCTACTCGTCGGCTCGGTTCTGACGCAGGAGAAGACGGCGGAGCGCAAGTTTGCCTCCGCTGACGAGAGCAAGGCGGAATTCGAGCGCATCGTTACGCCGTTTCTCAAGAAACACTGTCTCTCATGCCACGGCCCCAAGGTTCAGGAAGGCGAACTGGGCTTTCACGAACTTGAAGTAGACATGAAGGCGAGCACCAGCGCCGGCCGCTGGGCGATGGTGATCGAGAAGCTGGCAACGCGCGAGATGCCGCCGGAAGGGCGGGCTAGGCCGAGTGAGGATGAGGTGAAGGCCGTGATCGGCTGGATTCAGGCCGAGATGAAGCGTTCGGGCAAGAACTTCGCACGCCGGCAAGCCATCGCCAACGGCAACAAGGTTTCGCATGAAAAGTTGTTCGATGCGAAGGCGTCCTACCCGTTAAACAATCCGACGCGGATACGAAGCTTGAGTCCGGAACTCTACACGGGCTTTTCGACCGATGTTGCCAAGGGCCTTTCGCTCGGCCAGCCGTTTACGCCGGAAGGGCGAACCACTTTCAAGGACATGGGCGCCCCGAAGATCGACGAACCGGTGACGGTGCAGCTCATGCGCAACGCTCTGATAATCGTGGAGCGCCAAACGGCTCACAAGATTGAATCCGGCAAGGTGGTCGCGGGTCCCGGCGCGGTCAAGGACATGCTTGCTTACATCGACGAAAGCGTGCCCCTGACCCCGGAGTTAATGAACAAGGCGATCACGATGCAGTTCCAAAAGGTCCTCTCCCGGCAACCGACCGCCGACGAGACGGCGCGTTTCGTCAAGCTCATGGAGAAAAACGTCAAGGATGCGGGGCGCGTCACGGGGATGCGCTACGCGCTTTCGGCAATCTACTTGATGCCCGAGACGATTTATCGCTACGAGGTCGGCACCGGCAAACCGGACGAGAAGGGACGCGTGCGCCTGGCGCCGCGGGAGATTGCCTATGCGCTCGCCTATGCGCTTACCGACAAGCGACCCGACGCGAAGCTGCTCACGGATGCCATCGAAGGCAAGCTGAACACGCAGGAGGGGGTCGCCGCGGCCGCAAAAAGATTGCTCGATGACGCCAAGACGCCGAAGCCGCGCATCATGCGGTTTTTCCGCGAATACTTCGGCTACGACAAGGCAAGGGAAGTTTTTCAGGAAGACAAGGCGAACCCCGATCACGATGCCCGCGCCCTTGTCGAGGACACCGACAAGCTCATCGAGTATATTCTGGAACGAGACAAGAACGTCCTTCGCGAATTGCTCACCACAAACAAGGCCTTCGTTGCCTACAAGACCGCGGCCGACACGAAGAAGAAACGACTGCAGGAGATTGCCAAGTTCGAGGAAGGCAAGAAGAAAGACCCGGCGAAGTACAAGAACAAGACGCTCAAGCTGCCTGGACGAAGCGTCTACTTGGCGTACAACCTCAGCGATTTCCCGGACACGCAGCCCGTTGATCTGCCGACCGAGCAGCGGGCGGGCATCTTGACCCAACCGTCGTGGCTCGCCGCCAACGCCAAGACGGACGAGAATCACGCCATCTTCCGCGGCAAGTGGGTGCGTGAACGTTTGCTAGGCGGCGTCGTCCCCGACGTGCCGATCACCGTGGATGCCCAACTCCCTGACGCGCCGGACAAGACCTTGCGCGAACGCATGAAGGTGACGCAACAGGAGTACTGCTGGAAATGCCATCAGTTCATGAACCCGGTTGGTCTGACGTTCGAGACGTATGATTTTTTTGGCCGCTATCGTGAGAAAGAACCGCTCGTCAAGTTGATGGCCCCCGCGCCGGATGCCAAGAAAAAGAAAGAGCCGGCCAAGACGCACTTCGATGTCCCCGTGGATGCCAGCGGCGGCATCACCTTCTCGAACGATCCGAAGATCGAAGGCGACGTGAAAAACGCCGTCGAGATGCTGAAGAAGCTCGCGACCTCCGAGCGTGTCGAGCAGGTCTTCGTGCGCCATGCTTTCCGCTACTGGATGGGCCGTAACGAGAATCTGGGAGACGCGCCGAGTCTGCAGTACGCTCAGCGCAGCTACAAGGAAAGCGGCGGCAGCATGAAAGCCTTGATTGTGGCGCTGTTGAGTTCCGATTCGTTTCTGTATCGCACGCCAAGTGTCGAAGAAAAGAAGAAGTAACCTCTTACCCAGTCGATAGGAGTTGCCGATGGCCATGAATCGTCGTGAAGTCCTCAAAGGGATGACGTTGAGCGCTGGCAGCGTGTTGCTGTCACCGATGCTTTCGAAGCTTCAAGCGCAGGCTCAGGGCCGCAATCTCGCGCCGAAGCGATTTGTCTTCGTCGTCGAAAGCAATGGCGTGCCTCCCGGACAAATGGCGCCTTCCGGCATCACGCGCCAAGCGCGGCCGCAGCAACCGCTCAACGGCCCTGCGGAGCTTGTCGATGTTTCGCTGGCAGATCGAAGTTTGCCGATGTCGCTCGAACCGATCAACGAATTCAAGAACCGCGTTACCATCGTTCAGGGGCTTTCGGGCCGAGTCTGCGGAGGCGGACACTCGAACAACTTCCAGGCGCTCGGCGCGTTCGGCGCGGGCCGCGGAAACGGTGGCGAGAGCATGGCCATTGAGGCCGAGACCATCGACGGCGCCTTGGCGCGGCAGATCCCTGGCATCTTTCCGCATGTCGGCCTCGGCATCAGCAAACGGCTCGAAAACAACATCATCTACAACATCTCCGCCATCGGCCCCAACCGCGCCTTGCCGACCATCTGCAAGCCCGACCAGGCATATGCCACGCTCTTCGGCAGCGTCGCGGGCGGCAACGCCCAGCGTGAGTTCGCCGCCCAGAATAACCTGCTAGATTTCATGCGCGAGGACGTGGGCCGCGCCCGCACCCGTCTCGCCGGCGAGGAACGCGAGCAGCTCGATGCCTACCTCGAAACCTTCGAAACCCTTCGCAGTCGCCAGAGCCGGCTCAACGAGATTCAGCACACCTTGCGGGAACGCGGCCCGGTCGTCAACAACAAGTACACCAGCGCCGTCGAAACCGATCGCCTCGACGCCCAGTTCGACATCGGCGCCGCCGCACTCATCTGCGGCCTGACGAACGTGCTGACGATTTCCTCCGCTGCCGGCGTGCGTGACTTCGACATCACCTTCCGTGGTCTGGGCTTCAACATCGACAAACACTCGATCGGCCACGGCCGAGGTTACCAGAGCCACACTTCGTCGGACCTCTACAACATGATCCGCCGTTATCACTTCACGCTCATCGCCGAGCTGGCTCGCAAGCTCAACCGCGTTCGTGAAGGCGACGGCACGATGCTCGACAACACGCTGATCGTCTATCTCTCAGACGGCGCCGAAAGCCACCACTCGCGCTGCTGGGAATGGCCGATGGTGTTGCTCGGCAACGTCGGCAACCGCCTCCGCACGGGCCGCTACCTCGACTACCCCGGCTACGGCCGCCAGGGCCACCGCACCACCGCCAACATGTACGTCACCCTCCTGCACCTGGCCGGCTCGAACCGCGACACCTTCGGCATGCGCGACCAGGGCTTGCGCGATCTCGACCAGAATGGTCCGCTGTCGGAACTTCTGGCGTAGGCACGATTCCGTGGCTCGATACTGTTTGTCGCGGCGCGACCGGCCGACCCATCCGTCAGCCCGTTTCGCCGCGACCTTGTTTTCGCGGCCGACGTTGCGCGAATGGACCTGGGGTCGTCGAGGCCGCCCGCTGCATCACCACTACTTCGGAGATCCTCGCCCGTGGCAATGCGAAGTCAAAGTGCACCAATGAATTCTCGACCCCAACAAATCCTGGCCACGCTCCTGACGCTTGGCCTTATTTCGTTCGCCAATGCACAGGAATCCGAGTGGCCGGTTCCCGTTGCCAATCACAAGGCGCCGGAGGCGGGGGAACATCCGCGCCTGCTCTTTCGCAAGAGTGATCTGCCCGCCTTGCGTGAACGTGCCAAATCGCCCGAAGGAAAAGCGATTCTCGAGCGCCTGCGCAAGTGCCTGAACGGCACGGATGGCGAAACAATGCCGACCTCGTTCAATCCCGAGAAGGGGCCGATCGACAAAGATGGCTCCGGCGATTTTGCCGTCAAGGCGTCGCCGGGAACCTACACCTTCTCGCACATGGCCGGCTACGGGTTGCTCTATCAGCTCACCGGCGACAAGAAATATGCTGAGCTGGGCAAACAGTGTTTCGAGAAGGCGCTTGAAGGCCATCGTGATCGCGACCGGCGCTATGCCTTCAAGGCGCCATTCGGTGCGCTGCGCGCCGGGCCGGCACTCGGATGGACCGCGCTTGGCTACGATCTGTGCTACGACGGCTGGGATGTGGAATTCCGCAACAAGGTAGCACTTGCCCTCGCCGGTTATGATGAGCAGGACGCCAAGAAGAAGATCAATTTGCCGCAGCTTGTTCAGGGGAGCATGCCGCCCTTCAGTAATCACTACGGTATGCAGGTCGGCGGCGCGGCCCTGGCGCTGCTCGCCGTTTGCAAAGATCCAGGCGTCGATGTCAAGAAAATCGACGCCCTTCTCGCCCAGAGCGAAAAGGCCATGCTCCGCAACCTAACGGAAGGTTTCGGCGACGGCGGATTCTTCGCCGAGGGGGACGGCACCGGCTCCATGTCGTCGCACATCGTCTTTCTCACCGCGTTGCAAGCCTGGAAGGTGGCTGCGGGCAAGGATTTCGTCACGCCGCGTCCGAACGCACAATGGGCTGCTCTCAAGTGGATCTTTCTCACCATCCCGCGCAACGGCCAGATGGACTTCTGGCCCAAGCGCGGCGGCTATCCGCAGAATATCTGGGCGCGCGAAGGCCTCAGCGGCGCCGGCTATTTCGCGTTCCCGTTCGGCGTTTTGCCGGACGATCAGAAAGCCGCCCTCTTGTGGTTCTACAATCACCACCTGAAGACCCACGACGACAAGAAGGGGATGCCGTTCGATACGTCCAACCCGTATCCGCACCTGGCCGTCTGCTCCTTTGTCAACTGGCCAATCGGCATGAAAGAACGCAATCCCGCCGAGGTGTTGCCGCGCTGCTATCGTGACAGCAAGTGGAACTTTTACGCTTTCCGCAATCGCTGGCAGGATGAGAACGACATCGTTGTTTCCGCGCTGACGCGCAACGTCAAGGGTTACATCAAGGCGGACGCCGACGGTGGACTGCAGGTCGCGGCGCTAGGCAAGAAGTTCAAGTGGGGCAAGGTCAAGGGGACGGAGAAAAACTGGCGTCCCGCTGCCGACGGTTCCGGCGTCCTGACGGTTTCCGACGGCACCAGCGTCGCAATCGATTTCTCACGGGCCTCCGGTGCCGACGCGATGCTCGTCACCACCGGCCCCGCCGAGGGAACCAGGATTCAGCTCGGCCAGACGACTATTACCATAAAGTTCTTGACCTCCAAAGATGAGCCGCGAGCACAAGTGCAAGGCGACAGCGTCGTGGTCGGTGAACAGCGTATCTCACTCAAGGAGGGCAACATTGTCCTGAGCAAGATGGCGGAGGCTGGAAAACGTTGACGCAAACATTCACGTCATCGCCTTGTAGGGCATAAGCGACATGCGACGATTGATTGCTTTCATGGTGATTACCGCCGCGGGATGGGCCGGGCTGGCGACTGAAGCATCGGCGGCGGACGGCGTCTTTCAATATTCCGCCAGCGTACCGGCGAAGAAAAGCGCCGCGACCTCCTTTCTATGGATCCCCGCGCAAGCCAAGCAGGTTCGCGGCGTGCTAATGGCGGGCATGACGCTGGCCGAGCGGGAACTCGTCAAAGATCCGCACATTCGCAAGGCGTGTGCAGCGGAGCAACTCGCCATCGTGTTCCTGACAACTGGTCTCGGCTCCGTGGACATCCAACAGGTGCTCGACGATTTCGCGAAGGTCTCCGGCTATCGCGAGCTGGCCGTGGCGCCGCTGTTCTTCGCGGGGCACTCCGCGGGTGGGCCGCAGGCCAAGGCCGCCGCGGCGAAATTCGCGGATCGCTGTTTCGCCGTGATGCAGTATCGCGGCGGCGCGCCGAGTTGGGAGCCGCCGCTGCCGCCGGGCATCCCCGCACTCATGATGCTCGGGCAATTCGACGAGTTCGGCAAATCGATGATGCGCGACGACAAGGGGCGCGAGAACTGGGAGAATGGCCGCGACGAGATGATAAAGTTCCGCAGCCTCGATCCGGCCAACCTCGGTAGCATCGCGATCGAACCGGGCGCGGGGCACTTCGCCTGGTCGGATCGCAGCGCCGCTTTCCTTGCTCTGTTTCTGCGCAAGGCTGCACAGGCGAGGATTCCCGATTGGCCGCTCGATGCCCAGACGCCCGTCAAGTGCAAGCGCATCGACCCCGCGAGCGGCTGGCTCAGCGACCTGACCATCAAGGCAAGGGGTGAACATCCGCCGGCAGCGTTCTACGAATACAAGGGTGACAAGACCCGAGCCGCCTGGCATTTCGATCGCGAAATGGCGGAAGCGACCCAGGCATACCACCAAGGGCTCGGCAAAAAGGACCAGTTCATCCGCTGGACCGATCACGTATCCGTCGAGGCCGGTGCGCGTTTCTTTTTCAACGAGATCCAATGGATGGGCGACGGGCAATCCTTCGAGGTACATCCCGTCTATGCGGACACGTATCCGAAAACCCAGAAGGATGGAAAAGGGCCGCGCTGGTCTCTCGCGGGCAAACCGGTCGGACATGCGCTAGCACCAATCAAGGTGCGCACGGTCGGCGGGCCATTCATCGCCGTCGGCCCAAACACGCTCCGCATGCGCTTCGACGCTCTGGCGCCGGCAACTAGCGCGGGCCGCGGCACGTTCCTCGCCTACAGCGACGGCGACGCGGAGTATCGTTACACCGAGCAGGTCGGCATGATGCCCAAGGGTTTCGCGACGCTAACCACGGGCAAAGAGCAGAAAATCATTTTCCCACCCATCGGCGATCTGAAGGTCGACGCCGATCCGGTCGTGCTGAAGGCGACGAGCGACGCCGGCCTACCCGTCGAGTACTACGTGGCAGCTGGCCCCGCAGTCATCGAGAACGGCAAGCTCAAGATCACGGAGATTCCCTCTCGTGCTAGATTTCCACTGGAATTAGAAGTCGTCGCCTACCAGTTTGGTCGGGGCATCGATCCGAGAGTGAATACGGCTACTCCGGTGTCGCAACAGGTTCGCATTCGAAAGTGAAAGCTGAATAAATGCGCCGCAGTCTCGGCCAAGCTATTACTTTGGCGTGTTCCAGATTCTCACCACGCCCTTACTTCCCGAGATGACGCGCTGGCCGTCCGGACAGAACGCGACGGACATCACGGCATCCTTGTGCCCGCGCAGTGTCGCCAGTTCCTTGCCGGTATCGACGCTCCAGATCTTTACCGTCGTGTCCTCGCTGGCGGAGGCGATGCGCTTGCCGTCCTTGCTGATCGCGATGGCGGTGACGCTGTCCTTGTGGCCGACCAGCGCGTGCAGCGTCTTGCCCTTTGCGGCATCCCAGATGCGAATCGTGTTGTCCATGCTGCTGGAGACGAGGCGCTTGCCATCGGGGGTGAAAGCGACGGCGGTGACGGTGGCCTCGTGCCCCTCGAAGAGTTCCGCTTCCTTGCCGGTCTGGGCGTCCCAAAGTTTGACGTTGTTCTCGCCGTCGCCCGAGGCGATGCGTTTGCCGTCGGGGCTGAAGGCGACGGCGTTGATGTCATACTCATTGTCGGGATCGATGGTGCGCAGCTCTTTGCCGTCGCCTGCGTCCCAGATCTTCATGGTGTCGTCGGCGCTGCCGGTGACGAGGCGTTTGCCTTCACGGTCGAAAGTGACCGAGGTGACGCTTTCCTTGTGGCCGCGCAGGGTGAGCAACTCCTCGCCCGTGGCGACATCCCAGATTTTGAGAGTCTTGTTCCAGTGGGCGCTGGCGATGCGCTTGCTGTCCGGGCTGAAGGCGAGAGCGGTGACGCCTTTGCCGTTGAGCTTGAGCGTTTGGAGGGGTTTGCCTGTGGAAGCGTCCCAGAGAATCAGGGTGTCGTCGCTCGAACCGGATGCGATGAGCTTGCCGTCGGGACTAAACGTCACAGCCGCCACCCAGCTGTCATGCCCGCGCAGATCCTGCGTTTCCTTGGTCTTTTCTTGGCTGATGGAATATTCCCAGCTGCCACCCGTGCAGAGCGTTACGACGATGAAAATGCGCAGAAGTATAGATTCAGAGGTCATGGACCGAAACCTTTCCTTGGCCGCTGGGTTCAATTCAATATATCAAAAAGTGCATGCAGTTACTATGGTAAAGCCATGACGATGATTTGCAACAGTCTGTGTCTGCCATTTTCGCGTTTCCAGCGAGGAACGTGGATGGGATGCGCGCTGCTTGCGATTCTGCTCAGGCCCTTTTCCGTAGGCGCTCAAGAGGATTCATTCCAGAAAATCGTTGCGCCATTTCTTAAGCAGCATTGCCTCGAGTGTCATGGGCCCAAGAAGCAAGAATCGCGATTCCGGCTCGATGAGGTGACTGGCGTCGAGGCGGGCAATCGCAATCTCTGGACGATGGTGCACGAGCGCATCACAGCTGGCGAGATGCCGCCGAAGAATCGCCCCCAGCCATCTGAGGCGGACAAGAAGAGGTTGCTCACCTGGATTGCCGAGCAGCAGCGCGCGCTCGGCCCGGGCGGTACGCGACGCTTGAATCGGCGCGAGCTGTCGGCGGCGTTGCGCGACGTCACCGGCCTGCAAATCGATTTCGCGCAGGCGTTGCCGGGCGACGGAACGGTGGGCGGCTTCGATACGGGCGCCGACGCGCTGCAGGAGGCCTCGGACGCGGTCGCGCAATGGCTGCAGGTCACGCGCCGCGCCGTCGCGGGGATCCACTTCCTCGAACCGGCCAAGGGAAAAGTGTTCGCCGTGAAGCTGCGCGACGTGCAGGCCGTGAAGAAAGGACAGGATCCGTTCAAGAAGGTCTTCGACGATTGGAAGGAACAAGGCGCGAACCCCAAAATCCCCGGCCAGATCGCCATCGGCCGGCCCGGCGTCGGCCTGCTCATCGCGCCGCGGGCCGTCGGCGAACAGGATACGGTCAGCTTCACGATTCCGACCCGACCTGATCGCGAAGGCGTGTTGCGGCTCACTCTCGATGTCTCGGCGCTGAAGCCGATGACCGGCATTCCCAATCCGCGTCTCTGGGTGAAAATCGGCGGCAAGGATATCGAGTTCCGCGAGATCACCGCGAGCTTCGAGGAGCCGACACGACTGGTTTACGAGGTGCAACTCGGCGACCTGATCGTCCAGAGCAAGGGGGTCAGCGTTCATCTGAGCAACAAGGTCGAGATCCCTTACGCCGTCAAGGGCTACGAAAACGAGGATCGCACCAACCCGAAAGACAAGAATCCACCGCCCAACGGCACCGGCCTGTTTCGACCGCTCTTCGATCGCAAGTCCACGCCGCCGGAGAAGCAACCGGCGCCCTACCTGGTCCTACAACGCATCGAGATCGAACCGGATGTCACCATTGCATGGCCGCCCGCCGAGTGGAAGGCGAACGTCGGCGAAATAAAGGATGATGCATCCTCAGCCAAGAACCTCCTCGCACTTTGGCTGGAGCGTGCCTGGCGTCGGCCCGTTTCCGATGCCGAGCAGGCGCCGTTCCTCAAGCTCTACGGAAAACTTCGTGCCAAGGGGCTGTCGTTTGACAGTGCGCTGCGGGCGTCGTTTCAATCGGTGCTGATGAGCGCCGCGTTTCGCTATCAGGCGTCGCCGGCGCATCCCGATGGCGTGATTGCCCAGCACGCCATCGCCTCTCGGCTCAGCTTCATGCTCACTGGCGGGCCACCCGACGCCGAGCTGCGCCGACTGGCCGCCCAGGGGAAATTGCGTGATCCCGTCGTTCTCGACGCCCAGGTTGATCGTCTGCTCGTCGATCCGCGCAGCGACGGTTTCCTCCGCCCCTTTGTGATGCAATGGCTTGAGATGGAACAGCCGATCACGATCGCGCAGAATTACATCCAGGAACAAGATTTCCGCTGGGCACGCTACTACAAAGCGTCCATGCGGGAGGAAACCATCGCTTACATCTCGAAACTCTTTCAGGAAAATCGCCCTGCCAAGGAGTTGATCGTCAGCGATTGGACCATGATGAACGACGCCCTCGCGATTCACTACGGCTATCCGGGCATCGAAGGGGGCGAACTGCGCAAGGTGAAGCTGCGCCCCGATGATCCGCGCGGCGGCGGCATCCTCGGCCACGCGGGCATCCAGTCCATGCTCTGCTGGATGGGCGAAAACTGGGTCATCTACCGCGGCGCGTGGACTCTGCGGCACATTATCGATCAGCCTCCGCCGCCACCGCCATTGGAAGTTCCCGAATTGAATCCGTCCGAGGCGAAGAACAAGGGCAAACCGTTCCGCGAATTGCTCAAGCAACATCAGCAGGACGCCCGATGCGCCGTTTGCCACAAGACGATGGACCCGGTCGGTTTCGCCTTCCAGAACTTCGACATCAGCGGCCGCTGGCGCAAGGTCGAACACGAAAGCTATACCCGCGGCGAACTCGACGGCCGGGTTTCCTGGCGCGGCGTCGGCACGACGCGGCCCGTCGATACGATCGGCCAACTCCCGCGCGGCGAGGAGTTCAAGACCTTCGCGGAGTTCAAGGATGTCGTCGTGAAGAACTATCAGGACGACATGGTTCGCGGCATCATGAAGAACCTCATGATTTATACCACCGGCCGTTTGCCGGGCATCGATGACCGCGCGGAAATCGCGGGCATCATGAAGCAATTTCGCCCCCAAGGTTACCCGCTGCGCGATATGCTAAAGGCGGTTGTACGTTCGCAAGCCTTCCTCGAACAGCCCGCCAAGATCCAACCCACCCTCGACCGGAGTCTGCCATGAACCCGAAGAACCCGATCCATCGTCGTACCTTTCTGCGCGGCCTGGGCGCCGCCATCGCGGTGCCCTACCTGGAAATCATGGGTGGCTCGACCGTTCACGCGCAGGCCGGGCAACGTGAGCCTCGGCGGCTGGCGTGCTTTTACATCCCCGGCGCCATCGACCGGCACGGCTGGTTCCCACGCGACACCGGGCGCAATTACACGATCGCGCCGACGCATCAGCCGCTCGCCCGGCATCGCGACGATTTCACGGTCCTCTCGAACCTTCTGCACATTCAGGGACGCATCAGCGGGCACGTGCATCCCTACAACTGGCTGACGGGCCACAACATCAACCTCACGCCCGGCACGATCACGAACACTGTCTCGATGGACCAGGTCGCCGCCCGGCATCTCGGCCCGACCTGGCTGCCGTCGCTGGCTCTGTCGTTTACCGATGGCGTCGGCACGGCGACGCTGTCGCGTAACTCGCTGGGCGTCGATATCCCGGCGACGTCGAATCATCGCAATGTCTTCGAGCGTTTGTTCCCGCCGGCCGATCGCGATCAGTTGCGCGAGGCGCAGGATCGCCTGGAACTGAATCGCAGCATCCTCGACACCGCCGGCGAAAGCGTGCGCGACTTCCAGCGCCCGCTCGGCGCCGCGGATCGCCGTCGCCTGGATCAATACCTCGAATCGATTCGCGAGGTCGAACGCCGTCTAAACGACAGTGAGCGTATCCTCCAGCGCGGCCGGCCGCGCTTCAACGAAGCTGCCGTGCGCGTCCAGCCGGAAGCCCGCAACAGCATGCGCGAGCACATCGAACTGATGTTCGATTTGATCGTGCTGGCATTCCAGACCGACATGACGCGCGTCGTCACGCACAGCCTCGGCGGCGAAGGTGGACCGAACTACGACGAGTATCGCGACTGGGCGATGCGCGCCGGCGCCCCGGTGCGCGGCGCTCACGACGTGCATCATAAGGGGGGCCAGGCGGCGCCCGATTCGGCGGATGCCCGTGTGATTCACTCGCGCGATGTGATGTTCTGCGAACTCTTCGCCCGCATGATTGATCGGCTCAAGGACATCCGAGCCACCGAGGGGACGCTGCTCGATCACACCGTGCTGCTGCTCGGTGGTGCCCAGATTAGCAGCCATACGGGCAAGAGCTTCCCGACCTTACTCGCGGGAGGTCGCCGTCTCGGCTTCCGCCACGGGCAACACATTCGCTATCAGCAAGAACGCAAGCCGATGTCGGACCTCTACCTGACAATCTTGCAGCAACTTGGCTGCCCGGTGCGGTCGTTCAAGGAAAGCAGCGGACCGATCAGCGAACTGCTGGCGTGAGCCGGCAGAAAGACGTCGTTACACGAGGTTCTGGCGCGTGCCGCGTGTTCGCCGGGGCATTCGATTCAGTCGTGGAAGGCCCAGTCTGCGTATCTCGGGCGATCGTTCGCGCCGGTGCATGCGTTCGCGCCGATGGCCTGGGGGCTCAGCGATGCGTGACCGCAACAATAACAACACTCGCAACCAGCCCGAAGACGCGCCGAAACCGTTCCTCGATAGCGTCAAAGCCCGCATCCCAGCGTGCATGAATCTCCTCGACCAGAGACTTTGCCCGAGATATCGTCTACCTTCCGACATCAGCTTATGGGTCTGAGGCGATCTTGTGGTCTTGCAAGTACTGGTCGATCGCCTCGGCCAACACCAGATGGGCCTGGCGCGACCAGCGATTGCCGCCTCCGGGAGTCGTCACCGAACTGAAGCAAGCCACGATCGTGCCCGACCGCGGATTGACCCAGAGGATCTGACCGGAATGGCCCTGATGGGTGATTGCCGTTCTGTTGGAGTATGACTGGTTGCGGTAGTTGTACTTGCCGATCGCGGGGCCCTTGCCGGAGCTGTTTTCTTTGATCCAGGCTTCCTCGAAAATGCGAGTGCCGTCGGGCGCGAGTCCCTTTTTGGCCCAGATGGTGCCGTAACGAGCCAGATCGCGCAGAGTTGTGCTGAATCCGCCGCCGGCGAATGGGAAGCCCGTCTTGTCCACCGAGTAGCTGGCGTTGGCAACAGCGCCAATCCGTTTCCAGAGCCTGTCCTCAACGACCTCCGCAAAGGGCCGGCCGGAAACATTTTCGATCACCCACGCCAGCACTTGCGAATTGGACGAGGTGTAACGAACCTTGGCGGCTTTCTCGCCCGTGGCCTTTTCCAACCGCTTGACGGTCGTAAGAAATTGCTTGTTGCCGCCCGGCCAGCGGCCGTCGTCCGTGAACCAGTTCATCGAACGGCCAAAGTCCCAAAAGGGGGATTTCGGATCCTGGTAGTCCGATTCGTTCATGTCAACGTCGGCATTCATGTCCGCCAGTTCCTGCACAGTGAAGCTGCCATAATCCTTCTTGCGAAGGTCGGCGATGTAGTCTTCGACTTTTCTCATCATGTCGAGCTTGCCTTCGCGTACCAGGAGGCCAAGCAGCATGTTGAGGATGCTCTTGGAGATACTCATCCACATGTGGCGCAGACCTGGGTCCATGCCCGGGTAGTCCTCGAAGACGATCTTGCCGTTGCGCACGACGAGGATGCCCTGCGCGTTGATCCAGTCGAACAACTCGCGTGCTGTCAGCGCCTTATCGGGGTGGGGGAATTCGGGTTCTTGAAAGCGGAGGGTCACCTCGTCGAGAAGACGAGGCCGGCGGGCATTGCCGAACATGAAGACAGGGCCGGCCCCCCGGTGAATCTCCACGCTCCGCACGACATCGTTGTGATGTAAGAGGGCATAGGTGCGGAGGTGGCCATCATGAAACCAGTTGTCCAGGGTCAATTCTTCCGGCCGTCGAAGCATGCCGGCGGGAAACTCGCCCGCGAACCGGTGCCACGTTGGTTCTTTCTGCTTGCCTTTGATGTCGTCCCAGCGGAATGCGCTCCTCCGCGCTTCCGGTTGCAGCCCAGGTTGCTCGACGTGGGCGCCTGCAAGGAAATAGCCGAAGCCTGCCAGCAAGGTCAGGGTGAGAGCGATGAATTTCAAGTAAGTACGCATGGCAAAAGATCTCCGGGCATCAGCGCCAAAGAAAATTCACGAGCGAGAATTCTACATGCAGTTATTAATATACAGGCCTGCCGGAGTTATCTCTTCGCGTTCCTATTCAGAATGAAATCATGATGGCAAAAGTCAAGAAACCAACCGGTTCGTCCAATCCTTGCGAGCACGCCCTTGCGCGCCGATTGTTTCTGCAAGGGCTGACGGGCGGGGCATGTGAAAATCGGATTTTTCTTGCTAAGGTCTGAGCGTTCCGCGTCATTAAAATTAGGGCTTTGATCTCCCCACCTTCGACTACCTTCCCGGGCCGGTGCGTGAATTGTATGAGTTGTTTGGCCACCCTTTGAACCAGCCGCCAAAAGAAAATTCACGATTGACTATTCTACATGCAGTTATTAATATACAGTTGCCTGCCGGAGTTATCTCTTCGCGTTCCTATTCAGAATGAAATCATGATGGCAAAACTCAAGAAACCAACCGGTTCGTGCAATCCTTGCGAGCACGCCCTTTCGCGCCGATTGTTTCTGCAAGGGCTGACGGGCGGCGGCCTGGCCCTGGGTGGGTTCAGCCAGCTCTTCTCCGCGGCCAACGCCCAGGAGGCGGCGCGCCGGCAGAAGCACGTTATCCTGGTCTACATGAGCGGCGGGCCGAGCCAGTTCGAGACGTGGGACCCCAAGCCCGGCCAGCGCACCGCCGGGCCGCACATGACCATTTCGACGGCGATTTCCGGTGTTCGTTTCGATGAGTTCATGCCCAACCTGGCCCGCCTCGCCAACCGCATGGCGGTGATTCGCTCGATGTCCACGCCGTCGAACGATCACGTGGTGGCCGGCTTGCACACGCAAAGTGCTTATCTCCCGAGTCCGGCGATCGCCGCTCCGCCCCACTGGCTGTCGGTATGCGCGCGGCTCCTTCCCAGCGAGAACAGCAACGGCCTGCCTGCCTATGTCATGCTCGGCGAGGATGCCCGGGCGTTTCCGACGCCGGGGCCCGGTTATTTGGGAGCTGAATATCAGGGGTTGATGTGCCCGGGCAACGGTCGACCGCCCTCCGACCTGCCGCGCGCGGGAGAGGCGGAAATCGCTGCCCAGGACCGCCGCGAAAGTCTAAGAAGTCAGCTTAGCCAGCCCTTCCATCAAGGTCGTCCCGCGGAATTGGTCGAATCGCACGATGTGGCCTTTGCCCGGATGAGCACGCTGATGCGCCGGCAGGTCTCGTTCGAGATCAGCCGCGAGCCCGAGCGCCTGCGCGAGCGCTATGGCACGTCGGCTCTGGGCAAGGATCTCTTGCTCGCACGCCGTTTGATCGAGCATGGCGTCTCCTTTGTGCGCGTGCAGCACCAGGGCGGCGGTGCCTGGGACAAGCATCGCAACGCGTTCCGCACGCAGCGCCACATCACCAGTGAGTTCGATCATTGCGTTGGCGCTCTCATCGACGACCTCGTCGACAAGGGACTCTGGGACCACACGCTGCTGGTGTGCATGGGCGAGTTCGGCCGCACGCCGATGATCAACGGCCAGGGAGGCGGCGGACGCGATCACTGGAGCCGAAGCTGGTCCCTGTCGCTGGGTGGCTGCGGCATCCGCGGCGGTGTCGTGGTCGGTGCCACTAACGCCGACGGCACCGCGGTTAGCGATCGGCCCGTCAGCGTGGCCGACCTGTTCTGCACGTTTTACCGCGCCCTCGGAATCAACCATCGCCGTCAACTTCAGTACCGTGATCGCCCCATTCCGATTGTCGAGAATCGCGAAGGCACGCCGATCAACGACCTCTTTTAGGCAATCAAGGCCATGCACCGCTACCTGCTTCTTCTGGTTGGGTTGTCTTTCGGTCTGGGCACGCTGCACGCGCAGGACGGGCCAAAGTCGCTGATCTTCGCCAAGGAAGACATCACCTTTTCGGTGCCGAGCAACTATTCGCCTGTTCGCACCGTGCGGCTACGTTTCCATCCCACGGAACCGAAGCTCGTCGCGCAGGTCAGTGACAAGCGCCTGGCAGTCTGGGACCTGAACGCCAAGCCGCAAGTGGCCAAGGGGAAGAAAGAGGCAACTGTACTTCCTGAGTACCATGCCGAGCAGAAGGAAGGTTGGATCACCGGATTCGATATTCACCCTTCCGGGCAATGGCTCATCACGGGTGGCTCCGACCGCAAGCTGCGCAAGTGGGCCTGGGCCGATAAGAGCAAGCCCGTGATCGAAGTCGATGGCCATCAGGGCTGGATCGAGGCGGTCGCGTTTGCCCCCGGCGGCAAGGCCCTCGCGACCGCCGGCAGCGATTTGAAGGTGCGCGTCTGGGACCTGGACGGGCTCAAGGTGCTCGATACCTATTCCGCCCATTCGCGGCCCATTCGCGATCTCGGCTGGTCGTCCGACGGCAAGCTGATCTACACCGGCGGAGAGGACGGGAAAATCCTCGTCTATGACGTTGGCTCCAAGAAGATCATTCGCGAGCTGGAGTTCGGCAACGTCAACGAGCAGCAGGGCCAGGATCCCGCCCAGAGCGGTGTCTTTCGCCTGGCGATCAGCCCTGACGGTCAATGGCTCGCCGCGGGCGGGCAGAACAAGTCTGCTCTTTACAGTCTCAAGACAGGGAACCTCGTCGCCGCGGAGAGCCTTGGCTTCGATAACCTTTTCTATCCCGAGGGCCGATTTCTCATTGCCGGTTTCAACGATACCAAAGTGATGCGATTCGACCCGATGAAGCTGGAGAAGGTCTCCCTCGATCCACTGGGCAAGAAGGGGAAAACGACCGGGCCGGCGGGCGAGACGATTGCGACCTTGAAACGCAACAATGGCTACGGCCTCGCCGTGCATCCCGATGGCTCGCGCGTGGCAGCCGCCCTCGGTGAATCGACGGTGGGATTGTGGAAAGTGACTCGAAAATGACAAGCATGACCCGAAAGCTGCTTCTCGTCTTGATTTCGTTTGCCTTGCCAGGCGTTGCCTTCGGGCAGAGCAAGCCCTTGGGCGACGCAAAGATCAGCGCCGCCGTCGATGCGGAAATCGATGCCGCCCTGCGCGACGCCAAGATCAAACCCGCCGGGCCTGCCACCGATGCGGAGTTCGTCCGCCGCGTCTATCTCGATCTGCTCGGGCGCATACCCACGGCCGAAGAGACGAAGACCTACCTGGACGATAAGGCCGCGGACAAGCATCGCCAGCTCGTCGAGCGTCTGCTCGCCCACTGGGAAATGCCTGCCTACTGGTGTGATGTGTTGTACGGCTGGATGAACGGTAAATCGACCGACCCCGGATTGGGCTTCAAGGAATTCCGCGCTTACCTGCGCGACAGTCTCGCTCAGAACAAGCCCTGGGACAAGCTGGCGCGTGAATTGCTTCTGCCGGTTGAGGGCCCGACGCAACCGGCCGCCTTCTTTCTGGGCACACGGCTACGGACCAGCGACAAAGAGGAACGGCTCGACGGCATGACCGTGGCCGTCGCAAGCACCTTTTTCGGCGTCCGTATGGAATGCGCCAAGTGCCATGATCACCCGTACGTCGATGAATGGAAGCAGCATCACTACTACGGCCTGGCGTCCTTCCTGACGCGAACCGAGTTGACCCTCGTCAACGCGAAACCGACACTGCGCGAGCGCGATGCGGGGGAGGTGATGTTCCAGAACCGCAAGCGCGAGAGCTTCAAGGCCGAGCTGCGCTTTCTCGATGACAAGGTTTTCGCCGAGCCGAAGCGCGACAAGAGCACGGCCAAAGCCGACAAGAAGGACCTTCCCACCATCGCAGCCTTCAGTCCGCGCAAGGCGCTCGCCGACTACGCGTTCGTGCCCGGCAATCCCTATTTCAAGCGGGCCCTGGTCAATCGCCTGTGGAAAGAACTGATGGGCGTCGGCCTTGTCGAGCCGGTCGATCAGATCCACAACGGCAACAAACCGAGCCATCCGAAAGCGTTCGAGGTGCTCTCCGAGGATTTCGCTTCGCATGGTTTCGATCTCAAACGGCTCATCGCCAACGTCATGCAAACGGAAGCCTACCGCCGTGGAAGCGTCTGGCCCGGCAAAGAACGGCCGAAAGAATCACAGTATGCCGTGTTCAACCTGCGCCCCCTCACGCCGGAGCAACTGACGATGTCGCTGGCGACCGCAACCGGCCATGCCGAGGTGGTCAAGCTAAAAAAAGGGAAAACGGACCCCAAGGATTTGCGTGCCGAATTGGAAAATGACTACAAGTCGTTCATTGAACATTACGAGAGTCAGAACGATCGCTTTGCCGCGACGACGGGGCAGGCGCTGTTCATGACGTTCAACAAGACGACGCAAAAATACCTGCAACCGGTCGGCGGCAATCTCGCCGCCCGGCTCGTCAAGACGGGTGACGCCGAACAATTCGCGCATCAGGCGTACCTCGCCATCCTGTCCCGCACTTCGACTTCCGCGGAAAGCGACGCCGTCAGGACGTATCTGCAAACCTCAGGCGTGCCGCGCGACCAGTTGGTGCGCGACGTGGTATGGGCGCTGCTGAATTCGGCGGAATTCCGTTTTGTTCATTGATCTTACGAGTTCCAGCCATGCATGCATTCGGCTACTCTCGCTGTCCGCTCGCAATCTTGGCCGCACTGGTTACGTCGCTGCTTCTGCCATTTCCCGGGGTCGCCCAGGAACGCGTTACGCCAAAAGAATCGCGTGGAGGCAAGCCGCCTCAGGAACTCTGGGCTGACATCCCCGATGAATTTCGCCATCTCAAGTTTCCCGAATGGAAACTACCGGACGATCTGAAGTCGTGGCGCGAGCGCGACCGGAAAGCGACGCGCGATCTGGTGCTGCGTTGCCTCGGCGACCTTCCACCGCGCCCGGCGTCACCGAAATTTACCGTCATCGACCGGGAAGATCGCGGGGATTACCTGCTCGAACGCATCGAGTTCCATAACGGCGTCGATGCTTTGGTGCCGGGGACTCTTCTGATTCCGAAGAAACGATCGGAACCGCTTCCCGCGATCGTGGGATTACATGGTCATGGCGGATCGAGCGAGACGATCTGCACGGACGAGAAGAACCCGCAGTGCGTCGGCCCGATGTTGGCGCGCAAGGGATTCGTGGTTGCCGCCATCGATACCTATTTCTGCGGCGCTCGCGCGCCCAAGAGCAAGACGAAGCACCGTGGCCTGGATGAAGGGACGCTGTTCAAGCTCTATCACCTTCAAGGCCGATCCTTGTGGGGCATGATGCTGCGCGACCAGCAAATCTTGCTCGACTACCTGGAAACGCGGCCCGAGGTGGACGCCAAACGCATCGGCGTCACCGGCATGAGCATGGGCGGCACCGGCACATGGTGGCTCGCGGCCATCGATGATCGCGTGCAAGCAGCCGTGTGTGTCGCCGGCTTCACCCGCTACCGTGAGCTATTCGCGCACGGCAACTTTCGCCTGCACGGCATCTACTATTGGGTGCCGGGGGTTCTTCGTCACTTTGATACCGAAGCCATCTATAGCCTTATCGCCCCAAGACCCTTTCTTGCCCTCTCCGGCGACCGTGACGGCGGCCTGCCCCTGAGCGGAATCGAGGTGCTGGAAAAGAAGCTCGCTGCGGTCTACGAACTGCACGGCGCACGCGCCAACTTCCGTAGCGTGGCCTATGCGAATACCGCTCACGAATACCTGCCGGAAATGCAGGCCGCCATGCTGGGCTGGCTGGAAAAGCACCTGGCCAAGAAATGATGATGCGCGAGATCATTGCGTAAAACGGGATCATTCATCGAAGGACGAGCTATTGCGGGGAAGAGATCGTCATGAATCGATACATATACTTTTTCGCTATTGCGTGTGGTCCTTTCGTTCCGGAGACCTGCTTCGCTCAGCAAAAGGTGTCGACGGAAGAACTGAACTTTTTCGAGAAGAAGATTCGCCCCGTCCTGGTCGAGCATTGTTATCGCTGTCATTCCTCGGAGGCGGCGAGGGGTGGCAAGGTCAAGGGAGGACTCCAACTCGACACGCGGGAAGGCATCCGCACGGGAGGGGAGAGTGGGCGGGCAATCGTTCCCGGAAATACCGCGAAGAGTCTTCTTCTGGCGGCGTTGCGGCATGAGACCGTGAAGATGCCCCCGTCGGGGAAATTGCCGGATTCTGTTATCGCTGATTTTGCTGCCTGGATCGAACGGGGGGCCCTGGATCCGCGTGACGGCAAACCGTTTGCCCAAACGGAGAAGATCGACTGGCAAAAGGCTCGCGAGTTTTGGGCGTTTCAGGCCCCGAAGGTCCACGCTCCTGCGCAAGTCAAGAACGTCGTGTGGCCGCGGAAGGAAATCGATCGCTTCATTCTGGCAGAGCTGGAGAAACGCGGCCTTATGCCGGTTCGGGCCGCCACGAAGCGTGAGTGGATTCGCCGGGCAACCTTTGATCTAATAGGCCTGCCGCCGACGCCCGAAGAAGCCGAGGCCTTCGAAAACGACCAATCACCCGAGGCTCATGCCAAGGTGGTCGATCGCCTACTCGCCTCGCCGCATTATGGAGAACGCTGGGGACGCTACTGGCTCGATCTGGCTCGCTACACGGACGATCTCGGCGGGACCGTGGGACCGGTGCTCGCCCCGACGGCATTTCGGTATCGTGATTGGGTCATCCAGGCTTTCAATCGCGACATGCCCTACGATCAATTCGTTCGGCTTCAATTGGCGGGCGATCTTATTCCGGAACCTGCCAGGGATTATGCGGAAAGGCTTGGCGGGCTCGGCTTTCAAGGGCTCGGCCAGCGCTTCAGCGGCAACGCCGTCGGCATGGTCAAGAAAAAGGTCGCCGACGAACTCGACGATCGCGTCGATACGGTCACGCGGGCATTGCTCGGGCTGACGGTGTCGTGTGCCCGCTGTCACGATCACAAGTTCGATCCGATTCCAACCGTTGATTATTACTCCCTCGCGACGGCATACAACGGTGCGAAGCTGAGCGACGAGATCGCCCTTGGCTCACCGACAGCAACCAAAGCCAGGGACGAATGGCAGAAGCAGGTCGCATCACTTTCCCAGAAAATCAAGGATGCAGCCAAGAATGCAACCACGCCGGACGCGAAGGCTGCGTTGGAATCGCTTCAGGCGGAACTGGCTCGCCTCAATCAATCAGCTCCTCCAGCCATGGTGAAGGGGCCGGCCGTCTCGGGTGGCGGTCAGGCGATGCGGGTCAACGTGCGCGGCAATCCCGATCAGCTTGGCGACGTCGCCCCTGCTGGTTTTCTGCATATCTTGAAATCCAAGGATGCATTGACGGAGTTGAAATTCACGCGACTCGAACTGGCCGACGCCATCGTGGACCGGCACAACCCGCTCACGGCCCGGGTCTACGTCAACCGTGTCTGGCATTACCATTTTGGCCGGGGCATCGTGGGCACGACCAGCAACTTTGGTCAACTGGGCGATCGGCCCACCCATCCGGAATTGCTCGATACCCTCGCGGTTCGCTTCATGGACAACGGCTGGTCCACGAAATGGCTGCATCGCGAGATCATGCTGTCAGCCGTGTATGGACTCAGCAGCGTTCCTGATACTAAGAATCTTGCCAAGGACGCCGACAACCACTACCTCTGGCGCATGACGCCGCGCCGGCTTGATTTCGAAGCCTGGCGTGACTCGATGCTGACGGCGGCGGGCAAGCTCGACCCGCAAATCGGCGGACCGCCCTATCTTGATTCCAAAGGCAAAGTGCAACTGCATCCCGAAGATCCCTCAAACCGGCGGCGCACGATCTATGGCTTCATCAGCCGATTCAAGCCGAACCCGACATTGACGCTGTTCGATTTCCCCGAGCCGAACGTGACGAGCGATCAGCGAACCGCGACGACGATACCGCAACAGCAACTGTTCGCGCTCAATAGCCCGTTCGTTCTGGCGATGTCCCGGTCGTTCGCGGCCCGTCTCGAAGCGTCGGAAAAATCGGAGGAGCGTCGCTTGCTGTTGGGGTGGCAGCTGGCGTTCGGGCGGCTGCCGACCGAGCGAGAGATCGCCGTTGCCCGAGAATTCTTGCGCGAAGCCAGTTCAGCGGACGAAAAGCTCGGACCCTGGGAGCGGCTTTGTCATTCGCTGCTCACAACGAACGAGTTCGCATTCGTACCATAACGCAGACAGCCCGCAGAGGAGCCGAAAATGTCGTTGTTCGATAATACCTTGCCGTTTTCGCGTCGCCAGATGTTGGCCCAGACGAGCTACGGCGTCGGCATGATTGGCCTCGCGTCGGTGCTGGCTGGCCGCTCGGAGGGCAGCGCGACGCCGTTAGCCGCCCGGTCGCCGCACTTTCCCGCGCGGGCCAAACGGATCATCCACCTCTGGATGAATGGCGGCCCATCACAAGTGGATACGTTCGACCCGAAACCGGCACTGTTGCGGTATGCCGGCCAGCGTCCTGCGAGCACGACTGGGCTCAGCACGGAACGCCGGACGGGCGGACTGATGCCCTCGCCGTTCCGCTTCATTCGGCACGGACAATCGGGCCTGGAAATCAGCGAACTCTTTCCCCACGTTGCCCGTCATGCCGACGACCTGTGCGTGATTCGTTCGATGCACACGAACACGCCGGTTCACGAGGCATCCAACTGGCTGATGTTCACCGGCAACGTGCAGCCCATTCGGCCTTCGTATGGCTCCTGGCTGCTCTACGGACTGGGCACGGAAAACGAGAATCTCCCCGGTTTCATCGTCCTGGGCGAAGGGCAACCGGTCAACGGCCCGTCCAACTGGAGCAGCCGATTCCTCCCGGGAATTTATCAGGGTTGCCAGGTCACGCTTCCCGTCGATTACCGACCGCAAGATGTGCTTGCGAACCTTCACAACCCGAACCTTTCCCCCGCGGCACAGCGCCGACAACTCGACTTCACGCAACGGCTCAACGACCTCCATCGCGAACGCGTCGGCGCCGAGAATGCCTTCGGTGCACGCATCGATTCCCTGGAGCTGGCGTATCGCATGCAAACCTCGGCGGCGGAGGCATTCGACATCCGCGGCGAACCGGCGTCAATTCTCGATCTCTACGGACTGACGGGGCCGAATGCCAACGTGTCCGCCAACACCAACGGCGGCTTTCGCCGCGCCACCTTCGCACGCAACTGCTTGCTGGCTCGTCGGCTCGCCGAGCGCGGCGTCCGCGTCATTCAGATTTATTGCGGTAATCTTCAGCCCTGGGACACGCACAGCAACAACGCCCAGGGCCAGCAAAACCTTGCGCGGATCGTCGATCAACCCATCGCGGGGCTGCTCACGGATCTCAAGCGGCGCGGTTTGCTCGAAGACACGTTGGTCGTCTGGGGTGGCGAATTCGGGCGAACCCCGGCGACGGAAGGAAGCAATGGCCGGGACCACAACCACTGGGGCTTTAGCATGTGGCTCGCCGGCGGTGGCGTGAAAGGCGGCCTGGCCTATGGCGCGACCGATGAGTTCGGATTCCGCGCGGTCGAGAAACGCGTCCACGTCCACGATCTGCACGCAACGATGCTGCATCTGATGGGTATCGACCACGAGCGCCTGACCTTCCGCTACAGCGGCCGCGACCACCGCCTGACCGACGTGCATGGCACGGTCATTCGCGATTTGATTGCGTGAGCCAATTTCATTATGGGAGAAAGTAATGATCCGGTTTTTGCTTGCAGCTACTGTTGCATTCGCGGTCTGCCCTGTTCCTGTCCAGGCTCAGGCCCCAAAGCCGGACAAGGACGGTTGGTACAGTCTGTTCGATGGCAAGACGCTTGACGGGTGGAAAGCCGCGGACTTCCCGAAGGCGTTCAAGGTCGAAGAGGGGCTTATCGTTGCCGGGGGAACGCCGTTGACCCACCTCTATTACGTCGGGCCAGTCCGGAACGCCAAATTCAAGGAGTTCGAATTGAAAGCCGAGGTCAGGACTCGACCCAAGGGAAACTCCGGAATCATTTTTCATACCGAGTTCCAGGACAAGGGGTTTCCCAACAAGGGTTTCGAATTTCAGATCAACAACACCGGCAGCGACAAGGCCTTTCGCACAGGCAGCATCTATCCGGCGAAGCCCATGAGCCGAGTTGTGGTGAAGGATGACGAGTGGTTCGAATGTTATCTTGTCGTCCGCGGAAACAAGGTGACGCTGAAGGTGAACGGCGAAATCACGGTGGAGACAACTTTGCCTCATGAGGCGAAGAAGGGACGAGCCCTTGCCAGCGGAACTTTTGCAATCCAAGGCCACGATCCAGGCAGCATTGTGTATTTTCGCAGTATTCGTGTGAAGCCCCTGGAATGAGGATTCCAGTCGAGAAGCCGTGAACCTGCCGCTTACTGCATACGATCAAGCGTTTCGCCAGGCTGCCCGATCGCCTGGCAAAGTCGCTGTAGCCAGCGTGCGGCCGGGGCGCCGTCGATCACGCGATGATCAAAAGTTAAACTGAGCCCGATCGTCTCGCCAATCACGATCGCTTCGCCGCGAACCACCGGTTCGCGAACGATTCGGCCGATCCCGAGAATCGCGGCTTGCGGAACATTGATAATCGGAGTGAAGAAATCGATGCCGAAGGCGCCAAGGTTGGTGACGGTGAAGGTTCCTCCCTGTAGCTCCTTCTGCGAAAGCGTGCCCGTGCGTGCGCGTTCGATCAACTGACGAAAATAGCTCGTCAACTCCTGCAAGGAAAGCCGATCGGCATGGGCAAGAACCGGAGCCAAAAGGCCATGGTCGGTGTCCACAGCGACCGCAATATGGATCGCCTCATGGATGTGAACCCGGTCAACTTGCCAACTAGCGTTGAGCAGGGGACATTCCGGCAATAAGGCCGCCACCAGTTTGGCGATGATCTCCGTATAACCTGGTACGATGGCGCCCTGGGCGTTTGCCCTGGCGTGATTGCGCCAGCGGACGAGTTCGGTTGCGTCGGCTTTTGTGATAAGCGTGACCGGGGCCGTTTGTTGTGTGCCTGCAAGCATTCGTTGCGCGATTGCCTGGCGAATCCTGGTGACCGGCGACGCAAGTCGGGTTGAAGCAAATGTGATCACATCAAGCTCGCGGATGCGTCCGTTGCGGCCCGTTCCGGAAACGGCCGTCCAATCGACGGACAGTTCCCGGGCACGACGGCGGGCCCGCGGGGTGGCGACGGGACTGTGACTTTCCGAGGGGGCAGTAGCGACGCGCGATTTGACATCCGTAGCATGCTGCATATCTTCGCAGAGAACACGGCCGGTGGGGTCAGGCGTGCGAACCGTGGAGAGATCGACACCCAGCTTTCGGGCCAGGCGCCGGGCAGCGGGGCCAGTCGGGCGCGGTTCCTTGAGCGGGGATGTTTGGCTTGATGATGTGGGTTGCACCGAATCGGGCCGGCTCGGTGGCGCCTCACCGACGCCCAGCAGATACCCGATCACCGCGCCGACTTTGACCACGTCGTCCGGCTGCGGACCATCAGGCGGAATCCACAGTATCCCCGCATCGACTGACTCGATTTCCTGAGCGGCTTTGTCGCCCTCCAGGATGTACAACATCTCCCCCGGCGAGACCGTTTCACCGCTCTTTTTGAGCCATTCGCGAAACGTTCCCTCCTCCATCGACCAACCCAGACGGGGAATGGCAATTGCTTGTGCCATGGCGATTACTCCTTCACCAGTTCGCGCAGCGCCGAGGCGATGTCGTCGATGCCCGGCACGACGGCTTTCTCGAGCGACGGCGCGTAGGGCGTGGGAGCGAAGGCGCCGTTGAGCCGTTTGATCGGCGCGTCGAGGTCATTAAAGCCGCGGTCGGCTACCTGGGCAGCAATCTCGGACGCCAGGCTGCACGGCCCGAAGGCTTCATCGACAACTAACAATCGCCCCGTCTTGGCGACCGATTGCAGAATCGTGTCGACATCGAGCGGCGACACGGTCCGGGGATCGACGATCTCAATGGACAGTCCCTCGCTGGCCAGTTTCTCCGCGGCCCTCTCGGCGTGCTGGACCATCAGCGAAAGAGCGACCACGGAGGCGTCGGTACCGGCGCGGGCGACGCGGGCCTGGCCGAAGGGAATCTCGTAAGGTTCTGTTGGAACCGTACCTTTCACGGACATCAACTCGCGATGTTCGAGGAACAGCACTGGATCCTGGCAGCGCAAGGCGTGTGCAAGCAGCCCTTTCGCATCATAGGGCGTGGACGGCACGACCACACGCAAGCCGGGAATGTGCGCGTAGATCGAATAATACAGACCGGAATGATGCGTGGCCGCCGAGTGACCGATGCCTCCACAGCCGCGCAAGAGAAGCGGCATCTTCAAACGGCCACTGCTCATGTATTGCATCTTGGCGATCTGGTTGATGATTTCGCCAAACGAGTCGTTGATGAAATCGATGAACATGAAATCGATGACGGGGCGCGTTCCCGTCATGGCGGCGCCGCAGGCGAGTCCCACGAAGCCTCGTTCGCAGATCGGCGTGTCACACAATCGCTCCGGCCCATATTTCGCGTAAAGCCCCAACGTGGTTCGGAAATTTCCGCCCCGATCGCCAATGCCTTCGCCCATGACAAAGATTTTCGGGTCGGCCGCCATGGCGTGATCGAGCGCTTCGAGAGTGGCGGCCACGAACGAGATTTCGCGCGACGTTTTTGTCTTGACTGGTGCCGGCGGATCTTTCGGAGTCGCATAGACATGAGCCGTCGCGGAAGCAGCATCAGGAATGGGACTCGACTCCGCGAAGTTTCGAGCTTGGCGAACCAGTTCCGCAACCTCCTCATCAATGGTTTCGAACTGGTTTCGCAAAGCCGGGTACGCATCGAGCATTCGCCGAATGGGGCAGCGTTCTTTCCAGGCGGCCACATCCTCGCGTGTGCGATAAGTGAAGTCTCCCATTCCCTCGGCATGGGCGCGGGTGCGATAGGTTTTGCACTCGAGGAGCGTAGGGCCACTGCCCGCCCGCGCTCGATGGATCGCTTCGCCTGCAACGCGATGAATTTCGACGACGTCATTGCCGTCCAGCTCGAAGCCGGAAATGCCATAAGCTGTGCCGCGATTGCCGACGCTGGGATTGCCGCTGGCATAGGCGAAGGGGACTTCGGTCGCGAACTGGTTGTTCTCGCAGACGAAGATCACGGGCAGCTTCCAGATGCTGGCCATGTTGAGGCCTTCGTGAAAGGCGCCGTTGTTGACGGCCCCGTCGCCGAAAAAGGCAACGGCGACGGTCCCATTCTTGAGGAGCTTCGAGCTGTAACCACCGCCGCACGCCTGGAGAATGCAGGGGCCGACGATGCCGCTCGTTCCCATCATGCCGATTTCCGGCGCGAACAGATGCATGCTGCCGCCGCGGCCGCGTGAGCAGCCGATCGATCGGCCGAAAAGCTCGGCCATCAACTCGCGCGGCGGCACGCCTTTAGCCAAAGCGTGCCCATGCCCGCGGTGCGTCGAAAAGGCCGGATCCCGTTCGGTCAGGTGTGCGCACACCGCCGTCGCGATTGCCTCTTCACCAACGTAGGTGTGGCACGCTCCGTGAATCAGCCCTCGTTGATGGCATCGAGCCAGTTCTTCCTCGGTCTGCCGAATCACCTGCATGGTGCGATAAAGACCGAGAATCTGCTCGTCGGTTGGATGTCCCTGGTTGCTCATAAGGCTACTTTTTCTCCGGTAGAAATGTCTGCACGGTGCGTTGTTCGTGACCAGGCGTGCCACCGGCATTCATCGCCATGTTGCCGCCATCCATCGGGATGATGGCGCCGGTGATCCATTCGGAAGCATCCGAGGCAAGGAAAACCGCCAGGCCCATGATGTCTTTGGGCTGTCCAAGGCGCCCAGCGGGAATGCCACGCAGAAAGCGACCTTCGAGCGTCGGGTCATCGCGCATGCGAAGGGTCAGACCGGGGTTCACGACCTGAGCGGGCGTAACGCAATTCACCCGTACCCCGCGATAGCTCCATTCGGTGCTCAGTTCCCGGGTCATCTGAATGACCGCTCCCATCGCCATGCTGTAAGCGATATGGCCGCGCCCCAGCGCCGTCGAACTGGCGAGCGATCCAATGTTCATGATAGAGCCGCGTCCCTGGGCAAGCATGCGCCGTCCCGCCTCCTGGCACATGGCGAACCGGCCGACCACCAGGTTTTGTAAAACGCGGTGCAGGTTGGGGATCGTCAGATCCTCGGGTTTGGAAAGATGCCCGTCGCCGGCGATGTTTCCCAGGAAATCGACCCGGCCGAACACGGCATCGACTTGCTTGAACAGTTCGCTGATCGCCTCGGGATCGGAGACGTCGGTGCCGAGCGCAAGTGTCTTCCGCCCCTGGGAGCGAATCTGTTCCTCCGTTGCCTGGGCGCCGTCCAGGTTGCGATCCACGAGCACGACATCGGCCTCGTGCTGGGCCAGTGCCAGGGCGGTTGCCTGTCCGAGACCTTGAGCGGCTCCGGAAACGACAGCCACTTTGCCTTGCAAAGAAAAAAGGTTGTTTGTCATGGATTGCTCATCCTCTGTGTTTGGGGTGAACTCCATCCTAAGGTCATCGTTAAGGCGGCACCCGCGAAGAGGATGCACGCGATCGACCACAGGCCGAGCTGGCCTAGAATCGTGGGCCCGAAAAAGCCGCCGATGTTGGCGACGGAATTGATGAGGGCTATGCCACCGGCGGCGGCCGCACCGGACAGGAAGGCGCTGGGCAGCGTCCAGAACACCGGTAACATGCTCATCATGCCCGCTTGCGCAATGCACAGGCCAACCAGCGCCACCACGGGGGTTGGGCCCCACGCGACCAACCCCCAACCCACTGCGGCCGCCAAGGCGGCGCCGGCCAGGTGGAGGCGGCGTTCCCCGGTCCGATCCGAGCTGATACCGACCAACGCCATGCACACCACGGCACACAAGTGCGGCAGCGCCGTCAACAGGCCGATTTGGAAATTCGTGAGACTCGGACGGAGAGCGTGCTGGAAAATCAGATCGCCGCTCTGCGCCGATTGCTTTTCGGAGAGCCGTATCTTCAGGTGTTCCTTGAAGCTCCTTAAGTTTGCGAACTCTTTATCGCCCAGCGGGTGAAGATCTGCGATGACTTCCTCGGAAACATTTTCTGCTCGCAGTTTCTGGAAAACGCTTTCCGTCAGTTGGTAGGGCCCCTGATACTGCTCCTTGACGAGCGTCGGAAAATACGCTCCCCCCGCGTTCGAGCCAACCGCGACCGTGAAATAGATCGCTATCAACAGCCACACGCGTGGCTGGTGCATCGCCTGCCACTTGTCCGGGCCGTGTTGCTGTTGGCGAACGCGATCCTCCTCGGCCATCCGCTGGATCAACCATTGTCGCTGATCGTCTGCCAGCCAGTAAGCGTCGCGAGGGACATCGGTCAGGTAGAACAAGACCGCCACTCCGAGAATCACGCTCGGAAGTCCTTCGAGCAAAAACAGCCACTGCCAGCCGTGTAAGCCGTTCACGCCGTTGAACCGGTCCATGATCCAGCCGGAGAGCGGATTACCGAAAACACTTGCCAGGCCGATCGCCAGCATGAAAAACGCGGTCATCTTGCCGCGTTGGCGATCGGGAAACCAGTAGCTCAAGTAAAGAATGATCCCGGGGAAAAAGCCCGCTTCCGCGACTCCGAGCAGGATCCGCAAGGCATAAAAGGTCCAAATATCCTGGGCGAACATCGTCGCACCCGAAATGAGTCCCCAGGTTATCATGATTCGCGCGATCCAAACGCGTGCTCCGATTCGCCGCATCAGCAAGTTGCTGGGAACCTCGAAGAGAATATAGCCGACATAGAACATTCCGTAGCCGAGATCGAACGTCGCCTTGGTCAGGCCAAGGTCGTCTTGCATTTTCAGGCGAGCAAAGCCGACGTTCGCGCGATCGAGGATGTTCAGGAGATACAGAAGACAAATAAATGGGATGAGCCGCCATGCGACTTTGCTGAGCGTCGTTTTTTCGAGGTCCTGCGGATTCATGAAATTATTGCCCGTGGTCGGTTAGTGCAAGACAATCGCTCGCCCGGGGCCGCCGTGACAATCGCGGACCCTAATCGGCGCAAACAGGAAGTAGGAATTCGCGGGAATGCTGCCGACGTTGACCAACATTTCGACGCCGACCATCTCGTTCGAACCGAGCGCCCAGTAGGTCATGAGAGCGCGCCCAGGCTCGACGCCTCCCAGGTCCGGAGCGTCGGAAGCAACACAGCGAACGCCCTTCGATTTCAAGTACACAATCGCATCCGGCCCAGGAGCCGGCCAGCCTTCCACTTTGCCGTTCAGCGGGTCCAGCCACATCGCGGCATTCGCGGATTGCGGCCAGCCGCTTTTTGGCTTCAAAGAGGGAATGAGGAACTTATCGTTGTAACCGGTGTGGAAGATGACCACCTCGTCTGTCTTCAATGGCCCATTCTTGGCTTCATAGGATTTGATGTGATCGGGGGTGATCTCGGGGGACATCGGCCAGTGTTGCCGTTTCGTGGCGCCGATCAGGGATCGCACATCGATGACGCGAGCTTCGCCGCACGTCCAGGGCAGAGGCACTTTTTCGGTGGTCATCGAACTGGTGCCGCGCTTACCGTATTTCTTTTCGTAGTCCGACAGCCAGCCACGAACTTCGGCGGAATAATCGGGCTGGCTTTTCTCCGGGGGCAAAGCGTAACTGGGGGGCACGAGATGCGTCCCCGCCATACTGTCCATCAAATGCGTGTGGTGCCACAGGTCGAGATATTCGGAGTAAAGGAAATCGACCTTCAAATAGACCTGGCGATGATTTCCCGTGCCGATGCCCGGCGCGGTGAGCGGCAACTTCGGCGAAAGAACCGGGGAGAGATCGATGGCTCGCTTCTTCCGACACGAGTCGATCAACCGCTTCGGCAATTCACCGCCGATAATCGAGAAGGCTCGTCCCTCTGCGTACGGACCGCCTTCGTGGCGGGGAAAAAGCATGCAATAGAACGCACCGGTTGCCGGCAGCGATCCGAGGTTGGTCGCACCCTCGGTCCAGATCATTCCGTACTTGAGCCCGGCATAATGGGTCGGCTCCGCCAGGGTTGGCAATGGCCCCATGCTGGCACTGTCGGTGCCGAGTGCGAGCACGCCGCGTTTCCCGAGAAACTCCATGCAATCAGGATCAGGGTCAGGATAGCCTGGGGCCTTGCCGTCGAGAATATCAGCGATGAATCGACGGCCGGCGGGAAACGGGCGGTAATATTTGTCGGAATAGTCGCTGCGAAAGAGCACCACATCGCCGAATTTGACCGGCCGATGCTGATTCTCGAACCGCTTCACATGCTCGATATTGACCAGCGGGCTCTCCCCCTTGGGGGCCTTGTCGAGCAATTCACGAATATCGACGACGCAGGCTTCACCGCCGAGTTGCCATGGCTCAATCTTGTCCGTGTAGGCAAGTCCGAGCGGCCCCGATTTCTCGCGTTTGAGATCGGGACGAGCTACCGAGTGAGGCGGTACGTCGATTTGCGTGCCGGTGTTGCCGTCGATGAGGAGAACATCAATGTTGTAGGCCGAGTCGCGGCCGATCTTGCGTTCATGCTTGATCGAGAATCGCGGAAACGGGTGCGACGGCCAGGTGCAGGGATATTCCGGAGCGACGAGGAGGGAATGATCCACGAAGCGGCTTTGCGCGGCCCCATCCTGCGCCGTCGCAACCGTGGCTGCGACCAACACACCGGCCAGCACGGATAACCAACGATACAAAGGATGCAGTCGATTCCATTTCATCGGACATCCACTCCTTCCGCGATGACCGGGTTACTCAGAGCCCCAATGCCGTCGATTTCGATTGTCACGGTGTCTCCCGGCTGCAAGAAGACGGGCGGTTTGCGCGCACCGCCGACGCCGTGAGGAGTTCCCGTGAGGATCACCGTGCCGGCAGCCAGGCGCGTGCTGCCGCTCAAGAACTCGATCAACGTCGGCACGTCGAAGATCATGTCATTGGTGTTCCAGTCCTGCATCGACTGGCCATTCAAGATCGTGCGGATCCCAAGCGCGTTCGGATTGGGAATCTCGTCGCGCGTGACCAGGCAAGGCCCGAGCGGACAAAAGGTGGCGAAGGTTTTGCCCCGGCACCACTGGCTGCCGCCGTATTTCATCTGCCAATCGCGAGCGCTTACATCGTTGGCGCAGGTGTAGCCCAGCACGTACTGCAAGGCATCGGCCTTGGAAATGTTGTGGCATTCCTTGCCGATGACGACGGCGAGTTCGCACTCGTAGTCCACGGCATCGCTCTTCAGCCGCCGCGGCAGGACGATCGGATCTCCGGGATTCTGGAGCGTGCCGCTGTTCTTCATGAAGACGACGGGCCACTCGGGAATCGGCTGGTTCCCCTCGGCGGCGTGCTTCCGGTAGTTGAGGCCGATGCAAATGATGTCGCGCGGTTCGATAGGGGCGAGCAGTTTCGCGACCGCGGCTGGCTCGCCCGTGTCGGTCAGCGTGCCGAGAATCTCCCCGGTGAGTCGTGTTGTGCGTCCGTCGGCATGCAACCGCCCATAAACGATCTGGCCGGTCGTCGTCTGGTAGCGAATGATTTTCATGGTCTGGTTCCTGAAGGCTTGGTATTGAGATCTTCCAGCGGCACGCCGGTCAGCTCCGCCGTCCGTCGCAACTTTTCGCGCCCCGTGCGGGTCATGCTTTGCCCTCCGTTCGGCGGTAGTAGGCGATCGTCTGGGCGATGCCGTTCGCCAGCGACGTCGGTTCCCAACCCGGCAGAACCTGGCGAATGTCGTTGATCGCCGAGGGAATGTTCGAAGGAATGGCTGGGCCGGACACCGTGATACGTCCCATCGCTTCAGGGAGACACCGTTCTATCTGCTGGACGATCTCCTGGGTAGTCGCCGGTTCGCTCGGCAGATCCACGACCGTGGCCCCAGCCGGACATTCGAGCACACCCCGGACAAACGCGCACGCAACGTCTTCGACATAGTCGTAGCCCGCGGTACCGGTGTAGCCGATCTGGTAGCGCTCACCACGAACCGCCGCCCGACATGCCAGCGACGGCCCCGCAGTCAGCCCGGCCTCACGTTCCGGACCGTACACAACGTGCGGGCGAATCGCCAACGACCGTAATCCGAAATGAGTCCAATACTGCCCGGCGATCAGATCCACCGCCTGCTTGAACGCACCGTAAAACATCGGCGGCTGGGAATCCTTGGTCCCCGCGCTGCCATACACGGCGTAAGAGCTTGCGAAGGAAATCGCCTGGACGGAACCAGCAAGGCGAGCCGCATCGAACACTGCGGTACTGCCAAGGACATTCACCTGACAGCCGCGAAACGGATCTTGCTGACAATCCGGCGTCAACAGCGCTGCCAGGTGAATCACGTGCGACACGCCGTGCGTTTTCATCAATGCCGCAAGTCCATCTCGATCGGTCAGTGTCACGTCGGAGAAGACAACGTCCTTCGCCCCAGCCCCGAGCACACGGTTCCAACGCTCTGTCGCCGGGCGAACATCGAGCGTGACAGTCCGTTGTCCCACTCTGAGCAATTCGCGCAGCACCCAGCTTCCGATGAATCCGCTGCCGCCGGTGACAAGCACGACTGCATCAGTCACGGCTGCACTCCATTGACGACGTTGGGAAGCGCTTCGCCTCGCAGGGCCATCGCTGCGATTCGGGCCGCCGTCTCACGCAGCGTACGCACCGCTTTGGGGCTCACCGAGGCAATGTGCGACGCAGCGATCACATTCGGCAGCGATCGCAGGGGACTATCCGCCGGGATCGGTTCGGGGTCGCAGACATCGAGCGCCGCCGCGGAAATCTGTCCCGATTGCAGTGCAGCCACGAGAGAAGGCGTGTCGATCAAGTCTCCACGCGCGAGATTGATCACCACCGCGCCGGGCTTCATTTTGGTGAGCGAATCAGCATTTAGCAGTTTCTTGGTCTGAGGCGTCGAGGGGCAATGTAGCGTCACGATGTCGGACTGTTGCAACAAATCGTCGAGCGCGCTTGGTTCGCAGCCTGCGGTTCGAATCGTGTCTGCGGGGACGAATGCGTCGTAGACCAGACGACGCGACTTGAAAGGAGCCAGCCGGGCGGCCACTTCTCGGCCAATGCGTCCGAAGCCGACGATGCCAACGGTCTGATCGCGCAGCGTTCGCATCTGATCGAGCCCTGGCACTAACCCCCATTTTCCGCCGCGAATATTCAACGTGTTCGGAACGACCTGCCGCGTGGTCGCCAGAATGAACGCCAGCGTGTGGTCTGCGACTTCGTCAATGCAGTAGTCGGGGACATTGCAAACCGGGATACCGCGAGCCCGGGCGGCTTCGAGATCGACGTTGTCCACGCCGATGCCGTAGCGGACGATGACCCGGACCTTTTGCATGGCGGCAATGACCTCGGCCTTCAGGGGGCTGAATTGCGTGATCACTGCATCGACATCGGCCATCAACGGAAGGAGTGCGAGGGCGCTCTTGCACTGATGTCCCAGCACAACGCCCTGAACGGGTTCGAGGATGCGCTCTTCAATGTCGAGGGGATCGAAAGTGTGATCGGTGACGAGAACTTTCGGCATGCGTTTGCCTTTCGCTTCATGTTCGCCGGCAGTCTTCGAGAAAGCTCGATTACCTGACTATTTTTTTCCAGTCTGTCTCTTGGTAGCGCCAGATTGTCTGATAATCTAATTTAAGAACTAAGGGCCTACCTGGCAACCCAAACCATCCCGAAAAAATTTTTCAAGTTATCCCTTGACAGCGTAAGATTGTCTGATAATCTAATTTAAGGGCCAACGACCCACACCAACCCAAGCGAAGGGTTCCAACCGCCATGATCGAATCCATCGGACGCACCCGCTTAAGCGACGTTGTGGCAGATCGCCTCAAGCAGTACATCATCGATGAGGGACTCAAGCCTGGCGATCGGCTTCCCACCGAAGGACAGCTTGCAACAAGCTTTGGCGTAAGCCGGCTCAGCCTTCGCGAGGCAACCAAGTCCCTGGGATTTCTTGGCATCGTTGAAGCCAAGCCGGGGCGCGGCCTCACGGTCGGCCGTGTCAACATGGACCGGATGACTGACTACCTGGGGTTTCATCCGGACCTTCTCGATGCCGATCCGTTCGCCCTGATTGACACCCGTATTGTGATCGAGACCGGCGTTCTGCCGCACGTGGCTCGCCGGATGAAGGAGGACGCGACGATTCACGAACGGCTCAGCGCCATCAACCGCGAACTTGCCCAGGCACGGACCCTGGCCCAGTTTGTCGAACTCGACATTCAGTTTCATCGCGGCCTGATCGAAAGCAGCGGCCTGACGCCTTTGATTCCATTTGTCGATGTGCTCACGGTGTTCTTTCGGCGTTTCCGCGAAAGCGTCAAGAAGGCCGAATGGTCACGTGGTATCGCTGCGCATCAAGATATTATTGACGCGCTTCAAGCAGGTTCCGTCGAACGAGCGTCGGACCTCCTGCGCGCCCACATCGAAAGCCACAAGAATCGCATGCGAGATCAAGAAAAAGGAGATGCATCATGAGCAATCCGAGCATCACCATTTCTGTCCAAAGCAGGCGGCCCTCTGGGCAGCTGACGCGGCGGGGATTCATCCGGGTCGGCGCGTTGGGCGGACTTGGCCTGGCGAACCTGCCGCAACGCCCAAAGGAATAACAGCAAAAAAGGCCAAGCCTTCTGTTCGAATCGGAAGAAATTCGAGTTCCATCCTACCGTTACCCATCTGCCCTTTCGATCACATTTTTTCTGGAGCAACGAACCATGTTGACCTTCCTGGGTTCCAAGCAGCAATTTTGCGATGGCATGTCGCGTCGTAGCTTCCTCACCGTTGGCGCCCTGAGCCTCGGCGGACTGACCTTGGCGGACATTCATCGCCTCAAAGCTCAAGGGGCAGTGCGGGCGTCGCGGCTGAAGTCGATCATCATGGTCTATCTTCACGGCGGCCCCAGCCACATCGATACCTTTGATATGAAGCCCGACGCTCCCGCTGAATTCCGCGGGGAGTTCAGGCCGATCCGAACCAACTTGCCGGGCCTTCAAATCTGCGAACACTTGCCGAGGCTGTCCCAAATCGCGGACAAGATGGCCGTGATCCGCAACATGAGTTTCACGGAGTATCTCCTCGGGCATAATCCGCCGCTGGTCTACTCCGGCTACCCTTCCGGCACTCCGTTCCCGACGACGAGCGGTCGACCGACGTTCGGCTCCGTGGTAAGCAAACTGCGGGGAGACGCCGTTCCCGAAATGCCGCCTTACGTCGCCTTCGATGGCGTCGGCACGCATCCGGTTTTGGGAGATTATCTGGGCATGGCGTATCGCCCCTACGTGCCGGGCTCGCGAGACCAGTCCTTGAGTCTCGTCGGAGAGGTGACGCTGGACCGCCTGAACGATCGCAGGGCCCTCATGAGCTCCTTCGATAATGTGAACCGCACCATCGATGACGCCCGGGGAACCATCGCGGGGCTGGATGCTTCTCGCGAACGCGCCTTGGACATGATCGTCTCGGCCAAGGCCCGTGACGCCTTCGACATCAGCAAGGAACCCCAGACGATCCGGGATCTGTACGCGGGCGGAACGCAGTTTCTCCAGGCTCGTCGCTTGGTGGAAGCGGGCGTGCAAGTGGTCACCCTCACGTCGCATGCCGAAACCAAGACCTGGGATCTTGCGGGGCCGTGGGACCATCATGGCGGTATCTTTCCCGGCTTGCGCCAGGCCTTGCCGGCCCTTGACCAGCGCCTGTACGCCTTGGTCACCGATCTGCATCAGCGCGGCATGGACCAGGACGTTGCCGTGGTGGTCTGGGGCGAGATGGGTCGGACGCCGCGCATCAATGGCAGCGCTGGACGAGACCATTGGAACGACGTGGGTATCGCACTCATGATGGGGGGCGGACTGAAGATGGGGCAAGTGATCGGCGCCACGACGCCGCGTGCGGAGCGGTCGACGGGTCGGCCTTACACCCCCAAGAATCTTTTGGCGACCTTGTATGCCGACGTGCTGGGCATCGACCCAGGGAGCAGGTTAGGGGAAATGGGGGGCCGGCCCATGCCCGTACTGCAGGACAGCGAGACAATTACCGAACTGCGGTCGTGAGCCACCGCCATGCGGAAGCAAGGATCGCTTTGATTCCTACCTGGAAAGGCGCAAGGACCGCCCTGCCGCCGGACTTCAACAAATGATCTGGGCGCTGATCAACAGCGCGGAATTTCGGTTTAATCATTAGCTAATGCGCCGGAAGTCCCACCTGGATAACTATCTGTACCTCAGCCCCTACCCGGGAGAATCTCATGTTACACATGCCTCTTGGTTTCGAAGGATCTTCGCTGTGCGGTAAGCTAACTCGTCGGCAACTTCTGCATGCGGGCGGACTCAGCATGCTCGGGCTGGGCCTGCCTGGTGCATTGCCTGCGCGAGAGACGGGAACGCAGGCGTCCGGGTCCGAGAAGTCCTGCATCTTCATTGTGATGGGGGGCGGTCCCTCACACGTGGACATTTGGGACATGAAACCGGAAGCGCCGGTCGAAATCCGCGGTCCCTACAACCCAATTGCTACCTCGGTTCCCGGGGTGAGAATCAATGAGCTGATGCCGCGCCTGGCCACGTTGAGCCAGCACTACAGCATCATCCGTTCCATGACGCACACCGCGTCGATCCGCAACCACCCGGACGCAATGCACAACTGCCTGACGGGGCAAGCGAAAGCTCCGGACGACGCACCGTGTTATGGCTCGGTGCTGGCCAGGTTGCGACCATCGCGACGCGTGCTGACGCCGTATGTTTGGCTGCATCGCTGCGATGGCAACACGACTGTGTTCTGCTCGCCGTTCATCTCCATGGGTGGTTTCCTGGGACGGCCCTACGCTCCGTTTTTCGTCGGTAACTCCACGAATCACCCGGCGATGCCGAATTTCCGATTGTCCGAACTGGAATCGGAGGTGGGGGCGACGCCCGAGAGGACACTTGGGCGTGAACGCTTGCTTGGTCAGCTTGAGCAGGGCAGCAGTTCGCGGGCCGTGGCGGGGTGGGAGAATCTGCGACAACGGGCCGTGGAATTGGCGACCGGTCCGGATGCTCGGCGACCATTCGACCTGGAGAACGAGCCAGCCAGGGTGCGCGACCGCTACGGCCGCCATCCCTTGGGTCAATACCTGCTCATGGCCCGCCGGCTGGTGGAGTCCGGGGTGGGCTTTGTGAGTGTCAATGGCTGGTGCGGTTTCGCTCCGGGTGAAGGTTCCCAGGGTGGGGCCGCCAGTTTTACCTGGGACATGCACGGTGGCGGGATGGGCCAGGGGAATATCTTCGGCACCGGCTCCTACGGCCTGGGGTGGGCACTGCCGCGGCTCGATGAAGCGCTCTCCGCCCTCCTGGAAGACCTCCACCTGCGCGGGATGCTGAGGAACACCCTGGTGGTCGTCGTTGGCGAATTCGGGCGGACCCCCAGGATCGATAACAATCGAGGCATCGCCGGCCGGAGCCACTGGCCCGCCTGCTTTTCCGCAGTTCTTGCGGGTGCCGGCATCGGCGGCGGTGTCTATGGCGCGTCAGATAGGATCGGCGCCTACGTGAAGGACCATCCGGTCCCGCCTCAGGTCCTCGGCGCAACGATCTACCATGCGCTTGGGGTGCCGCGCGAGACTCAAGTAGGTTCGCGCCCGATCACTACGGGTGAGCCGATTCGCGAGTTGTTCCGATAGACGGGCGCAGATCAACCTTGCGGAATTTCATTCGACGTCACCATGCATTACAAAAACAACCATTGAAATGAACACAAGGAGATTGACAATGACCTCTCGAAAAAAGACCTGTGGTTCGCAAGACCATTTTACCGATCGGCGTGCCTTTTTGGGAACGGCTGGTGGCTTCCTGGGCGGGCTCTACGGCCTGAACGCCTTCGCTCAGCCGACGCTTGGCCAGCAGCTTCAGCGCGATCAGAAACGTGTGCTGATGATCTTCCTCAACGGTGGCATGAGCCAGTTCGAGAGCTGGGATCCCAAACCCGGCACGACGACCGGCGGGCCGTTCCAGTCGATCCCAACTTCCATTCCTGGTTATCGGATTTCGGAATTGATGCCTCGGATGGCGGCTTGCCTCCATCGGCATACGGCGGTCATTCGTTCGCAGCTGGCGGTGAGCGACCACAACGATGCCACCATTTTCGGAGGCAAACCTAAGATGGGGCCGGTTCGCTATCCCAGTCTGGGCTCGATGATCGCGCGGGAATTGGCCAGCCCGAACAGCCAAGTTCCCCATCACGTGATGTTCACGAATTATCCCGGCGCCAATTACTTCGAGAATGCCGGTTTTCTCGGAGCAACCTGGAACCCGATCAATATTACGCCTAACGGATCGAGGCCGGTGATGCCGCCGTTCAGGTTCTCCGAGCCCATCCTGCGGCTGGCGCCCCCGGCCAACACGCTTCCGCCTGGCCTTAGCGATGAAGATCATCGTGATCGAGAGGCCCTGCGGACGGAACTCGGCAGGCGTTTCGGAGTTGGCCGCGAACGCGATGGCGTTCTGCTCAGCCACGGCGGCGCCTATGGCCGAGTGCGTGGCCTGATGGAGAGTGCCCGACTTTTTGACATCGAACAGGAGTCCGCGTCCATGCGTTCTCGGTATGGTTCGACGCCATTCGGCCAGCAAATACTCGTGGCGAGGCGGCTCATTGAGGCCGGTGTTCCGTATGTCCGCGTCAATCGCGGCTGGTGGGACCACCACGGTCAAAACTTCGAATTCCATCAAGAGATGGTTCCCGAACTCGACCACGTCATGAGCGTCTTGCTCGAAGATCTGCAGGAACGTGGTCTGCTCCGTAACACCCTCGTGGTCACCTTCTCCGAAATGGGACGCACGCCAGCCATCAACGACAACAACGGCCGCGACCATTTCCCGCGCATGAGTGTCACGCTCTCGGGGTGCGGCGTTCGCGCCGGCGTGGTTTATGGCAGTACCAATAACGATGGCACAAACATCGCCAACAACCCGGTTTCGCTGCAGCAGTTCTTCGCGACCGTCATGCGTGCCGTCGGCATCGATCATCAGAAGGAAAACCTGAACACCGACGGCCGACCGGTGCCGCTCACCGATTACGGCACCCAGCCGGTCGGGGAGGTGCTCGCGTGATAACTCGATCACTTTTGACACTGATCCTCTGCCTGGCAACCGGGACATTTGCTTTCGCCCAGGGCAAAGGAAAGAAACCCGCACCTCCGCTGCCGCCGGGGCCTCTCACCGTCAAGGCAACGCAAGAGGCCAAGGTCACTGGGGACATTTTGTGCGTCGTTCCGATTCCGGGGACTGGCAAAGCATACGCGGGAGCCTCGAACGGAAAAATTTCGATGCTCGATTTCGACAATCCCAAATCAACTCCCGATACATGGGACGCTCATTTGAGCTACGTGAGCGGCCTTGCCTTGGCCGGCAAGGTGTTGGTATCCGCGGGATCGGACCACAAGCTTATTTGGTGGAACACCCAGACCAAAGAGAAAATCCGCGAAATCGTCGCTCACGATAAAAAATGGATTCGGGGCGTGGCCTCGTCTCCCGATGGCAAGCTTGTCGCCAGCGTCGGCGATGACATGGTGTGCCGCTTGTGGGATACCGGGTCGGGTAAACTGGTGCATGATCTCGTTGGCCACGACAAGCTGATACCGCAGACGTTTGTGTCGAAACTCTACTGCTGCCGTTTTTCAACGGACGGGAAGTACCTGGCCTCCGGCGACCAGACGGGCACGGCCATCGTTTGGGAAGTCGCGAGCGGTAAGCAAGTGGGGAAAGTTCGTGCCCCGCATCTAATGCAATTCGACGGCAACGGCCACAGCTATGGCGGTTGTCGAGCTTTGGCGTTCTCCCCGGATGGCGCGTATCTCGCTCTTGTCGGCAATATTGCGGGGGACACCTCCACGATTGGCGGAAGCAAGGGGCTCGTGCAGATTTTCGATTGGAAAGCCGACAAGACGACACATTATCTGCCTGTGAATATCAACGGCTTCTTCGAATCGGTCCAGTACCATCCCAAAGAGGCTTGGTTATTCGCAGGCTGTGGCGCGGGGGATGGGAAAAAGGTAGTCCTGTTCGATCTCGACAAGAAGGCCATCGTACAGGAGTTTCCCGCCGGTAGACCAATACTCGACATCGCGCTGAATGCATCGGCCGACGCCCTCGTTGCGGTCGGTCGTACAAAAGCCCTCCGTTGGCAGTTGTCCAAATAAGTAACAAATGGAGTGCGGCGCTTCGTGACCATGACGCGGAGCGTCGCGCGACATTCCCGCCTCCCTGCAAGGGTCCCATTCATGAAAATCCATCTTTTCTTTGCCATTGCCGTTGGCTTTGTCAATACCGTCGGAGCGCGCGCCGACGAACTTCTGCCATCCAACCGATCGATTGGCGAAGCCATCGACCACTACATCGATGCCAAGCTCAAGAAAGCGAAGATCGTACCGGCACCGCCTGCCGATGATGCCACGCTTGTCCGGCGGCTTTTTCTCGACCTTGCCGGCCGCATCCCCACCGCGGTCGAAGCTCAGGCCTTCATTAGCTCAAAGGATCCGCAGAAGCAGCAAAAACTGATCAACGAACTCGCGCTGTATCCCGAGTTCATCCGTCACAATGCAACCGAGTTCGATGTTTTCCTCCGCAATGAAAACCCGGATGGCGGCAGTGTTCGACCGTATCTGCTGGCGGCGTTCCAGGAGAATCGCCCGTGGGATCAGATGTTTCGCGCCCTGATCGGCGCCGGCGAGAAGGCGCATCCGGCCAAGCCCGAACAATATGTTCTCAAACGTCTCAAGGACCGCGACGTTCTGGCACGCGACGTTTCCTCGGTTTTCTTCGGTCTGAACATCAGTTGCGCCCAGTGCCATCGTCATCCGTACGTCAACACGCTCACTCAAGATTACTTCTACGGCATGCGCGAGTTCTTCGCCTCCTCGTATGACTTCAAGGGCAATCTCCTCGATCGCAAGTACGTCAAGCCGGGCGAATTCAAGGCGAAGACCGGCAAAATGCAGCCGGTCAGCCTGATGTTTCTCGACGGCAAGCAGGTCCAGCGTCCGAAGGATGAACTCGCCGTTGCAGATCTCACGAAAGCCATCCAGGAAGAGTCGAAACTCATCGAGAAATTGGGGAAAGAGAAATCGAAGGAGCTACCTGCTCAGCCGACCTTCCGCGCTCGCGCGAAACTGGCCGAGATCGGGCTGAGCATGGAGAACCGCGACCGATTCGCGAAGGCGCTGGTCAATCGGCTCTGGTATCGCTTCTACGGTCACGGGCTGGTGATGCGCGTCGATCAGTTGCACGCCAACAATGCGCCGAGTCATCCTGAATTGCTCGACTGGTTGGCCCGTGATTTTATCGAGAACAAGTACGACATCAAGCGACTGATCGTGGGCCTCGTTTCGAGCAACGCCTACGCGCGCACCAGCCAATGGAATGGAAAATCGCCGCCGACGCCCGATCATTTTGCGGTGGCGGCGGTTCGACCGCTGACGCCGGGGCAATGGGGCGCGTCGTTTCACATCGTGGCCAATTCGGCGCTGTTCGGCCCGGATCAGAGCTTTGCGGGTCGCGAGAAAGCCGCCACGGCTCTTGAAAACGCAGGGAAAGAGGCAGAGAAGTTCATCGAATATCCACGTGACGAGTCACCCATTTCCGCGTCGGAATCGATGCGCCTCAGCAACGACGCCGGCATTCAGAAATCCGTTGCGGGTCGGACGCCGGCCCTGCTCAAATTGAAGGACCGCAAGTCACAGATCAGCGAATCGGTTTGGACCGTTCTTTCCCGCCCCCCGACCGATTCGGAGGTTGAACTCTTCGACAAATATCTGGAACGCCGCAAAGACCGGCCTGAAGCGGGACTTCAGCAAATGATCTGGGCGCTGGTGAACAGCCCGGAATTTCGGTTCAACCATTGATGCGAGAAAAGACCGCTCGCACTCTTACAGGATTTTTCGCATGACCAATTTGAAGCTTTTGGCGTCCGCTGCTGCCCTGTGTTTGTTTTCGCTCACGGTACGCGCAGACGATTGGCCGCAGTTTCGCGGACCGAACCGCGACGGCATCTCGCGCGAGACGGGTTGGCTGACCCAGTGGCCGACTGGCGGGCTCAAGGTGCTCTGGAAGCAACCCGTAGGTCGCGGCTACTCAAGCGTCGCCATTGCCAAGAGTCGAGTGTTTACCATTGGACTGCTTCCCAAGGACGAGAGTAAGAAAAACGTTCTGGAAGAAACCGTCACCTGCCTGGACGAGTCAACCGGAAAGGTGCTGTGGCAATTCCCCTATGCAGGATTTCAGGACAAAAGCTTCCCTGGCTCGCGCTCAACTCCGACGGTGGATGGCAAGGTGCTGTACGTCTTTGGGCAGCATGGCGGCCTCTATTGCCTCGAATGCGAAACCGGCAAGGTGGTCTGGCAGAAACTGATGGGCAAAGACCTGGGCGCCCAAACCGTCACCTATGGCTATGCGGCGTCTCCGCTACTTGTCGGCGATATGGTGATTGTCCCCGCACGCATCCTGCAGAACAAGACGCCCAAGGAGTCAACGGTCAAGCCCTCGAGCAATGCCCTGCTGCTCGCCTTCAACAAGAAGACCGGCGAAGAAATCTGGCGCATGTACCACGAGTCCTATCACCTGGGGGGCGGCTATTATGCGTGCCCAACCTCCTGCGTCATCAATGGAAAACCGTGCCTGGTTTATCACACGGGCAATGCCTGCTTTGGATTGGACCCCGCTAACGGTAAAACCCGATGGATGCATCCGTTCAACGATGAAGACCTCCTTACGAAGAAAGGCCGGCACGGTATCACCGCCCAGGAACCGGCCGTCCTCGGCAATCGCGTCATCTGTTGCATCCATCCCGACAACTCCAACGGGCTTGGGGTTTGTCTCGAAGTCAACGGCGATCAGGTCAAGGAAGTCTGGCGCGACAAACTTCTCGATAACTACAGCTGCGATTACATCCTTTGGAAAGGCCACGTCTTCGGCATTCAACACAACGACACCACTAGTCGAATTGGGCCCCTCTATTGCTTTGATGTCGCCAGCGGCAAAAAGAAATGGGAGCAAAAGGATGTCGGCGGATCCTTTACAATGATCGACGGCAAATTCCTTACCTTTACTGGAGAGTCGCTCATCCTTATCGATGCGTCGACCGAAAAATTCCAGGAAATCGCTCGAAGCCAAAAACTCTTCGCGCCCGACGAATTGACCTACCGTTACAGCGATCGCATCGCTCCCGTGCTCGCCAACGGCCGCATTTACTGCCGCAGCCAGAAGGGCACGCTGATCTGCCTGGATGTACGTGGCAAATAGTTGGCACAGGAGTCCGCTGATGGTTCGGTCAACCGCCTCCATTGTATTGCTGCTTATCGCGGTTGGTTTGGTCGCCAACAGCCGCGCCGACGATTGGCCCCAGTACCGTGGCCCGAAACGCGATGGGGTATCGCGCGAGACAGGCCTGTTGAAGGTGTGGCCGAAAGAGGGACCGAAACTCCTATGGACCTATCGCGACGCCGGCGCCGGCTTCTCTCCGCCGTCGATTGTCGGCAATCATCTTTATTGCATGGGCTCGAAGGACAAGGACGATGTCGTCTTCGCCCTCGACACACAAACGGGCAAGCTGCTCTGGACCGCCTCGGCCGGGCCGCGCCGGCTCACCGACTGGGGCGATGGCCCGTGCTCCACGCCTACCGTGGACGGGGACTATCTTTACGCGATCAGTATTCTGGGCGAACTTCACTGCATCAAACGCCACACCGGTAAGCACGTCTGGCACGTTCACCTGAAAAACGATCTTCAAGGCAAGATCCTTCACGACGGCCGCTATTGTGAATCGCCCCTCGTTGACGGCGATCGCGTGGTCTGTTCCCCTGGCGGCAAGGGAGGCACGTTCGCGGCGTTCGACAAGAAAACTGGCAAACTCCTCTGGCGCAGCAAGGAACTGACGGACGAAGCCGTTTCCTCCTCGCTCATTGTCACCGAAATCGACGGCCTGCGTCAGTACGTGAATCTGACCGGCAAGGGTGTTGCCGGCGTTGCTGCCGAAGACGGCCGGCTTCTTTGGAAGAGCGGCATCCCCGCCGCGTGGATCATGGTCGCGACTCCGATCCATTATGAAGACTGCATCTATGTGACCACGGCCTACGGGGTCGGATGTGGGCTGCTCAAGCTCAAACGAGATGATCAGCGCATCAAGGCCGAGGTCGTCTATCGCAACAAGGTCATGAAGAACCACCACAGCGGCGTCACTCTCGTGAACGGCTTACTTTTTGGATGCTCCGATCCCACCGGCTGGACTATTCAGGACTTCAAGACCGGGGAATCGGTCTGGGGAGAGCGGGACGTCTTTGACAAGGGAAGCTTCGCCTACGCGGACGGCCATCTCTATTGCTACGGCGAATCCAAGGGGGAAGTCGCGCTGGTTGAAGCGTCGCGCAAAGGGTGGATCGAAAAGAGCCGGTTCACGATTCCGGAATTGACGAAGATCCGCCGCAAGAACGGCAAAATCTGGACCCCGCCCGTCATCGCCAACGGTCGCCTCTATTTGCGGGATAACGACCTTATCTATTGCTACGAGATCACTCCGTAAGCAAGGAACGGGTATGCATCAAATCCTGGTCTACGGCGATTCCCTGAGCTGGGGTATTATTCCCAATACCCGGGAACGGCTCCCTTTCCACTCACGTTGGCCTGGGGTGATGGAGAACGCCCTGACAAATGCTGGGACACAGGTTCGCGTCATCGAGGATTGCCTCAATGGACGGCGGACCGCTTGGGAGGATCCTTTCAAGCCCGGACGTAATGGATTGGTGGGCATTGAGCAACGGATTGAAGTGAATTCCCCATTGAGCCTGGTCATCATCATGCTGGGAACGAATGACTTCCAGTCCATGCATCCGCACAACGCCTGGCACTCGGCTCAAGGATTGACGGCGATCCTGAAAGCCATCCGACGTGCTCCGCTCGAACCGGGGATGCCGGCACCTGCCCTCCTGGTGGCGGCCCCGCCGCCGGTCCGGGAACCCAGGGGTCCGATCGCTCCGAAATTCCTGGGTGCGCCAGCCAAGTGTGTAGGCCTTGCGGTGGAGTACCAACGCGTTGCCGACGAGGAAGGAGCCTCCTTTTTCGATGTTGCCAGCGTGGTCCAATCGAGTTTCGTCGATGGGGTTCATCTGGACGCGGACCAACACTCTGTCCTCGGTCGTACCCTGGCCGACGTCGTGAGACCACTCTTGCAACAAAAGAGTAGCTGAGATTCTAAAATCATACTGGGCAACTCGCAAGCGGCGTACGCCTGGCGTTCCCGAGGAGCGAAGAGATCAACAACAGCGTAGGCCTACGATAATCGCTATTGCGTGAATCCCTAAAACGTTAGCGAAAATAGTTAGCAAATATCCAGGGCATGAATGCATCAAGTAAGAAAAATCAAGATGGTCCGCGTCTCTCGCTATGTTATTTTCCTGATCTGTCACCTCCTGGCAAACGCGTCGGCTTCTGCCCAGGAACCTGCCCTTTTTGCCGGCCAGGCCGTCGTGGACATCACGCCGCCTCTGGACGTGCAGCCGGGCGGCGTCTTTGCCTTGCCCGAGAAGCCGCGCAAATACGCCGGGGTGCGTCAACCAGCCGAGGCGCGCGTCATCGTGCTGCGCGTGAAGGACACTGCTGTAGCCATCGTGTCGCTGGACATGCTTGCAGTGGGCAAAGAGTTCACGGCGCGCGTGCAAGGGGAGATCGCCAAGCGCACCAAAATCCCCGCCGGCCACGTGCGCGTTTGCGCCACGCACACGCATTCGATGCCGACGCTCAAATGGCTGCGTTTTCACGGTGAGCTGCCCGAAAAGTACATGGCCCAGGTGGAGAGGAAGGTGGTCGACGCCGCGGTTCGCGCCGAGGCTGACCTGAGTCCCGCCGAGCTTTTCGTGGGTCGAGCGCGCGCCGACGGCGCCAACTTCAATCGCACCGCAAAGACATGGAAGACCGACGCCGACTTCGGCAAGGACTCCGGCGACGCCGAGCGCTGGCTCGATACCGCGGTGCATGTGCTTCATTTTCGCCGAAAGGCGCCGGAGAAACCGGACCTTCTGTGGTATCACTTTTCGGCTCATCCGGTCGTGTATCGTGATGAGCCGGGCGCGGGCCCCGATTGGCCCGGCCTTGTCAATCGCATGGTGCAGGCCAAGTTCAAGAGCCTCCCCTCTTTTCTGCAGGGCCATTGCGGCGACGTGAACCCCGGCGACGGTAAGACCTACCTTGGCGATCCGACGCAAGTCGCCGAGCGCGTATTCGCCGCCATCGAAAAAGCGGTGAAGGCTGCACGGCGCGTGCCGGTCAACGAGCTGCGTCTACACTCGGAATCGTATGGGTTACCTCTCGACCTCGAACGGATGCGCAAGGACGTCGCGAGCTTCGAGGCCGATCCCGAAAAGACGATCAAGGAACGCGGCTGGTTCAAGAATATGGTGTTTGCTAAAGACTGGCATGCCTGGGCCAAAAAATGGGACGCGAAACGGACGACGTATCCCGTTCAGCTCTCGGTGCTGTGCGCGGGCGACGTGGCCCTCGCGTTTCATCCGGGCGAGCTGTACAGCTACTATGGCCTGGCGATTCGGCGTGATTCACCGTTCCGCGACACCATCGTCGTGGGCTACGCGGATGATCTGATCGGCTATGTGCCCGATCCGGCGGCCTACGCCGCGCAGGAGTACGCGGCGGTCACGGTACCCAAGATCGTCAATTTGCCCCCGTTCACGCCGACCGCGGGCCGCGAAATGTCGCAGGCCCTCGTTCGCTTGCTCACGCAGGTCAAGGCGCCGGGCCTCAAAGACATGCTGCCGCGGCTCGATCCCCTGTCGCCTGCAGAGGCGCTCAAGGCATTCCGCATCGAAAAGGGCTTTCGCGTCGAGCTGGTCGCCTGCGAACCCGACGTCGTCGATCCGATCGCGCTGGCATTCGATGAAGAAGGCCGGCTTTTCGTGGCGGAGGATATCGATTATCCCTTCCCGCCCAAACCCGGCGGAAAAGCGCTCGGGCGCATTCGCATGCTCGTCGATAAGGACGGCGATGGCCGTTTTGAGACGAGCACCATCTTCGCGGACAATCTGCAATGGCCCAGCGGCATCGCCGTTTACAAGGGCGGCATTTTCGTCGCGGCGCCGCCTCGCATCTGGTACCTCAAGGATACCGACGGCGACGGCAAAGCGGATGTGCGCCGCGTCGTTTTCGACGGCTTCGGCACCGGCGCGGCCGAGGACATCATGAACAACCTCAAGTGGGGGCTCGACAACCACATTTACGGCGCCAGCTCGTACAACGGCGGCGACGTGCGTCATGCAGACAAGAAAGACATTGTCTCCGTGCGCGGCCGCGATTTCCGTTTCAACCCGGTCACGGAAAAGCTGGAGCCTCTCGCCGGCACAGGCGATTTCGGCAATTGCTTCGACGACTGGGGCAACCGCTTCGTCGCCAACGCCGGGACCTTGCTGATCCACAACGTGCTGCCCGGCAACTACATCGCGCGCAATCCGCATCTGCTGGTCAAGGACGTCAACTATCGTTCGGCAGCGTCGAAGCGGACCATGGCGTCGATCAGCCCGCCAGAGCCGTGGCGTGTCGCCCGCAAGAAATTCTGGGACAAGTGGGTCAACACCACTCCTGACATGCGGGCATCACGCTTCTCCGTGGCCGAACTCGCCGAGCGCGGCTTCGTCACCGGGGGCGCTGGTTGCGAGATCTATCGCGGCTCCGCTTTTCCCGGCGAGTACCACGGCAACAGCTTCACCGCCGAACCGGCGGGCAACGTCGTGATCCGGCTCAAACTTAAACCCAATGGCGTGACGTTCGACGCCACCGCCGTCGATGAGAAACGCGAATTCCTGGCGTCGACGGACAACTGGTTTCGGCCCGTGAACGTGGCGAACGGCCCCGATGGCTGTCTGTACGTTTGCGACATGTCGCGCGAGATCATTGAGGACCCAAGCGCCATCCCCGACGACATTCTCAAGATCGTTGATGTGACGCGCGGACGGGATCGTGGGCGCATTTATCGGATCGTGCCGGAAGGATTAATGCGGCCGGCGCCGCCACAGCTTTCGAAGTCCAGCACCAAAGACCTGGTCGCCCTGCTCGAACGGCCCGATGCGTGGTGGCGCGAGACGGCCCAGAGGCTACTGCTGGAACGTCAGGACAAGTCGGCTGTCGAGACCCTGCGAGCGTTGGTCCGCAATGCGAAGTTGCCCCAGGCCCGGTTGCACGCGCTCTGGACGCTGGACGGTCTCAACTCCCTTGATGATGGCCTGCTTATCTTCGCGCTGAGCGATGCCCACGCTGCGATTCGAGAACATGGCGCCCGGCTGTCCGAAGTGCGTCTGGCGGAATCGTTGCGTGTTCGAAATCAATTCCTCTTGCTGGCTACCGACAAGGAGCCGCGGGTGCGGCTGCAGGTCGCGTTCAGCCTGGGCGTCATCGTCGACCGCGAAGAAGCGGCCGAAGCCCTGGCTACGATTCTGCTGCAGGACAGCGACGACATATGGATGCGCTCGGCAGTGCTCAGCTCCGTCGGAGAACGGCCGATTGCGCTGTACCTGGAGTTGCTAGGGCGCACGGTCGAGGGTACGCTCCTGGAAACCTTGTTGCCTCCGCTGGCGGAACAGGTTGCCGCACGCGGGCAAGGCGCGGATGTTCGACGCGTGCTTGGATCCTTGACAAAGCCGGCTTTGCGGGCGAGGCCGAAAGCCACCGAAGCCATCCTGCTTGCACTGGCCGATCGCCTGGCTATTTCCAGCATTGCGATCACTGAAATGCTGAAGGATCCGACGCCGATGAACGTGCGCCAGCTTTTTGAAGCGAGTTTGTTTCAGGCAGCCAAGACGGCAGGCAGCGGCAAGAGTCCCATAACTGATCGGTTGCGCGCTATCCGCCTCTTACGGCATGCGCCGCTCGATCAGGTTGGCCCGGTCCTCGCATCTCTAATCAGCATCGAACATCCGCCAGAAATCCAGTTGGCCGGCGTCCAGGCGTTCGCAGGCAAGATCGATGGAAAAACCGCCGGATTGTTGCTGGAGCGCTGGCGCAGCAGCGGCCCGCAAATACATCCCGAAATCGTCGAAGTGCTTCTCGGTCAATCCGAAGGTGTAACCGGACTTATCGGAGCGCTGGAAAACAAGTCAATCGCTGCCGGCGAGTTGAGTCCGGTCCATCGCGACATCCTGTTGAAGAAGGCCGGGCCGGCCCTGCGTGAACGTACCGCCAAACTCTTCGCCGCCTCCGCGACTTCATCGCGCAAGCAGGTGCTCGACAAATACCAGGCCGCTCTGAAGCTGACCGGAGACTCCGTTCGCGGCCAACAGATCTTTACGATGCACTGTGCCACGTGTCATCGCCTGAGAGACGTGGGCAAGGCGGTCGGCCCCGATCTCCTGGCAAGCAAGGACAAGACACCGGACACGCTGCTGAATGCCATTCTCGATCCGAGCCGCGAAATGTCCGCCAACTTCGTCAACTACGTGGTCACGACGAAAAATGGCCGAGTCCTGACCGGCATGCTCGCGAGCGAAAGCCCGACCACGATTACCTTGCGCCGTGCCGAGGGCGCGGAAGACATCGTGGCCCGCAACGATATCGAGGAATTCGCCTCCACGCGTCTGTCGCTCATGCCGGACGGCCTTGAGGATCGGATCGACGTTCAGCAGATGGCGGACTTGCTGCGGTTTCTCCTGGAACGGAAGTAGTCCCTCGAACCTTGTCGCGCGTCTCTCGTCGAATCGTTGAATATCTTGGCTTGATCTGCATGCAGAATATGATACTATGAATGGATTACTGCCCCCGCCCCCCCCCCGGTAACTTGCCGATCCGAATTGGAACGAACCAAACGCCGCACGCCTTTTGGATGATGTCCCATGAAATCGACAAAACTCCTGGTTCTGGCCGCCACACTCGGCATCCTGTTGCAGGGCAAGTCGGCGGCATCCGAACTTACTTTCGAGCGCGATGTGCTGCCGATCCTGAACGCCCATTGCCTTCAGTGTCATGGCGGCTTGCAGCAAAAAGGCAAGCTTGACCTGCGTTCGCTTGCGGGCATCACCACCGGCGGCCGTGGCGGCAAGGCGATTGAGCCGGGCCATCCTGAGAAAAGCCTGCTCTGGCAGCGAATCGCTAGCGACGAGATGCCGCCTCGGCCGATCAAGGTTTCGGCGGAGCAAAAGCAGCTCATCGCGCGCTGGATCAAAAGCGGTGCCAGGCGAGCCGAGGTCGCCTCCGCCTTCGTAATTCCGGCCAGGGCGCGCACTGCTGGGGATTTGGCGCAACTGATCGACCGTGAGATCGACGCTCAGCTGGCGATGAACAAGATCCCCGCCTCGCCCGCCGCGGACGATGGCGAATTTCTCCGCCGCAGTTACCTGGACGTTCACGGTCGGATCCCCACACGCGTTCAGGCGAAGGCGTTTCTCGACAGTACGGATCCGAACAAGCGTCAGAAGTTGATTGAAACGCTCCTCCAGGATTCGTCCTATGGCCAGTATTGGGCCCGGCTGTGGCGGGATCGCGTGGCCGTGCCGGTCGCGGCTGGAGAAGATCTTCGCGCCTCACATACGGTGGCATTCCACCAATGGCTGACCGAGGCGTTCAACAAGAATCGTCCCTGGAATGAGCTGGTACGCGAGATGATCACGGCGGAGGGGGAGACGCCCCCGGTGGCGTTTATTCGCCAGTGCATGGACGACGGTCAGCCGCGGGCCGGCCGGCTGGCGGCGTCGACTGCCAAGCGATTCCTGGGCATCCAACTGCAATGCGCCGAGTGCCACGACCATCCTTTCACGACCTGGAAACAGGACGACTTCTGGGGGCTGGCCGCATTCTTCAGCCGCACGGCAAGAGTCGAAAAAAACAGGACCGAAACCAGGGCCGGCATCTACGACACCCAGAAGGGGCCGCCGGCAACCCGCTTCGGCCTGAAGCCGCTCGTTCGCAAGGAAGGCGGGGCCGTTCTGTTGCCGGACGACGCCGGTCCTCATGCGGGCAAGGTCGTTGTCGCCAAGTTCCTCGAAGGCGGGGCGATCAAACTGCCGGACAACCTGGCCGACAAAGAGTTCCCTCGACGCATTCTGGCTGAGTGGATCACCTCCCCGAAGAATGTCTTCTTCGCACGAGCCACGGTGAACAGGCTCTGGGCTCAAGTGTTTGGCCGCGGCCTGGTTGAGCCGGTGGACAGCCTGGATGCGGAGAACCTGCCTTCGCATCCCACTTTGCTTAACGCGTTGGCCGGCGAGCTGGTTGCGTCGGGCTATGACCTCAAGCATCTACTGCGCGGCATGCTGCTGAGCCGGGCCTACGAGCGCACCCATCGCACGGTGGCTGGCAATGAGAATGATGCGACTCTGTACAGCCACACCACGGTCAAGGTGATCGCGCCGGAATCGTTCTACGATTGCCTCGTCATCGCCTCCGGCGGCGAGTTGAAAGACGGTAAGGCGGTCATTTCCGTGGGCGGAAAGTCGGACAGGGGCGAAGTTCTGCTCAATCGAACGAACTTTCTCAAGCTGTTCAAGACCGACGACATCGACGGCAGTCCCATGGATTACACACAAGGAATTCCGCAGGTGTTAGCGCTCTTGAATGAACGCTCTACCAATGTCCCGAACAAGCTTGTTGAGCAGGCGATGAGGGAAAAAGGGGACGACGATTCGATTGTGACGCGAATTTACGTCGGTGTTTTGAGCCGGCCGCCCACGAGCGATGACCTGACCATTGTTCGTGATTTCTTCGCTCGTCGGCCTTCGGATCCAGGCCGATTCCAGGCAATCTGGTGGGCGCTGGTGAACTCTCCAGAATTTGCAGTAATCCCATGAATAGAGAAATAGGAAACAAAACATGCTCGATTCGCTGCATTACTCTTTGATGACTCGACGCGAGGTTTTGCGCCTGACCGCTGCCGGCATAGGGGGTGTGTCGCTATCGCAATGGTTGCCGACGCTTGGCGCCCACGCCGCGGAGGATCAACCGAAGCGCCGCCATAAGTCGTGCATTCTCCTCTGGATGGACGGCGGCCCCTCGCAGACCGACACCTTCGATCCCAAGCCTGAGGCGCCGTCCGAGTATCGTGGCATCTATCGCACGATCTCGACTTCCGTCTCAGGTCTCCATATCGCCGAGGGTTACAGCCGGCTCTCGCGGCTCATGCACCATGCCGCCATCATTCGCGGCATGCGGACCGACGAGGCAGCCGAACACATTCGCGGCCGCATTTACATGCATACCGGCTACCGCCCCAATTTTGCCGGGCTCAACTATCCGACGATGGGCTCGATCGTCGCCTCGCAACGGCCACAGGGAACGGGGCTGCCCAACTTCGTCGTGGCCGGCAAGACCATGGAAAACGGCGGCTTTCCGTACATTGCCGACGGTGGCTACCTCGGACCACGTCACAACGGTCTGATCCTTCGCAATCTGGAGGCGGGGCTGGAGAATGCCCGCCCGCATTCGGACCCAACCGGTTTCGAAGATCGCATCGCCCTCGCCGATCGCCTTGCCCAACAATTTCAGCGAACCGCGCCGGTGCCCGCCGTCGCCGCTCAGCGCACTGCGTATCAAGGGGCTCTGGAACTGATGCGTTCCAGCCGTAGTCAGGCGTTTGACCTGACGCGTGAACCGGACCGCGTTCGCGATCGCTATGGCCGACACGAGTTCGGCCAGGGCTGTCTGCTCGCGCGCCGCCTCGTGGAAGCTGGAGTGCCCTTCGTCGAAGTCTACCTCAGCGACTGGGACACACACGAGCAGCGCCGCGCCGATCTGGTGCGCGATACCTTGCTGCCTGTCAGCGATCAAGCCATGACGGCGCTTCTGACCGACCTCATCGACCGAGGACTGCTTGACGACACGCTGATCGTCTGGATGGGCGAATTCGGCCGCACGCCACGATGCAACGCCGGTCCAGGTGGAAGCCGCAACCACTATGACCGTGCTTGGTCCACGGTTCTCTTCGGCGGAGGCGTGCGCGGCGGGCAGGTCATCGGCCGCACGGACGCCAACGCGGCGGAGGTGGTCGATCGCCCGGTCAGCGGTCCCGAATTCATGGCCACGATTCTGAGCCTCCTCGGATTGGATCCGACGAGCGACCTTCACGCCGGCGCTCGGCCCGTCCGCATGACGGCACCCGGCGGCGTGCCGATCCGCGAGTTGGAACGAGCCTAACACACGAGCTTTTCAGTGCATGATGGTGGATATCAAATCATGAACCTACAAAATTCTGTCATCCTGGCCGCCACACTCGGCATCCTGGTGCAGGGCAAGTCGGCGGCATCCGAACTTACTTTCGAGCGAAACGTCCTGCCGATCTTGACATCGCATTGCCTGGCGTGTCACGGCGGTGTCACTCAGAAGAACGGCCTCGACATGCGCACGCACGCCAGCCTTATGCGCGGCGGCGATAGGGGCGCCGCCATCAGCCCCGGCCAGGTTGACAAAAGTTTGCTGTGGCAAAAGATCCTCAAGGACGACATGCCACGCAACGACAACAAGGTTTCGGCCTCCGACAAGGAAATCATTCGAAAGTGGATCGAAACCGGCGCCAAGTCGAACCGTGTCGCGCGTCAATTTGAACCGCCCGCCAAAGCCAATTCTCCTGCAGCGGTCGCCAAGCGAATCGATCAGATCATCAATGACAAGCTGTCAGCCGCGAAGATTCCCGCTTCGCCGCGCGCCGACGATGCCGAGTTTCTTCGCCGCGTGACGCTTGACATCACCGGACGCATTCCCACTGCCGAGAAGGCCAAATCCTTCCTGACGAGCACAGCAGCCGATCGTCGCGAAAAACTCATCGACGCCTTGTTGGCGGAGCCTGAATACGGTCAGAACTTCGCCACCGAGTGGGTCAATGCCTTTCGCCGAATTTCGATGAATACGACGGGCCGGCGTCTGGAGAAGCTGCACGATTACACGCGCAAACTGGGAGAGGGGCTACAGGAAGGCAAAGGATGGGACGCGCTCATGCGTGAAGTCATCGCGTACAGTGGCCCCTACACCAAAAACTCGCCCGAGCCGGCATTCACCTTCTTGAACTACGGCATGAACGGCGAAGTCAGTATTCCGACGCTGACGGGGAACCTCTCCCAGGTCATGCTCGGCTTGCAGCTGCAATGTGCGGAATGCCACAATCATCCCTACTCGGATTGGAAGCAGACCGATTTTTGGGGGTTGGCGGCATTTTTCAACAACACGAAGATCGTCAACGCCGGGCTCGGCGAAGTGATCAACAAGAAGGCCAAGCCGGGCGAACCCGTCGCGATCGTCATTCCGTCCGGCGGAGCACGCAACGCGGGCAAGAAGGTGGTCGCGAAGTTCATGCTCGGCGCGGAGCCGAAGCTAGACGCAATGCAACCGCACCGGCCGGCGTTTGCCGAATGGCTCACCAGCCGAGAGAATCCCTTTTTCGCACGGGCCTTCGTCAATCGTCAGTGGGCTCATTTCCTCGGACGCGGCTTCGTCAATCCGTTGAACGATTTCAACGATGCCAATCCCCCCTCGCATCCCGAAGCCCTGGAGATACTGGCTGGTGAGTTCGCCGCATCGGGGTTCGACCTGCGCCACCTGATTCGCTCGATCTGTTTGACGGAGACGTATCAACGAACCAGCCAGCCGACTTCCGCGAATGAGAAAGACGTCTCGCTTTTCAGCCATATGGCCGTCAAGGTGATGACGCCGGAGATGCTCTACGATTCCCTGCGTCTCGCGTTGGAGGTGCCGGAAATCGCCACCCCGAATGAGCCGAAACTCAAGGCGGTCGACTCCGAAACGGGACCGCAGTCGGTGCGCACACGCTTCGTGCAGTTCTATCGCGGCATCAGCAGCAGCGAAGACCCCACCGATTACACGTTTGGCGTGCCGCAGGTGTTACGTCTCATGAATCAAGCCAACTTCAAAGATGGCGGCAAGATCGTGCCCCGCCTTCTAAAGGAGCATCCGACGGAGCCCGAGCGAATTCTCGACACGCTGTTTCTCAACACCTTGGCGCGTCTACCCGACGCCGAGGAAAGGCCGAGATACCTGGCCTTCGTCAGGCAACAAACCTCGCCCCAGGTGGGCTTTAACCTGGTGTTGTGGACGCTGATGAATAGCCCCGAATTCGTACTGAATCGCTAACGATCCATCGCCGGTAACAGCCGAAACAACCAGACCATCCCGGAGGTATGACATGCCCCAGCTCTCTCGACGCGACACGCTACGCCTGGCTTCCGCGAGCCTATTTGGCGGCACATCGCACTGGCTACTCCCCGCTCTGGCGAGAGCCGCGCAGGGCCAGCGCCCGCACAAGGCGTGCATACTGCTGTTCATGAACGGCGGCGCCAGCCAGCATCACACGTTCACACTACCGGAGCGCGATGGTCAATACGTACCCATTCAGACCGCGCTGCCGGGCGTGCAGATCAGCGAGCATCTGCCGAAGCTGGCAGCTCAAATGCGCGACTGGGTGCTGATTCGCAGCATGTCCACTGGCCAGCCCGATCACGCGGTTGGCCGAGAGCTGATGCACACCGGCGAAACACCCAGCACCGTGCAACGTCCCTCCCTGGGGAATTTTGCATCCGATCAGCTTGGTGAAGCGAACTTTGAACTTCCTAAATTCATCACGATCAACGGCATCGGCACGGCCAACGTCCCAGTGTTCGTGTCTCGGCCCGCTTACCTGAATCCCCGGCACACTTCCGTCGAGGTTCCCACGCCCGACCAGGCCATGGACAACCTGGTGACCGGCATGACCGACGAACAGATGTCGAGCGCCGTGGCCCTGTTGCAGGCTTCGCAGCGGCGATTCTTGGCCACACGCCCGGCACCGTCGGCGGGGTTGCAGCAAGCTGCGTACGATCAGGCCCTACGCATGATGCGGTCCGATCGCGTGCGTGCTTTCGACATTGCTCGCGAATCTAACCGGGTTCGCGAACGATATGGCGACACCGACTTTGGCAAAGGCTGCCTGCTGGCGCGCCGTCTGGTCGAGGTCGGCGTGCCGTTCGTGGAAGTCGTCTACAACGGCTGGGACGACCACGGCGACGGTGTGGCCGCACGCAACATCCGCATGCGCAGCCCGGTGATGGATCAGGCGATGTCGGCCCTGGTCGATGACCTGAAAGCGCGGGGCCTGCTCGATTCGACGCTCGTCGTGTGGATGAGTGAATTTGGCCGCACCCCGCAGTTCGGCCCTGGACGTGATAGTTCTCTCGGCGGTGGCCACTGGGCGCGAGCGTGGACCACGGCTCTCGCTGGCGGCGGTATCCGGGCAGGCCAGGTGATTGGCCGGGTGGATGCGCGCGGCGCCGAGCCAACCGATCGTCCTGTGAGCGCTCAGGATTTCCTTGCCACGCTTTGTCGGATTCTGGGCATTGACTACGCGCGCGAATACGAAACACGCGAAGGTCGGCCAATGAGCTTTCTGCGTCGCAACGCCCGGCCGATCGCTGAGGTGATCTAATACGCGCTATAAGTCAAGGAACTGCATGAGGACGCTGCGCGGCGCGCAGGGGTCATCATGAGATCGGATTTGAACCGCTTGAAGATGGTCGGACTGACGATGGTTGTGTCGGCAACTACTTCACCGCAAACTATTGAAGGAAAATGGTACGATGAACATCCGACGCTTGCCACTGATAGTCCTTGTGTTGCTGCACGCTTCGCCGATTGTCCGGGCCGGATCGCCTGCCCCCTTTTCCAAGGAGGCACAGGGCGACTGGTATGTTCTCGCGGCCCATCGAGGCAACAAGAACATCGCTGCCGACAAGTGGACTGGCTCGCGCGTCAGCGTCACGGCCGAGCGCATCACCTGGCACGATGCCGAAAAGGCCGAAGTGCCGCTGCTCAGCATGATGTGCGAACGCGTCCCCGCTTCGCCTGCCGTGAAGAAGCCGTTCGATCCCAACGAATTGATCGGTACCGTGCGCGGCAACCTCTGCCCCAAGCAAGACGTGAAGCTGTCTGCACGCTGGCAAATCACGGATAACGACGTGCTGCTTGTCTTTGTGCAGGTCGCCGAGTTCAAGGGGAATCGCAATGGAACCTATACCGGCGCCTCCCCGGCTGATGTACTGCTCACCTGCCAGCGCAAACCGCTCCCCGCCGTATCGGCCCCGGATCCGGTCAAAGACGCGGGTCGCTTCGTCGGCAAATGGGCCGTCCTGGCCGAGTTCGACGACGCCAATTCCGCACGCACCCGACCGCAAGGACATGTCGAATTCACCGCCAGTGATTTCTTCAAACGCACGTCCTTCAACCCGAAAACCAAACCGGGACAGGAAGGAACGTGGAAGCTGCTGCCGGCGCAAGGCGCCCGTGGCCGCATGGATTTCGATTTCAAGTACGGCATCGAGCAGAACCAAGGCCGCTCGCCAAGCCTGTACACGTTTCACGGCGACGATCTCTTGATGGTGGTCTACCCCGAAGGAGGCTGGGCCAAGGACGCCATCGAGAATCAGGAACGCCGGCAACCGCCCACCCATTTCGGTTCGGACGGCAGCCGCAACATGTGGATCCTGCGGCGCATAGCGGCAACACCCAAACAATGATGCAAGCAGCACGCTCCGCGAGGCCCAATTCTTGTCGAGCTTGTCGGTAAACAACTGTGGTCGAACTGATGAGGGTTCCGCGTGGCACATTTACTGGTCATCAAGGGCGCCGACGAAGGCAAGCAGTTTGATCTGTTTGAACCGGTGGTCACCATCGGCCGTGATGACTGCAACAAAATCCGTTTGCGCGACAACTCGGTTTCGCGCTGCCATGCTGAATTTCGCCAGGCTGCCGGCGCCTTCTCCCTGCGGGACAATGGCAGCCAAAACGGCACCTTGGTCAACGGCTGCAAAATTACCGAAGTGGTCTTGAAACCGGGGGATCAGATACTCCTCGGCCACACTACCCTGGTGTTCCTCGCGGGCAACGAAACCGAGGGCCCTCCCAACCACCTGGCCAACATCATCAGCGCGATCATGCGCGCAGGACAAAGAGCCGAATACCGAACAAAGCCGCCCCAATCGGCAACATCGCAGAAACCTGTAACTCATTGGTGAGCCGCAGAAAAACGCGGCGCATGGCGGCGACGCCCAAGCGATGATGCAAGTGGCACGCTCCTTGGGATTGTTTGGCGCGAGGCGGAGGTAAAACCCTCGCCATGCTGCAGCTCAACCAGGCAAGTCTCAAGCAGAGGCTCGCCTGAGCACAAGCCGTGCGGCATTCTCGTACAAGATGGCCCGGCGTTCGGAGTCGTCCAGGTCCATCTCGCCGAGCAGCCGGATCCCCGCACGGATGAAGCCAGGGCCCTCTTCGGGGTCGAACGGCATGTCGCTGGCGAACAGCATCTTCTCGATGCCGAAGAACAAGCGGGCGGCTTCGAGCGGAATACGAGACCCAAAAGACGCGGTGTCTGCGTACATGCGTCGCAGGCCCGCGATGAGCGGTTCGCGTGTCTTTATGGACAACGCCCCAGGAGGATTGCGGTGTCCGGCGTAGTCGAGGCCAAATTCGATACGCCCTTCCATGATTGGGATCAGGCCTCCGGCGTGATGAGTGATGATCACGAGGTCGGGCCAGCGATCGAAAAGGCCGGCGGCAACCAGCCGCACCATGGCGACGCTCGTTTCGTAAGGCCAGCCGAGCGCCCACCAAAGATCGAGCTTTGAGATCGGTTCGGTCGGATAATCACTCACGGTGAGCGGGCGAATCGGGTGCAACCAAAGGGGACGGCCGAGCATCGCGAGGTGCTCGAGGATTCCCAGATACGGAGCCGTATCGAGGGGAGTGCCGGCGACATTCGTGTAAACTTGAAATCCCGCTGCATCGAGTTCGCGAATCGCTCGCTCCGCCTCGACCATGGCGCCGGTGGGGTGATTCATCGGCAACGAGGCGATAAAGCCAGGGAAACGCTCTGGCTCGTCGCGGACCATTTCAGCCATGGCGTCGTTACCGATACGGGCGAGTTCCCACGCCTCCTCCGGCCCGCCATGAGCCTCAACGGTCGGCGACACCAAGCTCAGGATCTGCTGGTAGCCTGGAAACTGGTCCATCAGCTGGCGCCGCGAGTCGAGATCAACCATCACACGGATGGAGCAGGCGCGCTTATACATGGCAAGGGATGGATCGCCAAGTCGCTCAACGGCCCGACAGAACTTCGCCGGCAGGCAATGACAGAAAACGTCCAGGATGGGTGTGCCCATGTCGTGCCTCGAAACGCAGCCATGAGATTACCTCGATTGATTTATTGACAAGGGTTTCTCTCAACCATAATCTGAATGCATGTTGTCACATTTTGCATGCTTTGTCTTTCCCGTCCCTAAGGGGCTTGAAGTCGGTTTGAATTCAGAATGCCAGCAGTAGGCCGGCCTCAAGGCAGCTTGCAGTCCCAGACTTTCACACAATCATTGTCGCCGAGCGTCGCCAGTACCGACAAATCGTCGGAGGCAGTTACCCGGCGCACGCCGCGATGGCCCGTTTCCAGAACGAGCAGGGGCTGTCCCGTGGCCACCGACCACGCGCGAACCGTGCCATCGGTGAGCGCGGCCACCAGTACCCGGCCGTCGGCCGAGAAATACAGTTGGGATGCCCGGGTTCCTTCACAGGTCCACAACGTTTGGCGGCTGCCTCCTTGCCCATCAATAAGGAGCAGCCCCTCCTTGTTCGTGTATGCGGCCAGGAATCGGGCCTGAGGAGAGAGCGCCAGCGTGGCGGTAAGCGACAGTTCATACTGGGCCAGCTTCTTACCGGTGAGAACCTCATGGAGCGTGGTTCTTCCGGCCCACTCGTTGATTGCAACGCAAGTACCATCGCTTGTAATGGCCACGCGACTCGGTTTGATCGCGAACGACCGGCGCAGTGAAAAGTTCTCAAGCTCAGCATCGACTTCCCAGATGGCGACTTCGCCGGAGCCAGCGCCTACGCCCTGGACCAACCAGCGCCCGTCCGCAGAGCCAGTGGACTGACGCAGCCCCATGTCGCGCAAACGTGTTTGTTTCGCGGTCGCATCTCCGACCTTCCAAAGCATGGCCGTTCCGTTCAGGTCGAGCGCTGTCACCACCTGGTCGTCCCTGCCAAACGTCATGCATGAAAACCGTTCGCGAATGCCGGGGGCGGTCGTGAGGAGTTTTCCATCATCGACGTTCCAGACTCGAAGTCCGTGTTTGTTGTGGCTCGTGACGATTCGTGAGCCATCGCGAGTGATCGCGAAATGGTTACCCCCTTGCAGGAAGGTGTGCCGCAGACGGCACTGGGCCGATGGCAGCCCATGCGACACCATGGGATTGGGCTCATTCGTGACGACGACGAAGGAACTCTCGGGGATATCGAACACGCGATCGTCCGCACGACCGACCAAGGACACGAGGCCTTTTGCCAGTTCGATCCGCAGAGAATTCTCGTCGCAGTAAACGCGAAAGCGGGCGTCGTTCGAGACAATCCGGCCATGGTCGGTGGCGACGACCAGCGGTGAGGATTTCTCACGCTGGGGGACCTGCATCTGGATGGATCCTCGCTTCAGGCGCATCGGCTCGGGGTGGGCAAGTGGATCGGGGCTCGGCAACCGCAGACTCGAACCGGAACTGAGAGTCACCATCGTGCCGTCAGCAAGCCGAAGCTCGGTCATGCATTCCTCATCCCCTGCAGTGATTACCTGCTTCGCACGCAAAGACAGGCCAGGAGTTGCGATGACTGACGCGCCGGAGGGATCAATCACGTGAATGTCGCCGGTGACCAGCTGCACCGTGCCCACTGCGGCATTGTCGGAGACCGGATCTGGTGGCCGGATAGAATCTGATTGCAGGGGCGTACCAGAGCGCCACCAAATTGCAAGCAGCACGGTGGCAGCGAGGGTGACCAGCGCACCCACCCAACGAACCCAGCGCTTGCGTCCCGCCTTGCTGGGAACCGCTGGAGCGGGAGGCCCATCGGCGATGACCAGCGCCTCGGTTGAATCGCTGACGTCAAACAGCGCCAGGTCGCGGCCACGGACTTCGCCGAGGACGTCTTCCAGCAAGGCGTGCTGCTCGACGTATTCCCAGTACAGGCGGCGGGCTTCGGGCGAGACACGCAAAAGTTCGCGGAGTTCGCCGGCTTCGATGTCGGTCAGCCGATTCTCCAGATAGGCATCCAGCAGATCGAACAAGCGATCGTTCATCTCAGGACTCCCCACTTACAAGGCGGCGGCGTGTGCATTCCTGGAGGAATTTCCTGGCCCGCGACAAGGCGACGTGTACGGCGTTGACTGTCCAACTCAGCCGCTCTGCAATCTCCGGCGGAGCAACAGGCTGGTCCGCGTAGCGCATTTCCAGAATCTGCCGGGCCCGCGGCGCCAGTTGCTGGACGCAATTCGTCAGGGCCGCCCGGCGTTCCTCCCAGACATCGTCCTGCTGGCCGGCACTGGCAGCAAGGACTTCTAGCAGTTCGTCGTCAAACAATTGCGGCCGCCGTTGGCACTTGCGGTAGTGCTCGAGGATTTTGTTCCGCGCGATTCCCCGAGCCCAGGCCAGGAAGTTGCCCTCCTGCCGAAACTGGCCGGCATTTCGGGTCACCGTCAAAAAGACTTCCTGAAACACGTCATTGACTGCGTCACGCTCTGCCAGCAAACCCAGAATAAAGCCCCGAAGTGGTGCCGCATGCTGCAAGAACAGCTTTTGGACGGCTTCAACGGCTGACGCATCAGTCTCCATAGGATTGATTGAACCGCCGAGGCGAGAACTTAGCAATCGAAGTCGGGAAATGCGTCCATTGCGGAGCATTGGGCTCCTCGCTTTCATGGAGTTCGCTCTTTTTCAGGAAGTTCGTTGCTAAGTTTGATCTTGCGTGTGGCAACTATGAATGATTGAAAAGCCTACGCGGAAGGTTGTGTATTTTTGTATACTGTCCCGCCTCGACTGGCTAATCGCCTGAGTTCAGACAACGAATCGTCTTTGACGCTGTCCGAAAATACCCGCTGCGTTGGGAGGAACCCTCAGTGAAACGATTTACCATCATTCTCAGCCTATTGGTGCCGACGTTCGTTCAGGCCCAGGCGCCGTCGGATTTCGATCAGCTTCAGGGCGACTGGCGGATCGTCGCCATGTTTCAGCGCGGCGCCGAACTGATGCACGAGCCGAAGTACCGCGGTTCCGCCATCGAGATCGCGAAGAATCGATTCCACTGGAAGGGGACCGACGGTTCGACGGTGTTGGACGGAATCTTTGACCTTCGCCCGGCGAAGCAAAAAGGGGCGGCCGCCGAGATGCCGATGACGATGGCCTGGGGCGGGGAGGCGACGAAGGAATATCCGGGCTATTACGTCCTCGAAAAAAATCACCTGCGGCTCTCGATCCGCGTCAAAGCCCAGCATCCCAAGGCCGCGGTCGTGCTCAAGCCATCGACCCGGCCAGAATTTTTGACGTTCATCCTCGAACGCGGCAAGGGGCCGATGGGCAAGACGACGGGGGCGAAGGACGTCGATCGCATCGTCGGCTCGTGGGACGTGGTGGCGCATTTCGACGACGGCGATGATTACACGAATCGAGGCCGATTCCTGTCGATCACGAAGGATCGTCTGGAATGGAAGGCCAACGCCACCGCCAAGGGGGTGAGCGTCGGGGCGGATTACAAGATTCATCCCGAGAAAACGCCGCCGTGGATCGATTTCCTCAACACCAAGGGAGGCAACCCGCCGCCGCCGCCAGATGGCTTCTTGCCGTCCATCTACCGTTTCGTCGACGACGACACGCTTCTCATCAGCTGGCCCGAGAGCGGTTGGAAGAAGGACACGAAACCGCAAAATCGTCCCCGGCCGAGGTTCATCACGTCCGACGGCGACATCAACCTCTTTGTGCTGCGTCGCCGTCCGTGAAGATCGAAAAACCGAAGAAGTTTTCGCTCTTGGGTGCTAAAAGTATTCGCCTCTGCGATTCAATGAAATGTAAGGTTATTGCGTGAGCGCCCGGAGGAAGTTGCGCCATCTGACGCTTCAAACTCCGGGCGCTCACGCAACCCGGCTCGCAGAGGAATCGGAGAACGAAACCGATGATGCGATTGACTTTAACGCTGGGGCTCATCTTGTCGATCTGCGGCCTCACGTCGGCGGACGAGCCGTCGTACGACCGCGCCGTCAAGCCGTTGCTCGAAAAGCATTGCGTCTCGTGCCATGGGCCGAAGAAGGCGAAGGGCGATCTTCGTCTCGACGGCGCGGCACCCGACCTCGCCAACGCCAAGACACGCGGCGTCTGGGAGAAGGTGCATTCGATGCTCGTTCGAGGCGAGATGCCGCCGCGCGAACGGCCCAAGCTCTCGACCGATGAACTCGACATCTTGACCACGTGGATTCGCCGGGCGAGCGAACGCGGCCTGATCGCCGAGCGCGGCGGAGCGGGCCGAGCGAGCATGCGTCGGCTGACTCGCGTCGAATATGCTCGACTGATCGAGGACGTTCTCGATCTTCGCTACGCGAATGTGCCATTGTCCCTGGTTGAAAAGCTGCCGAACGATCCGCAAACCGAGTTGCCCATCAACGACGGCGACCTCCTCGCCTTTCAAAGCTTGCACTGGCGCTCCTACGCTGAGTTCGCTGAGCGTGCCGTGGCGGCGGTGTTGGCGAGCGAGGCTCGGCCGGAATCGTGGAGCTATCGCTTCGAGGCTCGCGGCCTGGGACCGGCGAACGCCGCCGGAATGAAGCAAGGGGAAAAGGGCTATGGCGGCGTCGTGCCCGCGAACGAGAAGGAGATCAAGCGTGCGGCGAAAGTCACCATCGGAGTCACGGAGCGCAATCCCGACGGCTCGACAACGCTGCCGGCAATTTACCGCGCCGATGACTATCTGGGCCGTGACCGAATGAACGCCGGTTCGTGGTATTTGGAATTTCCTTACGTCGAGCCGAAAGGCATTCTGCGTTTGCGGATTCGTGCCGGAGCGATCATTCCGAAAGGAGAAGGCGTTCCCCTCCTGCGCGTTGCACTTGATAACGACGTCATTAACCAGCGTTACAACTATCTGGTCGCCGAGATTCCGATCGAGAATTCGGCGGAGCAGTTTCGGAACTACGAGGTCGAGATTCCGCTGGAATTGATGAACTTTCCCTATGTCCTGTGCGAGCGTTCGAAAAAGATCGGTGTGCGAATCAGCAACGATACGATGCCGATCGCGGATCGCGAGAAGCCGACAGGGCCGAAGGGCAAGCCGGTGGAATGGCCCTACCAGGAATCGAAGATCGTCATCGATTCGATCGAGGCATTCGGGCCCGGCGCAGGCGAATGGCCGCCGCGGCGACATCGGAGATTGACCGCAGCGGGCGAATCGGCGAAGAACGATCGCGATCGCGCGGCCGCCATTTTTACCGACATCGCGGGCAAGGCGTGGCGCCGTCCAATCGCCGAGGGAGAAATGGCTCCTTTCCTCAAGCTTTACGACAAGCAGCGTCAGGCTGGCGACACTGCCGATGCTGCGCTGAGACTTCCGCTGACCGCCATTCTCTCTTCGCCGTTCGCGATCTACCTAGTCGAGCGCAAGGCCGAGACCGTCGCTCCGCTCGCGGGCATCGAGCTGGCGAATCGGCTGTCGTTCTTTCTTTGGGGCCGGGCGCCCGATGACGAACTGCGCCGGCTCGCGTCGAACGGTCGGCTTGCCGATCCCAAGACGCTGGCCGCCCAGGTCGATCGGCTGCTCGACGATCCGAAGAGCGCGATTTTCATCGACGACTTCGTCGGACGATTGCTGGCGCTCGAACGAGTCATCAAGGATCCGATCGAGTTCAAGCTGACTCTGAAGAGCCTGGGCAAGGAGAAGGTCGCCACGCTTCGTGAAGCGAGGCTCAAGCACGACCTCGCCGAAGAGCCGGCTCGCTTCTTCGAATACCTCCTGAGGAAAAACAAGCCGGCGCATCGACTGATCGACAGCGACATCTTGGTCATCAACGATCGTCTGGCGCGCTACTACGGCATCGACGGCGTGGACGGCCCCGCGTTCCGCGAAGTTCCCGCCCCCGAAAATCGCCGAGCGGGTTGGCTCTCGATGGCGGGAGTCATGGCGGCGGCGTCTCGCGGCAATAAAGAAGCAACGATCCATCGCGGCGTTTATCTCCTCCAGCGTTTCCTCGGCGAACATCCGGGCACTCCCCCAGGCAACGTGGAACCGTTGGAAGCCCAGGCCAAGGGGGACACCAAGCGAGCCAAGCTCACGATCCGCGAACAGGTCAAACTCCATACGTCAATCAACACCTGCCAGCTCTGCCATCGCAAGATCGATCCGCTCGGGTTCGTCTGGGCCGACTTCAACGAACTCGGGCAAAAGATCGTCGCCAAGAAAGGCAAGGACCTTGGCCCGGTCGATTGCTCCGGATCGCTTCCCGACGGCCGATCGTTCAAAAACCTGGCGGAATTCGCCGAAACATTGAAGAAAGAAACACCGTCCGCGCGGTTTCATTTTGCAGAGGTCTTGTTGCGTCACCTCACGGCCTACGCGCTCAGTCGGCAGCTGTATTTGAACGACGACGAATTGATTCGCGAACTGGCCCAGCGATCTCGAAGCGAAGATTGGCGTCTTCGCTCGATGATCCGGGCGATCGTTTTGAGCAAAGCGTTTACTCACGGTTAAGCCCGGTTAAGCCCCAACACTAAGAAAGGACTATTGCCATGTCGATGACTCGCCGATCGTTTTTGAAAGCCGCCGGGGTTGCGCTGCCGCTGCCGTGGCTCGAATCGCTGGCCGGCGCCACGCCCAACGCCGCGAATCCCGGCCGTGCCGTGTTCTTCATGGTTCCCAGCGGGGTCAACATGTGGCGCTGGCATCCGCGCCAGACGGGGGCGAACTACACGATGAGCAGCACGCTCCAGCCGCTGGAGCCGCTCCGGCGTGAACTGACAATTTTCTCCGGCCTGGAACACGCCAAGGGAGCCGGCGGCGGACATTACGAAGTCGGCGTTTGGCTCACCGGCAACGAAAAATGGAGGGGTAAAGACGGCCCGATCGAACCCAACACCATTTCGATCGATCAGCACATCGTCCGCTCGATCGGCAACCGCACCCGCATTCCCAGCCTCGTACTGAGCGCCCCCGGCGGCACCGTGACGACGTCGTTTGACGCCGCGGGTATTCCCGTCAACGCCGAGAACAACCTCCGCCGACTCTTCGGCGAACTCTTCGGCTCGCCCGATGTGATGGCCCGGTTGCAAAATCGCTCGAGCGTTCTCGACATCGTCGGCGACCAGGCACGAGGATTGTCGCGTCAACTCAGCCGCAACGACCGCAGCCGCTTCGACGACTACCTGCAAAGCGTTCGCGACGTCGAAAGCCGGCTGCAAGGGGATCGGGAATATTTCTCAACTCGTCGGTTGCCGATCTCCGCCGACGACCTGCCGCTCGATGCGGATCCCCTGGCCCAGCGGCAGGAATACTTCCGCACGATGCTCGATCTGGTCGCGCTGGCGCTCCGCAACGATCAGACGCGGATCGTATCGATTCTGGCGTGCGGCACGGGCCACGAGTTCTTCGGCCGATGGCCCGAATTCGCTAACGACACGCACCACCGCGCCTCGCACGCCACGAACTACGACACCGAGGAGCAGCGGCCACGCGATTATGCGTTCCTCGAAAACGTGGATAGATGGTTCATCGCCCACCTCGCCCGCTTCTTGCGAACGCTGAACGACACCCGCGAAGGCGATTCGACGCTTCTGGCGAACACCATGGTTCTCTACGGCGGCGGCATGAGCTGGACGCACAATCCGTCGAACCTGCCGATGCTTTTGGCCGGCGGTAGCCGCCTCGGGCTTCGCCACGGCCAACATCTGCGATTCAATCCGCACAAGAATCTCCAGGGCCGCCTTATCCGCGACGTGCGACCTCAGGAAACAACGGTGTGCGATGTCCTCCGCACGATGTCCGAACGGCTCGGCGTCCCCGCTAATCGGTTCGGCGACAGCCGCAAAGTCGTTTCCGAGATCCTCGCCTGAGGTCCCTTGTCCCGTTCTTCGAGGCACGACGGTGACCGAGTCGGTTCGTTGATTTGGCGGTTCGGCGCAACATTCGACCGCGTGGTGACACCGTTGCTTTCGAGAAATCGCGATGCAAACTCCTCGCAGCGAACGAACTGGGAGATGGCGGACACGCCGGCCCGGCCGCGAGCAACGGCTGGCTCTTCATTGTTGGCGACACGAAACTCTGGTGCATCGCCGAACCGCCCGCCGATCGAAAGACTTTGCCATGACACATCAATGGACAGGCCGTTGATGGCCAAACAGTGTGGAAAATCATGAATCTCTTGCGACGAACATTCGTTTCCTCACAGGTCACCCAGTCGGTGTCGGGCGTGAGTGGACCTTGGTGCTGGGCAATCGCGTGCATCGCTCTGATGGCGGTCGGTTCGGCCGTGCGCGCTCAGCCTGCGCGTTTCGAGAAGGACGTTTCGGGCTTCTTGGCCAAGCACTGCGTGAGCTGTCACTCCGGCAAGAAACCGAAGGCGGACGTTTCGCTCGACACGGCTCGGAGCGAGGCGGATTTGGTCAAGAATCGCAAGCTGTGGCTGAATGTGGTCCGGCAGATCGCGGACGGAGCGATGCCGCCGCCGGAACGTCCGCGCCCCTCCGCCGGCGAGTTCGATGCGTTCACCGGCGCCGTCCGTGATGTCTTTCGCCGGGCCGACGCGGGCAAGCCGCGCGATCCGGGGCTCGTGGTGCTCCGGCGACTGAATCGCGTGGAGTACAACAACACGATTCGCGATCTCTGCCGGATCGAATTCGAGCCTGCCGCCGACTTTCCCGACGATGACGCCGGCTTCGGTTTCGACAACATCGCCGAAATCCTGACCCTGTCCCCTCTGTTGATGGAACGCTACCTCGACGCGGCCGAGGCGATCGTCGAACGTACCATCGTCACGGACAAGAAGGCCAAGCCGATCGTCCGCATTGGCACGGAGCAATTCGCGTCGGCAACGGGGAGCACCGGCGACCCGAAGTCGGTCTTTCTGCCGACATCGGAGCCTGTGGAGTTTCATTTCACGGTGGCGGCGGAAGGCCGATACTTGCTACGCTTCGCGGCTGAGTCCGTACTGCCGGGCGACGACCCGATTCGCCTGAAGCTGACCTTCGACGGCCAACCTTGGAAAACGTTGACACTCGCGGAAGCCCCTTCGCCGCCTGGCAAGTCGCCTCCAAATGTCGAGTGGGAAATCACTCTTACCCGGGGACGGCACTCCTTTCAGGCCACGCTGCTCAATCCCAGCCGAGAATTCGAGGAGAATCGGCTTGCCTTTACCCCAACCTTTGGAAGGAAAATGGGGGAAAAGAAGCGGCGCGGAGGCCGAGTGACGCAATTGGATTTGGTCGGCCCCGTCGATCCTCTGCCGGAGGGCCATCGCTGGATCATGGCGTGCAATCCCAAGGCCACGCCTTCCGAGCAAGCACAAGAAATCTATCTCCGTTTCGCCGGTCGAGCCTTCCGGAGACCGGTCGAACCCGGCGAGGTGAAACGGTACGTGGCGTTGTTCGAGGCCGCGCGGAAAGCGGGCGACGGTTTCGAACGGGCGGTGCAGGTCGGCCTTCAGGCGATCCTGGTGTCGCCGCATTTCCTTTACCGGGTTGAACTCGACGATCGGCCTAAGGGGGCCGGCGCTGGCCCGATATCCGAGTATCAGCTCGCGAGTCGGCTGTCGTACTTCCTCTGGAACAGTATGCCCGACGACGAGTTGTTCGACCTCGCGTCCAAGGGCAAATTGTCGAAATCGCTCGACGCCCAAGTGCGACGCATGCTCGCCGATCCCAAGTCGAGCAGCTTCTTGGAAAGCTTCGTGACGCAGTGGCTCGGCATTCGCGATCTGGAACGCCTCGTTCGCAGCCAAGAGTACCCGTTTCCGCTACCGCTTCGCACCGACATGGTTCGCGAGACGGTGCTGTTCTTCGATGCGGTGGTGCGTGAAGATCGACCGATCGATGAATTGATCGACGCTCGCTTCACGTTTTTGAATGCTCGCTTGGCGAGTCACTACGGCATCGCGGACGTGAAAGGTCGGCAGTCGAAAAAGACCCTGGACCCCGACGTGGAAGCGATTCCGTTGCATCGCTTTGTGCGCGTGGCCTTACCGGAGGGAGGTAATCGCGGCGGCATCTTGACGCAAGCGAGCGTGCTGACGGCGACGAGCAATCCCGACCGGACGTCGCCGGTCAAGCGTGGAGTGTTCGTGCTCGAGCGGATTCTGGGTACTCCGCCTCCGCCTCCGCCGCCCGACGTCCCCGAATTGGAAGAGACCCGCAAGGAATCGCGGACGTTGAACCTCCGCGACGCGATGGAACTGCATCGCAAAAAAAGCGAGTGCGCCGCCTGCCATGCGCGCATGGACCCGATCGGCTTCGCCTTCGAACGCTTTGACGCCGTCGGTCGATATCGAGAACACGAGTCCATTAACAAAAAGAAGGTGCCGATCGACGTCTCGGCCAAACTCCCGGACGGGCGCGCGGTCGACGGGACCGACGGCCTCAAGAAAATCTTGCTCGAGAAGAAGGAGCCGTTCGCCCGCGTGCTGGCGGAGCGACTGCTCACGTATGCGGTGGGCCGATCGCTGCACGATAGCGATGCGCAGGCCTTGGATCAGATCGTCGCCGAGGCTGGGCGCGACCGGTACCGCATGCAATCGTTAATCACCGCCGTTGCCCGCAGCGAGCCGTTTCGGCTGCGTCGCGGAAAGGAAGGAGAATTGAAATGAATCCGTGGTTCACTCGTTCACTTTCACGTCGGACGATGTTGCGGGGAACGGCCGCCGCCATCGCGCTCCCGTGGCTCGAAGCGATGGCGCCGCGTTCGGCGCTCGCCTCCAGTTTGCCCGGCCCGTTGCCGATTCGTCTGGGCTTCGTCTACGTCCCGAACGGCATGGACATGGCCGGCTGGACGCCCCGGCGGGAGGGAGCTGATTTCGAGATCACGCCCGTCCTGCGCCCGCTCGCCGATTTCCGCGACAACCTGCTGGTCATCTCCGGTATGGCTTCGGACCCCGGCCGACCGCACGGCGACAGCGGCAATCATGCGCCGGCCATGGGCGCGTTCCTCACGGGCGTGCATCCGCGAAAAATCGAGGTCCGCCTCGGCGTCTCGGCCGACCAAATTGCCGCGGAACACTTCGCCCCCCACACCCGGCTGCCGTCGCTGAATATCGGCACTGTTCCCGCACGTTGGAGTTGCGACGGTTTTCCGTGCATCTACACGAGCACCATGTCGTGGCGCTCGGCAACGCAACCGGTCCCCAAAGAAGTCTCGCCGCGTGCCGTCTTCGATCGGCTCTTTTCCAGTGAAGGAAACACCCGCCGCAACCAGACTCGCCGCAGCATCCTGGACACGGTCCGCAGCGAAGCGGTCGTCTTGCAGCAGCGGCTCGGCGCCGCCGATCGCCGCAAGTTGGACGAATATCTCAGTTCCATTCGCGACATCGAGCAGCGGATTGAACGGGCCGAGTCGCTCCCGCCGCCAACGACTCCCACCGGCGCCGCCCGCCCCGATCCGCGCGTGCCCGCGAGCTACGACGACCAGCTCCGACTCATGGGCGACCTCATGGTCCTCGCCTATCAGACCGACAGCACCCGCGTTTGCACATTCGTCTATGACCACGAACAAAGCAGCCGCTCATACAACGCCCTCGGCATCACTGGCGGACATCACGATCTCTCGCACCATGGCGGCCGAGCGGAAGTGATCGAGAAAATTGCCACCATCAATCGCTTTCACCTGACCCATTTCGCGAGGATCCTCCGCCAACTTCACGCCATCCGCGAAGGAGATGGCACGCTTCTAGACCGCTGCCTCATCGCTTATGGCAGCTCGCTTGGCGACGGCAACCGCCACGATCATCACGACCTGCCGATCGTTGTGGTCGGAAAGGGGGGCGGCCGCGTGCGGTCCGGTCGGCACCTTCGCTTTCCCGGCGAAACGCCCGTCACCAACCTCTGGCTCACGATGCTTGAACGCGCCGGCGTCCGCGCCGATCGCCTCGGCGACAGCACTGGAACCTTACGCGGCCTGGACGCCTGACCATACCATGAGAAACAAACCCTTCATGAAATGCAAACGGCTCTTCGCTCTCTTTTGTCTCCTGGCCTGGGCCAGCTTTGCCCCGGCGCAATCGGACAAGCCGCTGAAGGTCGCCATCCTGACCCCGGCATTCGGCATCCGCGATAACAAAGCCGGCTACGAGGCTTTTCCCAAATGGCTCGAAGCGAACTATCGCGTGCAGGTCACGCTCATCGTCCCGGCTGATCGGAAAACGATCCCAGGCATCGAAAAAGCCGCGGATGCCGATGTCATTCTCACTGGCCTCACACACGTAGAACTCGATGCGAAGCAGTCTGACGCGGTGCTGAACCTTTACGCCTCCAAGCCGTTGGTCGGCATGCGACGCTGCCATCATGGCGCCGGGTTCAAGGTTCCCAAGGGGAGCGCCGTCGATTCGCAAAAGTACGGCCAAGCCACCTTCGGCGCCACGTTTGTGAACCATTTGCAAGAGAAGCTTCGTCCTCGGGAAGGCCAAGCCGACCATCCGATTCTGAAGGGACTCACGGTCGCCGATTTGTATCCCAGGGAACACCTCTACGTTCACAGGTCGCTCAACGACCTTTCCGTCGTCCTCGAATCGACGAGCGGCGAGCCTCAGTTGTGGACTCGCACCCATCCGATCTCCAAACAACGAATCGTCTACGCCATTCACGACGGCCACGACCTGGGACGATCCGAACCAGTCCGCACCCTTATCGCCCGGGCGATTTTCTGGGCGGCGAACGCGGACGAGAACGCCTACCGGAAGAAGCCGTGATCAAAGTCGTCGAATGGAGAAATATTGCAGGCAAGGTTCAGAAGGGCCAACTCATGACTTTCACAAGAACGATTCCCGTCGATTCCAACTTGCTGTGTCCGCCACCACTGCGGGCCTGATCCAAGCTCTGGGTCGACCGAAGCGCAATGTTGGAAATTGTCTCTTTCGAAGGAAAGTGAAAGAGCGGTGTCCGTAGGCTGGCAAAGCAGAACCTTCTCGTGCGTTTTTTTGCATATTTCTGCTTGTTTTGCATGCAGAGTTATTTATAATGAATGCACACTTGCCCGCCCCCCATTAGCGTGCCGAACCCGGGTTGGAACGAGCCAACGGACGCACGCCTTTTGAATGATGTCCCATGAAAACGAAAGCTGCAAAGGTCGGCCCATAGGCTTTCTGCGGCGCCATGCGAAGCTGATCGAGGGGCTCCGTTAAACCATGCGATTTCTCATCCTGTTTCTACTGGCATTGATACCAGGCGTCTCAAACGCCGAGGATTGGGCTCAATTTCGTGGCCCGGGCGGTTGCGGCGTCACTACGCGCGACAACCTGCCGCTTGAATGGAGCGCGAAGGCCGGCAAGAACATTCGCTGGTCCGTCGATGCCGGGGGCCAGGGGACTTCGAGCCCCATCGTGTGGAAGGACCGCGTCTATATCGCCAATGTCGCCGCGAATCCCGACGGTGAACAACCCTTGCATCACATCCAGTGCTTCCAACTCAGCGACGGCAAACGCCTTTGGAAGACCGCGGTGGAGCCGGGCCCGTTCAAACGCGGGCCTTTGAAAGGGGATCGGGGCTTGGGGTACGCCAACTCCACGCCTTGCACCGACGGCGAACGCGTTTACGCTCTGTTTGGCTCGTCCGTCCTAGTCGCCGTCGATGCCACGGGCAAGTTGCAATGGCGTTACGAACTCAAGCCGTTCCATTACAACTTCGAAATGGCGACCAGCCCGATCTTGTATCGGGATCTGGTGATTGTCTTTTGCGGACTCACCAAAGAGCCTCGCCTGATCGCGTTCAAGAAACAGACGGGCGATATCGTCTATGATCTGCGTCTCAAAGACACGGGCTACGGCCATTCGACGCCCGTGCTGGCACTGGGAAAGAATGGCCCCCAGATGTTGATCGCTGCTTCCAGCAAGGAGCGAGCGGACAACGCACTGCAAGCATTCGATCCACTGACGGGCAAGAAGCTCTGGTGGGCCGCGGGTGTCGCTTCGACTGCGACCCCCGTCCTCGCAGGCGACCGCGTGTACTTCGATAGCGGACGAGGCGGGCTCGCCACGTTGGTTGCGATTCCCGACAGCGTCGTCACTTTTCCCGTGCCCAGCGAATGGACCGCGACCGTGCCAGAAAGCCTGGGCTCGCCCGTGATCGTCGGCGACCACATCTACCGTCTCCATGGCAACGGCGTCTTCATTTGCCGAAGCTTGAAGACCGGCGAGAAGGTGTATCAGGAGCGTGTCGGCGCCAATTCCGCCTGGGCCAGCCCCATCGCCGACGCGAAGGGTCGCATCTATTTGGCTTCGGCAGGAAAGAGCGTCGTCGTGCAAGCGGGCGCGGAGTTCAAGGTGCTCGCCAACAACGATCTCGACGACCAAGGCCACGGCTCGCCCGCGGTGGCGGACGGTTGGCTGTTGCTCTTGGGCCGATCGAAACTCTGGTGCATTGGAGAAAAATGATGAAATCATCTATTGCAATCGTTTGTTTGCTGCTGGCTGCGTCCGCTATCTACGCCGGGCGAGCGCGACAGGACTACGTCGATGGCTGCCAAACGCAGGACGGCCGATTTCGTGTGACGGCCGAGTTGGTCGGCGCCAAGCCGAAAGACCCCAAGGCCGGCCAATGGAAGTTTCACTGGAAGGACACCAAAATTGGCCAATCGCACACGGGCGACCTCATCGGGCTCCCGCCGGTCGGCCCCTTCGTTCATCTCTTCATCGCTCCGGACGGCGAAACGTTCGCGGCCTGGAGTCCGTTTTCCTACTCTCCCAGCAAGACGAACGTCGGTGACAAACTCTCCAACGGCGGAAAGTTCGCCGACGGCCCGAATAAGGACTGGGCCGACCATCCCGCGGTCGCCCATCGTCTGGTGATCTACCGCAAGACCGGCGACATCGTGAAGTCGCTCGGCGTCAAAGATCTGCTGACCGACGACGAATTGAAACAGGTCTACAACGTGTTTCACACGATTCGCTTCGTCACGGAGTATCCGGGCCTGACGTTCAGCGGAGCGCCGCGCGTGGCATATGGCACCTACCGAATTAGTCCTGATTATACGGTGCTCGAGTTCCAGGCTCCGAAGGTCGCCAAAGCGAAAGTTGGCCGAAGCGTGCGTGTCGATCTGGTCACGGGAACGATTCTCGATCCGGCGACGAAACTCGCCGAGACTCGGCAACCGATTCGCCCCTTCCTCGGCCCGGACCGCATCACGCAGGACGAACAGTATCTCTGGCAACCGAGCCTCGATCCCGTTCGCTTGGCTGGGACGTTGAAGAAAGAGTAGCAAACCTGATTGAACAGTTCGGAATCCGAACTCCGAACGGAATCGTCAACGATCCCAACAGGGCTATCCTGGTTGACGACGGCCGGGACAGAATTGTTCAGCTAAGATTCGCTTGGCTCGCGGCATGAGATTCAGGAGGTGTGAACGATCGATCAATGGATGGCTGCAACGATGCCCCTCGTTTGCGGCGTGTTTTGTGCGTCCGCGCACCCTCACCGCCCTGGCGATTTTCTGGGCGGCGAACGCGGACGAGAACGCCTTTCGGAAAAAGCCGTGAACGAGTCCGCCGTATTCAGAAGTCTGCTGCGTTCCTATGCTGGCCATGCTGATGCTAAGTCCACCCTGAAAGGGAGATTCCCTGATGAAGTTTCGACCGTTCATCGTGATAACCGCGACACTGTGGTCCAGCGTATCACTCTCTGCTCAGGAGCCCTCTGCCGACAGTGCGTTTTTCGAGAAGCAGGTTCGGCCTATTCTGGTGCAGCACTGCTATTCCTGTCATTCGCACGCCGGCGGCAAGATGAGGGGCGGGCTGGCCCTCGATTCACGCAGCGGTTGGGAGAAGGGAGGCGAGTCTGGCCCTGCCATTGTGCCGGGCAACCCAGGCAAGAGCCTGCTCATCAAGGCCGTTCAACATGGCCCCGATCTCAAGATGCCGCCCAAGGAGAAACTCGCGGATGCGCAGGTCAAGACGTTGATCGAGTGGGTGAGCCGGGGCGCTCCGGACCCCCGCGTGGTCGCCAAGGCCGCCGATCCGATGGACTGGTGGTCGCTGAGGCCGCTGGTCAAGCCTGACGTTCCCGCTGGTCCCGCGCATCCGATTGACGCTTTCATTCAGACCAAGCTCAAGACGCAGAAGCTCGCGCCCGCCCCGGAGGCGGATCGGCGAACGCTGCTGCGCCGGCTCAAGTTCAATTTGCACGGCCTGCCGCCCACGCCCGAAGAAGTCGATGCCTTCGTCGCCGATCCGGATCCCAAGGCCTACGAGAAACTGATCGACCGCCTGCTCGCCTCGCCCCACTATGGCGAACGCTGGGCACGGCACTGGCTCGATGTGATTCGATATGGCGATTCGCGCGGCAACGAACACGATGGCTTCCGCGAACACGCCTGGCGCTACCGCGATTACGTGATCGAGCGGTTCAATGCCGATGTGCCCTATGATCGGTTCATCCACGAGCAGTTGGCGGCGGATGCGTTCTTTCCGGAGGATGCGAAGCTGACGGCCGCGCTCGGCTTTCTCGCGGCTGGGCCTGATGTCCTCAGCGGCAGCGAGTACACGGTTCGCGACGAGTTCATCACCACGGCGATGTCGGCCTTCGTAAGCAGCACTGTGCAATGTGCCCGCTGCCACAATCACAAGTTCGATCCAATTTCGCTCGAGGACTATTACGGCCTCCAAGCCATCTTCGCCGGTGTGAATCGACGTGATGTGATGGTGGATCTCGATCCGCAAGTTCGGGCCACGCGGTCCAGGTGGCTGGGAGTCAAGGCCGCCGGGCCCAAGGGCAAACCGGCGGAACTGATCTCGGCGGAGAACAAGACCATCATCGCCGGCTGGGAAAAGGCTCTCGGCGAGAAAGGGCCCAAGTGGAAGACGCTGCCATTCGCTCAGCTAGCGTCCGCCTCGGGCGCCAAGCTCGAGGTCCGCAAGGACGGGGCGATCTATCTCGCCAAGCCGACTGCGGAGACCGATACATATACGCTGGTCATCCCCGGCCCGATCACGGATGCCAAGGTCCTTCGTCTGGAGTTGTTGACCGATTCGGCTTTGCCGATGCGTGGCCCTGGGCTCGCCGAGGATGGGTCGGCGTCGCTGAGCGAGTTGGAAATTCAGGCGTTCACCAGCAAGGCCGACAAGGGAAGAAGAGTTGGCATCAAGTCCTCCAAAGCAGATATCCTCGCCAAAGAGCAGACCGTGAATCGTGCCCACGACAACCGGGAGGATTCCTTCTGGTCCATCGGCCCGGGAACGAGCGTCGCCGTCTTCGAACTTTCCAACGCGCCGGCGATTCCCGCGGACGGTCGGTTCGAGATCGTGCTTAGGCAGAAGCAGGCGAAGAAGCTGCTGGGCTGCTTCCGCCTCTCCGTCACGGACCAGTCGATGAACCCGTATTCGTTCGTGCCGACCCCCGTGACGCAGGCACTGGCGACTCCGACGGCGAAGCGGACGGATATCGAATGGCAGACTCTTGCGGTGCACGGGTTGCCCATCGTCGCGGATGAAGCAATTGCCCAACTCCCGGTGCAGACGAATTTTCACGTGGTGGCGGGTTCGCTGCCGCACGAGAACAAGCCGGGTACCCCCAGATCCGTCAACATCATGCTGCGCGGCGACGGCGGCAAAAACCTGGGGCCCGCCCTTCCTGGAACCATCTCCTCGATCTCAGGGCTCAAGAGTCGCCTTACCGCCGACGAGAGCAGGGACGAACGGAACCGCCGCAAGTATCTTGCCCAGTGGATCAGCGATCCGAAGAACCCGCTGACCTGGCGGAGCATCGTCAACCGCGTCTGGCACCATCACTTCGGCCGCGGCATCGTCGAAACGCTCAACGATTTCGGCCGAATGGGCGGCACTCCCTCGCATCCCGAACTGCTCGACTGGCTTGCGGCCGACTTCCGTGACAGCGGCATGTCCCTCAAGAAGCTGCACCGGCTCATCTTGACCAGCGCCGCTTACCGTCAGGCGGTGGTGGCCAATCCGCAGGCCGAGCGGGTCGATGTCGAAAATCGGCTGCTCTGGCGGATGAATCGCAATCGCCTCGATGCCGAGTCGTTCCGCGACACCGTGCTGTCGATTTCCGGCCGACTCGACGCCAAGATGGGCGGCCCCGGCGTGCTGCAATTCGAGGTCAAGCCCGGCTTCAACACCACCAAGCTGGCCAACTACGACGCCATCGACTGGAACGCGAATGGGCCGAATCGGCGCAGCATCTACCGCTTCATCTTCCGCACTCGGCCCGATCCGTTCATGTCGGCCATGGACTTCCCGGATGCCTCGCAATTCGTGCCGGCGCGGTCGTTCTCGGCCTCGCCCCTGCAAGCCCTGGTGCTGTTCAACAACCACTTTGTGCTGCACCATTGCGAACAACTCGCGCAGCGCGTGCAACGGGAGCAAGCCGATCCAAAGGAACAAGTGCGGCACGCATTCCGGTTGACGCTGCAACGCGAGCCCAACCCGCAGGAGTCGGCCGAGTTTACAAATTACGCAAACCGGCACGGTCTCGCGGCCATGTGCCGGGTTCTCATGAATTCCAACGAGTTTCTCTTTGTGGAGTAAGAAATGACCCGACCTCAAAATAACGAGTTGCGCCCGCTATCGACGCGCCGTGAGTTCGCCTGGCAGCTTGGCGGCGGTTTCACCGGACTCGCCCTTGCTGATCTGCTCGCACGGGAGGGGTTCGCGGACGACAGGCCGAACCCGGAGTTGAACGGCGGCATCCACCACCGGGCCAGGGTACGCCGCGTCATTCAGCTCTTCATGAACGGCGGCACCGCCCACATGGACACCTGGGACTACCGCCCCATGCTGCAAAGGCGTCCAGAAAGAGACATGCTTCCCTCGCCGTTCGAGTTCAGGCAACACGGCAGGTCCGGCCACTGGGTGAGCAGCGTCTTCCCGCATCAGGCCAGGTTCGTTGACGACCTGTGCTTCCTGCACGCAATGCACACCGACAACAGCGTGCATGGCTTGAGCAGCTACATGATGAACACCGGCTTCGCCCGCGCGGGCTATCCGTGCCTTGGCTCCTGGGTTTCGTACGGCATGGGCCGGCTTTCGGACAATCTCCCGTCGTTCGTGGTGTTGCCCGACCGCGTGGGGATGCCCTACAACGGCGAGGGGAATTTCTCGTCGGGTTTTCTATCGTCCGAGCACAGTGCCACCATCATCCAAGCTCATTTGCGGAATCCCATCGCCGATTTGCGGGTTTCCGACCGTTACCGCTTCGTGACGCCTGACGCCGACCGCGACGGGCTCGCACTCCTGCAGCGATTCAACCGGGAACACCGCGACCGGCATCCGGCCGACACGCGGCTCGACGCCCGAATCGCTTCCTATGAAATGGCCGCTCGGATGCAGATCAGTGCCCCCGAGGCTTTCGACCTCGGCCGAGAGACGGAAGCAACCAAGCGGTCGTATGGCATCGGTACGCCGATCAGCGACGATGTGGGAACGCGCTGCCTGCTCGCCCGCCGACTCATCGAGCGCGGCGTCCGCTTCGTACAGGTCTGGAGCGGCCATGACGGCGCGGGCAACAACTGGGACAACCACGGAGATATTGCCGGCGGACTGAAGAGGCAGGCCGACAAGGTCGATCAACCGATCGCCGGCCTGGTTCAAGACCTGAAACAACGCGGCCTCCTCGAAGACACCTTGCTTCTCTGGGCGACCGAATTTGGCCGAACGGCAAAGTCCCAGGGGATGGGACGCGACCACAACGGCAACTGCTTCACCGTGTGGTTCGCCGGCGCCGGGGTGAAGGCCGGCTACTCCCATGGCCAGAGCGACGAGTTTGGTGCCAGGGCGGCCATCGACACGACCACCCACCACGATTACCATGCCACCGTCCTTCACCTGTTGGGGATCGATCACACCCGACTGACGTTCCTGCACAACGGTTTCAACCGCCGATTGACCGACGTACACGGTGAAGTGATCAGGGAGATCCTGGCGTAGAAGCCGGGATGATTGAAATTCCACGACACGACATTGATCGTGTCGCTGCTGCCGAGCGGGTCGCCCCTTCTCGGCGATAGCGTAGCTGAATAAACGACAGGACCATCGGTGAATCCAGAAGGGCCAGCTCATGATTTTCACGGGAACGATCCATCGATGGAGGGCTGCGGTGATCCTTGCCATTTGCGGCGCGTATTGTGGGGCCGCGCAGGCTGGGGATAAAGCCGATGAGGTCAAGATACAGGCGAATGTGGCGAGTTTCTTTCAGGATCGCTGTTCCGGGTGTCACGCCAAGGGTTCGTCCAAGGGCGGCTTCAGCATTGAGCCATTGCTCAAGCCTGGAACGACTCTCAACGGGGAACGATTTCGGGCCTACGAGAAGGCGTTTCATCAGGTCGCCAAAGGGAAGATGCCGCTGTCGAGCGAGGATGTGTCGCCCAAAGAGCGGACGCTCATGACCGAAGCGATGGAAAAGCAGCTTTGGCAGTTCGTGGACGCCGAGGGGCATCGCGACGCGAAACCGTTCAGCAGGCGTCTGAATCGCGTCGAATTCGAGAACACCCTCAACGACGTGTTGGGAATGCCGCGCGGAACGCACGGATTTCGGCCATTCCATCATCTCTTGCCCGAGGATACCGCGATCGACGGCTTCGAGACGGTCGGCAACGGGCTGTCGCTGTCGAAGTTGCATTTGGAACTGTACCTGCAATTGGCGGAACGGCAATTGACGTTGGCCATGGACTGGGCTCGCCCCACGCATCACTGGCGCATCGATTATGCGGCTCCCAGAAGCAACGCCGCCAGGAAAATCGAAGACGGCCTTGGCTGCCGCGATCGCTTTAAGGACGATTCGCCGTCGATGCCCGGAGTCTTCTTCCTCAATCTTGGAAAACGGGATGATGACGGTTCGTTCGCCAAGGACTTTCAAGCCGATCGGATGAGGCCGAACCCCTTCACCGGCCAGCGCCGGTTGGGCTTTCCGCTGATGAACGAAAACGGGGCGGTGGTCTGGGATACGTTTACCTTCGGCGCGGACTGTCTGGTGCGTCAGCCGGGGCTGTATCGGTATCGCATTCGCTGTCGCCCGATCGTCAAACCGGCTGGGCTGGCCCATCCGATCTTGATGCAGGTGCTCACGGGCCACCCGGACGACCGACCGGTTGACGCCGTCGTCATGAGCGTCAAATTGGCGCCCAACGAGTGGAAGACCCACGAGTTGATGGTGTTTCGCGAGTTGGAAGAAGTCCGCGTCGGCGACAACTCTTCCTTGCGAATCGATTTGCAGTTTCGCTCGACGTTTCGAGAGAAAGGCCCTTTACCGAACAGGGATCCGAAACGCGAACCTCAGCTTCAGGCCGCGTTGGATTTCTACCACCACTTGATCGAGATCGATTACATCGAGGTCGAGGGGCCGCTGCCGCCGGTGCAGGATGCGACGCTGCGCATCCCCGGCGTTTTGCCCAAGGAACGCGAGGAGATGGTCGCGGTCCACGAGACGCTCCAGCGCATTCTGCCGCGAGCCTTGCGCCGATCGGTTTCCCCCGAGACCGTTGAACGATACTTGAAGCGGTACAAAGCAGAACGCAGCCGGAAGGCCCCCATCGGCGAAGCCTTGCGGGCAACGTTGATGGCGGTTTTCGTTTCGCCCGATTTTCTCTTCGTCGTCAGCGATCGCATTTCGGCTCAGCCCAATCAGCGACTTTCGCCTCAGGGACTCGCATCGCGGCTCTCCTATTTTCTTTGGAGCAGCTGCCCCGACGACGAGTTGCTCCGCGCCTCCGAATCCGGCGACCTTGGGAAGCCGGAGGGATTGCGAAAGCAGGTTCGGCGGATGCTCCGAGATCGCCGTGCCTACGCTTTGGCTGAGAATTTCGCCTCGCAATGGCTGCACCTGACGCGGATCGGCGCCGCGGAACCCGACCCCGACTTGTATAAGTACAGCAAGCAACTCGAACGCAGCATGGTGCTCGAGACGGTCGAGTTCTTCCACGAAGTACTCCGCCGGGATCTGAGCATCTTGAACTTCCTCGATTCCGACTGGACGATGCTCAACGAGACGCTCGCGGAACACTACAAGATCGCCGGGGTTCGGGGCGATCAGTTTCGTCGGGTTACGCTGGTGCCGGAGCACCATCGCGGCGGCGTCCTTGGGCATGCCAGCATCCTCAAAATCACCTCCAACAGCACGCGCACCTCGCCGGTCGCCCGCGGCGCGTTCGTTCTGGAGAACATTCTCGGCGATCCGCCGCCGCCCCCGCCCGACAACGCCGGCGAACTCGCCAACAAGGTTCCCGGCCTGAACGAAGTGACGCAGCGTCGGCAACTCGAAATTCACCGCAACGTGAAGAGTTGCGCCCGCTGTCACAGCAAGATCGATCCGATCGGCTTTGCGTTGGAGCGTTACAACGCTGTCGGCCTCTGGCGCGAACGCGAGGCCGACGGCCTGAAGAAACGTTTTGACAGCCCGAAGATCGACGCCCGGGCGACCCTACCCGATGGGCGCGAGATCGACGGCCCCGACCAATTGCGGCGTGCCTTGATGGACGCCCCCGACGCGTTCGTCCAGTGTTTCGTCGAGAAAATGATGGTCTATTCCCTGGGGCGGTCCCTGCGATTTCAAGATCGCCGGACTGTCGCCCGGCTTCGCGGCCTTCTGAAGGAAAATGGCTATCGCCTGGGGACGCTGATCGAGGAACTGGTTCTCAGCGATGAATTTCGCAGCTATTGACAGGGTTTAACAACGTGAAAGGATAACCGATGATTCAAGTCATGTCCCGACGACAGGCGATCAAGGGGGGCTGCGCGGCGCTGGCGCTGGCGATGCTGGAGGCGATGGCCTCCGGTTCATCCAGCACCGGGCCGGCTCGGGCCAGGCCGCGGATGGTATTCATTTACTTCGCGTCCGGCGTGGTGAATGAAGAATGGTATCCCCGGCAAACCGGCAGAAACTACACGTTTTCGCCGACCCTCAGGGCGCTGGAGCCGCATCGCGAGCAGTTGTCGATCCTCTCGGGGCTGCGTCACGAATTCGACTTCAACGGCCACTCCGCCGCCGATACCTGGTTGACCGCCGACAACCCCGCGGGGAACAACTCGATCTCGATCGATCAGTTGGCGGCGCCTCATCTGGGCCGGGACGTGCGGTTTCCGTCGCTGCAACTCAGCGTGCAGAGCGGGACGGGGGCGAAACGGTTGACGCACACGCTCTCGTTCAACGAACGGGGAACGCCGCTTCCCGCCCAGGCCGATCCCCGTCAGATTTTCAACCGATTGTTCGTGGCGCCGGACGCGGCGTCGATGGCGGAGGCGGAACGGCGTTTGGCGAGTCGCCGAAGTATTCTCGACGACCTGCAAGGGGAGGTGGCAGCCATCCGCCGGTCTCTCGGAGCGGTCGATTCGCGGCGCTTGACCGAATACCTCGAAAGCATCCGCGAGGTGGAACAAGCCATCGTTCGCGAGGAAGCCTGGCTTCGCAACCCCCGGCCCGAGGCCGACGCCGCTTTCTTGGAGAACATCCGCGGACGAATTCCGGCCATGTACGAACTGATCCATTTGGCGCTAAGGACCAATTCAACCCGGGTCGTCACCTACTTGTCATCTCGGGAAATCACCCGCGTGCATGGCGACACCCACCACGGCGGCGATCCCGCAAAGCTCGCTCGAGTCGCCGAGTCCGATCGCCAGCAAGTGAATTTTTTCGCCGAGTTCCTGAACCGACTCAAAAACGCGCCGGACGCGGGGGGCAACCTCTTGGACAACACCATGATCGTTTTCGGCAGCGGCATGAACAATGGCGAGAACTTCCTCAACGGAACCGGATCGCATGGAGTCCGCAAGATCCCCTTGCTGTTCGCCGGCGGCCGCAGTTTTGGCCTTCGACACGGCCAACACCTGATGTTCCCCGACGACCGCACGCTGTTCGGCCAGGTTTTCACCACGATGCTACAGCGAGCCGACATTTGCGGCGGCAGGTTCAAACGCTTCGAGGCGGGTTTGCCTGGTTTGTCGTGATGCCGAGGGGCATCGCGACGCGAAACCGTTCAGCAGGAGTCTGAATCGCGTCGAATTCGAGAACACCCTCAACGACGTTTTGGGGATGCCACGCGGGACGCATGGATTCGGCCGTTCCACAACCTCTTTCCCGAGGAGGCGGCAATCGACGGATTCGAGACGGTCGGGGGCGGGCAGTCGCTGTCGAAGTTGCATTTGGAGTTGTATCTACAATTGGCGGAGCGGCAGTTGACCCATTAGCTGTGGTGACGCGAACGAAAAACTACGACGTTGGGCAGCCGTTGGATTCGGTGTTGAGACTGTAGTCTGGAGTGAAGCCCCTGGTTTTATGAGAGCGATCCATGCGAGCTTCCACGATCACCGTCCTTCTTTGCCTGGTGATTTGCTCGGGCTCTGCCGTGGCCCAAATTGGCAAGCCTGACTCGGCCGGGATTGCCTTCTTCGAAAGCAAGATTCGCCCGGTGCTGGTCGAGAATTGCTATCGCTGCCACTCCGCCGAGGCCCTGAAGAACAAGAAGCTCAAGGCTGGCCTGCGGCTGGACAGCCGAGCAGCGCTGCTCAAGGGGGGCGAGAGTGGCCCGGCGCTCGTTCCCGGCGAGCCGGCCAAAAGCTTGCTGCTGCGGGCCCTGCGGCACGAAGGGGGCCTCGAGATGCCGCCGGGCAAGAAGCTGGATGCCGCGGTGATCGCCGATTTCGAGAACTGGATTCGAGCAGGCGCTCCTGACCCACGGAAGGACGGCGAGATTGTCGCCAGCGTGGATGATGCCGCCAAGCGCAATCACTGGGCATTCCAGCCGCTCAAGGCGCCGACGCCCCCCGCGGCCGCCGAGAAAACCAATGTTATCGACGCTTTCCTGCAAGCGGCACTGCGCGCGAAAGGCCTGACGATGGCCGCGCCGGCGGCCAAACGTGTGCTCGTTCGCCGGCTTTACTTCGACCTGATCGGTCTGCCCCCCACGCCGGAGGAAATGTCCGCGGCCCTGGCCATGCCCGCACGCGACTGGCCGGCAAAGCTGATCGAGAATCTACTCGCCTCGCCTCATCACGGCGAACGCTGGGGGCAGCACTGGCTTGATGTGGCGCGCTATGCCGACAGCAGCGGCTACTCGATCGACTCGCCCCGGCCCACCATGTACCAGTACCGTGATTTCGTCATTCGCGCCCTCAACGACGACATGCCCTTCGACCGCTTCCTCCGATGGCAACTCGCCGGTGACCTCGTCACCCCGCCTGACGCGGCGGCCGTCATCGCGACCGGCTTCTGCACCTGCGGCCCGTTCAACACCAATAGCCCCAAGGAGCAGGACCGCTACGACGAACTCGATGACATCATGACGACCGCCTCCCAGGCGTTTCTAGGGCTCAACCTGGGCTGTGCCCGCTGCCATGATCACAAGTACGACCCCATCACGCAAAAGGAGTACTACCGTCTGCTGGCTGTATTCAACGGCTCGCGCCGCGGCGATCGGCCCATCGCTGGCACGAAGCAAACGGCCCACGTGCTCAGCGACAACGGCTCACCGGGCGAGAGCTTCTTCCTGCGGCGCGGCAACCCCGCCAACAAAGGGGACAGACTGACAGCGGGCTTTTTCGATGTGCTCGTTCGTCATTCCGAGCATGAGAAGCACTGGCTCAAGGGAGTGCTACCGCGGCAGGCATTGGTCGACTGGCTCGTGGACGTCGAACACGGCGCCGGCCCGCTCACCGCCCGCGTAATCGTCAATCGCCTTTGGCAGCACCATTTCGGCGAAGGCCTGGTGCGCACGCCAAATGATTTCGGCCTTCGCGGCGAAGCACCCACTCATCCCGAATTGCTCGAATGGCTGGCGAAGAAGCTCATTGTCGGGGGCTGGCGCTTGCGGCCCATTCACCGGCTCATCCTAACGAGCGCCGCCTACCAGCAATCCTCGGCATTCGATCCGCGCCAGGCGAAGATCGATCCGGACAATCGCTTTCTATGGCGGCAACGGCCACGCCGCTTGGAGGCCGAAGGGATTCGCGACGCGATCCTGTCGATCGGCGGGCTTGATAGCAAGATGTACGGCCCCGCGGTGTACCCATATATCCCGCCCGAAGCGGCTCTTTCCGCAACGCGTTCGCCCTGGCAGAACACCAAGAAGGACAGCCCGGATACCTGGCGGCGCAGCATCTACGTCTTTGCCAAGCGCTCGGTGCAGTTGCCGGTCCTGCAAGCGTTCGATCGTCCGGATGGAAATGGCTCGGCTGGACGGCGCCACCGGACCACGATCGTGCCGCAGGCCCTGCACCTCTTGAACGACCCGCTCATTCGCACCCAGTGCGAGCGATTCGCCGAGCGCGTGCAAAAAATGGCCGGGCCCAGGCGGGAGGCCCAGATCGACCTTGCCTTCGTGACGGCGCTCGGTCGCACGCCGACACCCATGGAAATGGAGCAAGCACTACGCTTCCTCGAAAAGGGTACTACCGATGGTGGCGGTGTTGCTGCCGTTCAGATTCTCGCCGATTTGTGCCAGGCCCTGGTGATGACCAACGAGTTCATTTACGTGGAATAGAACATGCGAGGCGACCTTGACATAACGACGAACGGCTGGAATCGGCGCGAATTTCTCGCCAGCACCGGCGCTGGCTTTGGCACCCTCGGTCTGGCCGGCATTCTACAGAGCGCGGGGCTGCTCGCCGGCACAACCCCGGCGGCGGGGCCGATGTCGCCGCGGCCAAGTCATTTCCCGGGCAAGGCCCGGGCGGTGATCTGGCTGTTCATGCACGGCGCTCCCAGCACGATCGACCTCTTCGATCCCAAGCCGGAGCTAGAGCGCCGCCACGGAACGGCGATGAACCTGGGCACGAACGTCGGCTTCTTCGCCAGCAACGGCACGGTCATGAAGTCGCCGTTCCGTTTCGCTCGCCATGGCCAAAGCGGGGCGTGGATGTCCGAAGTGCTGCCCAACGTCGCCCGCCATGTGGACGACTTCGCCTTTCTGCGCTCCTTGCACGTCGAATCGAACAATCACGGTCCGGCCCTGTACGAAATGAATTCCGGGCTGACGCGCATCGGCTTTCCAAGCGTCGGCTCGTGGGTCACCTACGGGCTGGGGAGCGAAAATCAGAATCTACCCGGCTTCATCGTCATGGTCGATTACCGTGCGGCCCCCGAAGGAGGACCCAATAGCTGGAGTTGTGGGTTCTTGCCGGGCGTCTACCAGGGCACGCCGGTGCGCTCGACCGGCAGCAGTCCCATCTTGCACCTCAATCCGCTCCCGCAGGTGAGCCTCGACCGGCAGCGCCGCCAGCTCGACTTTGCTGAGGAACTCAATCGCCGACACCTGGAACGCAATCCCGGCGAGGCCGAATTGCTCGGCCGCATCCAGAATTTCGAGCTGGCCTACCGCATGCAGACGCAAGCGCCCGAGGCGTTCGACCTGGCGCGCGAAACGGTGGACACGCACCGCCTCTACGGCCTGGACAATCCGCGCTCGCGCTATTTCGGCTCGCAGATGCTCCTGACACGCCGGCTCATCGAGCGGGGGGTTCGCTTCGTGCAAGTCTACTCGGGCGGCACTACCGATACCGAACGCTGGGACGCCCACACCAACGTGAAGAAAAACCACGAGGACCGGGCCGCGGAGACAGACGTGCCCGTCGCTGGCCTGCTCACCGATTTGAAGCAGCGCGGCCTGCTCGAATCAACGCTGATCATTTGGGGCGGCGAGTTTGGCCGGCTGCCCATCACCCAGGGCAGCGACGTGACCGGCCGGGACCACAACCGCCTGGGCTTCGGCATGTGGCTGACCGGCGCCGGCATCAAGGGCGGGGCCAGCTACGGCGCCACCGACGAGCTGGGCCTGCGCGCCGTCGAGAACCCGCTCACCGTGCACGACGTTCATGCCACCATCCTGCACCTGCTCGGCATGGACCACACCCGCCTCACCTATCAGCATAATGGCCGGCAGTACCGGTTGACGGATGTCGCGGGCAACGTGATTCACCCCATCTTGTCGTGATGCCAAGCGTCGCCGACTACGCCATTTGGCCTGTTTGACGGAGAATCTCATGAAGTTGGTCCTTGCCGCAGTCCTGGCTTCTCTAACCGCAGCGGCAACACTCGCGCAGGAGGTCGTTGTCAGTCCGTTCTCCTACGCGGATCCGAAGCCCCAGGCCTATTACCTTACCGAACGGGCGAGCAAAATCGACCCACGCGTCAAGTCGCATCCGGAAATCAACTTCCCTCTCGTAAAAGATGGCAAGCCTCGCGACGTCCAGTCGGCGTATGTCGACACGCGAATCAAGCCGCGGGGCAAATTAGTCCTTGCACTCACCGGCGGCGGGCAACTTTTCAAGCTGACCAAGGAACTGGGGATGCACGCCATTCGCGTCCCCTATGCGGACGGCTGGTTCAACCTCTTCAACGCGGGCGAGCCCAAGGATACCTGGCGCGGCGACATTCGACTCGAGGCGGCAACTGGAGAGGACTTCAGCAAACTGGTGGATATTCCGAAAGCCGACGGCCTCATGGAGCGATCGTTCCAGTTCGTCAAATGGCTCGCCAAGAACCATCCACAGGGGAAATGGGACTATTTCATCAACAAAGCCGGCGACGGACTGAACTGGGAGGACGTGATCGTCGTCGGCCTATCCCACGGTTCCACGACCGCGGCTCGCTTCGCCCAGTACAAGAAGCTGGATCGCGTGCTGTGCTTCAGCGGTCCGCGCGACCAGGATCAATCGTGGCAAGCACTCCCGTCCGCCACGCCATCCAACCGCTACTTCATGTTCACCGGCTTCGACGGCGGTTGGGAGGCCAAGCACTATTGCCGATCCTGGGAGCTGCTGGGCCTGCATAAACTTGGTCCCATCGTTGACGTGGAGAAGACGTCGCCTCCCTACGAAAACACCCGTCGACTCATCACTTCAATCGCGCCCAAGGGGAACAAGGCCATTCATAATGCCGTCGCTCCCAACGATGCGGCCATCAAGAAAGACGGCAAGTACGTCCACGAGCCGGTTTGGCGTTACATGTTGACGCATCCCGTCGACAAGGTCGGTGAGGCGACGCCGCTCGATCCGAATTGCCAGAAGAAGGGGAAGTGATATTCCGGGGGCGACCCTTCTCCGGTGTGGTATTCGGAAATCGGATTGTTGATTCCTAAGGTTTGGGCGTTCCGAGTCATTGGAAATTAGGGTTCTGAACTCGCCGCCTGCGATCTCGACCGCGATCCCTTTTCGGCTGGAGACGTGTTCGCTGACTTCGCTGACTGGACCTTCCGGCAGGCAATTATTCTTGAGTCGTTCCGAGGGAGAAATTGAATGGCGTATCGTACCGGGCTTTTGACCCTTTTGTTCGCTTGTGGAGTCGTTCCAGCATTCGCGGCGGAGCCCGAGTTTCGATCGCTCTTCAATGGCAAGGATTTGACCGGTTGGGACGGCGACGCCGCGCTCTGGCGGATCAAGGAAGGCGTGATCGAAGGCGGACACCCTGACGCGGGGCCCATCAACGGCAGCTCCTGGCTCATCCTCCGCGACGGCGAGAAGGACGCCATCCTGCGCGACTTCCACTTCCGCTGCGACTTCAAGATGGGCAACTTCAATTCGGGTGTGCAATACCGTAGCACCCGAACTAATCCGAAGGGGTTCCGAGTCGTCGGCTACCAGGCCGATCTGCTCAACGGCTACGGCACGGGCCAGTTGTATCATGAAGGCCACCAGGGCGCCGGCGTTGGCGTCGGCGGGTCGGTCATTAACGAAAAGGGAGGCAAGGGGATTGGCGTCGGACAAGTCGCCAGCGGGAAGTGGCTCATGAGCAATAAATACTACGAAAAGGGCGAATGGGCTCGCATCGACGTTGTCTGCCGCGGCAACCACTCCAGTCATTTCGTCAACGGTTATCCGGTCGTCGAAATGATCGACCGGGACGACAGCACCCCCGATCGCAGACGGCGAAACGATGATGGGATCATCGCCTTGCAGCTTCACGGCGGCACCGGGACGGAGATGCGGATTAGCTTCCGCAACCTGTTCCTCAAGACCTACTCCAAGCGGTTCGGCGATGCGGTTCGGCAATTCGACGACGGCGAGCTGAGCGGGTGGAAAACGGCCCGGGACGACAAAGCCTGGAGCGTCAAGGCCACCCGGGACAAGGAGGGCCGACCGATAGGATTCGGCACGCTCACGTGCGACGGTACTGCGAAAGCGTCACTGGTGGCGGCGAGCGATCATGGCGGGGCTTGTTTGCTGCGATGCCAGGTCAAGACCGACGCATGGACGTCCGGAGCCAAGGCTCCGTTCAAAGGCGTGGAAGGCTGGAACCTGCTGGAGGTCAAGATGGGCAAGGGGAAGTCGACCGTCGTCTACAATGGCGAACCTCGCGAGGATCTCCCGACGTTTGTCCAGAGCGGAAAGTTGGCCTTGCCGGGCAATGTCGCCGCCGTGTACCGCAATGTCGTCGTCATTCCGATCGTGCCCTCGAAGTAAGGAACCGCCTATGTTCACAATTCGACCGGATCGCCGCTCGACGCGGCGATCGTTCTTGAAAGTTGGCGCTCTCGGCCTCGGCGGATTGGGCTTGCCGTCCTTCCTGCAGGGGAATCCGATCGCCGACAGACCATGGGTTCGGGACAAATCGGTCGTTTGGGTGTGGCTGGGGGGCGGCCCACCCCAACAAGAGACCTGGGACCCCAAGCCGAACATTCCTAGCGAATTCCGGACCATGTTCGGCGAAATTCAAACGTCGCTCCCCGGCGTCACGTTCGGCAGCCATTTCCCCCGGCTCGCCGAACGCGCCCACCGCCTCGCCATCGTCCGATCGTTTCAAACGCCGTGCCGCGACCATCAGGAGAATTGGGTTCGAGCCATGCTTACTGGAGAGGATCGACGGCCCTCTCCGCCGAGTGTGGGATCGCTCTACGCGCATTTGCGCGGAACGAACCATCCGACAACCGGAATGCCGTCTTACGTTCTCCTCGATAGCGGGAACAACCGAGAATTTCTTCAGGAACATTTTTTGCGAGGCAACACGACGGGCGACCTGCCGGATGCCTATGCTCCCTTCAATCCTGGGGGAGTTCTGACTTCATCACGACCGGCCGCCGCAGCCGCGGAACGCGCGCCGCAGCGTCGGCAGGAACAAGACATCACGTTTTCACCGCTGCTGCAGGCCATGGAGATGCGTCTCCCCGCGGACCGATGGGCCAATCGCCTTGAATTGCTCCGCCAATTCGACACAATGGCTAGGGAACTGAAAGGTGATCCGATAATCGCAGCCCACGATGCGTTTCACGCCCAGGCGAATCGGGTTTTGAACGGCAGCGTCGCCGAAGCATTTCGTCTCGACCGCGAAGACCAGCGAATCGTCGACCGCTACGACACCAGCCACATCACGCTAACGTGTCCAAACTTCAGGGGTCTTCCCGATTTTCCGCAACGCCCGTCTCTGCTGGGTCGGCAGATGCTCCTTGCTCGGCGACTCTGCGAAGCCGGGGCCGGACTGGTGATGGTCGAGAATTGCGGCTGGGATTTCCACGGCACCAATCTCGACCCCGATCAGAGGCGAGGCCTGGAAGGCTTCGGCCCGTCACTGGATTGGGCCATTTCGGCATTCCTGGATGATGTGCAGCAACGGGGATTGGAAGATCGAATCCTTCTGGTCGTTTGCGGCGAAATGGGCCGTACTCCGAGGATCAACGCCAACGGAGGCCGCGACCATTGGCCCACGCTGGCGCCGCTTTTGATCGCGGGTGGCGGATTCCGAATGGGCCAAGTGATCGGCCGGTCCGATGCACAAGGCGGCCGACCAACAACAACGCCCATCACGCACACCGACCTCATCTCTACCATCTTGCGATCGCTCGTCGATCCGACGCAACTCCGCCTCTTTCCCAACATCCGGCCGGACCACCTTCGCCGAATCGAGGAAGGACGTCCCATCCCGGGCCTTTAGGCCCAGGAGCAAGGTAACACCATGAACATCAACCCAACCACGCCAGTACCCGAAGTGAGAAGCAGATGAACGCAGGCACAAGAAAAACATCGCTGGCAGTGCCCGTCACACTTTGCTTGGCGCTGACAGCCGGAGCGGCGGAGCCGCCGGAGCCAGAAGCGCCGGCTTCCCTTGACAAACTGATCGGCCAACCGGTGGACCTCGCGCCGTGGGCGTACTTCTGGCGTGCGGACCGCAAGGTGCAGGAGAAACCGGAGGCCTACTTCATTCCCCGACGCCTCGAACGGCTGGACAAGGTCTATCGTCCGGTGGTCAAGACGCCCGAGTTCAACCGAGAGCGAAAGACGGAGTTTCCCATGCTTGCGCCGCCCAAGGGCGGTTTGCTGTCGGCGCTCTTGTGGCTGGCGCCGGTGAAAGCGCAGCGAATCGAATTACGCTGGCCCGCAGGGAGCCCCGTTCCGCCCGTTGAATCGCTCGAAGTCCGCGTTTACCCAGACGGAATTGGGTGGTTCGGTTTCGTAAGCGACCAGGCACTGACCACCCCGCAGGCCTCCGCGGACGGCCGAACCCTCACCTACCTCAACGAGCAAGTCGATCCGCGAACCAAGAAAACCAAACGGCAATTCGAGTCGACCGACATGGTCGCGGTCTTCTTCGACCCCAGCAAAGCCCCAGCGGGCGTCAAGTACGGCTCTCCGACGATCCACCTCTATGTGCCGAACGTGAAATGGAAATCGCTCGACGTCGAGATCGAATGGGGCTTCAAGGAAGGCGCCGAGAAGGCGATCTTCGATGGCCGAATCGAGGCTTACATGGGTTACGTGAAATCGGTAAAGCCGTTGCCAGAGGACAAGGGCACCGCGATGACCGGTGCGGACGCCTGGCGGTCGGCGCCAACCGACGGCGCTCGGCGGGGGATATCCGTCTCGCTGCTCTATCCCGGACGCATGAGCGCGGCGGGAAAAGTCTCCCCTTTCGACGCTGGGGTCACGCTCTGGACCAAGGGAGGCAACCTGACCTTTTTGGCCGACGACGCGACCATCGGGCCGATCCTTGTCCCGGGGGCGGGCGTTTTCGTCGCCAAAGCTGGCAGCAAGACGACCGCCCGGAAGTTCGCGGCCGAACTGTCGGCCAAGAAGCTCAAGACCCTTCCGCAGATGGCGCGCGAACGCGCCGAGGCCGCCTCGTGGGAGGAAGTCATGCGCAAGGTCCGACTGCCGCATTGTCCGCCGGGCACGGTCATTCCGCCGCTTTCCCCCTTCGAGGAACCGCCCGCGACGGCGATGCAAGTCACCGTTTCGGACGAGCGCTGGACCGATGCCTGGCGGCGCGCATCGTGGCTTTTGAAGCAGGGCAAACACAATTGGGGGAAACTGGCATTGGAAGCCGCCCAGCCGATCCGTGTTACCGATCTGGCGGGGCATCACCAGACGTCGACCCTGCGTTTGGAGCACTGGTTCAAGGCGCCCGGCGGAAAGCCCGACGGCGACTTTGTCGACGGCGCCGGTGGTTTCGAGTACGCCACCTCCATGAAACATGGCATCGGCTGGAGCCATGACGGCACCCATCCGCAGACGGGCCGAATTCTGTACACGATGGCTGAACACTACTTCCTGACGGGCGATAAGGAATGGTTTCAGAAGAACCGCGTCCGCATGCAGGAGGCCGCGGATTGGATCGTTCGGCAGCGTGCGGACTATCTTCAGGGAGTTCCAGGCCGGCAGGGTCTCGAAGTGGCGGGACTGCAGCCGCCGCAAGTTCTCGGCGACATAGCCCTGGGCAAGAGTTGGTGGCGCTGGTACTTCATCCACGATGCCTTTTCGCTTCAAGGCCTGCGCCGATTCGCCGACGCGCTTGCGGATTTCGACGCCGAGGCTGCGCGGCGTTATCGTGTCGAGTCGGATGCCTATGCTAAAGACCTACTTCGCGCCGTCGAGCGTGAGATCGCCAGCGCACCGGTTCGGCGCGTCCTTGACGGAACGTACCGCCGAGTCATTCCCGCCTCGCCTTATGCGCGGGGAGCGATGGTTCGCGAAATTCGGGGCACCTACGCACTGGTGGACATCGAGATGGGGGCGTTGCCGTTGGCGGACGTGTTCGGCGTACTGGACCCCACCGATCCGCGCGTCCGTGAATACCTGGAGGTGCTTGAGGAACTGCTCGACAAGGGAATGATCGACGACCGCTTCTGGACCGGTTTCGCGGGGCTGGTGAAGTATCTCTTCCTCGACCTGATCTATCTCCGACGCGATGAAGTACAAGAGTTCTTGCGACTTTGGGCGAACAACTACGCGGCTTGGGTCACCGTGGAGGGCGGGCTCAACGAACCCAGTTCGCTGAAACAATTCAAAGGCGACCCGGCCAAGAAACCCGGCGCGGGCGACATGGGAAGCGTCGGCTGGTTCGTCGAGGGGTTTCGTAACTTGCTGGTGATGGAAGATGGCCAGTCGCTTTGGCTGGCCCGAGCCACCCCTCGTGCCTGGCTGGAGCAGGGTAAGAAGATCAGCGTCAAGAACGCCCCGACGTATTTCGGAACGGTCGGCTACCAGGTCGTCTCGGACGCGGACAACGGCAAGATCAATGCGACGATCGAGTTGCCTGCACGCAAGGCGCCAAGGGAAGTGGTCCTTCGCTTCCGCCATCCCACGGCCGTGCCGATCAAGGGCGTCACAGTCAACGGCAAGGATTGGAGGGACTTTAACCCGGAAAAGGAAACGATCACGCTCAAAGGACTTACCGGCGCAGTGACTGTGACGGCGAATTATTGAACGCCAAGGCAACGAATCGTCTTTGACGCTGTCCCGAAACATCCGCGGGAAAGAAGGGTCCCGACGGTTCTTCGGTGTTGGACGGGACCTTTGAGCTTTGCCCAACCACTCGGAGACAGCAATCTTCCGCGTGCCGACAATGTCACGATCCTCGGGTTCCTCCCACACATGCACCTTCGCGGCAAGGTGTTCCGCTGTGAGGTCACGCCGCCAAGTGACCCGTTTGTTACTTCGCCCGTATCTCCACTCCGCTGAGCAAACTCTTTCCGGCCGTCGGCGTCAGGCGGATATCGAGCGGGCCCGTGATTTCCACGTCGCGAAATTCCCTTGTGATAGGGCGATGTGAGCCGCCCGCTTCCTTCGCGATATCCAGGTCCTTCAGGACGACCTTGCCTTCGAGGCTGATATCGAACACGCGCTCGCCGGCCTTCACCGCAGACGGCTCGACGAAGGTGAGCTTCACATCGTAACGCCGCGGCGTCTGGTCTGGCTGGGCCTTGCCCGCGGCCACCGTGGTGGGCACGGAAACGTCGGTTGCGCCCAGGATGCCCGCGGAACCAAGCCAGTGGCCCGTCTGACCGGGATGCATCGTGAACCAATCGAGGTCCTTCCCCGCGATTGCGACTCCCTGGAACTTCTTGGGGCCAACGGCGAACCAGAGCGTGCCGTCATCTGCCTGCCGATCGCCAGGCGCGCCGAAGTGATAGCCGACGCGGCGGATGGGCGTGGCGCCGGCGGGCTTGGCCTTGCCCTTGTCCGCCAAGGCGTAACTCGTCCAGAAGGGATTGTCGGGGACGTGAACGAGCGCCAGCGCCGTCATGCGGTTGCGTTTGTGATGCGTGCCGAAATTCGGTAGGTTGAGCAAGCCGCCGGCGGGCAGCAAGGTCGGCGTGCAGCCGGCGTCCATGCCCTTGAGCACCATGGAGCCGCTGCCGCCGTGCAGATCGTAAAATGCACAGCGCCAGGTCACCAGCCCATCGCAGGCGATCAGGTGGTTGCATCCTTGCTTCTTGAAGCTCCACGCCTCGGGCTCACCGGTCAGGGGCGAGACGCGCTCGGCACGTTTGCCGGTCTTGAGGTCGTAGGTGATGCCGTCGCGATCGATGATCAGGTCGTCGAGCAACACGTGCGGATCGAAATAAGGGGCTTCGTCGACATCCCACAGGATGCTGCCGTCGCCGCCACGCAGGGCTTGCATTTTACCCGCCAGGTTGCGAACGACCTTGATCCCGCTGCCGGCAGACCAGTTGCCGTTCTTCCACTCAATGAGGTTGCGTGCAGGAACGATCAGGAGATCGCGTTTCTCGGAATAGACGAGGTTCTTCACCAGCACGCCGAGCGGTTTGCTCCATTTCACCGCTCCGGTTTGCAGGTCGAGGGTGTACAGGGTGGGGGGCGAATCGGGCAACTTCCGCCCTGCTTCTTTCCACTTGTCCAGCGAGGTGCGTTGCAGCAAATCGACGCAAAAGACCTTGCCGCCGCCGATGGCCACGCCGCCGCGGTTCAAGAATCCCCAGGCCGCCTTGCGGCTCCACACCAGCTTGCCGCTGTCACGATCAACGGCGACGAGGTACGCCATGGGCATGCGGTCGCCGGCCCATTCGCCGCCTTGCCCATCGTGTCCCGCTTGCGAATCGGCGAGATCCTTCGGCCGAAAGACGGTCGAAACGAGAAGCTGCCCGACCACGCGCGGATTGCCCCAGCAAAGGTCTTTTTCGTCGAGTGGAACCTTCCATGCCGATAGACGCTTGCCGTCGGCGGGGTTGAAGCGAATCAGGGTCGGCCCGGCAGCGACATAGATGCCGTCGGAAACTGACACGAAATCGAAGCCGCTCGCTCGACAATGGTGCGTCGGCGGCATCTCGGCCTTGAGGGCTTCGGGTGCTTTCCACGGGTGCGGGTACTTCTTGGAGTGAATTCCCAGCCCGCCGCCGGGACCGCCGAACGCGAACATTTTCGGGATCGGCACTTCCCACAGATGTCGGCCGGTGTAGATGTCGAACGCCGCCAGCAGCCCTGGGCCTTGCATGAACATGCGGCCGTCGACAATTTCGGCGCCAACGGGCTGCGGATTGATGCCGTCGCCCGATTGATGATCGGCGTTGCCGTCGAAGTAGTACTTCGGCGCCGCCGCCAGCCCGCCATACCATTGCAAACCGAGCGGCGCCTTGACGAGCTTGTCGCGGGAAGTCAGCGTGTTGGCGACGTCGCCAAACTCGTGGCTCCAATCCGCCGAGCCGGGGAGCGGACCATCCCGAAAGGAACCATGAAGCTTGCCGGCTTGATGTTCGATCCACGCTCCGCCATAGGGTCGCTGCGAGTTGCGTAACACTGCTGGAAGCGGCCCTTCGCGCTCCGAAACGATCACGTTCGCGAAATACGCCGGCAAACCCGCCGACGCCGCGGCTGCATTGACGATCGTGAGCCGATGCTCATGGAACAGCCCGGCATCATCCAGGCGGCGGCGAATCTTCTGAACCAGCAGTGCGTCGTTATCCAGTGCGACCACGTGCATCTTCGAGTGCCGGAGCAATCCCTCGATGAGCTTGCCTTCAGCCAGGCCGGCCACCAGACAGTAGCCCTCGCTGCACTTGGCCGCGACGAGAACGTCGTTCGCGAACTTGAAGTCGGCCGCGGACTCGGTGGGCTTGCCGTAGCTCTTGCCGGGACCGTCCTTGTCGGCGAAACATTCGATCCGGTCCGGGGAAACGATCAGACGCAAACCTCCGGGAAGAATGGCAGGCACGACTTTCTCCGCGGGAGGGATCTTTTCGGCGAGTGAAGCACCGGTTGCAAGGTCGTAGACGCCGCTACCATGATGGCCGTTGACGAAGACTTTCGCTCCCTCTACGCGCACGTCCCCCGTGGGTCGATACTGGTCGTTCAGCGTAGTCCAGACAACGCTCCCCGATCTGGCGTCCAGCGCATGCACGAGCACGCCATCGATCGGCCAGTAACCCGCGACGAAGATGACCTTACCGTCCGCCAGCGCCGGTCGTGCGCCGGTGGGCCAGGCGGAGATCAGGCGATCATGGCCGATAACTTTGCGAGCCGACGGACCGCCGCGGAACTTCCAGAGCAGTTTGCCACCGTGGTCAAGGCAGTAGAGATGACCATCTTCCGAACCGACGTAGATGCGCTCGGCATCGGCGATCGGCGCGTGGCGGATCGGCGCCTCGGTGTAAATGCGCCAGCGTTCCGCGCCGGATTGCCGATCGATGGCCAGCAGGGCGCCGTTATGCTCGCAGCCCACCAGGACGAGATTGCCCTGCACGACCGGCACCTGGGCCTGGTCCATCGGCATCCGCGGCGTGAACTCCCACGCGGGCTTGCGCCTGGGAAACTCCCACGACCACAGGGGCTTCGTTTGCGCCTGAGCGACCGGCGCCATGACGCCCGCTACCAACAGAATGGACAGAATGCGAAGCGGTCGAAACATGGTCATACCTCGGTTGGCTGGTTATTTCTTTGGCGCTGGGCCCAGTTGCGTCGTCCCGCTCATGCTGATGCGCACGTCGATGCGTTCGTCAGGCGTCGGCCCGTGCAATCCAAGGTGTGAGGCTGGAAGCGGGAGGTACAACGCCCCGCGCACGGTCTTGACTCCTGCCGGGATCCACACGCTGACGAAGACCTTGTCCCGCGCGCCGCCGAGCACCGGATCGCGCGATCGAGTGGTCTTCAGCGTATACTCCACGCGAGCGGCCGTCCCGCTGGAGCCCTCACCAGCGTTCGCCATGCCGGCAAGCAGGCCCAGGAGCAATGTCGTGTAGATGCAGGTCTTCATGATTTTCCCATCGCAACAAGCCATTCAAACTTGATCGAAAGCAGGTTCATCGGGTGCAGCAGACTTGCGCAGCGCGCAGGATTTGATGTCCGCGAGGGTGCGCTTGCCGGCCAGGGCAAACGTCGAATCGATGTCCGCGGCCAGATTCATCAAGAATTCTCTTACGCCCTCACGGCCGCCCTCGGCCAAGGCCCACAGCACCGGGCGGCCGACCAGCACCGCCCGAACTCCCAGAGCGATGGCCTTGAAGACGTCCGCACCACGACGAATGCCGCCGTCGAAGAGCACCGGAACCCGATCGTTGACCGCAGCGGCCACATCGGGGAGGACCTCCAGCGTGCTGACGGCACCATCTACCTGCCCGCCACCATGGTTGGAGACGATGACGCCATCCACCCCCTGATCGAGTGCGCGCCGGGCATCTTCGGGATGCTGAATCCCCTTCACCAGGAGCGGCAGGCGGGTGTTCTCACGCAGGAATCGCAGGTCCTTCCAAGTTCGCGACAGGTCGGAAAAGACGCGGAGATAATGTTCCACCGCCCCTGGAATATCTTGTTCCGGAGAACGGGAAAGCGATCGTCGAAATACAGGGTCGGAAAAGTAATTCGCCAACCCCTGGCCCCGCAGGAACGGCAAATAGGCAAGCTGAAGATTGCGCTCGCGCCAGCCAAGGGTTTGCGTATCCAGCGTGACCACGATGGCGGTGTAACCAGCTTGCTGCACGCGATCGAGAAAGCTCAAGGTGAGGTCCGGATCTTTGGCCCAGTACAGTTGAAACCAGTGTGGTCCCGGTCCTGCGGCCTCGGCGACCTCCTCCATCGAAAAACTGGCGACATTGCTCAAGACGAAAGAGATGCCCAGCGAAGCCGCGGCTGCGGCGCTGGCCTTTTCGCCCTCCGCATGAGCCGCCGACTGCACGCCGATTGGGGCGATCAGTAGCGGTTGCGGAAACCTGTGTCCACAGCACTCAACGGTGAGATCACGGCTGGCGATGTCACACAGCATGCGCGGCACGATGTGCCAGCGGCGAAAGGCCTGCAAATTGTTGCGCGCGGTGTCGCCGCGGCCAGCGCTTCCGGCAATCCAGTCGTACGCTTCGGCGGAGAGAATAGCGCGCGCCTTGTCCTCCAGTTCTTCCACGGCCAAAGGGATGAAACCGGGCTCCGTTCTTCTTCCCGAGCGGTAGATGTCGATCTGGCGACCAATCTGAAATGTCCTCGGCGAAGCGAGGGAACCAAGCACCGTGACTTCAGTCGCGACTCTCTTGTGCCCATTCACGATGGTGGTGGTTTTCATGGTGGATTGCTGAAAAAGCGGCTGAGGAAAGGGCGACTTTCTTAACATTAGAAACTTGAGTTCACAATGTCAACATCTGCATGCAACATCGGAGCCGAAGTGTTTTGCAGGAGCAAGCATTCGCATCGATCTTCTCATCGGGTAGCAAGGCCTCGCGCACAATTTCCGTTAAATTGGCCATGCGATCAAGGTACGCACCTGGTATACTAAACCACGAAAGTGCATGCATAGACGTGATTTTTGGAGAGTCCATGGTAGCGACCCTGACCCTGCAAGCCGAGCCGAGTGAAGGAAAGCGCCTTTCCGACTCGGTCTACGAGACGATGCTCAGCGCAATCATTTCTGGTAAGCTCAAGCCCGGGACCATCGTCAGCGAAGTGGCTCTTGCCCGGCAACTCAACGTCAGCCGAACCCCGGTGCATGATGCCTTGCGTCAACTCGCCAAGGATGGATTGGTCCAGCAGCGTGCCAATCATCGTGCTGTCATCGCGGAGTTCACAGCCGCGGACATCTACGACCTCTACCAGATGCGAAAGCTCCTCGAAGGCGAAGCCGCCCGGCTGGCAGCAAAGGGGATGGACCGCGCCACGCTGGCCCGGCTCCGCGAGACCGCGGACAGCCTGACTCAAGACCGCGGCAATCCGAAATGGGGCGCACTCTGGGCCGACTTCGACGAGGACTTTCACAACGCCATTGCGGAAGCCAGCGGCAGCCCGCGTCTCTGCCAGGACATCGCTCGCTATCACCTCTTGCATCGCGGCTTCAACAAGCTCGGTACAACGCCGGAAGGCCTCGAACACGCTCTCGAAGAACACGTGCGCATACTCGACGCGCTCGAAAAACGCGACGCGAAAGAGGCCCAACGCGCCATGGTCGACCATCTCCAGGAATGGCAAGCCTATTTCGTCCGCCACTTCCGCAAGAAATCGAGCGAATAGGCTCGACCCATCTGCGTTCGATTTTTTCGGAACTCCATGCACTTTTCGGTGTTCCATGGTACAATAGCTCGCACGCCACCGTGGCGTTTTGGGTGCATTCGCCTCCATGGATTTCGCTCTTTTTTCATGAAGATCATTGCTAAGATTGCCCCCGAATCCGACATGTAAACATAATTGAAAAGCCTGCGCCGCAATGTGGAGATTTGTATACACTCCTGCCCCGCCACGGTTCGCCTTTTTTGGCTTTTTTAAAGGACTCGGAGCATGTTTCGCCGGTTAGCCGCCTTGTTCACGGTGGTCGTTGCTGGGCCTACTGTTTGGGCTGCAGGCGACTCTCGACTTGCATTTGAAGCCGATATTTTGCCTATCCTCAATGCTCATTGTCTGCAATGTCACGGGGGCGTGCATCAACAGAACGATCTCGACCTGCGCACTCATGCCGCGAGCATGAAAGGGGGCAAATCGGGGGCGGTCATCGTGCCCGGCAAGCCCGACGAGAGTCTGCTGTGGAAGAAGATCGCCAAGGACGATATGCCCAGGACCGACAACAAGGTTTCCGAGGCAAACAAGAAGCTGATTCGTGCCTGGATCGAGGCCGGCGCCAAGGGGAGGAGCAAGGCGCGCGAGATCGATCTTGCCAGGCCGGCGCTGAAGCCGACGGAAATTGCGAAGCTGATCGATCGTGAGATCTATGGCAAACTGACTGCTGCCAAGATGCCGCCATCGCCCTGCTCCAGCGACGCGGAGTTCTTGCGGCGGGTCTATCTCGACATCACCGGCAAACCGCCGACCGCGGAAGTCACCAAGGCCTTTCTCAAGGGCACGAACCCGGACCGGCGCGTCAAGCTTGTCGACGGGCTTCTTGCTTCGCCGGAATACGGGCAGCATTTCGCGGAGCGCTGGCTGAACGTCTTCCGCCAGATGTCCGTCAATGCGGGCGAGTGGGGACCGGACCCGTTCCTGAACTGGTTAACCGAGCGGTTCAACGGAGGACAGGGCTGGGACAAGACCGTTCGCGAAATGCTATCGGTCAGCGGACCATATGCCGAGCATCCGCAGGCGTCTTTTTACTACTACAACGCCGACATGGGCGGTAAGTTCGAGTCAAAGATCATGGCCGGCAATTTGTCGCAGGTCTTTCTGGGCGTGCAGCTTCAGTGCGCCGAGTGCCACAATCATCCGTTCAGCGACTACAAGCAAAAGGACTTCTGGGGTTTGGCCGCCTTCTTCTCGATCACGCAGACGCCGAATAATCCGCCCAACACGCGCGGCGTGCGTGACAATCTGCCGAAGCAGAAACCGAAGGCGGGCACCCAGGTGGCGATCACGATTCCGCAAGGGGAAGCGCGGAATGCAGGGACGAGGGTGCGCGCCAAGTTTCTCGGCGGCGCGGAACCGGAACTGGATCCCGGAGCGTCCTTCCGCCCGGCCCTGGCTGCCTGGCTTACCGCGAAGGACAATCGGCTGTTTGCGCGGGCCAGCGTCAATCGCCTATGGGCCCACTTCTTCGCCCGCGGCTTCGTCAATCCTCTCAATGATTTCGGCGACCACAACACTCCATCGCACCCAGACTTGCTCGATGCCCTGGCGGAGGAATTCGTCGTCTCAGGCTTCAACTACAAACATCTCATCCGCGGCATCTGCCTCAGCGAGGCCTACCAGCGCACCACGCATGTCGTGAAGGGCAACGAAGTGGCCGCGGCGGAACCTCTTTTCGCACGCATGGCCTCGAAGGTGCTGCCGCCCGAAGAGCTGTACGACGCCCTGTGTGTCGCATTGGAGGTTTCGGAGATCAGGCCACCGGCCGATCCGAAAAAAAAAGGCAACAAGGTGAATCCCAAGGGCCCGCCGCCACCGTCTTCGCGTTCGCTCTTCGTGAAGTTCTTCCGCAATCCGGGTGACGTGGATGAGCCTACGGAACTGAAACTTGGCGTGCCGCATGTCTTGAAACTGATGAACGAGGCCGGCTTCAACACCGGCGGCAAGGTCGCAGAGCGCGTGGCGGCATCGGCCAAATCGCATGAGGAAGCCATCGACGAACTTTTCATCGCCGTGCTGGCGCGGACGCCGACGAATACGGAGCGTGAACGATTTACGGCCTTCACGGCGCGACAGAAATCAGCGGAAGAAGCGTATCGTCGGATCGTGTGGGTGCTGATCAATAGCTCGGAATTTGTATTGAACAATTAGCCGCGTGCGGCTTGGCGTTCGATTCCAGAAAGGAAAGTCATGCAACGAATAACCAACGTAAGCCGTCGCGATCTCTTGAAATTCTCCGCCGCCGGCGTGATGGGGGCGTCGTCATCCGGCTGGCTGTTGCCGCGGTTGGCCTACGCTCAGGAAGGCCGAAGCGAACGATCCAAGGCGTGTATCATGTTGCACATGCAAGGGGGCATTAGCCAACACCATACCTTCACCGTGCCTGAGTACCGCGCTCAAAATGAGCAGATCCAAACGAGCGTACCGGGCGTGCTCTTTTGCGAATACTTCCCACGCCTTGCCGCACGCATGAACGACATCTGCCTGATCCGCGGCATGAGCACCGGGAACACGGTCCACGAACGGGCTCGGGTTCTCATGCACACCGGCTACAACCCGAACGGCACGGTCGCCTATCCGTCGATCGGAAACATCGCGTCCGCGGAACTCGGTGCAGCCGACGCGCAACTTCCCAACTTCGTCGCCATTCATGGCGGCAGCGACGGCGACGGCGCCGGTGCTCCCCATCGATCCGCGCCTGCCTATCTCGGACCCCGCCATGCTCCGGTTCCGGTCAATGATCCAGCGCGCGGCCTCGAAAACCTTCGCCCCACGGTTCCGATGGGACAGTTCGACGACAGCGCCGATCTTCTGAACGATTTCGAAGCGAGTTTTCAATCGCGCCGTCCGTCGGGCGCCGCGGCGGCGCATCAAGCCAACCTGCGCCGGGCCGTGCAGCTTATTCATTCCGACAAGATGCGAGCTTTCGAGATCGAACGCGAACCCACGGCCATCCGCGACGGTTACGGAAATTCCCAGTTTGGCAGGTCCCTCTTGCTGGCTCGCCGGCTGGTCGAAGCGGGCGTCCCCTTCGTCGAGGTGACCCTCGCCGGGTGGGATGACCACGGCGGTGCCCTCCGAAATGTCGGACGCCGCGCCGCCTACGTCGACCCGGCTATCGCTTTCCTGATTGACGATCTCAAGCAACGCGGACTTTTCGGAGACACCCTGATCGCCTTCATGAGCGAATTTGGCCGTACGCCGCACCTCGCTGATAGCGGCTACAACCAGACGCTTGGCGCCGGGCACTACGCCAACGCCTGGACAACTTGGATGGCCGGCGGCGGTGTGCGTGGCGGTCGCGTCATTGGCCGCGTGGACAACCGCGGCGGCGCAGTCACGGATCGCCCGGTCAACGTGCAGGAGTTTCTCGCCACGATGTGCCATGCCCTGCGCATCGACTACCGCAAGGAATACATGACGCGCGAGGGTAGGCCGATGACGTTCCTCACGGCATCTGCCCGGCCTGTGCAAGAGGCGTTCTGAACATGAGAGTGACGCGGGCATTGCTTTTTGTGTTCCTTTTGGGGACGCCATCATTCCTCCTGGCCCAGGAGAAAAGCGTTGATCCCGCGGCGTTCCTGCGCGCTCACTGCTTCAAGTGTCACGGCGAGACGAAGAAGTCGGGCGGCGTGCGCCTCGACGATCTGCCAGCCGACCCGAGCAAGGATACGGAGCGCTGGCTGGCCGTGCGCGACCAAATCCGCGATCGTCTCATGCCGCCCGGCAAGGAGCCACGCCCGAAGGACGAGGACGTGCGTTCGCTGGTGGGTTGGGTGACGGTCAAGACCGGCGCGCGGCCGGCGCGTCTTCCCAATCAGGGGAATCTGATCCCGCACCGCCGGCCGCGCGACCGCTTCGGCATCGCCGACCCGGGCCTGCGCGACCTCGATCAACCGGGACCGATCCAGGAACTGCTGGCATGAGGGGGAGCATGAGTGTGGGGTCATAGGTTCAAACCGGTTGGAATACGAGGATTACCATGAAAAATCGGCTCATAATTCTGGTGTTTGTTTCATCCTTCGTCCTTGATCCGACTTCCTTTGCCTTGGCCGGGCACACTCGTCCCGCCTATCTCGATGGCTGCCAGTCGATGGATGGCCGCTATGTCGTCACCGCAGAGCCGATCAAGGAGAAGGTCGGCAAGAAAGAGCTGGTCAAATGGAAATACCACTGGAAGGACGCCAAGACCAATGAAACACACTCCGGCTGGCTGACGGGGCCCCGCGGCTTGGGGCACTTCGACGTGACCTACGGCCATCTCTTCATGCCCCCCGGCGGCGAGACCTTTGCGCTTTGGCTCACTGCGTGCTGGGCCGAATCGGACATGCCGCATCCCAAGGGCAACCAGGCGAAATATAGCGAGGAACTCGCCAAACATCCCGCGTTCGGCTCCCGACTCACCATTTACAAGAAGACCGGCGAGATCCTGAAGAAGTACGACATGCGCGATATCCTCAAGTCCAACGAATGGGTCTACGTCAACTGGGTGCAAGGGAACATGTACTGGCTGATGGAATATCCCGAGGTCATGAAGGGAGGCGAGCCGCCGCGTTGCGGCTGGCGATATTATCGTATCAGCCCGGACTACTCCACCCTGGAGTTCGTGATCGGTCCCAATGCCGATGCCGTTCACAAAATCAAGGGCGAGCCGGAAACCGTACGCAATTATCGCCGCACAGTGCGAATCGACCTGACCAACGGCGCTTTTCTCGATCCCACCAAAAAACTGGGCAATAACAAGGTCCCAGGCCGCCCGTTTTGTGACGATCTGATCAATCGCGGCGATGCCAAGGGATTCCAGTCCAGCCTCGATCCGGTCCGCGTCAAGGGAAAGTACGTGACCTTGGAGTCCAGCAAGTAGGTCCTGATACCTGGAAGAACCCAATCCCGTCGAGGTGCTGGCTCGCTGCATCCGTGACGGCAGGTATCATCTTTCCGCTTTCCGCAATGGTTGACCGGCTGACCATCAGCAAATGCCTTGGCCATCGGAAGCAACAAAGCGGGAAGAATCACGATCAGATCGGGATCTACCGCGCCGCGCAAGATAGCGCCGCTTCGTCAGGTTTGGCTTGAATGTAAGCGATGGATTGGCCCACCGACCCACGCCAAAGTCCCGCGAGGTTCGGACTACCATTGTCCTTACTGCTGATAGGCCTCGACCGCGCTGAGCGTCGGCGCGTTTCGGTCATTCAATAATCCCCTCCGGGGCAACAGGCGAATTTCGATTCGCCGATCGGCCTGCACGTTACGAAATTCCTGGACGACTGCTCGATCCATTCGACGAGCAAGCTGCGGGTTCAGCCCATCCCGCGTTACCGCATTTCCCAAAAAAATGGAAATACCACGCGGGATTTCATCGCCCTCGGCTAAACAATAAGGGGAACAGTCAAATGCGGCAAAAACCGATATACCACAACCTTCTATCCTAAAAGGCTTTAGAGGCGACGCGAGACAATGACGGTGTCAGCGGAATTTGTGGCTCAGATCACCAAGTGCCAGCGGCATTTGCACTCCTTCATTTTGTCGATGGTCTGGAACCCGGCCGAGGCGGATGATGTGTTGCAGGAGACGAATCTGGTGCTCTGGGAGAAGGTGGGCGATTTCGATGCCTCACGGCCGTTCTTGCCGTGGGCGATGCGGTTCGCGCAGTTTCAGGCGATGGCGTGGTTGAAGCGGCATCGGCGCCAGACGGAACGCTTCGTTTTCGACGATGACCTTGCCAAACTGCTGGCGGACGAGGCGGCGAGGCATGAGCCTGAGTTTGATGTGAGACAGCATGCCCTGGCTTCGTGTTTACAAAAACTACCGGCCGAGCAGCGCAAGCTGATTGCCAGGCGCTACGAGCCGGGAGCATCGGTCAACGCAATGGCGGAGAAAGCCAACACGACTGCCAAGGCTATTTCGGACAGGCTCCGGCGGATTCGGCAGGCTCTGCTGGAGTGCATCGAAAAAACGGTGGCGGAAGGGGCGTTCGCATGAGTGCCATTGATGCTGATCTGGAAGCCTTGTTCAATCGGTTCGCCGACGGCATCGCCTCGGAAGCGGATGAGGAACGCCTGGGCCAGGTGTTGCGCTCCAGTGCGGAAGCGAGAAAGGCTTATCGCCAAGTCATGGACTTGCACTCGGCGCTGCACTGGGACTATGTCGCGGTTGCCATTCCCGAAAGTAGCCAAGATTTGAGCCAACCCTCTTCGCATTCCTCGGCCAGTGGCCGCGCGGGTTGGGTTGCGGCATTCTTCGCGGGAATCGCCGTCGCGACGGTGGCGGCAATCGCCATCGCCGTTTTTTGGCAGAATCATTCGCCGCATCCTCAAGAGAAAGAAGTTGTCAAGGACGCAAAGTCGGATTCGGTTGCTGCGCTTCTGGTCGACAAAGTTGATGCGGAATTCGCCAAGGAGCGCGGTCCGATGGGCGTGCGTTTTGGGCCGGGCGAATACGAGTTGCTGGGCGGGATCGTGCATTTGCGTTTTGCCCAAGGTGCGGACATGATCCTCGCTGGCCCGGCGCGATTTATCGTGAATGATGCCCAAAATATTCGACTCCTATCCGGTAAGGCTCGCATTGTCGCTCCGGCGACGGCCAAGGGCTTCACCGTGGCCACCAAGTCCGCGGATTACATCGACCTGGGTACAGAATTCGGACTGCGTGTCGAACCCGACGGCGCCAGCGATCTGTATGTCTTCGACGGACAGGTCAACGTTGCCGATCCACGCTCGGGCAAAGTTCTGTCGGAAGTCTTCGAAGGGAAGGCGTCACGCTTCGTCAATGGGGTGGCCGCGACGCCGCCGCAACTGCACGCGACTGACTTTCCGACTCCCGGCGCCATCGGCCTGAAACGCTGGGAGCAATACGAAAAGGAATTAAGAAAATCTCCCGGACTGATCGCGTTTTATCCGTTTCGCCGGGGAGTTGATCTATCCATCCTGACAAACGGGATCGGCGACGACGTCATGTCGCACGGCAAGGTCGTGGGCCCACGCTGGGTGTCCGGACGCTGGCAAGGACATGGGGCGTTGCTTTTCGATCGCGACACCGATTTCGTGCAACTCGAGATCCCTGGCAAACACCAGGAATTGACCATCGCGGCCTGGATCAAGGTCGATCGGCTCGATTTCGAACTCAATGCGATTCTCAACTCCGACGGATACAAGCCGGGCGGCGTCCACTTCCAGTTGAACCGGCAAGGATTTCCGCGCGGCGGCGTGGTCTTTGAGGGCGGTTTCAAGGATAAGGTCGTGGGCAGTGCGGTTCAAGTGGGGGCATGGGCTCATGTGGCGTCGGTGATTTCGACTCCGACGCGTTCTCAACAAATCTACGTCAATGGAATCTTGGTGCGCGAACGCACGTGGCGACAAGACGAGATGATTCGCCCGGGTTCCTGCCGAATCGGCAATTGGTTGTCCGAAACGAAAGACCGTTTGGCGAATCGCGCGTTCCGCGGCCGCATCGATGAACTCGCGATCTGGAACCGCGTTTTGACGCAGCAGGAAATCACGCAGATGGTGGACGCCGGTCGTCCCGGCATGCTTTGGAGCAAGGAATAAATCGCGAAGAACGTAGGATTCGAGGTTTTTGGGGTACTCCATGAAGAACAAACGCTGTGGCGGACCGATTTCACGACGGTCCTTTCTTACCCTTGGAACGTTGGGCGTGGCGGGCTTGAGCCTCGGCGACGTCATGCATGTGCGCGCGTCGCAGGGACGCACGCCGGCGCCGGAAACGTCCGTCATCTTCATCTGGCTTGCGGGTGGGCCGCCGCACCTCGACATGTACGACATGAAGCCGGACGCTCCCGACGAATATCGCGGACCGTTTCGCCCGATTCGCACCAACGTGCCTGGCATCGACGTCTGCGAATTGATGCCGTTGCACGCACGATGTACCGACAAATACGCCCTGATCCGCAGCATCACGCACACGTTCTCTGATCACGGCGGCGGCAGCAAACGGCTGATGACGGGCCGAATTCCCGCGACGCCCACGGAGACGGTCAACGACGCGCCGTCGGTCTGCTCCATCGTCGCGCGGATGCGCGAACAGATCGAGGTTGGGTTGCCGAACGTGGTCTGCGGCGCCGACGGCGGGCGAACCAATGTGGACACCTACGCGCAGGGCTCCGCCTATCTGGGCGGGCGCTATCGTCCTTTCATTTTCGGCGGCGACCCGAGCCGGCCCGGATTTCAAGTGCAAAACATCGGACTGAACCAGGAGATGGCGCAACGGCTCGACGATCGTTTCCGCCTCATGCAAGGCCTCGACGAAACCCGCCGCCGAATCGAATCCAACCGTTCGATCTCGACCATGGATTCGCTCTATCAACGGGCCTACAGCTTGATGACGAGCCCCGAAGCGCAGCGAGCGTTCGATTTATCCCTGGAGCCGACCTCGGTTCGCGAACGCTACGGCATGCACGCCTGGGGCCAGCGTGCATTGATGGCGCGGCGACTTGTGGAATCTGGTTGCAGCTTCGTGACGATGGTCATGGAAAATCCGCACATCCAGGGCTGCTTCTACAACTGGGACACGCACGCCGTCAATCACGACAACTTCAACGACATGCGCCTCCGCCTGCCGCGCTACGACCAAGCGATCACCGCGCTGGTGGAAGACCTGCACGCGCGCGGCCTGACACAGAAGGTGATGCTCGTCGTCACCGGCGAGTTCGGCCGCTCGCCGCGTATCAGCCGCTCGGAGGGACCGCAGGGTCTGCGCCTGGGCCGCGAGCATTGGCCGCAGTCGATGTCGGTGCTGGTCGCCGGCGGCGGCATGCGACATGGCCAGGTGGTCGGCTCGACCAACGCGCTCGGTACTCATCCGCACGACCGACCGCTGACGCCGAACGATTTGTGGGCCACGGTCTATCGTCACCTCGGCATCGACCACCACGACACGCTCCCCGACCAGACGGGCCGACCGATGCACATTCTCCCGTTCGGCGAAGCGATTCGCGAGTTGACGTAAAGCTCCCGCCGCCGCGAACGAAAAGAGATTCGAAACCCATGCGACGAACCATTCCCCTGACAATTTGCTTGCTCTTGCCCGGAGTCTTGCCTGCTCACGCACAGGACGCCGGGTTCGTTAAGGAACTTTCTGTCGAAAACGCCAAACGGCTCGCGCAAGACAAAAGCGGCTGGCTGAACCTGAGCAGCCTGACCACGCTTTCGCCCGGGGCCGCGAGAGAACTGGCCCGTTACGACGGTTGGCTTTCACTGAACAGGCTCACGTCGCTAGCGAAAGAAACCGCCGAGGCGCTTGGGCAGCACAGGGGGCCGTTGCACCTGAATGGGCTGACGAAACTGTCGGACGAATCTGCAAACGCGCTGGCTCGGCACCACGGTGAATTATCGCTGAACGGTTTGACCTCCCTCTCGGAAGAGGCAGCCAAAGCCTTGGCCAAACACACCGGTGGTCGGCTTTATCTCCAAGGCGTCACCGCGCTCTCCACCGAGGCAATCCGAGCGTTGGCGCAACGCAAAGGGGGCGGGCCTTCCAATCAGACTCGCCTCGACGGCTTGACGTCGCTCACCGTCGAAGGGGCCGCGGCACTCATGGATGCGCATCCGCACAACTGGGATGGCAGACTGCCCGGTCTCAAGACTGTTCCGGACGATGTTGCCAAGGTGTTGGCGAAACGGCAGCACGGCCTGAGCATGGAAGGATTGACGTCGCTCTCGGATGAATCGGCCAAGGCATTGGGAGGAAAACTCGGAGGCAAATTGCCACGCTTGAGCTCGCTCTCGCTCGAGTCGGCCCAAGCGATTGTCGGACCGAATCGCACACTGATCCTCGATGGCCTCACCGCATTGCCCGACGATGTCGCCGTGGTGATTGCCGGCAAGAACAGTTCCGGCGATCTGCATCTCAACGGCTTGACCAAGCTGACCCCGGTCGCGGCGAAGGCAATCTGCCAGCGCCATGGCGACCTGTACCTCAACGGACTCACCACGATCTCCGACGACACCCTCAAGGCCCTCGCCGAACACAAGGTTGGGGGGGCGAGCAGGCCAAGGGTCTATCTCAAGGGGCTGACGACGATCTCCGACGAAAGTGCGGCGATCCTGGCAGCCTGGCCGAAATGGTGCGGCGAGTTGCCCGCCTTGACGTCGCTCTCCGAGAAATCGGCCGCTGCGCTGGCATCGTCGCATAACTGGAATGGCAGCCTTCCTTCTCTCAAAGAGATCTCCCCCGAAGTTGCCAGGGCGCTGGTTGGACGCAAAGGGAATCTTTCGCTCGACGGCCTGGCGACACTCTCCGATGAGTCGGCGAAAGAACTCGGCAAACATCGCGGCGGCACGCTCTCCCTCAACGGCCTTAAAACGCTTTCCGACAATGCTGCCATCGTGTTCGCCCAGCACGACGGTCGGCTCTCTCTGAATGGGTTGAACTCGGTTTCCGATAGCGCGGCTGTGTCGCTCGGCAAACACAAAGGCGATTGGCTGTTCCTCGATGGACTGGCGACGCTTTCCGAGGATGCCTCCCGGTCCCTGGCGCAGCATTCCGGAGTCGTGTCGATAAAGGGTCTTGACAAGCTTTCGGATACCTCGCTCAAGGCGCTGAAAGCCAATCAACGCATCGCATTGGCCGATAAACTTCGCGCGGTCGAAGTGGTTACGCCGACTAAGGCCGACGCGAAGTTTGTCGGCGCCTTCCTCGAAGCCAACTGCATGAGTTGCCACGGCGGCAAACGCAAGGAAGGCGACTTCTCGATGGACGCGCTGACGTTCGACAATATCGCCGGCCGGGTTGCCTATGCCTCGATTCTGGAGCGGCTTCGCGCTGGCGACATGCCCCCGTCGGTGAAGGACCGGCCCGATCCGGCCGAGTCTGCGGGGGTCGCACGCTGGATATCGTCCCAACTCGACACGCCACTCAAGGGACAAGCCGTCCACTATGCGGTCAACGAAAAGCCGGTGGATGGCAATCGCTTGCCACACGCTATCCTGTTTGGCGGGCCGCGCGGTCCGAGCGTGCCCCCGCCGCCCAGGCTTTGGCGCTTGTCGCCGTCGGCGTACACCAAGTCCTTCAGCGGGCTCAACGTGGGCGGATTGCAGCAACCCTTTGGCCTGCTTCAGGACGCCGGCTTCAAGGATTTCTCCGCGCTCTACGCCCCCGATGAAGGCGCCACGAGCTTGCTCCTCACCAATGCCGAACTGGTCGTGCTGGCGCAGGTCAGGCCGCATGGCATTGTCAACATCAACCAGATTCCGGCCGGTAAGGAAGCGCTTTGGCCGAGCGAGGCCCGCACCAAGACGGCGACGCCCGAGGAACGCAAGCATCTTGATAAGGGAGATCGGGTTCGCCAGGGGAACGGAGTCTTTGCCCCGCTGATGCATCCCAAGGTGGCGGCGAATCGCGAGGAACTGGTGAAGGCTCTGAATCAGCAATATCAAACGATTCTTTCGCGACAGCCCAACGAGAAAGAGCTGGAAAGCCTGCTGGAACTCTACAAGGACGTGGCAAAGGAAGGCGATTATTCGCTGGCCGGTAAGACGATCCTGATGGCGCCGCTCATGACGCCGGAAGCCATTTTGCGCTTTGAGGTCGGTCTCGGCGCGGAGGTGGGGCCCGGGGTGCGAATGCTGTCGCCGCGCGAGACCGCGTTTGCGATCAGTCTGGCCCTATCCGACAAGCGCGACCTGGGGTTGCTCTCAGCCGCCGCCCAGGGCAAGCTCACGACCCGTGAAGAGGTCGCCTCTGCGGTTCGGAACATCCTCGACGACCCGAAGATCGGCAAGCCGCGCGTACTTCGGTATTTCCGCGAATACTTCGATTATTATCGAGCGCCTGAGGTTTTCAAGGATCCGCTGCCCGACTACTTGCAGCGCCGTGGCGTCAACTTCAATGCGCGGCAGTATGTTGACGATACCGACGTCTTGGTTCTGTCCATCCTTTCCCACGACAAAGATGTCTTCAAGGAACTGTTGACCACCACCGACTCCTATCGAACGCACGAGTTGTTTGGCGCGTCGGAGGACGGCCTCCGCAATGGACACGGTGGCTTGTTTCGCAAGTTCAGCCCGTACGCGATGGAACACCGGAGGCCGCAAGGCGAGAGCATCGGCATTCCGATGCAGCCGAGCTGGCTGGTGGCATGGTCGGCGGGCATGGACAACGACATCGTCCGCCGCGGCCGCTGGGTGCGCGAGAAACTGCTCGGCGGCCGTGTGCCGGACCTGCCGATCAACGTGCAGGCCATGGTTCCCGAAGATCCGCATCGCACGTTGCGAGATCGGCAAATGGTCACGCGTGCGGGGGCTTGCTGGAAGTGTCACTATCGCATGGACGATCTCGGCACGCCGTTCGAGCACGTCAATCACTACGGCTTCGTCCGCACAACCGAACCGGTGCTTGATCTCGAAGCGATGAAGTCGGTCAAGGACAAGAAGACCAAGATCTACCGCGACGCTCCGCTCGACACGACAGGATTCATCCGCCACAGTGGCGACCCGCAGCTCGATGGTCCGGTCAAGGACGCCCCCGAAATGCTGCGCCGGCTCGCCGCATCCGATCGCGTGCGGCAGGTTTTCATTCGCCATGTGTTTCGCTTTTTCCTTGGCCGCAATGAAACCCCCGGCGACGCGCCAAGCTTGCAAGAGGCCGACCGCGTCTACGTCGCAAGCGGCGGTAGTTTCAAGGCACTGATAGTCTCACTGCTCTCCTCCGAATCCTTCCTCTATCGAACCATGCCTGCCAAAGGATACCAACCATGACGATGAATCAAAAGGGCCGTAAATGCAACGGTCTTCACCGCCGCGAGCTTCTGCAAATGGGGGCCGCGGCTTTCTGTGGCTTGACTCTGGCGGATTTCATTCGGGCCGACGCACGCTCGACGGTCGATTCGACGTATCGGAGGCGATCGATTGTCAACGTCTGGTTGGCTGGCGGCGCCTCCCACCTGGACACATTCGACATGAAGCCGGATGCACCGGTTGAGTTTCGTGGAGAGTTTCGACCGATCGCTACGCGTGTGCCAGGCGTTCAAATCTGCGAGTATCTGCCACGCGTCTCCGAGCGGATGGACCGCATGGCAATCATTCGCTCGCTCACGGGAACCGTGGATTCACACGATGGGGCCATGTGTGCGACGGGCTACCCGCCGGGGAGCCTGCGGAACATCGGCGGTCGACCCAACATTGGATCCGTCGTGGCGAAAGTTCAGGGCCCTACGAACGGCAATGTTCCCACCGCCGTTGCCATGATCTCCGCTTATAACCCCAGCGAGCAGGCGTATTTTCGCTCCGCAGGTTTTCTTGGCCGATCCTTCGACTGCTACACCCCGGCCAGCGACGATGGGCGAGCCAACCTGCTGTCACGCAATATCACACCAGATCGCATGGCTCTTTTGTCGAGCTTCGACACCATCCGCAGAGACATCGATGCCCGCGGCAACATGGAAGCGATGGATGCCTATACTCAGCGAGCCGTTCAGTTCGTGACTTCGCGTGAGTTCGCTCAAGCGCTCGACATCACTCGCGAACCGCTTTCCGTGAGGAACCGCTATGGCGTTGACCTCGGGACCAGCTCCATGTCAAGAAACACGCTCGGACTGCAAAATGCTCGATTTCTGATGGCTCGTCGGTTGATCGAATGCGGAGCGCGGAGTGTCAACCTGACCTGGGAAGAAGGGGGCGAACGGCGATGGGACACCCACTCAAACAACTTCAATGCCCTGCGTCATGAGTTATTGCCTTCCTTCGACATAGGCCTCAGCGCCTTTTTCGATGACCTCGAAGCGAGGGGCATGTTGGACGACGTTATGGTGCTAGTGTGGGGCGAGTTCGGTCGCACGCCGCGCATCAACAATAATGCCGGGCGCGATCACTATGCGCCGGCGGCATCCGCGCTCCTGTTCGGCGGCGGTTTGAATGTTGGTCAAGTCATTGGCAGCACGACCCGCTACGGCGAACGGCCACTCGATCGCCCGATCCACTACCAGCAGATGTTTGCCACGCTGTATCGACATCTTGGTATCGATCCGGCACAGACCACGGTGTTGGATCCGAACAATCGGCCACAGTATCTCCTCGAATATACGGATACGATCCGCGAACTGGTCGGGTAAGGCACGGGGTTTGACGAAGGAAGCTACAATGTTCACAATCCGACCGAGTCATCCTGAAGACTGTTCGCGACGTGCGTTCCTGCGCATCGGCGTGGCCGGGCTGGGCACGCTCGGCCTAACGCGTCTCCTCCGCGGCGGCGAACCGGCTGATCGACCCTGGGTGCGGGACAAGTCGGTCGTATGGCTCTGGCTTGGAGGTGGTCCACCGCAGGCCGAAACGTGGGATCCGAAGCCCGACGCGCCGGAATCCGTCCGCACGATGTTCGGGACGACCAGGACCGTGCTGCCGGGAGTTGCGTTCGGCAGCCACTTTCCGAAGCTGGCGGAGCGAGCGAACCGGCTCGCGGTCATCCGCTCGTTTCAGACGCCGTGCATGGACCATCAGGACAATTGGGTCCGTGCGATGCTCACGGGGAGTGCGGCGAGGATGTCGCCACCCAGTGCCGGGTCCGTGTACTCTTACCTCCGCGGGACCAACCACCCGACCACCGGAGTGCCCAGCTACATCGTGCTCGACAGCGGCAACAACAGGGAGTTTCTGCAGGAGCACTTCCTGCGTGGTAATACTCACGGCGACCTGCCCGAGGCCTACGCCCCTTTCAACCCGGCAGGCGTCATCACGAGGTCGCCGACGCCGACCGGGCCGCAGCGGAGGCCGGACGGTAACGTCACCTTCTCGCCTCTGCTCCAGAACATGGAACTGCGGCTGCCGGCCGACCAATCCGCCGACCGCCACGAACTGCTTCGCAGTTTCGATACCGCGACCCGCAAGTTGGAGTCGGGCCGGTCGTTCGCGGCCCACGACGCATACATCGAGCAGGCGTACAGGGTGCTCAGCGGAAGTGTCGCGGAGGCGTTTCGGCTCGACCGGGAGGATTTGAGGCTCGTGGAGCGCTACGATACGAGTCACATCACGCTGACGTGCCCGAACTTTCTCAATTTGCCCGATTTTCCGCGGCGTCCGTCGATGCTCGGCCGCCAAATGCTTATGGCCCGGCGGCTGTGTGAGGCCGGGGCCGGGCTGGTGATGGTCGAGAACTGCGGATGGGACTACCACAACGAGGGGCTGAATCCGGGACTGAGGCAAGGGCTCGAGGGGTTCGGACCGCAGCTCGACCACGCGGTGTCCGTGTTCCTCGACGATGTCCGCGACCGTGGCCTCGAGGACCGCATCCTGCTCGTCGTGTGCGGCGAGATGGGGCGCTCGCCGAGGATCAATCCCAGGGGCGGTCGCGACCACTGGCCGACCCTTGCGCCGCTCTTCCTTGCCGGTGGCGGGTTCAGGATGGGACAAGTGATCGGTCGATCAGACCATCAGGCCGGTCGCCCCGTGTCAACGCCCGTGACGCCCGCCGACCTGATCTCTACCGTGTTGCGAACCCTCGTTGATCCGACGCAGTTGCGGCTTTTCCCGAACATCCGCGCCGACCTGCTCCGCCGCGTCGAGCAAGGCGAGCCGATTCTCGGGCTTACTTGACCTCGTACCCTTGGCGGAAGAGGCCTGAGCACTGTTAGTCATGCTTTCCTTCGAGTTATTCCTGTAACGAACCTTTCCCACGCTTGCAAAGGAATCGAAATGAACATCATTAACACTGCTTTGAAAATGGTGACGCCGGACCAACTTGATCGCCGTTCGGTCCTCAAGGGCGTCACGCTTGGTGCCGGGGCGGTCGTGCTCCAGCCGTTTCTGCAACGACTCGCTGCCGAGCAAGCGGGGCAGGCGCCGCCGAAGCGGTTTATCTTCTTCATGGAAAGCAACGGGCTTTACCCGCGGCACATTCAGCCACGCAACTTGGCGGCGCCGCCGCGCGGTACGAATCGGCTCATCGATCGAAACCTGGCCGACCTTGAGTTTCCGGAACCGATTGCACCGCTGGCGCCGTTCAAGAATCGCGTGACGATCATCCAAAAGCTCTCGCACAAGATCTCCGGCGGCGGCGATCACGGCAAAGGTTACGGCGGCCTCGGTTGCTTCAACTGGCGGCGCGGCATTGCCGGCCAAACCATCGACCACGCTCTTGCTTCGGCCCAACCGGGCATCATTCCGGTGGTCGGGCTTGGCGTGCCCCCCTCAGCCAACGCAGCGTTCATCAACTCCGTCTCGGCCAGTGCCGCACGCCGACCGACACCGATCGTCTGCCAGCCAGACCTCGCCTTCCAGATGCTGTTCGGCAGCGTGGCGGAAGGAAATGCGGGACGTGCGTTTCAGGCGCGGAACCGATTACTGGACTGGGCCCGCTCCGACATCCGTCGCGTTCGCGCCGAGTTGCCAGCCATGGACCGCGAGCAACTCGACGTTTATCTTGACACCTTCGAGCAGATGCGTTCGCGGCAAGATCGCATCAACGAAAACCGTGAACGGCTCCGGGCCAATCTGCCCGCTCTCGATCGCTTCGACAGCCGGCGGACAACGCAACGCTTCGAGGCCCAATGTGCGATCGCCGCTGCTTCTCTCGCGTCGGGCCTCACGAATGTCGTGACGATCGACGCGGCCGGCGGCATCGGCCTGTACCACACCTGGACCGAACTCGGCGTCACGACCGACGGCCATTCGATTGGCCACATGAACGGTCCAGACAACCTTTCCGTGCCGATCCGCCGCTTTCACGCCGAGCGCGTCGCCGATCTGGCCCGCCGCCTTGATGCGGTGCGCGAAGGCAACGGCACCGTGCTCGACAATACGCTCATCATCTGGATGAGCGACTCGGGCGAGGCGCATCACGGCTTCTGTTCGGAATGGCCGTTGGTGTTGGTCGGCGGCCTGGCCGGTCGATTGCGGACAGCGGGACGATTCTTGCAATTCCCGAACTACGAGACGGCCGGAAATCGCACGATCGCGAACTTCTATTTGTCGCTATTGCACGCCGTCGGTGACCGCCGCGATCGTTTCGGTGAACGCGATCCGAACATGAACGAAGCCGAACAAAACGGACCGCTGGCGGAGATCATGGCGTGACACTTTCGTGCCGTTCGCCGAGGAAAGGATTAGCCATGACGACGAGGGGCCGATTGGAAGGACGGCGAACCGACGCAGACGACCGGCGAACACAGTGACAAGTCGAAAGGGACAGGTTCCATGAGAAAGCTCTTGATACTCGTTCTAGCAATTACGCCAATTGCCTTGGCGGATGGGGGAGAGCCGAAAGCGCCCCAAGAAAAACGTCGTGTGGCTCAGATTCAGCTCGTCAAAGACGCCGATGTCAAGGGCGGCCTGGTCATCGAAATGATCGAGCTGCCTGCCGGGGAGTTCATGATGGGAGCTTCGCCTGGGGACGAAAAGGCTTCTCCAACCGAAGAGTTCCGTCGCAAGGTACGTCTCAGTAAGACATTCTACTTGAGCAAGTTCGAAGTCACGGATCAGCAGTGGCGTTTTGTGCTGGGCAAGAACCCGAGCCCTGAGACTGCCAGCCTCCCCGCGGCAGCCATGACCTGGGCAGAGGCGAACGAGTTCGCGGCCATGCTCACCAAGCGGTACCCATCCCAACTCCCCAGGGGCATGGTGTTTCGCCTTCCGACGGAAGCCGAGTGGGAATACGCGAGCCGTGCCGGCACCACCACCCGCTATTCCTTCGGCGATGATCCGGCACTTTTGAAGGAGCACGCATGGTTCCGCGACAACGCCCAGAAACCCATGCCCGTGGGCCAGAAAAAACCGAACGCCTGGGGCTTCCACGACATGACCGGCAACGTCTGGGAAATGTGTCTCGATTTCTTCCTTCCGGATGCCACCACCAAGGAAGAAGTGCTTATCGATCCGATCAACCTGAAGCTCTATCCTCCACGATTTGCCGTCGTCACACGCGGGGGTTCCTACGTTGAAAGCGCGACTGAATGTCGGCTCACGCTGCATTCATCGACGCACTACATTCCCAAGAAACGGCCCAATGTCGGATTTCGGCTCGCTATCGGCTATCCGATGCCGATCCCTGTCATTCCACCGGACCAGAAGTAGTAAGGATCACACCAAAGTGATGCAAAACCTCAGAAATCCGGCGATTCTGGGCTTGTTCGCCCTGCTCACAAGCCCCGTGCTGCTCGTCGCGCAGAACCCGACGGCGTCCATTGCAATTGGTGACCGAGTCGAGCCCTTTCTCGATCTGTTCCTCGTCGATCGCATGGACGGTGCCACCCATCAATTTCACACCCCAACGCAGGAGCGTCGCCTTAAACAGCCTCCCTCCGATGGCTATTATTCGACCGTGATCTACCACCAGAAGAAGTATCGGCACTACTGTCGCGAAAAAATTCCAGGCTACACCGGCCCCGATCACGATGGCAATCCGGGCGAGGTGACTGCGTACGAGGAGAGCAGCGACGGCATCCACTGGACCAAGCCCAAGCTCGGCCTGTTCGAGGTCAACGGCTCGCGGGACAACAACTACGTACTGGCGGGCATGGCGCCCCTCAGCCACAATTTCAGCCCTTTTCTCGACACATGCCCTGATTGCCCCGCCGACCGGAAATTCAAGGCGATCGCAGGCACCAGCGCTGGTGGCGGACTGGTTGCGTTTGCCTCCGCGGACGGCATCCGTTGGCAGAAGCTGCGCGAGGAACCCGTGATCAAGGCCGAACCTGGCGGACTCATGTTCGATTCTCAGAACGTGGCTTTCTGGTGCGAACACGAGAAGCAGTATGTCGTGTACTGTCGGCAATTTCGTAATAAGGTCCGCTCGATCAGCCGAACCACGTCGCCGAATTTTCTCAAGTGGTCGCCGCTCCGTCCCGTCACCGCCAATCTGGAAAACGAGCATCTGTATACGAGCCAGGCCCATCCCTATTTCCGCGCACCGCACCTCACGGTTGGGCTGGCGACGCGGTTCTTTCCCGATCGCGGCCAATCGACCGATATCGCGCTGCTGTCGTCCCGAGACGGCCTGGTATTCGACCGTGTCCTCAAGGAAGCGTACATTCGCCCCGCCGCCACACGAGCGAGTTGGGGAAACCGCGGGAACTACGCATCGCTCAACATCTTTCCGCTGATGAATGACCGTCCAGACCTTCCCGATGATTGGCGTTACTCCGTGCTCGACGACATGGCAATCATGGTCCGCGACCGAATCTATCGTCTACGTCTCGATGGTTTCGCATCGATCCATGCCGGGTTCCAGCAAGGCGAGATGGTCACGAAGCCGCTGACCTTCATCGGCGACACGCTCTTCGTCAATTATGAAACCAGCGCTGCCGGGCATCTGAAGGTCGAAGTTCTCGATGCCTCGGGCAAGCCGCTTCCCGGCTTTCGACTCGACCAGATGAAGGAAGCCTTGCGAGGCAACGAGCGAATGCAGGCCGTGTCGTGGCAAGGCAACCTCAGTTCCCTCGCAGGACGATCGATTCGCTTGCGATTCGTCTTGCGCGAGGGAGACCTGTATTCGATCCGCTTCGGCAAACGCTGACATGGGGAGATGCTGCACAAGAACTGGACCAGGAACCACGAGTGCCTTCCGCCTCCGAAAGTCGGCAATCGCGCGGGCCTCCACCCAAGGGTTTGGAGATCGGTTACGTGCCCATCGTCACTCGCCAATCCGTGCAAGAGTCGGTGACCGTCCATGGACCGAAAGGAACCAACAAGAGAAGTTTCATGAAAAGCTGCGTTTCGGTTTTGATACTGGTTGTCCTTGGAATCGTCGATTTGTCTCAGCCTGTTCATCGAAGCGTACAAGCGGCCGGTGACGCGGTTGAACTAAAGCGCGGGCTGGCGGGCTACTGGAAGCTGCAAGGCGATTGCCGCGATCACTCGGGACACGAGCATCACGGGATAAACCACGGCGTCGATTTGCAAACCGCCTCCTTCAATGGACGCGGTGCGTATATCGAGATTCCGACCAGCAAGACCCTCCGCCTGGGCCGTGGCGATTTTACTCTCTCCGCCTGGGTGCATACCGACAAGATGGTCAACGACACGCTGGGCGATGTCGTCACCTGGTACGATCCGAAACTTCGACGGGGAGTCACGCTCGGCCTCCACTCCAGTGCGGGAGGTTACCAGTCCACGGGCGACGATCGTCACGTATTCTTTGGTATCGACAATGCCAGGCTGGGCGCGTGGCAAGACTGCGGCCGGCCGAGCACGACGAGCAACTACGTGAGCAACTCGCTGACGGTGTACGATGGCCATCTCTACGCCGGCATCATCGACGCCAAGGACGAAACGGGCTGGTGTCATGTGTACCGCTACGCCGGCGGGAAGGAATGGGTCGATTGTGGCCGCGTGGGCACGGGCAGGACCACGGGTGTCATGTCCTTGATTGTCCACCAGGGTCGCCTGTATGCGGGCACCTCGACCTATGACTGGACGCGCGTGTTCTCCGGCAAGTACGATCCGAGCCGAGTCTATCGCTACGAAGGCGGAACAAACTGGACCGACTGCGGCCAGCCGGGAGAGATGCTCCGTATCAATTGCATGGCGACCTTTGGCGGCAAGCTCTACGTGGGAGGCGACCGAGGTATGCCGCCGCCCGGTGAGAAGCAATGGACCGGCCGGCCGTACAAGATATATGTCCACGATGGCGGGACGAAGTGGAGCGTCGCCGGCAGTTTTCCGCCGGAGCCGCCAAGGAGCCTTTACCCCCACGCGATGGCCGTCCACGATGGCAAGCTCTATGCCGGCTACCCGAACGTGTTCGCGTTCGATGGCCGAAAATGGGAGTTCGCCGGCACGCCGATCGGCAATACACCGCTCGAACTGAAGCCTTCCCTGCAAGTACACTCGCTGTCGGTCTTCCGCGGCAAGCTGATTGCCGGCATGTGGCCGGAGGCGCGTGTCGTGGAATACTCAGGGGGTGAAAAGTGGGTGGATCGCGGACGGCTGGGCGACGGCACCGAAATCAATGCCCTGGCGGTGTACAATGGCAAGCTTTACGCCGGCGCCATTCCACGGGGGGAAGTCTCGCGCTACGACGACGACTCAGGCTGGACGCCGCTCAAGAAATTCTTCTCGCCGCCGGGATGGGATCCCGGGCCGGCCACGGCGCCGGTGCGAGCGGAAATCAAAAACTGGACGCGAGTCACGAGCCTGACCGTCTTTCAAGGAAGAATGTTTGCCAGTATCGGCAGTTGCACGAGTTCCGTGCTGGACGCCCCCGCCGGCGTTCGCGGCAGTGTTCATTCGATCCAGGCCGGCCAGGGTGTTTCCTTTGACAAGGACCTGGGACCAGGGTGGCAACACCTGACGGCCCTGAGGCAGGGCGGCGAACTGCGTCTCTACGTGAATGGCCGAATAGTAGCGAAATCAGCGCCGTTCGATATGGAGGATTACGATCTGACGGTAGAAAGACCGCTCAAGATTGGCTTTGGCGAATACGACTTTTTCACGGGCCGCATCCGCGAGGTGCGGCTCTACCGACGCGCGCTGACGGACCGTGAAATTGCAGCGTTGCATGAGACCGTTCGCCCTTGAAGGCGGAATGGACCAATGATGGTGAAGTGTTTTTCCGTCAGTGTTCTCCTGCTGCTCGCCACTTCTGCGGCGTGCGCGCAGGACGGTGCGTTTTTCGAGAATCAGGTTCGTCCCATTCTCGTCAAGCATTGTCAGAATTGTCACGGTCCGAAAAAGCAAAGCGGCGGGTTGCGGCTGGATGCGCGGGAAGCGGCCATGCTCGGCGGCGATCGCGGGCCGGCCCTGGTTCTGGGACAGGCGGATAAGAGCCTGTTGATTCAGGCCGTCTCGCACAGCGACAAATTGCGCATGCCCCCCAAGTCGAAGCTGAGCGGTCCCGATGTCGCCGTACTGTCGAAATGGATCGCTGCCGGCGCCCCCTGGCCCAAGGAGGCCAGTCAGGGCGCGGCCATTCGCACCGGTCCCATCTCGCGTGAGGAGCGAAAATTCTGGTCGCTGCAACCGGTGAAGCCCACGGAGCCGCCCAAGGTGAACGACGCCGCTTGGCCGAAGAACGACATTGACCGATTCATCTTGCAGCGATTGGAAGAGAAGAAGCTCACGCCCGCGCCGGATGCGGATCGGCGCACGCTGATTCGGCGTGTAACTTTCGATCTGATCGGGTTGCCGCCGACGCCCGAGGAAGTGGAGGCGTTTCTGGTGGACAAGTCGCCGGATGCGTTTGCGAAGGTTGTGGATCGGCTACTTGCTTCCAAGCATTATGGCGAACGCTGGGGCCGGCATTGGCTCGATGTCGTGCGCTATGCCGACACGGCCGGCGAGACCGCGGATTATCCGGTGCCGCAGGCGTACCGCTATCGCAACTGGGTGATCGACGCCTTCAACGCCGACAAACCATATGACGAGTTCATCCGCGAGCAACTGGCTGGGGACATCCTCGCTGCGAACGGCCCGCCGGAGAAATACGCCGAGCGCATCACCGGCACGGGCTTCATCGCCATCTCGCGGCGCTTCGGTTTCGATCCCGAGAACTATTTTCACCTGACCATTCAGGACACGATCGACACCATGGGACAGGCGTTCCTGGGGCAATCCCTGGGATGCGCACGCTGTCACGACCACAAGTTCGATCCGGTGCTCCGCGGCGATTACTATGCCCTCTACGGCATCTTCGATAGCACGCGTTATTCGATTCCCGGCTCGGAGAGCAAAAGCACACCAGCCGACTTCGTGCCACTCGTGCCGCCGGAGGAAGCAAAACGGCTGAAGGCCGAGGCGGACAAGCTCAAGAGCAAGACGCTCCCATTCGAGGTTGCCTATGGTGCGTTCGAAGGGAAACCGCACAATGCCCGCATGCACAAGCGCGGTGAGCCTCGTGATCTCGGCGACTCGACGCCCCGGCGCTGGCTGGAGGTGCTCGGCGGGACGCCCCTGAAAAACCCGGCGGCGAGCGGCCGGCTCGAACTGGCGGATTGGATCGCCTCCAAAGACAACCCGCTGACGGCGCGTGTCATGGTCAACCGCATCTGGCAGCATCACTTCAGCGCCGGACTCGTCGCCACACCGAACGATTTCGGCACGCGCGGCCAGCGGCCCACGCATCCCGAATTGCTCGATTTCCTGGCCGCAAAGTTCATTGCCGACGGATGGTCAATCAAGGCGATGCACCGACTCATTGTACTTTCGCATGCGTATCAAACGTCAAGCCAGGGCGACGCCGCTCTGGAAAAAGCCGATCCGACGAACGCCCTGTGCGGCCGCTATCCCATTCGCCGACTCGATGCCGAGGCGATTCGCGATGCGATGCTGGCGGTTGCCGGAACCCTGGATCGCCGTCCCGGTGGTGCGCATCCTTTTCCAGCAGGTAAGGGATACTCTCAACATAACCCGTTCTCGGCCGTGTATGAGACGAAACGACGCAGCGTCTACTTGATGACGCAGCGGATCAGGCGACACCCGTTCCTGGCCCTGTTTGACGGCGCGGACACCAACGCCAGCACGCCGCAGCGCATTCTGACCACGGTGCCCACGCAGGCATTGTTTCTGATGAATGATCCGTTCGTCCACGAACAGGCGGCTGCCTTCGCCGGGCGTGTTCTGACGACATCGAAGGATGAACGTGACCGCATTCGCCTGGCGTATGAAATCGCCCTGACGCGACCGCCGCAGGAGTTGGAATACGAAGAAGTCAGTCGATTTCTGAAATCGTATCGAGAGCGTCGCAAAGGCGTCGCGGCCGACGTCGCCGAGCGCGAAAGCTGGGCGGCGTTCACACGGACGTTGCTGGCGCGGAATGAATTCTTGTTCGTACAGTAAGGCTCACCCCGATGACACATTCACCCTTGACAGCGTTGGACAACCTTGATGCTTTCTTGAGTCGGGTGTATTCGCCTGAAGAGGTTCCCCACTTACGGGGCATCTTGGATCGTCCGAGAGAGAGTTTACCACTTCGGGATTATGCGAGGTATCTGCGTGATCGGCATTCCAAGAAAGCGAAATATCTTGAAACTCTCGCGGCTTTATTCGATGCAGAAAAAAAGGAAGACAATCCCGATGCCAATTTGAGGGCGAAATTAACGTTGATGGAAAAGCAGCTAGCGATTCCCGAATGGTGCTGGTTCGTTCAAGGAAATTGGAGTATCCCACAAGGGCTTTGTAGCCGGGGGCGATATGCCGCGGAAATCCTAATCCGGCTCTTGGTGGAGCCCCCCGTTTGTTTCTTGTATGGGCCAATGTTTGCTCCTGACCAATGGCGGAAACAGCATAAGCGATGCCCGTCTTCTACGTTGCTATTATTCCCATTCGAGTACTACTTGTATCCATATGATCGGGAGCAGACGATCTTCCCTTTAATGGAAGAGAACGGCTTCATCTTGGTCCCTCGCCTAAAAAAGTATCTTTCGGTCCATGATATGGCCCTTTCAACGGACGACAGTTCCATTATGAAATTGAATGAAAAGGGTAACACCATGGTTTCTGTGACCTGGCGGCATCTCGACTATGTCGAAGTTCTCCGGAGGAAGGGTATTTCTTGTTCTTACATTCAAGTAAACCTGTATGAGAAAACAGGAAACTATAGGACGCCTCCGGTGGGTATGCATCACCTCATGCCGATTCTGAGTACTTGGAGAGGCTTCACGGAGGTAATGTCGGCATTGGAGGTGAGGCTGAAGGGATTTCCAATATCCAGTCTTGAAGACGTTCCTCAGGATGAAACTCCGAAGATCGTCTGGCGAAAACAACGCCGCAAGTAGGAATTCGTCCAAATGGTCGAGGTAGCTTTCGCTTTTTTTGAGGGAAAAATGGCGCACACTGAAATTTCCCGCCGCGAACTTTTTCAGAATGCCGCCGGTGGCTTCGCGTCGATCGCAGTTGCGGGCCTACTGGCCGAGCAATTACAGGCACAGGAGCCAGTCGATCCGCTGGCGCCGCGACAGCCTCACTTCGCGCCGCGAGCCAAGCGAGTCATCTTCCTTTACATGACCGGCGGCGTCTCGCATGTTGATACCTTCGATCCCAAGCCGCAGCTTTTCACCCGGCATGGCCAATCGATCACCGTCGATAACTGGCAAGGCCGACTCGGCACCTTTCGTCGCTTTCTGAAACGGCCCGACTGGACCTTTCGCCGCGGCGGGCAGAGCGGCATCGAGGTCAGCGATCTCTTTCCGCAGGTGCGCGAAGTCATCGACGACATCTGCGTCATTCGCTCGCTGGAATCGAATCACACGAACCATTACGAAGGCACGCTCGGCATGCATACCGGGTCGTGGACCTTCGCCCGGCCCAGCATCGGGGCGTGGGTCAGCTACGGCCTGGGCACGGAAAATCGCAACCTGCCGTCGTTCATGGTCATCGCACCGGCGGCCCCTTACGCGGGCGCCCAAACCTGGGGTTCCGACTTTCTGCCCGGCTGTCACCAGGGAACCCATGTCGTGCCCGGCCCGACGCCGATTCCGAACATTCGCCCGCGCACGCCGTCCCCTGAACTTCAAGAACTGGAACTCCAGCTCATCGGCGCTGCTAATCGTCGACATCTGGAGTTCGGTCCGCGCGACGCGGCCCTCGAAGCCCGCATCCGCTCGTTCGAGACCGCATTCGGCATGCAGCGTGCCGCCCCAGAAGCGTTTGATCTTTCCAGCGAAACGGACGCCACGCTGCGGCTCTATGGTCTGAACCGCGGACAAACGAACGGCTTCGGCTGGCAGTGCCTGGTCGCTCGGCGTCTCGCCGAGCGGGGTGTGCGCTTCATCGAACTCATCGACACCGGTTCGTCAGGCAACTGGGATTCGCACGGGAACATGCGCGATCACGTCAACCTCGCTCGTAACGTCGATCGCCCCATCGCCGGCTTGATCCGCGACCTGAAGCAACGCGGCATGCTGGACGACACACTCGTCGTCTGGACGACCGAGTTTGGTCGCACGCCGTACCACGAACAGCCGAATCATCCCGGCCGCGAGCATCATCATCAAGTGTTTTCGTCGTGGCTCGCCGGCGGCGGAGTCAAGGGCGGCATTGTCCACGGGTCGTCGGACGAGTTCGGCATCGCCGTCGCCGAGGACCGGGTCCATGTACATGACTTTCACGCCACCATCCTGCACCTTCTCGGCCTCGACCACGAACGTCTCACCTTCCGCCACAACGGCCGCGACTATCGCCTGACGGATGTCGAGGGAAACGTCGTGCGTGACATCTTGGCCTGAGTGCGGCCTGGCCGCTTTAGACAGGAGAAAAAATGATTCACGTCATCGCCACCATCGAACTCGCGCCGGGCACGCGCGAAGCGTACTTGATCGAGTTCCGCAAAATCATTCCCGACGTCCGCGCCGAGAAGGGCTGCATCGAATACGGCCCTGCTGTCGACGCCCAGACCGATCTGTCCAATCAGGCCCAGGTCGGCCCGGACAAGGTCGTCGTCGTGGAGAAGTGGGAAAACCTTGCCGCGCTCAAAGCGCACTCGGTCTCGCCCCACATGCAGGCGTACCGTGTCAATGTCAAAGACTATGTGCGCGGCGTGCACTTGCTCGTACTCGACCCCGCTGACTAAGTCCAATCCAGAGATGGCGTGGAAGATTTGCCTGGCGATCCGTCTTGCGGACAAACCGAAAATGGGAGAAGTATGATACGATCTGCATTCATGAGCTTTCTTGCTGCGAGCTTTGTCCTTGCGACTCGTGGGAGTCCCAGTGGCGCCCAGCCGAGCAGCCCCAAGGAAATCAAGAACAGCCTCGGCATGAAACTCGTGTACATTGCGCCGGGGAAGTTCACGATGGGCTCGCCGGAATCGGAACCGGGCCGCGAGGCGCAGGAAACGCAGCACGAGGTGGAGCTGACCAAAGGTTTCTACATGGGCGCCTACGAGGTCACGGTCGGCCAGTTCAAACAGTTCGTGACGGCAACGAAGTTTCGGACCGACGGCGAACGCGATGGCAAAGGCGCCTACGGCATTGATGCGGATGGCAAGATCAAGGACATGAAGCCGGAGTTCACCTGGATGAATCCCGGCTTTGAACAGACGGACCAGCACCCGGTGGTCAATGTGAGCTGGACCGATGCCAAAGCATTTTGCCGGTGGCTGAGCGAAAAAGAGAAGAAGTCCTATCGCATGGCAACCGAAGCCGAGTGGGAATATGCTTGCCGGGCAGGCACGAAGACCGCCTACGTGCATGGCGACGATCCCGAGGGCCTGGCGACCATGGGCAATGGAGCCGATGCAACCGCCCGCGCCAAGTATCCGGGGTGGAGCATCGGCATCAAGGCGAAAGATGGCTACGTCTTCACAGCTCCCGTCGGCCAGTTCAAGGCAAACGCCTTTGGCCTGCACGACATGCATGGCAACGTCTGGGAATGGTGCGAAGACTGGTACGTGCCGAACAGCTATCCCAAGGAAAAGCAGGTCGATCCGACCGGACCAGCCACGGGAAAAGCCAAGGTGCAACGCGGCGGCGGTTGGTCGAGCGACTCGAAACGCTTACGCTCGGCGGCTCGTGTAGGGCGAGATGCGTCGGCATACCGTGGATGTTATCAGGGCTTTCGTGTCGTCCTTGAACCGGAGAGTGCAACGCCGAGCAAGGAGGCCGAAAGCCCCAAGAGACTGCCGAAGGGGCTGCGGGTCATGTTCAACGGTAATAGCTGGTTCATCTTCGTTCCGTGGGGCGTCGCCGATCAAGTCAAAGCTGCCGGGATTGAGGGGCACAAGGAGGTTCGCTTTCCAAAGCCGAACGACTTCAGCCCCATTGAGGCCGGTGAGGTCGATATCTACGCTCATGGCGTGCATTGGTGGATGGAGTCGCCGTGGGGGAAGGACGGCATCTTTGCAGAAAAGATCGTCGAAACTGGGCTGAAGGCCAATCCGAACTTTCGCGCGTACTACCATGCCGCCTGGTTGGTCGGCGATGGTCGCGCCAAGGAGATCAAAACGACTGCGGACTATGACGGCTCCAAACTCGCCGTTGTTCAGACCGCTCTCGACAAGACGCGCAAGCCGGTCGAGGCCCTTGTGGACAAGTTGAACGAGAAGTTTGGCAAGAAGGTGGTGTTTCTGGTGCCGGTCGGCGACGCCACGATCAAGCTCCGAGAAATGATTCTGGAGGGGAATTATCCAGGCGTGAGGAAACAATCGGAGTTGTGGTCCGATGCAATGCCGCACGCCGGCGTGCATGTCATGGCCCTGAGCGGATATTGCCATTTCGCGGCCATTTACCGCATGTCGCCAGTCGGGCTGAAGATCTCGCGGTGGAAGGAGTTGACCGACGAGCAACACGCGATTCTGCAGAGGATTGCGTGGGAGGTTGTTTCCCAATATCCGCATGCGGGCGTAGCCGTCACCGAAAATCCGAAGTCGGAACCGGTCAAGAAAGTGCCTGCTGGCTTGCGGGTAATGAGCGGAGGACATAGTTGGTCGACGGAAAACTCCGCACCGTTGTGTCAGGCCGCCGGCATCACTGGCCACAAAAAGATCACTGGCCCAGGCATCAACGCCAACAAGATCGCGGACGTCACGCCGTTGCTCGAAAAAGGCGAGATTGACGCTTACGTCTGGCAACACAGTTCGGTGGGAAAAGAGTTCCCCGCATTCCTGCCGACTCTCGTGGAACTCGGCCCCAAGCACAATCCAAACTTCCGCGTTTTCATGCAGATGCCGTGGCTGGTGCACGATGGACGCCAAGGCGTGAAGTCACCCGAGGAATACGAACAAACGGATCTCGTCGAGTATGGGACAAAGATGGAGAAGTACCGCAAACAACAAGAAGACTATGTGGACGGAGTCAACGCCAAGGCCGGCAAGCGGGTCGTCTTCCTTGTGCCGCTTGGCGATGGAATGTTGCAAGTGCGGAAGATGATCGTGGCTGGGAAGTTCCCCGGCGTGACCACGCAACGATCTTCCGTGCTGGCGGGCGACATCATGCCGCACCAGGGACTGCTTGGTCACCGCCTCGGAACCTTTATGCACTTCGCGGCCCTGTATCGGATGTCGCCGGAAGGGCTCAATTTTCCGGGCAAGGAAGGGGACGGTCTGACCGACGTGCAGCGTACGATCTTGCAGAAACTCGCCTGGGACTTGGTTTCGAAATACCCCTACGCCGGCATCGCGAAGCTAGCTCAGCCGAAAAAGGAGGGCGAGAAAATCGGCCCCGGCGCGGCGGCCGTCCCCGATTTTCTCAAGGGATGGAAGGCAACTTCCGCGCTCCCCGATGACACCGTGGTCGCCGATTACAACGCCTACATCGACAAGCTGCCAAAGGCCGAACGGCCCGGCGTGGCGAATGTGTTGTACTATGTCGATGGCAACGGCCAATCGGGCGTGGCGGTGCTGGTCATCGTGGATCGAGTCGAGTGGACGCATTTCCTTACCTACGACAAACAGAACAAACGTACTGGCGTGACAAAACTTGTCGCCGGGAGATGATCGAAGGCATTGTGAGCAAAAGAATCCGATGCGGTTCCTCACTCTGGTGTTTCAGGGTCTCTGTGCAAAGAAGCTAACCGCCGAGGAAGCCGCGGCCACTTTGCGAGCCAACCAGAAGTTGAAGAAGCCGTGACCCGCCGTGACCCTTTTTCAGAAAAAATCGAAATTCAAACGCGGAATCTTGCCACTCACGGCTAATCCAAAGTAAGTCCCGCCTAACGGGGCAAGGCGGGGAGCTTCGCTTTCCACTGCCTTGAAACGACTTGCGTCAACGCCTTCCCTCCGGCCGACAGGACTTTTTCATGAAAATTCGTCTAACCCTCCCTGCGCTGGCTCTCCTGCTCCCTGTCGGTGCATTCGCGCAATCCAATCCCGGGGCTGACGCGAACGCGTTGCCGAAGGTGCCGCCCGGATTCGAAGTGAAGTTCTTCGCCAAGGAGCCGCTCGTCCGGCAGCCCTGTTCCATGGCCTTCGACGCCAAGGGACGGCTGTTCGTCGGCATGGGGCCGCAATATCGCTATCCAAAGCCCGACACGCCCGGCGACTCGATCGTGATCCTTGAGGACACCGATGGCGACGGCATCGCCGACAAGGTCAAAGTCTTTGCGACCGGCTTCAACTGCATCCAGGGGCTTGCCTGGCACGGACGCGATCTCTGGGTTGCCAATGCTCCTGATCTTACCATTGTCCGCGATCTCGATGGCGACGACGTGGCCGACGAGTATGTTCGCGTCTACACCGATCTCGGCAATCTCGAACACGGTCTGCACGGCCTCAACTGGGCTCCTGACGGCAAGCTCTACATGAGCAAGGGAAACTCCAAGGGGCTGACAAAACCTGGACGAATCGCGCCAAAGCCATTCCGCGATCTGTGGGGGGTGAAGTCTCCGCCCGGTGCTCCCGACTTTCCCGAACCGGTGACTTACAAGAAAGGCGAGTACAAACTTACGTACCAGGACGGTCGCGACGACTGGGGCCGTGAAGGAGGCGTGCTCCGCTGCGACGACGGCGGCAAGAACCTCGAGATCGTCTCCCGCGGCATGCGCAATCCCTGGGACATCACGTTCGATGATGGCTTCAACTTGCTTGGCACCGATAACGATCAGGACGGAGGCGACAGAGTCTTCATGCCGTTCTGGAACGCGCATTTCGGCTGGAACCATTCGTGGAGTTCGCACTGGAACAATAAGCCACATCCGACGTGTGCTCCGGTTAGCAGCCCAATGTTTGATGGCTCGGGCACCGGGATCATCTTTTGCGATTCGCCGCAATTTCCGCCGGAGTATCGTAAGGTCTTCTTCATCAACGACTGGTTGCGCAAGACCACCTTCGCTTGGAAGCCCAAATGGGAAGGCGCGCTCATGAAGCCGGAAGGCGGAACCTGGAAACCATTCATCGAGGCCGGCAAGTCGCTGTTTCGGCCAACCGATATCGAAGTTGGGCCCGACGGCGCGTTGTGGATCCTCGGCTGGAGCCGCTATTACGGGGCCGAGCCTCCATCGGCGTACAAGGACGGCAAGATGATCAACGAGGGACGCGTCTTTCATGTCCGCTGGAAGGACGCCAAACCATGGAAGGGGCCGTCGGCGAAACGCAAGCTGCCGCTCGCCAAATGGTCGGTGACGGAGCTGATCGAAGATTTTGAAGGTCCGCTGCCGGTGTGGCGAATCGATGCGGCCGACGAGTTGGTCCGACGCGGCGGTGCGGTCAAGGCCGATCTGCTGGACAAACTCCGAGGCGGCAAGCTCCCGACGATGCAGGAAACCTGGACCGCCTGGACGCTGGGCCGCATGCTCCCCGACGATTCCACCATCGAGGAGTATTTCACATCGTTGCTCGAACCTGCTTCCGCCGCGAGTTTCAACCTGCGCATCCAGGCTGTTCGCATTCTGACCCATCGCATTCGCCAACATCAAAAGGTGAAAGCGTTGCCGTCGGCGGTGAGCAAGCTGCTGCGAAGCGACGAGCCGCGACTGCGATTTGCGTGCGTCGATGCGATTGCTCAGTCAAAGCAAGTGGCGTTCATCCCCGCGTTGCTCGGTCTGCTTGCGACTGAGACCGATCGGGGCGTGTACTACGCCGGCTGGCAGGCCCTCCGCGAGTTGCAACCGGCGGAGGAATTGAAGAGGCTCTTGACCCACCCGCGTCCCCTTGTGCGCAGGGCGGTGCTGTTAGCTCTACTGGAAACGCATGCATTGAAAAACGACGAGGTCGCAGCCCTCGCGATGGATTCGGAGCCAGAGGTGCGCGACGTTGCCCTCCTGCGTTTGAACCGTCTGCCCAAGTCTGCGTCCAGTTCGACGCCAATGTTAATTGCACCAGTAGGTGCGTCGCTGATTGGCAACCTCAAAGTCCGTAGCACGCACGGATATCGCCCGATTCCCGGCGGAGCGGTCCCTGGTGCAAGAGTCTTCACCGACCGTGACTACACGTTGAAAACGCTTCCGCAAGCGCTGCTCGGAACCGAACTCTTGCAAACAGCCAACGAGGACGACGGCTCCAAGGGCGACGCCTTTATCACGTTCGAAGCCCTGGTTCCGTTGCGGGTTCATGTCGGGCTCGACACACGGCAAAAACAACCGCCGAATTGGCTGGTGGACAAGTTTCGCCGAAGCGAGACCAACGCAGAGGCCGACCACTGGAAGCTGCATCTCTATTCCAGGGAGTTTCCCGCGGGACGTGTCGAACTTGGCGGCAATACGGACGACGGCATAGGGGGCGGCAAGAGCAACTATCTCCTATTCCTTGAGCCGTTGCCCCTACCGCAGCTCGGCCAGGCGACAACCTTGGCACAGGGGCTCGAACAGCTTCCGAAGGCCAGCGTTCGCCGCGGCGAGGTGTTCTTCAAGCAGGTCGCCGGCTGTGCAAAGTGCCACAGTCTGACGCAGCAAAAGAATTCGTTCGGTCCGCAGCTCGCCGACATCGGCGCGCGTGCCGAACCCCGGCACATCGTGCAATCGATCGTCGAACCGGACGCGCACATCGTCGAGGGCTATTCGCAGTTGGTCATCGAAACCAAAGACGGGAAGGTCCATTCCGGCGTGCTGATCGAGGAAAGCGGCCTAGCTGTGACGTTGGGGCTGCCCACGGCGGAGCGACTAGTGATTCCCAGAGAAAAGATCGAGTCTCGCATGACGTCGAAGAAATCGGCGATGCCCTCGTTCGACCGGGTGCTCACGCCTTCCCAGGTGGCCGATGTCGCCGCGTTTCTCATGACCCAGAAAGCGAAGCCGGCCGAGCTACAGAAGCCGGAGACGAAAAAGCCGGCTGAAAAGAAACCTGAGCCGGGAGCGGTCAAGCCGAGCGTGGCCAATGATTCGAAATTCGCCCTCGATCTCAACGCGGATCGTCTCATCATGACCTACGCCGAGAAGCCGTTGGGCGAGTATGTTTGGCGCGATCCGAAGATTCTTCGTCCTTACTTCGCGAATCTCCACGGACCGACCTGCACGAAAATGACGCGCAACCATCCGCCCATCAAGGGCAAGGACGCGACCGACCACGACACGATGCATCCCGGCCTTTGGCTCGGCTTCGGCGACATTAGCGGCGTTGATTTTTGGCGCAATAAAGGCCGCATCCAGCACGTCAAGTTCCTCACGCAACCCACGGCGACCGAGGGCCAGATTAGCTTCGCCACGGAATCCGAGCTGTTGACTCCTGACGGCAAGCCGATGGGAACCATGGTCAACCGGTTCACTCTGAGCCAGCGTCCGGCCGGCTGGCTGATAGTCTGGGATGCGACATTCACCGCCACGGAACGCGAACTCGTCTTCGGCGATCAGGAAGAAATGGGCTTCGGCGCCCGCATCGCGAGTGAGTGTACGGAGATGAAAGGCGGCACGTTGCTGAACAGCCACGGCGTCAAGTCGGCCAAAGCGACATGGGGTAAGCCGGCGGCGTGGTGCGACTATTCCGGCACGAAGGAGGGCCGACGCATTGGAATCACCTTGATGCCGGCGCCGACGAATTTCCGAGAGTCGTGGTGGCACAACCGCGACTACGGCGTCTTCGTCGCCAACGCATTCGGCCGAGCTGCGATGCGACAGGGAGCACAGAGCGCCGTGACGGTCAAAAAGGGCGAGTCGCTCCGGCTCGTCTACGGCGCGATGCTGCACGACGGAAAGGATTACGACCCGGCCGGCGAATACAAGCACTTTGTCGAAGTGGTGAAGTAAGGGTGGTGGGAACCGATGGCGAAGTATTCGTACGCCGGCGTGGCAAGTAGATTGCACCGAAGTATACATTTTGTTCGCCAATCGATATTTCCAAATCTTCATGCGGGATTTCATCGCTTGCGGCTAAAAGGATATGACAACCGCTCGAATCCTACCTGCCAGGAGTCTCCAATGCTGACGATTACGGGGGCCAACTCTCCACGCTTCTGCGATGGCCTTTCACGCCGGAATTTTCTTCGGATTGGCACCCTCGGCGGCGTATTGACGCTCGCCGATATGCTTCGCCTTCAGGGGCAATCGGCCGAAACTCCCGCCCGGCCGAGTCGCAGCAAGGGTGTGATCATGATATTCCTGAGTGGCGGCGCATCGCAACTGGACACCTACGATCTCAAGCCGGATGCTCCGAGGGAAATCCGCGGGCCTTACAATCCGATCCGGACCAATGTTCCCGGAGCCGATATTTGCGAATGGTTGCCCGAAACGGCTCGCGCGATGGATAAGATCGCCCTTCTGCGTACGGTCGTTCCCGCCATCGACGAGCATACGGACTCCAACGTGATGACCGGCTACTCCGAAGTGGTGAACAGCGTCGATCCCCATCCGTGCTTCGGCTCTGTGGTGTCGCGGTTTCGTCCCCATGTAAACGGCATGCCGGGATTTGTGAGTTTGCGTGGCATGACGCGTTTTGGCACCGAGCCGGCGAGCCTGGGGTTGGCGCATCGGCCGTTCACTGCAGAAGGCCCCGCCCGTGAGAATTTGACCCTGCCGAATGGACTCACCGAGTCGCGCGTTTCCGAACGCCGGACCCTTCTTGCTAGCTTCGACGGTCTTCGTCGCGAAATCGATGCGACTGGCACGTCGGAGGCCCTGGATGCATACACCGCGCAGGCTTTTGACATGATCGCTTCCGGCGCCGTGCGCAGGGCCCTCGATGTCAGTCAGGAACCGCAGCGAGTTCGCGACCGGTTCCGGGGCGCGGAATCGGTGCTGTTGGCGCGGCGGCTGGTGGAGGCGGGCGTCGGCTGCGTCACCCTGTCACTCGGCGGCTACTGGGATCACCACTACGGCATCTTCAATTCATTGCCAAGAGCACTCCCCACGCTCGACCGCGGTGTCGCCGCCCTGGCAGAAGACCTCAGCCAGCGTGGTTTGGATCAGGACATTTCGGTGGTCGTCTGGGGCGAATTCGGCCGCACGCCGCGGATCAACCACGGCCCCGACAATGCGGGCCGCGACCACTGGGCGCCGGTCATGTCCACTCTGATCATGGGAGGCGGCATGCGGATGGGACAGGTGATCGGCCGCACCGACAGCCGTGGCGGATATCCCCTGGAGAAGCCGTACTCCGTGCAGCGGGTGCTCAGCACGTTGTACAGCCGCATCGGCATCGATCCGTCGCAAACGTTCCTCAGCCGCGCCGGTCGCCCGATGTCCATCGCCGAAGACCGCGAGCCGATTCCGGAACTGGTCGGGTAGAATTGGCCAAGTTGAGTTGAACTACCGAGGAATGGCCATGCAACTGCGATGGTTGGTGCTTCTGTTGTTCTTCGCGCTCGCCTCTTCCGCTTCCGCACAAGACAAACCTGCGATCCTGGACTGTACCAAGCCCGAAGGCACCGACGCCAAGACCGTCGTGGAATCGCAACGGGCGTGGGCGAAACACCTTGGCGAAAGGTCGCACGAGAAGGCGTTGTCTCTAGACAAGGCGGACAAGGTGACCGTCGATATGGTTCTCATCCCGCCGGGCAAGTATTTCCGCGGCGAAGGGAAGTCCGCCACGCTCATTACCCTCACCCAGCCCTTGTGGGTGGGCAAGTATGAAGTGACCCAGCACCAATACGCGGCGATCATGGGTAGTAACCCCAGCCACTTCGCGCGTCCCGACAAAGACGCCGCTTTCTATCCGGTGGAATGTGTCAGTCACGTGGACGCGGTGAAGTTCTGCGACATCGCCTCGGCGAACACAGGCGGAGAGTTTCGATTGCTGACCGAAGCGGAATGGGAATACGCCTACCGGGCAGGAACGCGAACCAAATTCCACAACGGCGACTCCGACGACAAACTCGGCGAGATTGCTCATTTCGCTGGGAACAACCGCAAGTCCACCGAGAAGATTGGCAGCAAGGCTCCGAATGCGTTCGGACTATTCGACATGTCCGGCAACGTCTGGGAATGGTGCCTGGATTACTGGACACCCGCCTACGACATGCGAACGACGACCGATCCGATCGGTCCCGACGCCGGTCAGGGCTGTGTTACTCGCGGCGGATCGTGGGCCAGTGCGATCGAAAATTGTCGTTCGTTCAACCGCGGGCGCGATGCGGAAACGTACGGCGGCAGCCACCTAGGCTTCCGCATCGCCTGGACGTCAGCAGCCCGTCGGACCCCGCCGGCCCCGCTTGATTGCAGCGGGCCAAACGGGGCCGATGCCAGGACGGTCGTGTCTGCGCAAAAGGCGTGGGCCAAGTTTCTCGGCGAACCGTCTCACGAGAGAGATTTCCCGCTCGACAAGGCAGGCAAAGTGACCGTCGACATGGTCCTGCTGCCGCCGGGCAAGTACCACCGCGGCGACGAAAAGAAACCTACCCTCGTCACGCTCACACAGCCGCTGTGGGTGGGAAAATACGAGGTGACTCAGAAGCAGTACGAAGCTGTGACGGGCGTCAATCCGAGCCATTTCAAGAAGAGCGGGGCCGACGCCGCGTTCTACCCCGTCGAGAAACTGAGCCATCTCGATGCCGTGAAGTTCTGCAAAATCGCCTCGGAAAAGACGGGGACCGAGTTCCGGCTGCTCTGGGAAGCGGAATGGGAGTACGCATACCGCGCCGGCACACGCACCCGGTTTTACAACGGCGATGCTAACGAGAAGGCCCTCGAGATCGCTCATTGCACCGAGAACAACTTCGTCAGCACCGCAAAAGTCGGCACCAAGGCACCCAACGCCTTTGGCCTTTTTGACATGGGTGGAAACGTTTCGGAGTGGTGTGCCGATGCCTGGGAAAAGGACTTCGTCGAGACAAGAACGATTGATCCCCGCGGCCCCGCCAAGGGGATGATCTTCGTGAACCGCGGCAATGCCTGGGACAGTTACTGCCGCACCTGCAACGCAACCGCTCGCGTCCTCAGTGCGGAAACCTATGCGGGCTGCCAGATCGGCCTGCGCCTGGCACGGGTTGCAGCGAGAAAATAGGGCCGAAGAATCGACACACAGCCCGCCGATCCGTCGACCCATTCGGTACTCGAAGTTTCGTGCTGAAAAAAAGAAAATCAAACGCGGGATTTGGCCGTGATTGGCTAAAACAATATGGAGGAGCGGTTGTTCGGGCGGACCTGAAAAAGACACAACTCAATGCGCTGATTGGCTTAGAGGAAAAGAAACTAAGAGTCGCAGTGCCTGTCCGCCTACCTTGCTCCTTTCTGACTTTGTCCAGTGACATTTGAAGGACGAGTATGTACGTAAACCGCATCGCGACGATCTCGATGGCAATTGGGTTTCTGGCCCCGGCATTTGCCCTTGCCCAGGATGTTCCTCTTCGCGACATAATCGATCGCGAGATCAAAGCGGGATGGGCAAAAGAAAAACTCACAGCTCCCGGCAAATCGTCGGACACCGTTTTCCTGCGCCGCATTTATCTCGACCTCGTCGGCATGATTCCCACTTACGACGAAACGACGGCGTTTCTCAAGGACGCCGACGCCAAGAAACGCGAAAAACTGATCGACCAACTTCTGGCTGACCCGCGTTACGCCCGGCAACAGGCTCAGATGGCTGACCTCGCCATGCTGACTCGCAATCACAACTTGGTCGGAGGGACGGTTGGTTATCGCAATCGTGGCCGTTTTCGCGACTGGTTGGCCAAGCAGTTCGAGGCCAACGAACCGTTTGACCGCATCGCCGCCAAAATTCTCCAGGCCGAGGAAGACGGGTCGCAGCTCTTTTTTGCTGTGTACAACAACACGGACGAGATGGTCACCTCGGTGTCGCGTTTCTTTCTCGGCACGCAGATTCAGTGTGCCAAGTGTCACGATCATCCCTACGAGTCGTGGACGCAGAAGGACTATCACGGGATGTCCGGCTTTTTCGTCCGCACCATGTCCGTCGAAGTTCCGGGGAAACCCGAAATCACCAATCAGAAGGGCAAACAGTACCGCGTCGGCGAGAAGACCATAGGCGAAGCGCTGTTTTCTCTAGAGAAAATTGACCCGAAGACCAAGAAGAAGGAAACGATCCCGATTCCACCGAAGTTTCTCTTGGGCGATGTGTTGAAAGAGCCGGAAACGCCGAAGAATTTCGTGGAGCCGAAACTGAAACCGGGCGAGGTGCCGCCGAAGCCGGCTTTCTCGCGGCGAGCGAAATTCGTTGACTGGATGACCGCGAAGGAGAATCCGTTCTTCGCGAAGGCAGTTGCCAACCGCGTCTGGGCTCAGTTCATGGGGCGAGGCTTCGTGCATCCGGTGGACGACTTTAACTCGCAGAACCCACCGAGCAATCCGGAGTTGCTGAAGGCGATCGAGAAGGAACTGGTTGCGCACAAATTCGATTACAAATGGCTCGTTCGTGAAATCGTCAACAGCCAGGCGTATCAAATCGAGGATGTCGGCAAAGTGACCGATGCGCTGCCGAAGTTTTACGAGCGGGCTCGCATTCGGCCGTTGATCGTGGAGGAGTTGATCGCGTCACTGCACATCGCGACGGGACTCGGCGTCGAATCGGCCCTCAAGAAGGAGCCAAGTCCAGATATATTGAAGTATTTGGGCGAGCCAACGGATGGGCAAGGGCGATTCCAAGGGAGCTTGTCCGAACATCTATTCCTACACAACGGGGATCAATTCCGCGGTCTGTGTCGGCCCAACAAAGGCAACCTGCCGGAACAGTTGTTGATGAGCAATGAGCCGTGGGAGGCCAAAGTCGAAAAGATGTTCTTGTCTGTCTTGAGCCGGCCGGCAACGAGTGAGGAACGCGAGCGTTTTGTGAAATATTTGAGCGTGAAAGAGGAGAATGCGAAGAGCGCAAAGATGCCCGCAGGGCAGAGAATGGAAGACGCGATGTGGGTGCTGGTGTCGTGTTCGGAGTTTCGATTCAATCGTTAAATCGCCACTTGCGACTATTGCGGAGAACTATGATGTCATTCCACAATCTGGATCACTTCAACCGCCGATCCTTCATGAAGGGACTGCTGACCACCGCAGGTGGGGTGGCCGTCGCGAACTGGGGCGCGCTGACGCATTCGCAAACGCTGGCGCAAGAGGTTCGGCGCTCGGGCAAACGCTGCATCATGCTTTATATGGGAGGCGGCGCGAGCCAGATCGACACTTTCGATATGAAGCCAGGTCGGCCGACCGGCGGCGAGTTCCGCCCGGTTCAGACCAATATCACGGGCATCCAGGTTTGTGAATACCTGCCGAGCATCGCACGCCATGCCGACAAGCTCGGAATCATTCGCAGCATGCGCACGCGAACGCCCGATCACGGCCCCGGCGGCTATTACATGCACACGGGCTATCATCCAAGCGAGCGATTTCCACACCCTGAAGTCGGCGCGATGATCGCCAAGTACTGCGAAAACCCGGAAAGCGACCTGCCGAGCTTCGTCAAGATCGGGTCAGGAAGCGGCATTTATGGCGCGGGTTATCTTGGCCCACAATACGAACCGTTCGTGGTGGACGAGGATGGCCGAGTTCCCAACTTTGTCAATCCGACCGTGTCGGCGGAGATTCAGGCTCGTCGCGGCGAGTTGCTGAACTTTATGGAACAGCGCTTCGCCGAGCAGCGCTCGGGCGAACCGTTTGCCGCTCATCGCACGGCGGAGCTGCGCACGCTTCGCCTGATGCGAGCCCGCCAAGTGTTTAACGTCAATGCGGAATGGGAGAGCGCCAAGGAGCGTTACGGGGACAACAGGTTTGGCCGTGGATGTTTCACCGCACTCAAGCTTGTCGAGGCCGGCGTGTCGTTCGTTGAGGTCGCGCATGGCAACCACGACACCCACATGGACAACTTCCCGATCTCCAAGGCACTTTACGCGACCATGGATCCTGCCTGGGGTTCGCTGCTGGATGACCTGACCCAGCGCGGCCTTCTGCGGGACACTCTGGTCGTGTGGACGAGCGAGTTCGGCCGTACGCCGGCGATCAACGTCCGAGCTGGCCGCGATCACTTTGGTCGAGCGTGGACCGTGGTCCTCGCCGGCGGCGGCATCCGTGGCGGCCAGCATTACGGCTCCACCGACCGCGATGGTTTCGAGGTCGCGGAGAATCCGGTCAGCGAAGCGGACTATGTCGCGACCATCTACCGCACGATGGGGATCAATCCGCGTGCCCGCCATTATCTCGGCAGCCGCCCGATCTGGGCCACGGCGGAAGGCGCCCGGCCGATTCAACAACTGATCGGACAGTAAATGAGCCGCTTTCGGCTTGGCGCCAAGCGCAGAGGCCAAGCCGCAAATGTCAAAATGAGATGACCATGAACCTCCTCATTCTTCCGATCCTCTCGTTAACCATCGCCCAGCCGCCTCCCTTCAAGGACGCCAAGGTCCTCCACACGTTTCTGTGGAACAGCGACGTGGTTTCCGCGGTCGCCTTCATCGGCAACGACAAAGTCGCGGCCGCCAACCGACGCGGAGACATCCTGATCTGGAACCTCCCAACGTCCGGCGACAAGAGCCCGGATCCCGTTCGGCGGCTAATCGGACACACCGGCCCAGTCAATCGGCTCGTCGTGAGTCCCGACGGCAAGACGTTGATCTCCGCGAGCAACGACCGGACCGTGAAATTCTGGGACGCACTCAGGAGCGACGGCAATCCCGGCACGATCGTCCTGAACGACGGCTACGTGCGTGCCGGGGTCTCGGAGAAAGTTGCCAAGCTCCCGGACCCGCCGCCACCGATTACCGCGAAGGTCGTTGAACAGAAGCCAATCCGCGAATTCGCGGGCCATAAAGAGTGGATCTGGGGGCTCACTCTTTCCCGCGACGGTAAAACGCTCGTCACGGGAGACGACTCGAAACTGGTCATTCTGTCGGACGCACAGACGGGAACCGAACATCGCCGGTGGAAGGTGAAGCAGTGGGTTCGCTCGCTCGACATCTCCCCGGACGGGAAGCTCGTGGTCACGGCGGAGCATTTGCCCCATCTGACGGAAAAGGAAGCCGATAACGGCCTGCGCGGCTGGGACGCACAGACCGGCGCGATGAAGTTTGATGCCAGCAAAGGGCTGTCCGGCGGCGTGACGACGGTGCGTTTTTCGGACGACGGGAAGCATCTGGCGATTTGCGTGGGCACTATCGACCGCGATGGACCGGCGGGAAAGATGTTTCTGCTCAACCCCACAACCGGCGAGAAGGTTCGCGAACTGACCCCGTCGCATCTTCGAGGAGCCACTGATTTGGTGTTCCACCCCGACGGCAAGCATCTCGTCACCTGCGGTCGTGACCGAGCGGTCAAGATCTGGCGGCTCAGCGATGGCGCGCAGGTCCACGAGATCAGCCTCGCGATCGGAGACAAGAAAAAACAGGGCCCATTCACTCCAACACTCCACGCGATCTCGATCTCGTCCGACGGCCGTTTACTGGCTGTCGCCGATAGTTCCGGCCAGGTCGTGGTCTGCACGCTCGAAGATCGCAAATAAGGAAATGATGTCTTCGATCCCCTCAGGCCGACAGCGCCGCAGAGGTTGAAAGACGGCAGGCCGCTTCCGCGTCCTGCCCTGCCCATGGACTTGAAAAACTTGCTGCGCCGCATGGCGTTGTCGGCTGCCCTTATCGTCGAGGCAAGTCCCATCCTCGAAGACAATCAATGGTGGCTCGATCTGGCTGCCGAGGATCCCTTCTTCTTCGGAGTCATCGGGCGTCTCGACCCCGCGTCGGACGATTTCGAGAAAAACCTGCGCCGCTTTGCCAAGAATTCGATGTACTGCGGAATCCGCATCTCGCACAGCGAACTGAAGGCCGGGTTGAAAGGGAAAATTGACCGCGATCCGTCGGCCTATCGTGGAGATTACCTGGGATTCCCAATCGTCTTCCGTGAGACCATCTTGGACAATCAAGTTTAAAACCTGATCGCGAGGAGATTGGCTGGGTTGCGGCAAGCGTGGTTTCGTGTTGGGCTTGGTGCGAACTGGGCAAACCAGGAAGTCTAATAGTAGCATTGCGGAAACGTCGCAATGCAGTTGGATTGCGCGCCTCTATCTGCCAGTTTGCCTCACTTGATATGGCGGTACGGATGAGGATCAGGCAGGAGGCCTTCGTTTCGGATGCGCGTCAGTTCCTCGTGGCTGATGATCCATTCGCCGGCGACGCCGCGCCCGCAGTTCTTCTTTTTGGCCTGGATGCGACCGAGGCGGCACCATTCGCGGACGGTGAATTCGGCCTTGTCAAGCAGCTTGGCGACTTCGGCGGTGGTATACCACTCCTTGAGCGTTCGCTGTTCGACGAGCGCTTGCAAGATCTGTTCGATGCGGTCGAGCCTTTCTGCAAGATCGAGTTGGTCGGTCATCATTGGTTGTCGCCTGTCAAAGGGATCAAATGTCGGTGAGTCCTTTGCTGAGGAACTCCCAGGTTACATGCTGCTTCCACAAGACTTCGTAGCCATTGCCGCCGTAAGCTCGGTCGCCGAAATACGCGTGGATGGTCTCGACGCTGTCCATCAGTTCGAGGGACTTCAGCTTGGCCATGAACCGCTTGGCGCAGACGTTCGTCGTCATGCGCGAGTAGATGCGGCTGCCGTCCTGCCAGGTCCAGATCTCACTGACGATGTTCATCAGGCTGCTCGGTGTTCGCCTTCTCAGCACGATCCTGCTGGTAAATCCAGGTGTGAGCCATGTCGAGCACCTTTGCCGCCAGCAAAAAGTCGTCTCGGCCAAAGTGGTTTGACTCCTTCCAAACGTCGCCGTTGCGGAAGAGCCTGGTTAGCGTGACGTTGTAGCGCTCGCCCGAACGGGTCATGTTGTGCCAAACGGCAGCTTTGATTAGTCCGAGGCGACATTCATGGACAGGACGACTCATTGGTCTCCCCTTTCCGGTCAGGATCGATTGTCTTGCCCTCATTTGACTTTTTCGACGGCGCCGTTTGGAAGTTGCTTGGCACCGACAGTGTTTGCCTGGCCCGTCTTGAGATTCAAGAGCTGCCGAAAGGCCTTCCATGAGAGAAACGCATCCTTGATGGTTCCGTCCTCAAAGGTGACCGTCAGGCCGTCGCTCTCCTTGCCGGTCAGAGCACACGATCCCATTCCTGTGCCGTGGATAGTGACTTTGAATACCATGAGTGCATTCTCCTCGGGTGTTCGGGACATGATCACAACTCGAATGTAAGAGGAAACAGAACTTCTTGAGCCAATCTCGACGCGGCTCGTATGCAATACGTCTCGTCGATTTCGATGCCGACCGCCTTGAGCCCCATGTCTTTCGCGGCTCGCAAGGTGCTGCCGCTGCCCATGAATGGATCGAGCACGATCCCGGACTTGGGCACGTACGCTGCCAGAAGCGGGTAAAGAGCGCCGACCGGTTTTTGATTCGGATGAAACGCGTCGTTTTCGCGTTCCCACATGATCACGTCCGAGATGCCCTTCGCCGGAATTGGGGGGTGTCCCTTCGCAAGAAGAAACGCGGTCTCGTGCTGGCCGCGCGTGAATCTACCCAATCCCCACACGTTTTTGATGAAGGCGAGATGGCTGACAAGACGGAAACCGAGTTCCTTCCAGAGTCCGACAAAAAGATCGCTGTGCGGCCAGCCATAGAAGGACAGGCAAAACGCGTCCCACTTGAGCACGCGCCAGATCTCCATGAACGTGGGCTTCAGCCAGTCGGGGTCCACGTCTCCGACGATCGCCCGTCGGGCACCGTCCCAACGACCCTTGAAGTTCACCAGGTACGGTGGATCGGTGAGGACGAAGTCAAACGACGCGTCCGGAAACTCAGGCATGATAACCCGGCAATCGCCGTGATGAATCCAGATTCCATTGCGGCAGTAGTAGGACAACGGATTGCCCATCGTGCACCTCGTCATTGCATGGTCGGGGTTTGCAGGTGCTGGAAACGATCGGCCTGTTGACGCCGGAGAGCTGCTTGGACCTCCATCTCAACAATGACGTGGAGGCCTGGCAGAAACTCCTCGTTCTCCAGGGCGCATGGGCAGTTGGCATGGACCCAGGTATGGAGTTGCTCAATGCATTCGTACGACAGGACGGCGGCTTTCTCGGTCATGAATGCCTCTCTTACCCTGCATTGTCTCGGTTGTCTGGCCAGACGAGCTGTGGCAAACTCGGCTTGCCAGGGTGGAAGTCAAAGGGGAGGTTGGCTACCCCATGTAGCCAACCTCCGAGGAGAACAAGTCCTACTTGTGAAGAAGCAACAGCTTTTCCAAAAGTTGGACGACCCATGCTCCCAGCAAGAAGAACATCAGGTCACGATCGCGATTTGGGGGCCGCTTTTGCGGCTCCACTCGAACCAATTTGTGTTGGTTCATGGTCGCCTCCGTCCGTGAAGGGTGCACCTTGCAGGCGCCCGGGTTAATAATCCGTCGTCGCTCACAGCGACGGCGGGCTCCCACGACTTCCCCTGGCCCTAATGGACCAGGAGAACTGCCGATTCTTTTTCACTCCCGGGCAGGAAGGGAGGAAGAGCATTAACGCTCCGGTGTCAGGGCAGTGCGCTCGCGATGTGCACAAAACGCTGCAGCATCATGAACAGCACCACCGCTGCCAATCCGTTGAGAAGGTCCCGGTGATTCGGCCAGGCCTCCCACTTGGGGATGAGCGATCTGGTCGCCTTTTCAGGCTCAAGAAGGATCGTCCCAACATGATGACCCTTCTGTCCGACACCGGTGTTGGCCGAGATGAAGTTTGGCAAGTCCTTGCCTTCCAGGATGTGGACGTTGCCCTTGCGATCCTGGAATCAATTCGATGCAAACGACGGTTCTTGACCTCACCGTTCTCCACGAATGTGAACGCCGTGTAGTGTTCACCACCTTCTTTTAATGCCATGGTCTGGTCCCTTGTTAACCGTTCGCGATTCCAACCCCTGTTGGTGTCGCGAAGGTGCTTCGAAAAGCCGTCACGACCCCGCAGGATCGTCAGGGCTCCTGAAGCGGAGACCAGGCCGGGACCAAAAACAAGAGACCCGCAGGTCTCTTGTCTCGAATCACGTGATGCAAAGGACTCGCGGTCATTTTGCATAGGCGTTGCCTCAAGCACGTGTCGATGGTTGGATGAGAAACACGTTCTCAACCGCACATAGCCATGCATCCACGAATGCAGGCCTTCCGCCGTAAAGACACACTCTCGGACGGAAAGAGAGGGAAGGAAAAACGCCTCCATTTTCACGAGTAGGTCGGTGTTTTCGATCCATGATGCCGATGGTATCCAGTTCGAATTGCATCAAGAACACACGTTCTGGCATTTTGTTGCACCTTCCGGGGATTTCTGGAAAATCGATGTTCCGTTACTCGTCATCGAGCCCGCGCTTCATTTCGCCGAGCCGCTTGTCGTTGAGCCGCTTGTACTCGTCAAAAGTCCGCACCGGCGTCGTGGTCGGAACAATCGTTTCCGGCCCGTTTGTCGGCCACGGCGAATGCGTGGTGATCGTCTCTTCAGATTCCGCCGGCCAAGAGATGCGATGCTGGCGTTCTTCGTATAGGGGCTCATGCATGGGCCAATCGACGTAAACGGGGGCGAATCGACTCCAGCGGCTGAATGCTTCCGCGCGTTCGATCATGAGCATGCACAAGTTGTTGTCGCGATTGACGTCCAGAATATCTTGCGGCGTCATCCCTGGGCCGACGGCATCAGTCACCGTCACGGCGGGGACTCCCAGTTCGTTCGTGACCGTGTGCGCGATACCGAAAAAGCCGCTGAGCAGATCGTTTGAGTCTTGCGGATAGGAGAAGGTGGCATACCGAACGCGACCGGAACTGTCGGCCACGTATTTTTGCGTCCAGGGATCACGAGCGGAGAAGAACTGCTTGACACCGGTGCATCCCATGAACAACTCGCGATGGTCGGCACCTCCCGGTTGGTTCAGTTGGCTCATCGTTTGGTGGGCGAGAAAACACGCCATGCCAAACGACCTCGCCTGGGCGAGCACCTGGGCGATGTTCTGGGCGATGACGGCCTGCGCCTCGTCCACGAACAGATAGGTGTTCGGACGTTGGCCGGTCCGGTTCTTGTGATTGATGCAAGCGGTTAGCAAGCTATAGATGGCAAGTCGACCGATTTCGGCGACCGACTGCGAATCGATGGCGCCGGCCAAAAAGAAGTAGATGACCTCGTTATTGGCGATCGCTTCGGACATGTTGATCGCGTTCTCGACCGAAGCATGCTGAGGATGTGTCCTCGGCGCGAGATTCAGCTGCTCGAAATCGGCAAGGGATTCGATCAAGAACGCAAGGTGCTGGGCAGCCTGATATTCCTTGCTTTCGGGGTCGGAGAGCGACAGAATAATGTCGTTGAGGTCCTTGAACGATTCAATTCTGTCGTGGCGACGACGACCGCGGGAACCATTCGTGGTTTCCTGGAAGGCCCGTTTCATCAGAATACGGTTGGCCATCGTGTACCACGCACGGCCGTAATCCGACCCGTGATGAAGATTCAGTGCGCTCATCAAGAGGCCGACGATCTCTTGTAGAGAGAGCTGGGCGTACATGTTCTTGTCGAAAGGATTGAAGACATACGTGGAATGGCCAAGCCGGTTCGTGAACCACTTGAACTTTCTTCCGGCTCGCTCCGCTTCTTTTCTGGCCGTGTTGAAGAGCGCCATGTCGCCCTTGCAATCGACAATGACGACGGGGCCGTCCTTGCGGCGAATCAGCTGGATCATGTCGGTCATCAGACCAAGCGTGGTCTTTCCGACGCCGGTGCCACCGAGGATGTGAAAATGCTCGAACAGGAGCTTGATGTGGACCAGGATCGGATAGTCGTTGTGAAGGGTCCGTCCGACAATAATGGAATTCCGTTCCTTGGCATTGCGGCTGCAGAGCAGTCGTTCGGTATATCCGTCAAGCCGATCCCAGTCCGGATGCTTTTCATAGGCGTGCGCCCCCTCAAGCGCCAGATGGTGCGCGCTGATAGCGGGTCCAGCAATGAAATGGGTGGCCAGGAAAAGGAGCAACCCCGGACTGGCGAAGAGCAACAGATAATGGAAACCTGTTAGCAGGCCCATATAATGGTTGCCACGCGCCGCGGCCCACCAGAGGCGAAAAGGATTCGGATTCTCGATCAGATGCTCGGGAATGGCCTCGGCATTGAATGCGCCGAAGTAGAGCCAGCGATAATAATCAGCCAGGGGGAGCAGCGTCAAAGTCACGAGGAAGACGATGAAGATCGCCGCGCTTTGACGCTGAAGAAGGCTGCCGCTCGGACTTTGAAAAACCCAAGGCGGTTGGCGGAGAAAGGAACCGTGCCACATCCAGTCGGTGACGTAAAACCAGGTCCGCCCGAGACTGCCCGGAAACTGAATCGTTCGGATCATGCTTCCAACAAATAGAGACACAAACAGGCCGAAGACGACGGCGAATCCGGTTGTGTGCCGGTCGCTGCCGGCAAGGATCCGCAACACCGCAATTGTCGAAATCAAGACAAGAACCGGCAGCAAGAACAGCCCGTTGCGATAGGCGGACCGCGTGGCCTGGACCGCTCGGTGAAGGACCTTGTCGGACTCGCGCAAATCGCCTCGGCGTGGCCCGCGGTCAGCGATACCTAGAAATCGGCGTTCCCAATCGCGGCGCCATGCCAGCATCGTCGCATGATCGATCTGGTAATGAGCAGTCATCCAATACACTGCGTGCGTCGCGGCGGAGTCGGCAAACCAGAATATCGCGGGTAGTCCGAACACGACGAGTATCAAAACCGAAGCCGCGGCGAAACGGTGCGATGGCATCGCGATGACCAGAAGCCAGAGCATGGTCGGCGCGAGGAGGCCGAGCACGAGGTGCGCTGACGAAAATCGGAGCTGATGGAAGACGAGTGCCAGTATCGAACCGGCCAGAAGGCTGAGGACGAAGCCGGGGGTCGTAGCGTAGGCGGTCCCAGTGTAATGTTGCAACACGAGAACGCTGGGCAGGCCGACGAACGGAACGAGCAGAAGAAGGCCTGCGGTTCGCAGGGAAATCCAGGCCGGCCGGGCTTTTAATGGGCGGTAATTGAGGTCGCATTTCTCGTTGGGAAGGGAATTCCAATCGAGCGCGTCATTCTTGTCCGTGGTGTTCTCAAGAACCGGGGGCACGTAGGCATTGCTCATTTTTTCCTCGCTTTCTTGGATGCTGATTTTCCGGGGAGAATGTTGATCACTCCCGGCACAACGACGATTTCGACAGGAAGCGGCCAGCCGCCGGGAAATGGCTTGTGCAATGCGGCCAATGCCGTTCTGACTTCCTCCACTTTCCTGAACAATCTTTTCAGCCCAAACCCGATTGAGCGGCCCTTGAATTCATTGAGCGTTAGGACCGTCAGAACAAACTGGCCGGAGCGAAGGTAGTCATCGAACCAGCCTCGTTTCACGAAGCGCTCAACGAAGCTGACCGCTTTGCGAACGATGCGGCGTTCATGGCCGCCGTGGTCGACAACGATGAATCCCAGAAAATCGCCTTGCGGCCGCTCCTCGATGTAGAATCGTTGGCGTGGCAAGCGATGGCCGCTCATCGGGAAGAACTCCCGGAGCTTCGCGTTCGTGAAAAGCCTTCGTTTGTATTCGCTTTTCAAATCGTGAATGAAATTCAGCACGGCAAGACGTTGAACACGCGACTGAATCCCGAGCGGTCGGGTGAGCGATGGCGAGACGGCGACGGCGTTGGCGCCTCGCGGCGTAAGTTGGTAAGCGACACGCGATCCGTAAAGCGGCACGGGGCGCAGATATCGATAGGTCGGACCTCTACCGCAGAGGCGGCGCAGCGTCGACTTCACGGCATCGCGATGTTTGCCCTTGAAAAACTGGAAATGAATGACCTCGAACGTAGAAATGCCGAACTTGCCGATGTGAGCAAGCAGCTTCAGGTCTCGGTCCGAAAGCGTAATGCGCGGAGAGGGATCGTTGGCGGGTGGACTACCAGAGTTCATAAGGGATCCTTTCGCGAACGTAGGAGCGGTGGATGTGCCGGAGGTCGTCTGCGGAATAGTTGCCGCCGGTTTCGATGATGAGGGTCGGCAGGTCTGGCGGCTTCAGGACCGCCGCGTCCGGTCGCTTTCTCCTAAATAGGTTCGGATATTCACGCCGAAGTGCGTCTTCACCGACCCAGAACTCATCCGGGTGCCCTGACTCCCGTTCGAGGAATTTCAGGTAGACGGCCGTTGTCGATAGATCGTGCTGCAGCTGCAGCGGCTGACGGTTCAATCCGCTGGCACCGCCTACCAGATTGACAGCCTTTCGCGTTGCCCAGAACAGCCTCGTCCGTCGCCACGGCGCCATGTCCAACCGGCGAACGAGATGGGCCGCCAGGGCATCGAACTCGGGGGCTGCGTCGTCTATCTTCCAGGAGAACAACGGGCTATCGATCATCGGCGTGCGGATCGCCAGGTCTTGGCACGTCAGGAGCCCGGACGCGACAAGTCGTGTGGCGGCAGCTGGACACGGGGCTTGAAAAGCAGAGTATAATTGGGCAAACGTGTCGATCTGCTCCTCGGTGGCGACGCGGGTCGCCTGGGTCAGCATGACCAAGAGGGGAAGGCAGCCATCGAGATTCCGGGCCATTGATCGATCCCATTGTGCGAGCGAAAAACGCGCAATGGATCAGTTGACCAGAACGTTGCGGCATCCGCCGCCCATCAACTGGCATTTTGTTGCATCGCGAAAAACGCAAAGGGGGGGCCCATGTTCGCGTAAGATGAAACAGCTGCTGGGCTCGTAGTAATCGATTTTGCCGCTTTGACGACGGTTTGTGCGGAACAAGGCAAATGGGTGGAGCAGGTCCTGAGCCAGTCGGGGATTCAGTCTGCACGCACGATTGATCGAATTCGAAAAGGCCTGGGAATTCGCCGGGTTACCTTGGAGCAGTTGTTGCCTCTGATTGGCCCCCAGAACCTTGCACGGATCTTACGCCATCCTGCAATGCCAATGGGCAAAGCGACTAATGGTGGTCAGCAGGTAAATGGCGGACAGCTCGCGGAATGGACGGACGCCCAATTTCCCAACCCCTGGATTACTCTGCCGAATGGCTTGCAGTATCTAGTCTCCAAGATGCGGCATCGACACATTGCCGACACTTTCGCCCGGGTGAAATGTTATGAACTGCGGTTCGTGGCCGCCGATGCACGCCAGCAGCTTCAGGAGCAACTGACACGCCACGCGGCAGTATGTCGAAAGCTGACGCCCCATGCACGCATTCCGATCAACCAGGGAGCATTTCCCGATCCGTCGTGGGACTGCTGGTGGGTGAACGACTATTGGATTGATGGGGTCACCCTATCCGACGAGCTTTCCGCTGGGCGCATGTCCTTGTGCGAAATACTCCGGATCGGTTGCGAATTAGCGGAAGGGCTCAAGCTTCTCCATGACCATGGCATCGTCCGGCGTGAATTGAATCCGGACCATATCTTGCTTCGCGCGTCAGACCGCTCCGTGGTGCTGACGGACTTTGAACTGGCGAAACTGCTTGACGGCGCACCGACAGTTGCGAGGGACTGGCCGAAAAACCCATACCGGGCGCCAGAACTAGCTGAAGGAGCAGCAGTTCCCAGCGTGGATATCTTCAGTTGGGGACGAATAATGCCCTACATGGCCCTGGGAGTATTGCCCCCCATAGGCCGCGAAAAGAAATCGCTTCTCGAAACGGATCTCCCCGAACCGCTGATCAACCTGATTTCTCTGTGCGTCGCTGATTCAGCGCGTAATCGGCCCACTACGATGCAGAATGTTCTGGACGCGCTCAACGCTATCAAGTGAATTATGGCCGACAACATTGCAACTTCCCCCGACGGGGAGATCCACGAGCCGCGCCTCGGCGTTTACGTGCTGACGGAATTCGTGTTCTGTCCCCGCGCCGGGCTGTGCGCGCACGAGACGCAGCGCGAAGAGGAAGACGAGTCGCCGCCGCCGTCATTTTTCTCCTTCAATCCGCTTTACAGTCTTCCAGAGATTGACGCGGCGCTTCAACGAGCGATGAACGAGACTACCTGGTATGCCGCGGTAGCCGGTATCTCGGTGGTTGTCGCAATACTGCTTTCAGTCTGGGTCGACAAACTTGTCGGCGCCACGGCCGTTTTCGGGATGCTCTGGTTTTTGGTGTTCGCCGTGCAGCGAGGTATCCACGTTTTCCAACTGAATCGGCTTCGGAATCAGGCGCTGGCGGGCCAGCACAGGGAACCGAATCCGAATTTGCCGACCAATCAAGACATCCACTGGTGGGACCTGATCAGGGCCGGATTTGAAAGCCAGCCAATTCAGGACCCATTGATTGACTCGGAACTGAATTTCGACGGTAGGCCGAGACTATTGCTGCGGCGCGGAAATGTCGTTGTCCCGGTGTGGCGCATGTTGCACTACGACGGACTGTTGTATCCACAGAATTACATCCGCATGGCTGCGTTTTGCCATCTTGTTCAAAAAAGCTTCGGCGTCGGCGTTGAATGCCCCTACGGCATCATTCTTTATGGCCATGAGCTAGACGGCGTCGCGATCCCTTTTACCGCCCAACGGCGCAGTGATTTCATTGAGGCATTGCGGTCATTCCGACAGGCGATAGAAGATACGAAGCATCGCACCGATCCGCATCCACCGGATTCCTCGCTGTGTTCGGGCTGCCCATACGGAAGACCCAGGATGCAAGTGGAAGGTGAAACAGACAGCATCTTCAACGGTGAGCCAGTGCCTGCCGATCTCGCTTCTACGGCGGACAATCAGTGCTTCCACAGTCTGTGCGGCGACCGTTTTCGGTGGCTGCCGCCGCACGCCCTTGTTGAGGAACGAGACCTGCGGAGACACGGATGATTATGTTTTTCGGAACCAGTTCGCGAACCAGTTGATTGCCTTCAGCAACTTCTCGTTCCGGGGACTGATTTTCGATTGATGCTTGAGCATGTGGTCGATCGACTCGATCTCGTCGAGCCAGGACGATGAGTTCGGAAACCGATTCTTGGCGGTCAGGTCTAATGCCTTGCCCAGGGTTCGGTCGATACTGTGCCAAAATTCGTCTCGCATCAGGGGGCGAACAGGAGTTACACGAGAGGCTGGAATAAGCATGCTCGTTCCGTTACTTGACAGGCCGGCTTTTCCTCCAAGGCCATCGAATGGCAATTGTCTCGTCAGTAGTTGATAGCCGATCACTGATGCGGAGAAGTAGTCGGATGAACACTCGATGAACGCGTCACCGCGATGCTGCTCCGGGGACGAATACGGGCCTGAGAGACCTTCTCCTGGCGGTCGATGAGCAGTTTGTTCCAGGGTCCAGGCGTTCCCGAAATCGATCAGCGAAACACGAAGTCCGTCGAGAACGAAGTTCGATGGTCTGATGTCACCATGTATCAGGCCCGTCCTTCGGTGCACCTGCGTTAGCGCGTGCGCGAGCCTGCGATAAATCTGGAAGCACTCGGCCGGATGCGGCCATGAATCTGGATATCGTTCGGCGTGTTCGAGTTTGCGAGCAAGGTCAAGGCCCGGCGCCCAATCCTGGATCACGAACACGATATCACCGCGCGGATGGAACTCGAAGATCTGCGGAAAGCTGGAGCTTTTGCGATTGGCCAGGCGTTTGAGGTTCTTGAGGTGTCGCGTGTTCCTCTCCGACCTGGGGAGCACCAGGATGGCGCGGAAATCGTCCGCAACGGGCTCAATGGTTTGGTAACGTTCTCGGAGGCCGCCGGAAAGGCTTTTGACAACGAGGTAGTTTCGCCGCCCAAAATGTAGGCGCTCCAGCACCGGGTAAGTCCGGCCACGAAAGTGGATCGTCGTAGGAACCATCGCACCGAATCCGGGTTTGAATAGCGAGGCCCCCGCCCGGGAGCACCGCAGATCCATTTTAGCCGATGTGACGCCTGACGGAACGGCGCAAAGTCGTCGCGGCTTCCCTGGGAGCCACATAGATCATGAGCCCAGTCGGAAATAGCGGGCACGTCATGAGATGCGTTAGCGCCGATGGCACCAGCGACGGCACCACGGGTGCAACTCGCAGTGCCATCGAGGCGGTGAAGGCGAATGCCGATTTGGGGTGCTCGCAAGATTGATTCAGCACCTGTTGCCGCTAAAAATTGAGCCAAGATCGGCGCGGATCGCATCGTGTTTCAATGCCACGCATGGATGCGTTCAAGCCTCAACTCGTCGCCAAAGCAAAAACGGACGAACACGAGAAGGAAAGCAAGCGCCTCGCGGAGGCCGCCGCCAAAGCAGAACAGGACTTGGCCAACTTGCGGCGCGAACTCTTGAAACTGAAAACGGACGCCGAAAAGCATGGAATCGAGATTCAAATCGAGGATGCTAAACGCAAAATAGATGCGGCAGTTGAAGCGGAGCAAAAACGACTTCTGAAGGCGAAACGCGAAGCAAAATTCGACGCCGAGTATCCGAAGATGAAGGCTTACTTGCTGCCGATGACCGCTCCGGGCTTCAAGCAATTCGAAGGCCATTGGCTAAAAATGTCTACGACAAAAGGCCCGATGTCATTCGCTGGGCTGAAACCTCATCTAACAAAGGGCGAGAGTGATAGCTTTCATTTCGCTCGCAACATCTACTCGGAGAACGATCGGCCAAAAGGTGCGTTTCCGTATCTTTCAACGGGCGGCTTGGGGCAAACGCCGCAGAACTTTGAGATCCTGTATCGAGTTCAGGATTTTCTCGCCGAGTTCGGCGATATCATGGTCGAACGCAAGCTGCTCGCACCGTGACCACGCATCTAAAACGACGCCGGGCGGAAGGCCGCCCGGCGTGCAAAACGGTTGCGGCATCCGGTCAGTATTCATCGGCCAAAAGGACCGTCGTCGTCTTGCGGTCGGCTGCCGTGACGACGAAGAAAGTCACGCCAGCCTTGGAACGAAATTCCGAAAAGACTCGGCCTCCGTGCCTCACTGCCGAATCGTTCTCGGACCAATCGACACCGTCCGACTCGCCCCAATCTCCTCGTGCGTGCCCGGCAACAGCGTCTAGCCGCTCTTCGGTGGGTATCTGATTCACCGCGCCTGGTGTCTCGACAATGGTGCCAAATGGAAAAAGCCAGTCAAACGAGACGGCGGCCGGAACGATTTCACCAACAAACACTTTGGTGACTTCGCGCCTTTGGACGTGTTCCAGTGCCGAGTTCAGAAGGTCATCCGGCAAGCTCGCGACATGCGAGCAGCATTCGTCGAGGACGGATTGTCGGATTTGGCGTGCCAATTCGCGAATGGCTTCGTTCACTTCTCCTGGGCCCGCATTTCTGCCCGCGAGCTTGGCCGCCGTGACTAGCCAGCGTCGGCGGTTTTTGGATCCTTCCCTCACCCATTTGTAGGTGATCCATGTTTCATCATTCGTCCAATATTCATAGCGTGCCGTATTCGTTGCTGCGTCGGTTGTTTCCATGCTTGGCCTCCTGTAGTTGGTAAATATCGATCATGCGCTTCTGCGAATCGCTGCTTGGGCCACGTCGGCTACTTCCGTTTTCTGCAATGAATTCAGATAATCGGTAGCCCGCTGAGCCGTCGCCGCCGCCTGAAAGATTGCTCGCTTGTCGTTTCGCAAGATCTCCAGCCAGCCCGCGATATACTCTGCGTGGTCCGGCCGCGGCGTCAGCGAGATTTGCAAATCGGCACACAGAAACGCCGCGCCAAGCTCCGCGATGAGTTCCTCTCGGGCATAGTTCGCAACGCCACAAGTGGAAGGGCGAAACTTCCGAGGGCAACGATCGTCTCTCATGGTGGAGTGCGTGGCCTCGTGAAGTATGACGGCGGCATACGCATCCGAATCCTTGAACCGCTCGATGTTCGGCATGTAGATCCGATCCTCAAGCGGGCTGTAACAGGCTCGATCACCGCCGTGAATGACCTTGACTCCCGTGTTGGCGATGAATCGATCCACGATTTCGTTGCGAGCGTTTTCGCGCATCGTCGGTGCGGTTGCCGCGGGTGCCCGATACTTCTCCGACAAGCCTTCGGTCTGATCGATGTTGAAAACGGAGTATGCCTTGAGGAACGGTATGACCTTCTCGTGCTCTTCCCGGTTATTGTCCTGCTCGATTCTCGTGAGCGTCCCCGAAAAGACAACCATCGTAGATTTCTCGCCTTTGCGAATGTGGCCGCCCTGGTGCACGGCCTGCTGATACGTGAGGCAATGGGCCGATGAGTATCCATGTTGATTTGCTGCCGACCACAGCAGCAAGACGTTGATGCCGCGATAAGGCTCGCCAGTGATTCGCAACAGCCGGCATGTGATCGTGTTTCCGCCGTCCCACGGTTTGACCCACGGGCGCACGCCGTTTTCCAGGTCGGCGATGATGGCGTTGGCAATGCCTGCGTAACAGTCTTTTTTCGCTTTTTGTTCCATGGTGATCGAATTCCAAAAAAGGCCAGGCGACAAACCGCCTGGCATTCGGTTTGGTTAAGATTCGCTCGGCAGAAGGATGGTGGTTACGCTGCGGTCAGCCTCGGTGATGATCCAGAACTTGACGCCCTGGCTCGAATGGTAAGCCGACAACAAACGGAAGCCTTCTTTCAGGGAAAGCTCGTTTTCGGCCCAGTCTTCCGGATCGAGGTCGCCCCAGTCGCCGCTTGCGTGGCGCTGGAGTGCACTCGTTTGTTCCATCACGGGGATTTCGTCGATTACGCCGGGTGTGGCGCAAACCTGGCCCAGCCGAAAGTTCTGCGCGACTATCACGATTTTTTCTTTTGTGGTCACAGCCGTTCTCCAAGGTACGTCTCGGCGGGATTACCGAGCGGTCTACGCACCGCCAGCCTCCTCGGAATGTTTCCGGAAGGAGGGGCGGTTTGTTTGAATTCAAACGGGGGCAACCAGCACCTCCTTCTGGAAACAGAAAGAAGAAAAACGCCGAAGGCGTTTTCGGAAGCCGGCGCCGGGGCCCGGAAGCCGGTGGTGTCGGGGTGGGCGGAGCAAAAGCCGGGTCAAGGCCTCTGAGGGCGTACCCGCCCGTGCCTTGACGCGGTTTTTGGGGAGCGAATAGGTGGTGGCTGGAGGGCGACAGCGGCGGCTGGAGTCCGCCAGGGGGAGTTGGGCGAAGCCCAACGCGGGGTCACGGGGTGGAATGGGCCGAGTGACGCCGGCGCCGACCGTAGGCGGTGGCGGGGCGAGCGGAGTAAAAACCGGGTCAAGGTGGAGAGGGAGCGAAGCGACCGGACCTTGAGGCGGTTTTTCGGAGCGGACAGGTGGGGGCCGGAGGTCGGTGTCGGCGTCGCGAGTCGATAGAAATCACGCGCAGCGGCATGACGGCGGCTGGCGTCCAGTCAAGGAAACTCGTCAGCCGTCCATTTGGAGCGTCAGAACAACTGGACGCCTGAATTGATCCGGATTCGCACTTCTTCAAGTGCCTGCGTCAACGCCTGCTCGATGTCGAAATAGGTGCCTTTCTTTGGCCCGGTTACGGTGACCTTCCAGTCATTGTCGCCGAAAAAGGTCTGGCTCGTGATTCGGGCGGCCGGCTTCGCTTTGCCTTGGCGCTGGCGAACCGCTTTCGCTGCCTGCGGTGCCGAAAGTTGGCCCTGGGCAACACGCTCGGCAAGAGCCGACTGCGTTTCCGGATTTGGCAACTTGGAAATCTCATATGCCGACCGCGGCGAAATGGTCCCTGCTGCGACTTGTTCCTGAACTGCTTCCGGCAACTTGAGCAAGGCAATCGCCCGGCTGACTCGTGAGGGATTTACCCGCAGAGCGTCTGCGACCTGCTTGCCGGTCCAGTTATTGAGCTTCATGAGCGACGCGAACGCTTCGGCCTCCTCGATTGGCTGAAGGTCCTCGCGTAGACAGTTCTCGATGAGCTGCTGTTCAAGGATGTCCGAGTGCGTCAGTTCCACCTCGTCGAAGTAACAGTCAATTTCGCTCAGGCCGGCCCGCTGCGTCGCACGCCAACGCCGTTCGCCGCAGATGATGATCCATTTTTCCAGCGTGTCCGACCATCGCACGCGAATCGGGGCAAGCTGGCCTCTCTCGCGGATGCTCAGAGCCAATTGTTCAAGGGCTTCCTCGGAAAACACGGCTCGCGGCTGATCCGGGTCCGGCACGATTTGAGCGATGGCGAGTCTGCCGACATTGCGAAGCGGGCGCCGGCCGATGTCTTTCTTGCCCGGCGCCGGCGCCAGGATCGGTCGAAACTCGCTTTGCCGGACTCCCATCGATTCTTGCAGATTGCCGGCCAAGGTATCGAGTGTCTGTCGCGTGCTGGCCATATCAGGCGGTCCTTCGGTGAGCGTCCGCCAGAAATATGCGATGCAGAATCTCATCGCCAAGTGCCGCGATAATCGACGTGGCCTTCGCGTTCGGAGCGTAATGGCTCACGGGCTTCCGACATGAGAGCGCCACCTTGAAGGCCGACGCCTCCGGAATGACAGTCGACAACACTGTGCCGCCATGAAGTCGCCGGAGCTGCTCTTCGTAGGTGCGATGCATCAACAAGCGACTGTCCGCCCGGATAATGAGATGACCAAGCAGCTTGAGTGCGGGCTGCAGAGGTGTGGCTTGCTCTATCGCCTGGTGAACGGTGCGCAGGCCCTGCGTCGCGAAATCTTCGGGCGGCACCGGAATGACGACAAAGTTGGATGCGAGCATTGCGTTCCAACTGCACAGATACAGGTTCGGCGGACAGTCCATCAGGATCAGGTCAAAGCCCGGAACGGTTTCAAGGAAGGACGCCAGAGCAAATTGCTTCATGCCGGCGTTCTCCGGCTCAGGAACGTTGTGCTTCGCGAGCTGAGCGTTGGCGCGAATCACCGAGATGCGGTCGAACTGGGTGGGCGTGACAAGCAGCTCCGGCGACGCCACCTCATCCTCGGTGAACACTGCAGCCAGCGTCTCACGCGGCTGCAAACTCTCGATGACTGCCGAGCCGAAGAAGCCCTGACTGAGAGAGCCTTGCGGGTCGGCATCGACGACGAGCACGCGCAAGCCGCGCATGGCGAAATGTCCGGCGAGATGAAAGCAGCTTGAACTCTTACCGCACCCGCCCTTCTGATTGATGAAACAGATCGTGTTGGTCAGCATCGGATGTCTTGCTCCTTGTTCTGGCTCGTTCGTCGAGGGTCAGATTGGAAATTGCCAACGGCAATTCCGAATAAACTCGCGTTTTCCTTGGGCGAATGCTGACACGAAGCCGAAAAGGTCGTCAAGGAACAAGTGCATCGCCGGCCGCGAAAATAGGTGTTTTCGGCGTGGTGGGGGCGATGCTACACCGAATCGAGAAATACCTGGGAATTCGAGGACATGCAAGGCTCACCGCAAGGCAAGAGGAAGTCAGGGCGTCGCTGGACCGGGCTGGGACAGCTCTCCCTGGTCGAGCATTCGCTGTGCCCGCTGGATCCCGGAGCGTCACTCGTTGAGGGCCTGGTCCACCAGAGTGCTTACTTCTTTGTCGATAAGAACCATCGCATGCAACGAGCGACCGCGCACATCGTGTCGCCGTCCGGTTTGTCGGCGACGGACGAATTCTATCTGTGGGGCCTGCTCGCTCTGACGTTTGCGCAGCCGCAAGCCGATACGAATCTGTTCGCGACGCCGCACTACTGCCTGCGCCAGCTCGGCGTAATTGACGCTCAGGCTCGCCGGGGCGGAAAACAGTATCAAGATTTTGCGAAAGCGATCGAGCGGCTTTCCCAGGTGACCTATCTGAATGATCGCTTCTACGATCCGGTGCGCGCCGAGCATCGCAAGGTCAGCTTCGGCTTCATGAGCTACAGCTTGCCGCTCGATCCGGAATCGTGTCGCGCCTGGCGCATCGCATGGGATCCGATCTTCTTCGAGATAGTTCATGCAGCCGGCGGCTCGTTCCGCTTCGACCTCGCGACTTACAAGGAACTTGATCCGGCGAGCCGACGATTGTTTCTTCTGCTGTGCAAGATCTTCCCGCGTCGGGACACGTCGCCGAGATTCGACCTCTCGCACCTGGCCGTGAACGTGCTCGGCTTTTCTTCCACGATGCCGATCTGGGATCTGAAAGCGAAAGTGTGGCGGTGCGTCTGTCGTCTCGCCGAACCTGAAGTGATCGCCATGTTCCGTGCAAGGCAGTGCGGACTCGTTCGATCGTCACGGGTGGTTCCGTGACGCAGACGACGAAAGAGCTGACGGAAGTCTGATCGATGTTGCGTGCCGTCCGCACGAGGCGGCCGGCCCTTGGAAGGGCGCAAGCGGCTTCACGAAGCGTCACTGGGAAGTGGCGCTTCATGAAGTTGGCAAATCGACGGCGTTTTCATGGTGCACGTCTTGAGTTCGCCTGAAAACGCCGGCGGTTTTTCTGTGATGGGTAGTATGGATTGGGGAAGGCGAACTCAAGAATGTAGTTCGCGCGCGAATTCCCCTTCTTCTGACCTGTTGCCCTGGCCCTTGCAAGGATCGTGGCTTTTGGAGGGATTGTGCCGCAGAAACAACCCCTCTTTTTTTGATGCTCGGAGGGACATGCAGTATCGTTCCGAAGTAGTTTCCGTGGCCGGTTTCGTTCAACAGATCGCCTGCAGCTATTTGCGACATGGTTACTGGTTCTACGTGACGGGCCGGATTCCCGCGGGCAAGGATGTCAATTCCGTCGATCGCAAGCTTGTCGAGAAATACGCCATTGACGTCTCGGAATCGACGCGGGCAAGGCGCAAGCAGGCCGGGCAAGCCAACCTCCAATATCTTCGTCATGATCGCACGTTCGCCATTTTTGCGACCAAGGGGGAGCATCGCTTCTTCGAAGAAGAGGCCAGCAGCATTCGCGATATCCGCAGAATTCCGATCCGCTATTCGGGCTACTCGATCAGCTATCGCCGCGGCGGCCGCACGCGCGACGGCGCAGCCGATCATCGGTGGCATGCGCATGTCGAGATCGACCGGCAAGTCTACCTGGGCATTCGGGCCTATCTGATGGAATTGGCAGTTCACCGGTCTGTTGAAAAGCTCGTGATGGAGTTTTACGAGCTGCCTTTTGAGCCGTATGCGCCGATTCGCCGACAACTTTTGACACTGATTCGCTCGGTGAATCGCATCCGTCATCGAGCGGGCTATCGACTGGTGCCGGTCGAGGTCCTCCCTCTCCGCCGTCGCATCGTAAGGCCGTTCGGCGACGATCATCGTCTCATGCACACAGTGCATGATTCGGGCGGCGAGCCCGAAGCGGAACCAGCGCCAATGCCTGAAAGAGTTGGCCCGCATCGGACCTGGAAAGGGAAACGGCAGGCATCGCAAGGCAGAGAACGCCATTCCGATAGCACGTTAGAGCAACTCCGCAGGCGTGAAATTGCTCACGCAAACACTGCGGACTAGCCGACCGGATGTGCCGTGAGCTGGCTTGAAGGAGCACGGACGCCGAACGAAATGCAACATCGGGATTCAGCGGAATCCATTTTGTCATTCCGGCAATGCGTCGCAGCAGCTCAGCGTTCGCGAGCCGACGCCGGAGTAGATCGGGCAGTCGGCCTTCAATGAGCTGGCTTTCCAGGGCACCTCGGCAGGCGAACAGCGGCGAAAGGTTCACGGTCTCGGTGAAGCGGCGAAGACGGCCTGCGCCGAGGTAGAGGTCGCACGGAACACGCGAGAGATCGACCGGAACCTGCCCAAGCGCCTGCGAACCGTCGATGACCATTGCCACGCTGGGAGTTTCTCGACGAACTTGGTGGACAATCTCGCCCACCGGTAGGCGGATGCCGTCGTGGCTGATCTCCGGAAGGAATAGCCCGCCGGCATCGGATCGGTGGAGTGCGGCCACGATGCTGTCGATGAGACCTTTGGCATCGAGCTTCTGGCCGAGGAGGCGGCTGCGAACCGGAAGCAGGTCAATTCGAGTGCTCACTTTCTGGGCGCCGCGGGCCAAGATATGCTGATAGCTCGGCCACGCAAGGTCAGGAACGACGACTGGTTTCCGACGTCGAAACAGCAAACGCGCAGCCACCTTCATCAGGTTCGCGGATCGTCCCGCGATAAACGTTTTGGCGCCGTCTGGAAGGGAGACAAGGTTCGTAAGCGTGCGCTTCAGGTCGGAAATTCCGCGCCAGCAGCGAAGTCCGGGATAGCTCGCCTGATGGGTCGGAGTCAGAGCTGGGAAACCGTCACGAAGAAACCGCTCGAAGTACAGCGTGCAACCTTCATCGCCGGCGAGCCGCACGAAGTCATGCAAAGCCCATTGCGTGCTCGGTGCCATCAGGCCCATCCGAGCCGCGTCCAGATACAACATCGACGGCATGGAAGGCCACGCAAAACCTGTACACTATCTTGTACACAATTGTAGGCGACGGGTGGGTCATTGATCCACCACATTTTGGAAGGATTCCGAAAACAGGCCGATACGTTGCCATTGCGACAAGGCCTGTCGGATGTCGAGCTGGTCGAAAGTCAGAGTGAAGCGAACCGTGCGCGACTGCTCGTCGAGTTCTTGCACCCCGACCGCCCGATCCCCATAGACGGCGAAATCCCGCAGAAGATCCGGTTCTTTTACAAGACTCGACTCGCGCACGAGCGAGACGTGAATTCCACGTCCCTGCTGCTCGACAAGCCATTCAAGAATTCCGCAGCCGGGCATTTTCTGTTCGAACGGCCACAACTCGTCCGGCAAGATATGAATCCGCTCGATGCGAAAACCGCGGCCGATCAGGTCGTAATTCAGTTGCATGCTCTGGCGGCCAGGTTGATCGTTCCAGTAATCGTCGGTCCGGACCCAGGCAACCGAGTAGTAGGTCTTCACGCGCATCGTTTCGAGGACGTGTTGATAAGCGGTCCGCCATGTTTCGGTCGCGTCAAAAACGACCCGTCCGGACGCGAGCGTTGTCGCGTCGTCGGCCATTGCTTCGAGTCGCGCCAGGGCGAGATCGCGGAACAGCAGATCCTGGTTCCGAACAATCTTGGTGAGCGCGTCGGCGAGCCGGACATATGGCTGATAGAAGCCCGGCGCCGGCGCCACGGCGAACGGCGTCGGCAGATTGCTCAGGATCGCCGCCCACTCTCGATCACGAGACCGATTTTCATGAATTTGAAAACACAGCAACGTCGCGAAGGCGGCGAGCGCAATCGCGACCGCCGAAACATCGGACACGAAAACCGCCACGAGACCCGTGACCACGAGAATGATCAAGCCCGCAGTGATGCCGAACGTGTCACGCTCGCACGCAAGCTCCAAATCGGGCGATGAGCTAATTTGGTTGTCTTCGGCCATGCTTCCCTGTATTGATTTTTCTGTCTGATGGGACGACCGGTCCGTTCGATTCTGGAATCTGAGTAACGGCAATTGAAGCCAATTGAAGCGGGGTTCTGAAAAGCCTGCGAATTGTCCCTGCCAGGCTACTCGGCGGGTTTCCTGCAGCGCTAGTTGTCAAGCTTCGGTTGCCTAGCGTGGCACCCCCCGAGGGCCCAAGTCGAGGCCCTAGTTGAGTTGCGTCAATCGATGGCGACCACTTGCGCTCTGCTTGCGGTTATCGTATGCTTCGCGAAAGTCACTCTTAACGAAGTGAAAAGGCCATGGAACCAGACGAAAAACCGCTGACGCCCGATGTGGAATCGCCGATAGTTCCACCAGGAATCCCTGCCGAAATGCCCGATATTCTTGACCAATGGCTGCGGTCAATCTTCGATCCGGAGATTGGAGCAGAAAAGCCGCGGAAATTGATGGCGGAGGCTTTCCTGGGCTGGCTCACGAGATCGTCGTCCATGGAAACCCGGCGCGCTTATGCCCGTGACGTCGCACTTTTCTTTCGCTTCATGGGCATCGACATAAATCGGCTGGAGGAGCTTTCCCGGATTCGTCCTTTCGACGTGGCGGCCTGGCGCGATCACTTGCGCCAGCGTGGTTTGGCTTTCGCTTCGGTCAGCCGCAAGATCACGGTGCTGCGTTCCATGTTCTCCTACCTCCAGGTTCACAGGTTGACTCCGACCGATCCGGCCCATCGCGATCTCGTGGCGACACCGCCGGTGCCGCGTGACGGAAAGACGGTTGGCCTTTCGCCGCACGAGTGCCGCCGCGTGCTCGATGCGCCGGCCCTGGCGACACCCGTGGGCATCCGTGATCGAGCCTTGCTTGCGATCCTGGCTTACACCGGTTGCCGGGTTGGCGAGCTTTGCCGAATGCGCGTTGGCGACATCAAGATGACCGGTGGACATCGAATCATCGAAATACGAGGGAAGGGGGACAAGGAGCGACGAGTGCCGCTCAATCCGGAGGCATCTGAGCGCATCGAAGCATGGCTCGATTTCGCCGAGCTTCGCGATGGGCCGGACTCCGCGCTTTTTTTTGCCGGCGAAGTCGGCGCGTGGTTCCGGAAGGGATGGCTTCAGCCGGCGACATCTCACGTCGCGATCCGTGCAGTTGAGTTGCTCGTCGCTCGCTATGTCCGGTTGCTGGGACTGGATCCAGCAGTCACGGTCCACTCGTTTCGAGTTACCGCACTCACGACTGCCCGCGAATGCGGGTGCGACCTGGTAGACGTGCAGACCTTCGCCGGGCATTGCGATCCGAAAACGACTCTTTCTTACATCCGGAATCGCGACCGCTTGAATAAGTCGCCAGCGTATGTCTTGGCCTATTGAAACCTGGGCAGCAGCCCGGCCAAAAACAGAATCACTGTCGTCAGAACCGCGGATACAACAAGGATGACGAATGTGGTGGCCAGCCGCTGCCGCCGTGTCGGGATTGCCTTGCGCAGTCGTTCATTTGCGCGGCGAAGGTCGCTAATATCCTGTTTCAGCTGCGCGTTTTCCCTTTCCAGATCGTCGGCCACATGGCCGCGCGCCGCCGCCTCGGGTGGCGCTTGCAATTCTGGTTCGGCCACAGCCAACCAGATACGCAGCAAATCACTTTGGCCGCGCTTGGTTGGTGCAGACAAATTCTTGAGCTGGTGACTGATCTCATCGCAGGAACCGGATTCATCCGTATCGGCAAGAACATCTTTCGCCTGAACGGGCAGGACTGCAACGCGGAGAATGTGCGGGCTTCTCTCCGTAGCCCTGGGATCTGCACATTGTTCTTGCCGACTTTTTTCAATCACGAGTGATCCCGCGCCGCACTCCCGTAGGACGCTCGTGTCACTCTTGGAGGAATAGAGGTCTGGCGTGACGGTACGGACTATCTCCTCAAGCATCGTCTCGCCGATATCGGGGTGGAAGGCCCAGCCGGCGCCATCGGCAAACCACATGTGGATGGCCACAGGGACCGGCGTGTACAGGGCAAGAGCCTTTGCTTCTGTCATGGCGAAAGATCCCAATCAGTTCTGACGTCCGAGTAAGTGCCAGACGATCCATAAGACGGGCACTGCAAGGACAAGGGCGATGGCTAGCAGCACGGCAAGCTCAATCGTGCGGCGGCGCCGAGCCTCAGCCCGCTCGCGCACTCGCCCGATCGCTTTCAGCAGATCTCCGCATTCTCTTGCCAATGTTGTGTCGCCAACGCCACTTGCCTTTTGGGCAAGGTGCGAAACCTCCTGCCGAATTTTGGGTGGAGGCATTTCTCCTTGGTCGAGATAGGGTTGCACTCTTTTTCTAAGCTCCGAAACCTCGGCGCGCAGGTGGTCGGAATGCGCCCGCAGCTGACGTTCTCGATTCGCATTCGCCGTCTCAAGCTCCGCTGATGTTTTTGCCAATTCGAGCTGCAGCTCCTGCAGGCGCTGCTGCAAGCGAGGTTCGGCTTGCTTCTTCCGTTCGACTGCCGAGCGCAACGGCTCATAAATGGCGATGGGCTGCAGGTCTTCAACGGTCAGTTCGCGTCCGCGCGGAAAATGCCGAGGGTCAGAGAAGTTCTTGCCGAGCGGACATATCGCCATAATGCCGACGCGGCCGGCACGGCGGCAGATGTCTTGAATATTCGCGAGCAGGTTTCCGAAATACACTGGGCTAGCCTGTTCCAACTCCTGCAGGACGTTCTCAAGGTCCTCTTTCGACCGGGGCACCTCGCCTCTCTCATCCAGACGCGTCAGCGCCAAAATGAACTGCGAACCATATTCGGCGAGGACGCGGTTGATTGCCTCAAGCGTCTCCTGACTGTTGTCGTTCCAGCGATGGCAGCAGAGCACCACGTCGGCAGACTTGAGGAACTCGTGCGACTGCTTGGCGAACGATTTCACGCCGGTCTTGTCGGCCATCAGTTCCACGAACTCACCAGAGAAATCCATCGTCTCGATTTGCCAGACTTCGCGCTGCCCGTCCTCGTCCGCCACCATTTCGAACAGGATCTTTTTCGGTTCGGCCATCGCCGTCGGGTGCGACTTGCCCTCTTTCAAGATCGGCGCCCTGACTTCCTTGAGATAGAGCAGAGAATCATCGTCCGGAAAACGGAGCTGCATTTTTCGATGTGGATCGGAGTGATCAACGCAATACAGCGACCACACGGCCAAAAGGGACGATTTGCCTGAGCCGCGAACGCCAAACACTCCGAGACGAATCACGCGGTTGTTGCGAGCCGCCTGCAGTTCTCCTTGCAGCTTGTTGACTTCGCTCTCCAGATCCCGCTTTCGCCGATCGAGGGCCGCGATGGTTCGTTCTTCGATACGTCGTTTCTGTTCTTCAGCGGGTCCATCACCCGTTTGGGAGTCCGTCAAATCGAGCACCGGCCGCGCGGGCGGAGCCTTGGCCGAAATCAGATCGTGAGCCGTGCAGCGGCGTTTCGGCTCCTTCTGCAAGCAACGGCCGAGCGTGGTGCGCCACGTGCTGGGCAACTCCATCAGCCATCGTTCGTGTTGCGCCGCCAGGTCGTCAAGTGGGACAGTGTGGCCCCGCGCAATCAAGAGCGCGTGAAGAAAGGTAATCCCAAACGCGTAGATATCCTCCGCGGCGCCCGTTTTTCTTTCGGGCGAAATGATTCGCGGACCGGATGTCGCTGACGGGCCGGATGGCATCAATTTCCACTCGCCGGCAACGGACACGATCCGTCGCGGGTGGACGCCAGCGTGATGGAGGCCCCGGTCGTGCAAATGAGCGAGCGCCTTTGAGATTGCGGCAGCGATTGGTTCCAGTTCTTCCACCGAAATGGTAGTGGTGAGGCGATCTTCAAGCGAATCCGCCCAGCATTCCATCGCCAGGTATTGCCGCTTCGACTCGCGGCCGCATTCCATACAGGCCAGCAGATGTGGACTCCCTGCGCCTTTGAACGCCTTCATCTCGCGTTCCACCGCGTCAATCTTGATCCCCGCTGTCAGGGCCTCGGGAGAAACGAGTTCAATGACGACGCCGTTTCCGTTACTTGCGTTGTTGCCTGCCATGCCGCCAGCCAGGGCACCGTATTTCGGCTTGTCCTCGGCGACGAAAAGCTCGCCCCACGCTCCGGCGCCACGAGTGGCTCGGAGATGAAAGCGACCGTCGATGATATCGTTAACGGTGCTCATGGAGTTATCTCGGCACCTCGTGCCCGTTCACGAGAATGCTGGCGCCGCCGGCAGCAGGCGTGACTTCAAGCTTGGCGCCCTCGGCTGGATCGTTGTAGAAGACCCAGCGGTTGATGGGCCGCTCCACCATTTGTTCCAGTAGCGTCTTGATGCCGCGACCGCCGGAAGAGAGTCGGTCATCTCTTTCCATCTGGACACGGACCATGCCGACGATCCCCTGCCGGTCGAAGGCTATGTTCAACTGCCGCTTGTTGAAAGCGCCCCGTTCGAGCGCGGTCAGGAACTTGTTACAAATCCCTTCGATATGCTCGGGACGAAGCATGTCGAAGACAACGATGCTGTCGCCGAATCGATTCAGCAACTCCGGCCGCCCCAAACCCTGCGGCGGCCCTTGCGTGAAATGAAGTCTCACCGCGTCCTTGTAGTGGCGTTCAATCTCAGCATAAGCGGGTTGCGACGCCGCTGACTTGTCCTTCAATTGACCGATCCGGTCGGAGCCGATGTTGCTGGTAAAGATGATCACTGCCTGGGAAAAATACGCGGTCTGGCCCTTGCTGTCGGTGAGCCGGCCGTCTTCCAAGATTTGCAAGAACTTATCCATGACCAACGGATGTGCCTTCTCGATTTCGTCGAACAAGAGAACGCTGAACGGTCGCTCGCGCATGCGGTTCGTCAGTCGTCCGCCCTCTTCGTATCCAACGTATCCGGGCGGTGAGCCCGTAAGTTTTTCCGCAGAATGCTGCTCCTTGTATTCGCTCATGTCATAGCGATCGAACGCAGCGTCGTCGCTGAAGATCAAGGCCGTCAATGCCTTTGCAAGTTCCGTTTTGCCGACGCCGGTCGGCCCGACAAAGAAGAACACTCCCTTCGGCTTTCCCGCTTGTGCGGTAACTTCCGACATGCTCAAGCCCACGCGAGCGGTCGGCAGCATGTCGACCAGCTTCTGGATGGCGACGTGTTGACCAATCACGCGGGCCTCAAGCTGTTGTTGAGCGTGCCTGATCTTGGCAGCGTCGAGCTGCTCCCACGGGTCGCTTCGTTGCCCATACTTGTAGTAATCCACCAGCGCCTTGGGCCGGGCGATGCTGATATTCTCCGCGATGGATGTCCGCCAGATAGCGTCGAGGTCCCACGCCGTCAGTCCGTCCGTCAAATCGGCAAACTCCCGCTCGATTTGCGTGGCTTGCTCTGGGTTGAGCGTTTGTCCTTCATGGAAATTGGGAAGATGCGTGTGAATGTAACGGACACGTTCCTCACGGCGTGGCTTGCCCACTTGCAGCAGCGCGACGAAGGGGTTGTCCTGGTAGAACCAAGGCGGAATGGCGCCGAGTTGCCCGCCAACGACAACCAGTGCGTTCTTGCGTCCGCAAAGTCGATGGCCTTTTTCCATGAACGCCGCGGCCCGCACGGTCTTCTTCAGTCGGACGAGCAAACGAAGCTCCGCTTCCGTCTGGTGCTTGGCGTCGCCGAAGAGCTTGTCGGAATAATCGACAACCATCGCAGACGCGACGTGCGGCTGGCTCAGCGTGATGCGGATCGCGTCGAGCGCCTGGTCGGGTTGCAGAATTGGAGCGGCTTGGGTGCCGGCGCGGGGCACGCTACGGGAAGCGGCTCCGTCGGCTTTTCCCGCCGACGGGGCCGCACTCGGTCTGCCCGGCAACGGCGATCCGACAGCGTTCGCGGCTTCAGCCACCGCGTCACTTTTTGGCGGCCGCCACGATACCGTCAAATGCTGGCCGCATGGCGGGAGGATCGGCAAGGGCGAGGCCGTCGACGATGTCGTAATAGCCGATCAGCTCGAAACCTTCGTCGGTGAAATAGAGCCGCAGGAACTCCGGCACCGAAACGTAGCGACCGGGCGAATCGGCCGTGCGCGTGATGTAAAAGTGGTCGAGCACGTTGCCGTACAGCAATACGTGCTTGCCGCGGACGAGTTGCTTGTGGAACTCGCCCATCCACGGCGCCGATTGATCGGGGATAAAATGTGGCAGCACGTCATTGGCCTCGTATCCGCGAAGCGGAAGCTGATTCGGCCAGTCGCTCGGCGGCCTTGCGGACGCGGTCAGGATCCTTGCCGTCCCAGTTGAGTTCACTCATCTCGATACCGAATGCTTCCTTCATGGCTTCATGCATCCGGAGGATTTCCTGTTCGGCTTCGTCGCACGTGCGGACCGCCTTGCCGTCCGGCGTGGCTTCTGCACGCATCGGAAACCCAGCAACGTCATACCAGATGTCACCTTCTTGGGGAACACTGACAGCGATTGCGCCACCGCCAATTCGTTCCGCATGAATCGTTGTTGCGGAAGTAGAAACGCTTGGATGCTCCAAGGCAGGCGAGCCCTGCTGGACCACGAAGCCCATCTGTCCCATCACGTCGACAATGCCCTGCACGATGTATTGCCGCCGCTCTTCCTTCAGCTGCAGTTCCTGTGCATGTGCGACAAGCGACTCACTAGCTTGGGCCAGGCGGGTTGTCTCTCCATTCACCCGGTCAAAATGTTCGTCCTGGATAAGCTTGCTCAGCATGGCGAGCTGTTCTTCGAGTCCGTCGATTTGACGGCTTGCCCAGCGGACAACGACTTCGTCCGCGCGAAGCCCGCTGACCTGATCTCCTGCCGCCGCCAGACCAGCCTCGGCACGAGTTTTCGCGGTCTGCCAGGCTGCAAATCGTTCCGCGACATCTCGCTGGTGATTGTCTAGCTTCTGCTGGACAGCCTCGGTATCGCTACGCGCCTGCGGAAGTTCGCGATTTTGCAGATGCGAGCGAGCGCTTTGGAGCAGGCTGGCCACGTCCTGCCGGCCAGTCTGATCGAACTTTTCCGAGCGCCCCTTGTCGAGCCCAGCGAATCGTTGCTCCAGCTTCACGACCTCGGCCTCCTCAACTGCCAGATCCGCGCAAAGCTTGGCCGTTTCGGCCTCGGCAACGAGGGCCTGAACGTCGTCGCGGAGGCGCTGCATGTCAGCAACGATCGTCCGCAGGCGGTCTTCCAAGATCGTCTCCTGTACAACGGGCGAGATCACTTGAATGCGAGCGTCCAAAGCTTTCAATCGTTCGGCTTGGACGAAGCGAACGGCGTCCGAATTGGCGAGCGTCGTCAATGCCGACTGAATATGAGCAAGTTCATTGAGCGCGGACCGCCGGGTCTGCTCCAACCGGGTGCCGGAGCGTTTTTCCTCCTCGGCCTTTCGCTGAGCACGTTCCAACGCCGCTTGTTCTTCGCGCTCTTTGCGGAGGCGTCGTTCCTGCCGCTCACGTAAGCGGGCCGCGCAATACTTGGGTGAATCACTCATGGCTCCCCCCATTCCGGTTTGTCAGGACACCGATGCGATCCATTTGCTGTTCAAACGCCGCGCGAAATCCCGGCGGCGGGATTCCCATCCAGTGCAGCGTTTCCTGTTCGTCCAGCTCGAACTCGATCCATGAGCCTCGCTCGTGCGCCATGGGAGCAAGGTGCCGATAGCGCGGGCTGAGAAAATGCACCTGCTGATTCTCCGATCCGCGCCAGCGAAGGTTCGTGTGCCGCTCGCGGAGATACGGACCGTCAATCAGGATGTCCAGCCGGCTGATCAGTTCCTGCTGAGCCCGCGTCCCCTTGCTGCGTAAGTGGTCAAGCGGAAAACCCGTGTAGCAAGCGATCGAAAGGTCGCGGCGGGCTCGGACCGAATCGACCAGTTCAGTCAGCGCGGATGCCTGGGCCATCGGCTCGCCGCCAGAGAACGTCAATCCGTCAATCTCGTGGAGGGCAAGCAATTCCTCGGCAAGGCTCGACACCGAAACCGCCTCACCCCCTTCAGATGGCAGCGTTTCGGAGGCCACGCATCCGGGGCATCGCAGCGGACAACCTTGCACCCATAGGACCGCGCGTACGCCAGGGCCGAGAACGGTGCATCGGTTGCTGCGACGGGCAAGCCGCAGAACGCCGGCAGTCTCAGGCCATGATTGCTTTTCATGCATGGCGGGACAACCCCTTGTAAACGCCGGGCTTCCAGTTGAGGACAGTTGAGAACCGTGCCTGTTCGGAACGCATTCGTGCGCCGGCGTGCTGAGGATCTTAGCCGCCCATCGGCACTGGATGTTTCGCAGAAGCACTCCAAGGCAATGTCGCGGCCGCGGACGTGAACATCGCGACCCACATTCGGCGGGTAGTCTGGGGGCCAGACGTATCAATAATTTATCTTGAGGTCCCGTTCCTCGCAACGATGGCAAGCAAATATCCGTCCTGGTTTGCCACAGCGGCAGAAGCGTGATGCCAAAAAACCTCTGCCGAGCGAACATGGCATCCGTGCCCTGTTCTCATGACCTTCCGATCACCTTGGGTCTACTCGCCCGTCTTTTGGCGCTGAGGTTGTTCGTTCGCATGAACGACCGGCGCGGGTTGCCAAAAAACAAATCGAAAACGACCATCTGAAATCGTGTAAAGGAAATACAGGACAATCAGAGTGGTCAGAATCGAAAACAAGGCATCCAGACATTGCAAGAAGGACCTCAAGGAATTCAACATAAGATCACCTTTCGTGAATAGTCAGCGAGCCGAGAATCTGCCGAACCATTCGGGCTCCGACAGCGCGGCCGCCTTGAGCCGGGCGCCAAGCTTCGTCAACGCGCGATAGTAGTTTTCGTCAGCGTGATTCGTGCAGAACTCGTGGCCGAGTTCGTGCAGGATGAGGCTGTCCGTGTCCTCGGTCACGCCGTTTTCGAACCACTGCTTGCCGAGCACTCCGACGTTGAAGTCGAAGTACGACTGGCCCAGAAGATGGCCCGTGCCGTAGCACGCACGCCAGGTGCCGCCCTCGCGGCGCGGCCAGCGAACGAACCGAATGACCAGCGATTTGCCGATCAATCGCTTGGCCAGACCCTGCGTGTAATCGAAGATTGCACGCATACCTTCGGACCAATCTGCTTCCGAAATGACATCGACCGGGGGAGCGTTCGGGTCGTCGCTGTAGGCCCCCTTGCCGGCCGTGGGAAACGCCTGCGTCGATGAGACGAGCAAGCCGCGATCCTTCAGGTTGTCCCGCTGCCCCTTGGTCAAGCCATGCTTCGGAATCACCGTTCGTCCATCCGTGAGAGCAGCCGCGTTTGCGTCTCGATTGAAGGGATCCTCGGCCACGGCGTTGGCGCCGAACTTCTTCATCTTGAAGTCGGCGAGTGCCGCGTCGGTGACCTTGTCGTCGCTCGTAGCATCGCTGATCCAGGCCTCCTCCGTGTCTTCGGGCGTCACGCGTCTGTGCATGTGGTTGAACACGTATGCCCGAAGGTCGCGGAGGTATGCTGCCGGAACGTTGTCCCGCTCGGCATTCAGCGGGACTTTTTGGCGCACGCTGTAATGCCACTTGTCGCCCGTTTCGACGACCGGAATGCCAAGCTCATAGAGCATGGCAGCGTGTCCATTTTTCGGTTGATAGATCTCGACCGCACATTTCCGTCGGGTGGACTTCAGGTCGTCGCCATGTTCGGTGAGCAGAGTCTCCTCGAACACGGCGATGGGCTTTCCTTCCGGGACCACCTCGCCGTTGACGGTCAGCTTGAGGCGCGGTTTCACCAGGATGCGGCGCAGGTGCGCCATGAATTCCTCGTGGCGTTCCGGCGTGCATTCGATGAGGGCCCAGAACTTGGTCCCCGCGTCACGGCGACGGCGCGGTTGTTCTTCGCGGCCCTTGCCGTTGAACACTACCGTGCCGCGAGTCGTTTCAATGCGAGCCTCACGGCAGAAGGCCAGAACGATCTTTTCGCCGAGATTGAACCGTCCCGCTTTCTCCGCGTCGTGCTTTTTGAGCGATGGCGCGAACACGGTATAGGCGTGCGACAGGTCCGCGAAACCAACCGGGTCGTTGTCCTCGCACGACAGGGCATACCAGCCGCGCGGATTCGCCTTTTCCAGCGTGATCGTGCAGACCGTGGCGCTGGTGTCCATCACATTTTGGTAAAGCTCGGCGCCGAGAATCCCGAAGCCTCGGCGCTCGACGAGGCGTTCAGCGATCTGACGCAGGCCAATCTTGTCGGCCTCAAACCATCGAGACATGGAAATCTCCTTCCAAGGTAATTGGTTGTAGCTGATTGGATTCAAATTGCACAGCAACACGCGAAAGGGCTGAAACGATGCATTTGCATTGGGAGATTCGGAGAAACTGGCGGCTCGAAACCAAAAAGCCCCTGGGTCTCCGACCCCAGAGGGCTTTGAAAAACAGCTGCACCGCACCGGTGGATTTGCGTGGCGACCCTATCCTCAGGTCGCGTCATCACGGCAACCCGCCCGGGCGGCCAGGAATTCGACGTAGTACGTCATGCCTCCGTCGCGAAAGGCATCCGTTTCCACCTCGTAGCTTTCGCCACATTCCTGACACTCGACTTCCATGGTCGCATCGGTCACATCGATGATTTCCAGTTCACCATCGCACGCCCGACAGCGACCGTCCTTCGGGTTCACGCGCATGCGTTTTCTCCTTTCAGTAGACCAGCACGGAAAAGTAGCCGTCCTGGTCGATCCAGACTTCAACGGGAGGATCGAGATTGCGACAGGTGTTCGTCTCGACAACCCGCTGCATGACCATTTCCACGTCGAGGTTGCTTGGCTCGATGCCGAACAACCCGCGAGCCAACGAGGCCCATTGTTCGTCGGTGAGGCTCAGAATCGCCTGGTAGACCGATCTTGGCCGATCGCTCGGTTTCATCTTCTCCACGGGAACCTTGCCCCAGTAGAATTCCGGGGCGAAGGAAAGTGCGTACGACACGGCAGCTCCTTCCAGAAATGGACGGGCCCAGAGAACCACAGCGCGTGTTCGCGTCATGGCGCCCTGGGACCGATTTCCGCTAACGCTAGTAGGGAATCTCCTCCTCCGGCTGGTCGCCGTCGTTGCCGTTGTTCGCGGGCGCCTGGACCTGGCCGTGAATCCAGCTATTCGCCAGATCCGCGACTTTGGCGACCGTGAGCAGTTCATCGCGGCCAAAACTCCCGGACGATTTCCATTCGTCGCCGTCCCGGTAGGTGCGGGACAGCGTGACGTTGTACCACGTGCCGTTGTCATTGTTGTTGGCCCAGATCGTGGCCTTGATGCGACCCAAACGGATCTCATGAGCCGGCCGTTGCTTCGCGGATTCTTGCGGAGCTGCCGGCGCCCTTGTCGAACCATTCTTCGTTGCCATGGACTGACCTGCCTTTCAAAAAAAAGATGCGGGCGAAATTGGTTACGGATTGTGGATCCCTGCTGGCTGGCAAAGACCCTCGTGCATTTGATGCGGTGCGCGTTCCCCGCGCAAACCGCGTTCCGAGTGCTCGGACTTAGTTGCGAATGCTCCATTCCCCCTGGACAGCTTCCAGGGCGTGGAGACATCCGGCACGAGCGAGAGCACGATTCCAATCGGAGTCGAAGTCGGGTTGTTGAATGATCATCGGCGGGAAGCCACCGCGATCGAGCCACGCGAGCAAGTCGGTGGCGAGTTCTTCGATCTGGTCCCAATCGCCTGCCGCGTAGGCAGCAAGCAATTGGTCCCAGGCAGCCTGGGGATCCATGCACTTCTCCTTTCAGCAAGAGGTAAAGAGGTTACGTCGATTTGCCGGCGTGCGAGCGTTTTGGCTTTGGCTTTCGTTTCGAGCCCGAGGCCGGCTCACGCGCGGAAATGTCGATGGGGAAATCGCACCAGTTCCATCCGTTCGGACCGTCGTTCGGCCAGATGCGAATGGGCTTATACTCGGTTCCGTAAAGTTCCTTCAGTTCACCGATGGCCGTGAAGTGCTTGGCCTGGAGATGCGGACGGACGGTGGCGAGCAGCTTTTCCTCTCCGCGCAGGACGATGAAATCCAGCACGCCGACATAGGGAACCACCGCCGGAGTTGTGCGCCGGACATCGTCAATCGCCACGAATGCCCAGCCGTTCTTGTTGAACCAGTCATCACACTGCTTGAGCACAAAGTGCCGCGGCTGGCGCACTGGACGGTCGGGGTCATTCGTTGTTGCGCCCGCGCTGTCGTCTGACTCGTCGTCTGGTCCGTGTTGGCCTGCATCATCTGCATCGGCGGCGGAACCGGGCGTGACGACGCGCGTCACCTCACGTTGAATGGGGCCACGGGCCAGCGACTCCTCGACTGGCTCGCAGATTGCCACGCGCTGCCCCTGTTGGAGCAACTTGTGCAGATAGGCTTCGAGCTGATGATGCGGGAAACCGGCCATCGTGAGCGTCCGGTCCCGCATCGTCAGTGTCAGCCCGAGCAGCTTGTGCGCCGTCTCGGCGTCATCGCCGAACAGCTCGTAGAAGTCCCCCATGCGAAACAGAAGCATCATGCCGGGGTGCTTTTCCTTGGCAATGCGGTATTGCTCCATGATCGCATCGCGTCCAGGCACTGGCGTTACCGTCGCGTCGGGTCGTGGTGGCGGTTTCACGGGTTGCTTGGCTTGCTTCCGGGCCTTTTTGGTTTCGGACGGTTGCGGCGTCTTCTCTTCAGGTTCTTTTGGCGCCGGGGTCGAAACGGCGTCGCATGACCGTGCGGCGTCAGCAGCCGGCTCGGGACCCAGCAATTGAAACGCCATCCTGCGGATGTGCGGTTTGAGCCGTGCCACGGGCTCCTTGTCAGGCGTCGAAATCTCAACCAAGGTTTCGCACGCCGCCGCGATGGGTTCCTTCCCGAATTTGTCGGCAAGCGGTTTGATCATTTGCCGGGCCTTCTCCATCGGGAGCGTTTGGTAGCCGAACAAACGAATCAGCTCGGTCTAGCTTGCGGTGAAATACATTTGCTTCAGGAGCTTTTCCTTTTCCTGACGTGTTAGCGCAGGTTCCGCTGGCCGCGTCGACTCGGTGGTCGCCGTGGTGTTCATGGGATCTCCTTTCGGAATGGGATCAAACGAGTGGGTTACTGCGAACGGCCGGACATGAGATGGACATTGCGGTCGCCGGCTGTGCCCCGATAGGCAAGCCGGCGCAAGTTATCGACGCCGAGCCACTTCTTGAGCCATTCGGCCGTGTCCGGCGGGTCGCTGAACTGGATGCCATGCACGCCCTGGTTCTCGACCTTCCAGACCTCCTTGCAGCCGGCCTCCAGAAGGGCGAAGACGGCGATCGGCACGAGCAGCTCCGGCGCCAGCATGATGCTGCCGACGTGAGGATCCGCTGCGCTGCCTTGGCTCCAGTTTTCCGGTAGTCGCAAGTCAGGAATGCCGAGGCATTTTTCCAGGATCGCTTTCCCCTTGGCGGTCACGTCGCACAGCATGCGATAGCCAAGGCCGCAAGATTCTCCGGTGAGCGGGACAATGCCGAATTCGCTCAGGTGATCCCAGCGGGTAATCGTTTTCATCGAGTCCTCCTTTGTGGAAATGAGAAAACGAAATCGGCCGGCATCTGCACGCGGCAAACGCCAGCCGATTCCGTTTTCAAGGAGGACCGAACCTTGCGGCATCACCAGCTTCTCAACCGGCGGATTGACCGGCTGAGATGGTGATGAAAGCTTCTACTCATCGGGCAGATCGAAAGAACTTCTTCGAGACCCGGAGCGCGAATCTACCACGGAAAAGAACGGGAAACAAATCCCCCCATCCGCATGGTCCCCCAAAGCGCAAAACCGATGTGCGTTTTTTGCGCACAACGCGCGACGGGAGCTGTTGAAACCGCAACCGAGAATGTGGTAATTGGCTCGACGCCCCATCGGAGGATAGGGCTCCGCAGCGGTGCGACCCGAGCGCCGAGGTGGGTGACCGTGCGGATGGGCCGGGGTTCGCCAGTGGCAGCCCCGACCATCCTTTATTTGCCAGGTTGAGCGCGTCGAGGGTTCAACGGCTTTGGCGAGGTTGAGCCGTGATCAATCTCATTTTCGACCAGAATGCCATTTTCGACGAGAATATCCCGCACAACTTGTCTGTCGTACGTCCACCGGGCCGGAACACGAATCAAACGGACGCGCATCGTCCGGAACAGCCGATTGACGAACACATCGCGGCGTTTCCGTTCTCGAAGGCGATGCGAGCGATCATCCAGTTCGACCGCGGCGAGAATGCGCGACGTATTCGGGCAGCTCAAGACAAAATCGACATGCTTTTGCGATATGCGATTGGCGCAGCCGAGCTGCCAGCCTTGATCGGAACAGGTAATGATGTCCGCCAGTCGGACCTTGCACGAGATAAGGCAATGTGGGCCAACGACCGTGGTCATGACACGAAAAAAGCGGGCCTCGTTCCGGGTGAGCAAGAATCGTCGGGGCCGAAAAGCACTCCGTGTCGTTCGCCGGCGGCGCCGACAACGAGCCGTTGACTTGCGAAAGCGCTTCACCAACACCCCCGGCTTCGCAACCAGCTGATAAGTACTCTGACCAGGAATAAGGCGAATAGCACGCTCATGGGTTCGGGATAGCGGATCACGAGTGCAATCAACAGTATTAGAACGACAAGAAAGAGATCCATCACGCCTCATCGAATGCTGCGGAGGCCCGGTGGTGCATCGGGCCTTGAAAAAACGTTAATGCAGACGCCATTGCAGTTCTGGCATCAGTGCGCTTCGCCATTGCTTTCGTGCCCCTGTTGATAGATCCAGGTGTGCGCCATGTCGGCGATCTTGGCGACGAGGGGGAGTTCCTCGCGGCCGAAGCTGCTGGACGTCTTCCATTCGTCGCCATCCTTGTAGAGGCGCGTGATAGTGACGTTGTGACGTGTGCCGTTGTCCGTTTCGTTCGCCCAGATGGCCGCCTTGATGCGGCCCATCCGGATTTCGTGAACGGGCTTTTGCTTCGCGTCACTGGAACGAGGTGGCTGTTGCGTGCGTTGGTTGTTGGCCATTGCACACTCCTTTCGTTGAGAAGAGAAACGGGGTTGGAATCAGACTGCGAGTGTCAGCAAGCCGGCTGCCCGCTGATCGATCTCGGTGCGTTCGCCCACGTAGGGCATTTCGCCGGCCATGCGCGTCAGGGCATCCACGATCGAGAAGATGGTGAAGCGGCCTTGCTGCTCGGCAATTTCCAGGGCTTGTTTGGCCCAGTTGCGGCTGATGCCGCGCTGGACCAGAACTTTCATGACCTCCTCGGCATCGGCGCCGAGCCGTTCGTGCATGGCCTTGACGATGACTTTGACGAAGCCATCACGACGTTCGTCCCGCCTGGCCACGAGCTGTTCGACGATGCGCCGCATCTCCGCAAGCGAATCGTGAATGCTGGCCGTGTGCTTGCGGGTGAACTCGACGACTTCGACGGCATCCCAGACGATGTGGTTCTGGCAGACCGCCTGAAACCAGAACGTCTGAATTCCCAGGGAACGCTTGCCCACTTCGCTGTTCCAGATGAAGAAGCCCGGCGCAAAGGCCTGGCCCTCGATCTCGGCCCAGCCGGTGGGATCGATGAGGAAGCAGAACATGTCCTGTTCGCCGGCGTAGAGGCCGGTGCCCCCGCCGCTTTCATTGCCGCCGAACGCCGCGCGCTGGGGCGGTCCGAAGTCGGTGGCGAATTCGGCAAGCATGGCCAGGATGTCGGCGTTGTAGAGCCGCGTGTAGCTGACGCCGTGGATCGAACGGATCACATCGCCCTGGGTATAGAGCTGCAGCGGCTTGTTGCCCTCCGGCAACGTGTCGCCGAAGACCCTCCAAGCCGTATCGGCCGTCACCCGGTTGACCGTGTCACGGCTGACCTTGGCGAGCTGGCAGAGTTGCGTGAAGCTCCAGTCGTTCATCTGGTAACCGTCCGTTTGCGTGCCGTTCGGCTCGAAGAAATCGACGACAAGCTTGTCGAGGGCAAGTGGCCGCGGGCGCAAACCGCGCGGCGGCAGCCAGCGATCGACCGACTTGTCCTTTTGCTCCTGGCAGAAACTCGTCAGCGCCTGGAGTGAGCTGAAGCATTCGTCGGGGCCGCGGCGAAACAGCTCGGTGTGTCCGCGTTTGAGGACTTGCATGACAGAAACCCTCCAAAGAAGAGAAAATGTGAGAAAAACGAGAGATGCACCACCGGTCTCTCGGCAGGGAGGAACTGCGGAGAGCCGGTTTCGGAAACTTCCCGAACACAGGACAGGAGAGAACAGCGGGCGGGACATTCTCACAAAACGACCGGGGAATCAACTCATGGCTACAGGTGCCGAGAAGCCGGAAGAATGGACGAGAATGAATCGCGGATCCAACCAGTCGGCCAACCAGACGTGATGATTGGCTTTTCGGAATAAAACCCCTGCCGTACTCGCGATCGCCGTGTTGACGGAAAAAATGGTCCACTCCGGCTTGTCACACAGGAATTGAACGACCCATTGGTAATCGGTCGAAAAATGGACGAAGCGCCGCCGCATCCTCGATATGCCAGATTGAAGGATGCTCGGCACGTTGCCGGCCGCCGTGCCGTGAAACAAGACTTCAGGCGGGTCCGCGATCGGCGGCAATGTGGCCAGCTCAATGCTGTGCCCGTAGACGGCGCGAATTCTGTCGCCGCGGATTTCAAAGCGGTCCATTCCGTCAATCGCCGCCTTCACCGATGCTTCATCGAGAAATGTCCAGTCATAATGCTCGAACCGGATAGCGAAGATCAACTCTTCGAAGCTCGTCCAGCCTTCATCGTCGAGATCGATACCGAATCGTTCGGGTCCGTGGCGCAGTGCAAACGCAATGGTACTGATGAGCCGCCCCTGATCGAATTGGAGATGCATGTACTTGTGCCTTCCCGGTGCGGATTTAGCTGGCGCTGGTGAGCGTGCGCCAGCTCTGGTCAATGGCTCGAACGTAACGGGCAAGCGGGTGCGGTTCCAGCGATGCAGGCTCAACGCAGAATCAATTCGGAGGGGCCCGCTCTGGTGCGTTAATGAACCGAGGGCCGCCGAAGATCACTCGGCATGAGAGGGCCGATGTCCTTCGCGCAGCGGTCAAGAAGCACCATCGCCTCCTTCCGGTGACCGTCGAGGAAGAGCGCGTAAATTGACCGCGCGTCGGAATCGCCCACCACGGCCCAGAAGCCGAGTCGTCGAATGCCTTGGCGGACAGAATTTCGAACGAGGGAGAGGGTTTCCGGCCGCTCCGGCTGGAAAACGGCAAGACCTTGTTTGGACGCGACACCGACGTAGGCTTTGAGCATGCCCTGTAGATATCACGAATTGAGTGCGGAATTCAATTGGGGAAGTGGATGGCCAGAGGCCGCTAGGCCCGCTAGGCAACACCGCCCTTTCGACGCCCAAGCCGTCCTTTCCTGTGGGAAGGCTGATTTCCACAACATCGACAAAGGCATGTTTCGCGGCGTTCTTCGCCAAGGGAGATCCTTCGGTCGTGCAGAATACAAGAAAGCGCCGAGGCTCTCGTTGTACGGCGTTGCGAAAGACTCCGAGGACGTCTGGGTTCTTGCCGCCGGCAGTGAGCAGAACCAATGCGGCGTGGCGGAGGTAAATCCGGGCCGCGGCGGCGAGTGGGGTCATTGCATCTGAAACTTTCCCGGCGTGGTCACGATGAAGCGACGCCACGAAGTCCGCGCTCGAAAAAGACCCGCCCGACCCGATCGCGACCATGGGAAGTTCAGCCATGCTTGCGACGGCTTTGAGAAGGCGCTTGTCGAGTGGCTGTGCCATCGCCCAACGATACGTTTCCGGCACCTGATCGAGTTCTTCAGCGAATGGTTTACCCAAGGCATACTGTCATTCTATTCATCGCAGGTCACGACAAAAATGATCCTTGCCCGCAGGCTCCCATGTCCGATCATGGATTGCAATGTCGGTTACGTCGTGAATGGTCAACACGTCGCGGGGATCAAGGCTACCTGGGCGTCATCTGTCGAAAAACTAGGGGAGTACGTTACGCCGGCGCCACCGGCAAATTAGGGCGCCACCGGTGAAGATGACTCCAGGGTCGGCCCCTTTGTCGCTAGTCGGCCACCGCATGTGCTGTCGGCTGACTCCGGCGTTTGCCGTTTGCTGGACGGGCGTCTCCGCCAAATACCGTGATCAGCGCGGCCCGTCGTTGGTCCGGGAAGAGATGCCGATAGCGTTTCTGCATCTCGACCGTCGTGTGGCCCATCAGCTCGTCAATGACACGCTGGTCCACGCCGGTGGCCGCAAGGTTCGACGCGAACGAATGCCGGAAGGCATGGTAGCCGCGGAGCACGTGCCATTTGGAGCCCTTCATTCCGGTAAGGAACGCCTTCCACGTCTGTCCGTCCGTCAGCATCACGTTCGGCTTTGAGCAAAAGGCGTAGACGCCGCCGGGGTGATCTTCGGCGAAATACTTCCGCATCACGGATTCCAGGAACGGCGTCATGTCCACGGTGCGGAATGTCTCGCGGTCGCGGTTCCGTTTCTTCTCCCGTAGAAGGACGAGCTTTGCATCGAAGTCGATGTCTTCGATTCGCGACCGAAAGAGTTCACTCCGCCGCGCGCCGGTGTGCGCTGCCGCGACGAGAAGCGGATAGAGATAGCAGTTTCTGCCTCTTCCACGAACATGTTCGAGGACATCTGCAATCTCAGTGGGGTTGAGGAAGAGTCCGTCCCAGAGTTCGCGCTCTCGCCGTTTGTCGATTCCGCCACGGGCAACAATGGCCTGAATCTGGTCGTAGGTACGGAACGGCTCCGGCTGCTTTTCCTTCGGGAAGACAAGCTTGACTTCCGGGAATTTGCTCGGGACCTGTCCTTGGCGGTACGCCCAGTTCCAGACCACACGAAAGGTTGCCACGGCCTTCCGGACCGTCTTTGCCTTGACCGGGTGGCCGTTAAATTCCTCTCGGCTTCGCGCGTCCACAAATTTCTGCACTGTGCCGGCCGTCACTGAGGCAAGCAGCGTGTCACCACCGATGATGCGGGTGAGGTGCTTCATGTGAATGTCTTCCATCGCGCGGGTGATGGCTTCCTTCGCCCCGGCGGTGAACTCGGATTGATAGGTAGAAAACAGCTCGCTCAGGCGAACCGTGCGGACTACTTCGACCGGCTTCTCGAGCTTTCCGTCCGAAATCAGAAAGAGGCCCAAGTCGGCCCCCGGGGGAACATCGAGCCTTCCCCGTTCGACGAGCCGGAGGTTTTCCTCTAGGCGAGCAAGGCAGCCGTTCGCCTCTTTCGGGTCGGTGGCCTTGAGGTTGACGCGAAATTTTTCGCCCCTAAAACGAAATGCAATTCGGAACTTGTCACCACGCTGTTCGAGCCAGGCCATGCAGCACCCCCGATAGTATTCGAAATGAACCGTGGGGCGGGGGCAATCGACATAACCCCAACGCAGGGTCATTGCTGCCCCCAAATTGCCCCCAAACCTGGCTTCGGGAAAGAAAAAGGCTTCTCGGGAGAACCCGAAAAGCCTGGAAAATACGCGGTTCTTGCAGTTTTCGACGTGTCAAGCGCGGGAGGGTTCGAATCCCTCCCTCTCCGCTTATGCAGAACTTTGCGTTACGTCCGCAATGAGGTCTTTCCCGATCAATCTGATGCAGAAAGATCATTGTCGAGGCTGCTGCGGACCTCGCTACTTTTGAACACCGATTGCGAACAGCGGCCGATCAGTTTCTGCGGTTCGCATGGGTGTACGTCCGTCACCACCTTCCCGACGAGATTGCCTTTCGCGTCTATCCTAATCAGTCCTACGATGGTAATCCACGCGTCGGAGACGAATTGGTTTTTCCGAACGAATCACTTTCAGACGGCAAATTCCACGGCCCGTGGACCATGGAGGTGACGGTGGCTTACCTCTGGCGAGACGGTAAGGTTCCTGAGTGGATCGATGCGGCCGTGGAATCCGTGATCGGCGAGCGGTCGACTATCAGTTTGCGATGTTGCGGCCGATTTTCTGGTTCCGACGAATTGCTCTATCACCAGCCAGGCGAACTTGCTCCGTTTTCGATCAAGAGCCCTGTGCTGCCACCGGGATGGGAAAGCGTCGAAACCTCCGGGCGATTCGACTTGCACTGGAGTGAACCTTCGACCAAGCCTTAATGGTGACGGTGATTATGGAAGAAAATTCGCCGATGCCGAGAAGAGATTTGTGAAACGATGGGGCCGCGTCGATCGCGCGGCCCCTTTGCGTTTGTTACAACAACTCCGCGATGGGTTCGCCGTTGGGTAGGAGCGGGATCGGGCGGCCTTGGGGGTTGACGAAGGCGTGGTGGTGGTTGATGCCGAGATGACGGTAGACGGTGGCCAGCACGTCGTTGGGATGCAGCGGGCGGTCCTGCGGGCGTTCGCCTCGCGAGTTGGTCGAGCCGATCGCCTGGCCCATGCGCATGCCGCCGCCGGCAATGAGTGCGGACATGCTGCTCGGCCAATGGTCTCGGCCGCCGCGGTTGATGCGCGGAGTTCGGCCGAATTCGCCCCAAGCAAGGACCAGAACCTTTCGATCCAATCCGCGTGCGTAAAGATCTTCGATGAGCGCGCTGACGGCGATGTCGAAAGTCTGAGCGCGGCGAGGCAGGTTATTGACGAGACCCTCGCCGTGATCGTCCCAACCGCCCATTCCTATGCCGACGAAACTTACGCCCGCCTCGACAAGGCGCCTTGCCAGGAGACAGCTTTGGCCCCACGGCTGGGCTCGCTCGATGGTGGCTCCATAGCGATTGCGGACATGCGCCGACTCGCGGCTCAGGTCAAGCGCCTCGCGTGCCGCCGGGCCCGTGACCATCTCAAACGCCTGGCGTGTGAAGGCGTCCATCCCGTCCATCATGCCGCTCGTGTCGACGTCACGGCGCAGCCGATCCAGCGACGACAGCAAAGCGCGACGATTCTGCAGGCGCGACAAGGTCAGGTCTGCGGGGGGGATCAGCGATCCGGCGCCGTCGCTTGGGTTGGCCGCGAAGGGATCGTACGCGCTGCCGAGGTAAACGCCGCCGCCGACGTCGCCTTTGAAAATATTCGCGGACGGGACGCACACGTAATGTGGCAAGCCGCGCCGGTCCTGCTCGCGGGACTTGGCGACGATGGCGCCGACGCCCGGGAACAAGAAGTTGCCCTCGTTGGTTCCCGGCGGATGCGGATAGCCGGTGTTCAGGTTCTTGACCGCGCTGCCGTGACCGCTCTCGCGATGAGCGAGCGAACGAACCACGGCAAACCTGTCAGCGATGCGAGCATGCATTGGCAGCAGTTCGCAGAGGTCGAGGCCGGGCACATTGCTGCGAATCGTTTGGTAAGGTCCGCGGTACTCGATAGGCGCGTCGGGCTTGGGATCGTAGGTCTCGAATTGCGAAGGCCCGCCGTCCATCCAGAGCAGAATGACGGCGGTATCGGAACTCGGACGTTCGTCCGCCGCGGCCTGCGCTCGCAAACGCAAAAGATCTGGCAGCGTCAGACTGCCCAACCCCAAAGCGCCAAGCTTGAGAAACGAGCGGCGCGAGCCTTGGCAATTCCGCGACAATCCGCAGTGCACATCGAGCATGAGCCATTCCCCCTGATGCGGTCTCGCCATTCAGAGTTCTCCTGAACTCAATTATAGCGAGCCGAACAATACGACAATCAATGATTGAACAAGAATTCCTTGGTATTCAGCAGCGCCCAGAAAACATCTTCGTAGGCGTCTCTACGATGCCCGTTTCCTTTCAGGTAGGTCTCCACCGTTTGCAATTCCTCGGCAACCGGCGGGCGGGCGTAGACCCAGAGATACATCTCGCGGATCTTGTCGGCGGATGGCCGCGAGTCCGCGGCAAGCCGGGCGACTCGGCCCGCCTTGTCCTTCAGCTTATTGTGAAGTTCCGTCGAGCCGATCATGTACAGGCTCTGCGCAAGCGTGGCGGCATTGCTGCGTTCGCACTCGCAGGCGGATCCGCGGTCGGGTTTGCCGAAGGCGAGCAACAGCGGCGTCTTGACGGCCTCGTCCGGCAATTCGATGGCCCGCAAGGCGCCGGTCTTGGCGCCGCCGCCTCCTCCCTTGGGTCCCTTGGCCGAGACGAACTTGAGCGGAGCGCCAGTCACCTGATCGAACGCGTCGAACAGCACCTCGGCTGGCATCCGCCTTGGATAGAAGCGGGCGTAGTTCTGCTTGTCTTTCTGATTGTGCGCGTTGGGCATGGACGAAAGCTGATACGTCTTGCTATTGCAGATCGTTCGAATCAAGTGCTTGAGGTCGAACTTGTTTGCGATGAAATCGGCGGCGAGGGCATCGAGCAACGGCTCGTTGCTCGGCGGGTTGCTGACGCGCATGTCGTCTGGCATTTCCACGATGCCCCGGCCAAAGAAATGCGCCCAGTAACGATTGGCGATCGCCCTGGCGAAGTAGGGATTGTCCGGCCGAACCATCCAGTCCACGAGTTTGTGCCGTGGATCGTCCGCGGAAGGCACGTCGAGTTCAAGCCCATCGAGCGGCCGTGGTTTCACATAACTCTTGCCATGAGGCCCTACTACGCTGCCTGATGTCGTGAGGATGACGCGGGTGTCCTTGGCGTTGGCCTTGGCATTGGCCTTGGCAGGTGTCGGCTTTTTAGGATCGACAAGCTGCACACGAGCAAAGAACGCAGCCAGGCCCCAGTAATCATCCTGGCTCCATTTTTCGTAAGGATGATGGTGACACTGAGCGCATTGAATGCGCGTACCGAGAAACACCTGAGCCGTATCATCGACGAGAGCCTGCGGCGTGCGCAGAACGTTGTACCACCCGACGGGCGGCTGCGCATTGGCGCCAGAAAAATCACCAGCAGCAGTGAGAATCTCACGCACGAACTGATCGTAGGGTTTGTTCTTCGCGAGACTGTCTCGAATCCAGCCGTGCAGGGCGAGCGTGCGTTCCTGCTTGCCGCCGACACCGACGATGTTGTCACGCCGATTGCGGAGGATATCGCCCCATTTCAAGGCGAAGTAGCTCGCATAGGCCGGGCGATCGAGCAATTCGTTTACCAGCCGGGCGCGTTTGTTGGGGTCGGGATCCGCCAGGAACTTCTCCGCTTCCGTCGCAGTTGGCAGCGTGCCCGTGATATCGAGACTCACCCGGCGAATGAATTCGCTATCGCTGCACAGGTCCGACGGCGGCAGGCCGAGTTGCCTGAGTTTGGCGTGCACATGTGCATCAACGAAATTGGCCGGTTTAGGGAATGCGAACTTCTCCAGCGGCGTGCCCTGCGGAATCGTGGCCCGAAACACGCCCACATGGCCGAGGTAACGCACCATGATCGCGCCATCTCCAGGAACGTCCTGGGTTTCCACTAGCCCACCCTCGCTCACGCCGGCAATCTCGGGGTTGTTGGCCGAATACTCGGCATCGGCGGTCACGTCCCTGCTTGAACCGTCACTGAGAAGAGCGGTCACCGTGATCTGAAGATTCGACTTCGGTGGAGCGATTCGATGAGCAGGCGCGACAGTCAGGCTGACAATTTTCGGATCGCCGTCGTTTCCAAACGGCGCTCCAGCGCGGATCCAACGCAGTATCGTTTGATAGTCGCGTGAATCGGCGCTCAGCCGTTTGCCCCCGCCGTGAGGCATGAGACCGGCGGGTTTTTGCAAAAGCAGACTGGCCTCGGGCGAGGAAGGAACGATGCGCCGTCCGCGTGCTTCGCGCGTCAGAGCCTCGTAGTCGATCTGCGGTTCGAAGCCCAGAAGCGAAAAGCGGAAGCCGTTCTGCCCCGTCGATTTGCCGTGACAGGCGCCGCTGTTGCATCCAAGCTTGCTGAAGAGAGGCACGATTTCATTGGTGAAGTTGATGGGCTGCTCGCGGTCGGCTCCTTCGACCGACACAGGAACTTTGACCGATTTGCCATCGATCTCGGCGACAATTTCAGTGGCCCCATTCTTGATGGACGTGAGCAAGCCTGATGCGTCAACACGGACGATTCCCAAATCGGCACTGCGATACTTCACCTTTCGCGTGAGATCGCGAACGCCGCCGTTGGCGAATTGCCCCGTGATGATGAGTTGCTGCAACTGGTCTGCGCCGCGCAGGACGACTTTTTCTGGAGATGTGGCGAGCGTTTTCATCTCGCCGCTGCCGACGGGGGGTGACTTACTTTGAGCGTCGGCAATCGCAGGCATCCCGACCCACGCGGAAAACGCCACGATTAGCGAAATTCGAAATCGATATACGAACATGGTCGCCCTCGTCCTGTCTCGGCAGGAAACCACCCTGGCGCGACGCTCCGCAACGTGAGCTGCGCCTGAGGTAATAAACTAACCCACCACGGGCTCATCCGCAAGTCAAATTTTTCTTTCGTTTTGAAAACGGCGTCGCCTATAGCTCCTTGATTTCGAGCTTGCGAAAACGCAACGGGCTCTTGCCGTCTGCGTTATCCAGACCGATTCGGCCAGACCGGCTCGCCTTTGGGTAGGTATCGAGGACGTTGACCACCTCTTTTTCCGCGATCTTTACGATGAGGCGATCCCCTTGCGCGATCACCTCGACTCTGTACCAGTCGGCGCTGGGCACGGCACTTTCGGGAACACTGCCGAGATATTTCTTCGTGCTGTTGGAATACAGACTGCCGGAAGCAGCGGCGCCTCGGCTACGCAGTTTTACGTAGTAGGCGCGATCGTCGCCATCGTCTTCGCCGCGGCGCAGTAGGATCCCGCCGGCAGAGGCATCGTCGTGCTTGACCTGGAGCTTGAGGTGGAAATCGCTGAATTTGCGCTCGGTGAAGATTGTTTGCAAGTGGTCGCCGAGGATTTCCCCGGCATCGGCTTTCCAGTCCGGGACGCCCCATTTGTCATTGCGGCGAACGCTCCACCCCGTCAGGTCCTTGCCGTTGAAAAGTTGCACCCAGCCGGGTTCGCCCGTGTCGCGGGCTAACTTGAGGCTTTTGAGCTGTTCCGAGGTAACACTTTTGACCTTCATTTCGCCTGTCATTACCAGACCGCCTTGCTTCTGGACATCCTTCTCGTGAAGCAACACGGTAATGATGAACTCCGGATTTGCATGCAACCCTTCCACGAACACCAACTCGCCAGCGTCGAGCAATGCGTGGGCCTTGTCGCTCTTGAAGAGATGCTTCTTTAGTTCCGCTAAGGTGGTCGGACATCGATTGTTTTCGCGGCTGAACGTTTCATACGCCAGTCGGCAATGCCAGAGGGCCTGGTTCATTTCGAGCTTTTTGACGAACCCAGGCTCCGCCTTGTCGAGTTCCATGATGCGAATGTTGCGTATCGATACCTCGTCTAGCAGGTTGGCGTCGAAGCCGATATGCCCGCGATCGACGGCCAAATTCACCGCCCGGCCAGCGTGGTCGTCGTTGACGAAGCAGTCGAGGTTGTTGCCCTGGCAGACGATGCGCAGTCGCGTCCATTCCTGGTGGGGACCGGGTTCAGCAACGCCGGCGTGCCACCAGTCGGGTCCGGTCAAGCTTCTGTGCCTCAGTATCACCGTGGCGCCAGAGGCCGGAGTGAGGCTAAAACACTGCACGTTTTGCTGAGGCTCGTTTCTCTCGACGCTTGAAATGTGTGTCAGCACGACAGGGCCTACCATGCGCGGATTTCTCCGCTTGTATTCCAGTTCGAGAACGTAATCCTTGTAAGGCTTTTCGGTGCGCAGATAGGTCCATTTTCGATCGGGAACGAGATGTAATTCGCCGTTGGCGACTACCCAGGGCGCAACCGGTGGATCGACCTTCTGGCCGGAGTAGCCCTTCCAGCCCGTGAGGTCTTTACCGTTGAAGAGTTGCACCCAGCCGGGTTCTTCGGGCGGCAGTTCCTTGATCTCGATCTTGCGAAACCGCAGCGGGCTCTTGCCGTCCGCGTTATCCAGGCCGATTCGACCGGATCGGCTCGAGTTCGGATCGGCATCGACGGCGTTGACCACTTCCTTACCCGCAACTTTGACGATGAGGCGATCTCCCCGCGCAATCACCTCGACGCTGTACCAGTCCTCGCTCGGGACGGCACTTTCGGATACGCTGCCGAGATATTTCTTCGAGCTGTTGGAGTAAAGGCTCCCGGACGCAGCGGTTCCTCGGCTGCGCAGTTTTACATAGTAGGACCGATCGTTGCCCTCATCCTCGCCGCGGCGCACGATAATTCCGCCGGAAGCGGCGTCATCGTGCTTGACCTGAATTTTGAGGTGAAAATCGCTGAAACGGCGTTCCGTGAAAATTGTTTGCAGACGGTCGCCGAGGATGGCGCCATCAGCAGTTTTCCAGTCCGAGGCAACCCACCGGTTGTTGCTTCGCGTGTTCCAGCCGGCCAGATCTTTGCCGTTGAAGAGCGACACCCAGCCTTCGTTGTCTTGCTTGACCGGGACCACGACCGGCGGCGTTTTCCTTTCCTCCGGCGTCTTATTCTCGACGAGCTTCTTCTCCGGTGGGACGACTTCGCCGCGAGGCCAAAAAATCACGCCGAGCACGGCGAGGAGCGCGACGGCGGCAAGCGATGCGGCGATCAGCATCGGCGAGCCGAGCCGCGTAAGCGGCGGGTTGGATTTTGTTGGCGCGGGCGCTTCAACCGGCCGCTCACGCGGCTCGGCTCGCCTCGGCCCGGTGCGCCCGATCGCTTGCACATCCGCGAGATGTTTTCCCAGTAGCTCCGCGACATCCTTGGAACTGCCGAAGCGCTCATCCACCTTCTTCGCTTGCAGCTTTTCGACGATCGCGCAGAGCCAATCGGGCACGTCCGGGTTGATCTCGCGGATCTGCGTTGGCGTTTCGTCGCACACGCGCTTCAGCACCGCCATCGTCGTGTTCGCGCGAAACGGCGGCCGGCCGGTGCACATCACGTAAAGCACACTGCCCAGGCTGAAAAGATCGCTGCGTTGATCGAGCGGCAAACCCTCCGCTTGCTCGGGCGACATGAACATCGGCGTACCGGCGATGACGCCCGATTGCGTCACGCTCGCATCGTCGGCGGCGCGGGCCAGGCCGAAGTCGGTGATCTTGACGCGCTGCACGCCGTTTTCGAGCAGAATGTTGCCCGGCTTGATGTCGCGATGGATCAGCCCCTGCTTGTGTGCGGCCGCCAAGCCCTCGGCGATCTGCATGCCGATGCGCAAGATTTCCTTGAGGTCGAGGGCGCCTTCGTTCTTCAGGCGGTCTTCGAGCGAGATGCCGTCGATCAGTTCCATCACGAGATAGGGCGGATTGGCCTCGTCGGCGACGTTATAGATACTGACGATGTGATCGCTCTTGACGGCGGCGGCGGCCTGGGCTTCGCGGACGAAGCGCTTGCGCGCCGTGCCGCTCACGGCGAGTTCCGGCGCGAGCACCTTGATGGCGACGACGCGATGCAGCTTTTCATCAAACGCTCTAAAGACCGTGCCGAAACCGCCTTTGCCGAGGATGCTGAGAACTTCGTATTGGCCCAACCGCCCCAGATGGCTCGGCTTCGTGGACGGCATCAGAAACGCGAGGCTGTCGTCACGGTTCTCGGCGCCGGCCTCGGCTTGCGTCGTCTCGCCGACCGATTTCTTTTTGATCTGGTCCATCAGGTCGCGCAGGGCGGCCTCCTGCGTGGCGGAAGCCTTGCCGGCTGCGGCCAATCCCTCGATCGACGGACTGGAAAGCCAACCATCGAGCGTATGCTGACAGGACGGGCAGCTTTCGATGTGTTGGGTCACCGCTTCCTGAACGCCTGCGGCAAGTTCGCCCGACAGCAAGCCGCGCAGACTCTCCGGTGTCGGACAATCCTGTGGCCCTTGCTTGTCCATGAATCGCACTCCAGTAGGAATCACCAATCCCAGCCCAGTCCATCTGCGTCTCGCAAGACTTCTTTGATACGGGCAAGAACTCGACTTTTTGCCATGTAAACCGCGGCAACGGAGAGGCCCAACTCTCGCGCGACCTCGGCCGCAGTCTTGCCGTTCACGCTGGTCGCCCAAAACGCCTGCCAAGTCGGGGCGGAGTAACTCGGCCGAACCTGATCGGCGGCCCAGTCGAAGAGGCGACGGCGATAGTCCGATTCCCAGGCCTGATCCTCGCCCGGAGCCGGCTGCTCATCAAGGCTGACATCCTCGCGCGGTAATTGTGGCCGCCCCAGCCACGTTCGCCAGCGGTTGCGCACGACCGTGAACAGCCAGCCGCGAAACGTTCCGCGGACAGGGTCGTATTCAAGCTGCCGGATACCATGGCTGATTCGCATCAGCACCTCTTGCGTCAGATCGGCGGCGTCGGCGTCTTGCACGCCTTGTCTGCGAAGAAAGCCGTAGATCAACGGCGCGTACAGATCGACGAAGAGATTCCACGCCGCCGTATCCTCGGCATCGCGAACGCGAACGAGCAAGCTGGCGCGCGTGCCGGGCGATTCGGACATGGAAGACTCCCGAAAGAATGTACCCGTGGAAACGATCGATTCTAACTCGAAAGCTGTTTTTTTTGTGATTTTATGAGAATGCAGCAAACCGGTCGTGCTGTTCCGTACACCGAGAGCACCTGATTGATAGGATAACGCAACGTCGAATCTGTTGGTTTCTCGCGTTCAAACAGGTGAATCATGGCACGCCTTCGACTCGAACTCATCCTCGCCACCGCAATCTTGACACTGGCGTTGTCCGGACAAAGCCAGGCCCAAGAAGCGTCGGAATGGCCTCAATGGCGCGGCCCTAATGGCGATGGCGTCTCCCTGGAAACGGGCTGGCGTACAGGCTTTGACGCCGCCGGCCCAAAGAAACTCTGGGACGCCAAAGTAGGCCGTGGGTTCTCCAGCCCCGTGATTCGACATGGGCGTCTCTATCTTTTTACCACCGATCCGCGCAGTTTGCAGCGTGAGACCTTGATCTGTCTCGATGCAAAATCGGGCAAGGAATATTGGCATCATACCCACGAATTGCAGAGCCTCACCCGCTCATCCAATCCCGCCGGCGGGACGGCTGCCGTGGCGCGCGGCCGAGTCTTCACCTACGGCGCAGGCATGACGCTCATCGCCCTCGACGCCAAGACCGGCAAGCCAGCCTGGACGCGCGACCTCATGAAGGAGCTACCAGGACAGCCAGCGCCCTACGGCGTGCAACTCAGCCCAACGCCGTTCGAAAATCTTATCATCGTGCCGGCTCTCGTCAACCAGCAATCGAAAACCTGGACGCGCCCCTTCTTCGAACCCAGAGGCGGACCGTATACCCAGACCGGTGGAATTCTAGTCGCGTTTGATCAGGACACCGGGAAAGAAGTCTGGCGCAATACCGAAGGCGCCAGCGCGTGGTCAAGTCCCGTCATCGCAAAGTTGGACGGCAAAACCTCTCTCGTCCACCTCACCGGAAGATATCTCCTCGGCGTGGATCCCAGGACCGGAGCCACGCAGTGGAAAGTGGATCTTCGCATCGCCGGCATTCGCGCGGAGGACATGGCCGCCTCGCCGGTCATTCACGGCGATATCGTCGTGGCGCCGATCCATCAGGCGTTCGGCAGCCCTGCCAATGGCTCGGCCGGCGCAGCGGCGTTCCAGATCAAGGACGGGAAAGCAAAAATGCTTTGGAAGAACAACCAATGGTGTCATTGGTTCCAGTCGGCCTCGATCTGGGACGGGCATGTCTATGCCTTCGACGAACGCAGCACGTTCTGGTGCCTGGATCTTCTAACCGGCAAGGAAAAATGGCGATCCAAGGAACTCGGCAGCTCGGGCGGAAACGGCGGCGCCTTCATGATTGCCGACGGCAAAATGCTCACGATCGACGCTCGGCAAACATTGCGGATCGCGGAATTATCGCCAAAGGGACACCGCGTCCTGAGCAGCGCGATCGTATTTCGCGCCGAGGCCGGCTACGAGTGCGAGACCGCGCCGCTCCTTCTCGGCGGCTTGCTCTATTGCCGAAATCACACCCAGCTCATCTGCTATGATCTGCGAGGCAAATGATCGTAGCAAGATGCGCTATAGAGAAACCGCCCTGCCCTCACTTGACCGTCAACGTGCGTAGTTCCAGCCGTTTGCCGTCCATGACGATCCATCGGCCCGCGCCGGCGGAGCATTCCTTGCCGTAGACGGATTGAATCATCTCGATGGCCAGGTCGCCCGTGCAGTGAGCCGGCAGGACGACTTTCACTTTCAGTTCATCGAGGCGATTGACGATTTTGCGAATCTGCTCGGGTTCAGTCTTCAGCAGATGAAATCCGCCCAGCAGCAGGCGAATGGAATTCTGTTTTCGCTGCGCCAATGCGGACTCGACCATCTTCACGACGCCGGGATGCGAACAGCCGACAATCATGACAAGCCCCTGCGACGTCTCAAGCAAGAGCGCCTGCTCGGGAGGCAAGCCATCGATCGGCCCGGTCGAATACACGCCCTGCATCAGTTCGAAGGGACCTTTCACGCGGTTCGGCTTCATCTTTACCTGGTCAGCGGCCTTGAACGCCTCGATGCCAAAGGAATCGAGAAAGTGGACTTTCATTTTGGGATTCTTCTCAAAGGCCCAATAGATGCCGCGCCGATGGTCGCCATGATGATGCGAGATGATCGCCTCGTCGATCGATTTCGGATCGATCTTCATCTTATCCATGTGTTCCAATAGAAGAATCGGATCGCTGCCGGAATCGAAGAGGATGCGTTTACCGCGAAAGTCGATGAGAGCGGAGAAACCCCATGAGCGGGTGAAATCCTTGCTCGCCGCGGTATTGTCGAAGAGGATGCGGATTTCCAGTTCGGGTTTTGCCGCCTGAGAATAGACGGGCGGTGCAATGCTGGCGAGCAGGGCGATACCCGCTATCGCATGTCGTGTGTTGATCACGTGGGTCTCCCTTGCCGCGTGTACGCCAATAAGCTTTACTTTCCGGCGTCCTTGCGAGCCGTAGTTTTGTATTCGATAGCTTCTTCGCGTTCCATTTTCCCTCGCAGACGCAAGACCAGGTTGTCGATCTGCGGTGCGAGGTTCTTCTTCATCTGAGGATCGCTGGCGATATGATAGAGGCGATACGCCGTCGTTTTGCCGTGGACGACGACCAGTTTCCATCCGGCATCTTCGACGGATTGTTCGCCGATGAGTTCAGGCCGTTCGTACTTTGCCTTGCCTTTGAGGGCTGCCCAGAAAGCCTCGTCGGCAGTTCGCAGATCGGATTTGTTGTCAATATCGCGTACGATGTTTTCCTTGGACATCGGCGCTGCGCCCTCAACGACGGCGACCTTATCCTTTGGATTATTGGAGACGGCGACATTGGCAGCGACCATGGGCGGAGCGAGCGGCTTCTTCACGGTGATGGCGGTTCCCTGAAAATTGCGGATGATATTGTCGAGTATCGCGACCTTATTGCCCGTGCTGTTGACGAGATTGCGATAACCATCAACATCGTTGCCGACGATGGTGAGGTCGGCCTTGCCCCAGCCCCAGACGGCGGAGCCATTCTTGCCCGTGCCGACGAAACGATTCGCCCGAATCCGGCCGACGCCATCGATGATGACGCCGGCGACGCCGCCGCCCTTGATCGTGTTGCCGACGATAAGGGCGGACGAGCCTTCGCGGATGGCGATCATGGGCGGCATGCCTCCGGTGCGGACAAATTCGTTGTCGAGAATATACGCCGCCGAACCGTGGCGGACGCCGACGGCAACGAGGCGGTTCTCGATGCACTGGTTGTGCATGAGCATGACGACGGCGCCATTGCGCACGCCGATGCCCGCGAATTTGTTCTCCTTGGAGATGTTGCCTTCAATGATGCAGAACGCGCCATCGCGCGAACCGATGCCGGCCAATTCGTTCTTGTAACTTCGATTTCCCTTGATGATGGGCATGGCCCCTTCGCGCGAACCGATGCCGGCGAGCAGGTTTTCGTAGCAATCGTTATCGACGATGAGCGCCTTGGCGCCTAGCCGAGAGCCGATGCCAGCCATCTCGTTGCGGTAGCATTTGTTGGCGCGGATGACAGGTTCCGCGCCGTCGCGTGAGCCGATGCCGGCCATCTCGTTCTCGAAGCATTCGTTGCCTTCGATTATGGGTCGAGCGAATTCACGCGAGCCGATGCCGGCCATCTTGTTCTTGTAGCATTTGTTGAAGCGGATCGTCGGCGCGGCGCCAAGGCGAGAGCCGATGCCCGCCATCATGTTCTCGTAGCACTCGTTGGCCTGGATGATCCCTCGGGCGCCGTCGCGGCTGCCGATGCCGGCCATCTTGTTCTTGAAGCAGCGATTGTTGCGAATAATGGGGGCGGCGCCGTCGCGATTGCCGATGCCGGCCATCTCGTTCTCATAGCAGTCGTTGTCCTCGATAATCGGATTGGTGCCTTCCATGCGGACGCCGATGCCGGCACGACGATTCTTGTAGCACTTGTTGCCTCGAACGATGGGGGTTGAGCCTTCGCGAATGCCGATGCCGGCGCGAACGTTATCGAACGATTCGTTATTGATGATGACGGCTTTCGACTTGCGATTACCGATGCCGCCGCGGAGATTGTTGAAACAGGTATTGGCTTCGATAGTAGGAGACGCACCGTTGGCGATGCCGATGCCTCCGCCCATGTTGCGATAGACGACGTTCTTGTAGATGTGCGACTTGTTGCCATCGCCCGTGACGCCGATGCCTGCATGGCCATTGTCGCGGATAATGCAAAACCGGACGGTGGCGGTGACGCCAGGAATGCCAAGGGCGGGAAACTCTTTAAGGCCGACGGCGCCGCGCTCGTCCGCCAAGAGATCGCCAAACGTGGCGTAGTGGAGGTCGTATTCCTTCTGGTCAAATAGCCCGGCTTTCGTGACTGTGAAGCCATTCAGCACGGAACCCGCGGCCATGATCACCGCCGGCCCTTTGGCTCCATCACCTGCGTGCTCGATGACGGTCGCCGCGGCGCGTTTGAGACCGCGCCAAGTTCCCGCAGGACCCTTGGGCACGTCTACCGAGGCGTCATCCCCAACGCTCTTGAGCGTGATTCGCTCCTTGAGCTTCACTTGTTCGCGATACGTTCCCGCTTCAACGAACACGATGTCGCCCGGCTTGGCGACGTCGATCGCGGCCTGGATTGTCTTGAAATCTTTCGGAACGCGCAAATCCGCCGCGGACGCCTGGTAAGCGCAGGCCGACATAACTAGTATTACGGCGAGACCGATTCGTTGCAGCATGGTGGTATCTCCGAAGTAGACGACCGGCACGCGAGACACAATGATTAACTATTTAACTATCCGACAATATCCGTGTCAAACAAATTCCAGAAATCGCGGCGATTTAGCGATGAGCCGCGGTCATTTTGTTGAGAAGCGTGGCCATTTCCTCACGCTCGGCAACAGTCAATCCCTTCATCACGTGGTCCATCTGTTTCTGGTGAACGGTCCAAATTCGCTTGAGTAATTTCTTCCCCGAAGCACTGACGCGGACAAACTTCTCGCGTCGATCATCGGGGTTGCCGTCACGCTCGATTAGACCCTTGCGTTCCATTCGATTGAGCAAGATCGTCACGTTGGGAAACGACACATAGAGTTCGCGTGCCAGCTGCCGTTGCGTGGGAAGGTCTTCACGAAAGCGGTGAGCGATGCATAGTACCTGAAATTGCGGCGGGGTAATGTCAAACTGATCGAAATAAGGTTCCATGAGGCGCTGCAACGTCCCGTAGGCTCGCAGCACGGCGACCATCGCCTCGCGTGATGCTGACATGGGAAATCCGTCGTCGAGGTTCAAGGCGACGGAATCTTTGCTGTTCGGCATGGCGCTGTCCAACAAGGCTCTGAAGGAGGATCGAGAATCAGAACAACGAAAGCGGACAGACGAAATCAATTATCTTCGCTGCACGGTCTTCCACGCGATCGCTTGCAACGGTCGGGCTTTTTCGTCTGTTAGCTTACCGATGCTGCCAGGCAACCCCTCGGGGCTCTTGCCGAATATCGTCCCATAGAACACGCACGCCGCCAAGTAGGTTCCTGCCGCCGTGGGATGTTTCTTGTCGCTGGTGTGCAGCACGAGCGATTTGTCGGCTATCAAGGCGTTCTCCCACGCGATGCCGGCGGGTGCGATCTTGCACTTCAGTGCGCCGGCCAAATCGAGATACGCCTTGCTTATCACGACCTGATCCTGGGGTTTGTGCTGAAGCGCCCAGGTCATGTAAAGGATGGTCTGCGCTCCTTGCTTTTGAATCTCCGCGTCGAATTTCTTGCCAAATTCAAACATCGCCTCGCGTTTGGTCAACGGCGACTGGCTGTTATCTTGAAGCACCACGTAATCCCATTTACGAGACCGAATCTTCGCCACGGCCTTGCCGTCTTTCCAGTGCTTCTCGAAAGTGCATCCGCCCGGCGTTTCGCGTTCATGGCGAATGATCGCCTGCTTCCCTGCCTTGGCCAATTCAGCAACCATCTTTGGCAAGTCGTTGCCATAGGTCAGGCTGTTTCCGATGAACAGGACATGAATCTCGCCCTTCCCGCGCGCGTTCTGCGATTGGCCAACAGGAAGCATTATCCCAAACAGCGAAAACGCTGCGAGAATGGAAATCAGAATGCGGTTCTTCATCGAAAGAGCCTCGTGAGTGATAGCTGGTACGCGGTTCATAGCGCATTGTATGCGATGTGCATCTACCCCTCGGAACAAAACCGCCGCCAGCCTATGATTGTCAGCAGCACGCCCGCGAGCAAATAGATCGTTTGCGGCCAAAGCGTCTTGGCCATTTGTTGAACGTCGTTCGACCACCAGCATTCGGCAAGCGCGAAAAGCGACGTCAGCGGGTGAAACGCCAGCCAATCACCGGCTTCAATACCGGCAATCGAGGGGATCGCAATCGGCACCGTCAGCAATGTCAACGACACGACGATCTGCGTCACATACGCCTGCACCGAAGTCCGGCATACTACCGAAAGATAAAACCCGACGGCCGCGAAAAAGAATGTTTGCACGAGCACGGCAATGACAAACCCAAGTGCCGCGAGTAGGTTGAAAGGAGCGAAGAACCAGAGCAACACCCAGGCGAATCCGACGACCGCCATGCGAGGCCATTCGCCGATCAGTATGCCCTGCAGCTTCGCGATCAGTATCTCACTGCGCGAGCACGGCAACAGCAGCAGCGCGTCGAGCGTTTGCCCTTCGCGCTCACGGACGATGCAGCCCGCCAGACGAAACGACAGGTACGATCCCGCCATGACGAGACCGATGATCACCATGACCAGCAGCATGAGAAATCCGCTGCGATAGTACTCCTGTGCCGCCGGATCTCGGCCGATCTTCACCGCGGAATATCCCGCGAAGGCGTAGGTAACCGTGAACACCAGCGCGGCCAGGAAAAGCGCCGGCAACAAGGACGCCATCGCATCTCGGCCGAGTTGCTCCTTCCAAACCAGCGCGTTGTCGCCGATCTCCGGTTTGGGCAGTCTCCGTTCGTAACGCTCGATCGGCTCCAGCGGTTCCGGTTCGTGGAACGTCGGCATATCGGTCCGAAGCAGTTCCAGGAATCGCCCATTGCGCATTTGAAAAAAAATCAGACCGGCTACATAGAAACCGCCCGATATGCCAACGAGGTTGAGAACCTCCGCCGGCGTCTCGGGCATCAGACTTCCCCCGCAGGAAATCACGATGAACGGAAAGAAGCCGAACACCGCATGCATGAAAGCCATGGCCGCGTAAATGCGGCCAATAGCGTGCATCGGCCAATCCGAACGCAGGGCGATGTGAAATGAGAGCGCGCAGATCCCCAACATGGCCGCACCGACGGTGACGACGCTTTGAGCGACGAGCAGCAGATCGACGCCGCCAAAAATCTGCACGAGCGCGATCAACGGCATGCCCGCGAGCAGCACGCCGCTCACGTTGATCCAGCACGCCCATAGCTTGGCGTTCATGATCTGCGGACCATTCACCGGCGTCACTAAGAGCAGTTCCAGCGATCCATTCCTGCGATCCGCATGCAGCGACGACACGGCATAGATCGGCATCAGCACCAGCGCCGCCAGCCATTGCGTAACGAGGATCGTCACGGTGAAATTCGTCGCAAGCCGAGAGCGGAAATTCAGCGAATCATCCAGCGGCCTAATCGCGACCGGCGCGGCCCCTCGCAGGAAGATCTTCACATTTCTCGGATCCTCGCGGCTGGTCGCATAGTACGGAATGAGCAAAATCAGAAAGAGCGCACCGATATACAGCACGCGCATCAGCGTGCAACGGCCTCGCCGCGCTTCGCGAATGATATCGAACCAGAGATTCGGAGCGCCGCCGGTCTCGGCAGCGTCGGGCTTGGCGTCCATGATCGTATTGTATTTCGCGAGGCAGGGGCGTACCACCATTGCGAGCCGGGGACGGCAGCGACCGGAGTGAGCTCACGTAAAACGCACATTCTCTCCAGTCGCTGACGCTCCTGGCTCGCCAAGAGGGAAAAGGAAAGTAGAATCCCTATAATCTTCAAAAGTCAACAACTTTCTTGAGGATTCTTTCGATGAACATTCAGGACATTCAAAAACTCCTCGGCGCGGATGCCGAATCTCTCCTTTCCCACAAACCGAAAATCGCGAAGGAACGGCTGCATGTGCCCGGGCCTGACTTTGTCGATCGCGTCTGGCTCAACTCGGACCGCTCGCCGAACGTCTTGCGAAACATGCAAACGCTGTTCAACACCGGCCGACTTGGTGGATCGGGATACGTTTCGATTCTGCCCGTCGATCAAGGCATCGAGCATTCCGCCGGCGCCAGTTTCGCCCCGAACCCGGATTATTTCGATCCGGAAAATATCGTCAAGCTCGGCATCGAAGGCGGATGCAACGGCGTCGCCTCGACCCTCGGCGTGCTCGGCGCCGTGTCGCGGAAATACGCTCACAAGATTCCGTTCATTCTCAAGATCAACCACAACGAGTTTCTGTCGTATCCCAATAGCTTTGACCAAATCCTTTTCGCGAGCGTCAAGCAAGCGTTCGACATGGGCGCCGTCGGCGTTGGCGCGACGGTCTACTTCGGCTCGCCCGAGTCGAAGCGGCAGATCGTCGAAATCTCCCACTGCTTCCAACAAGCGCACGAACTCGGCATGTTCACCATTCTCTGGTGTTATCTCCGCAATAACGCGTTCAAGACGAAGGAGAAAGACTACCACGTCTCCGCCGATCTTTCCGGCCAGGCCAATCACCTTGGCGTGACTATCGCGGCGGACATCATCAAGCAGAAGCTGCCGATGAACAACGGCGGCTACAAAGCCATCGCGTCGAAGGAGAACCCGTACGGCAAGACGAGCGACAAGGTCTACACCGAACTCTGCTCCGATCATCCGATCGACCTGACGAGGTACCAAGTCGCCAACTGCTACATGGGCCGCGCGGGATTGATTAATAGCGGCGGCGAATCGAAAGGCGCCGGCGACCTGGCCGAGGCGGTGCATACGGCGGTCGTCAACAAACGCGCCGGCGGCATGGGCCTGATCTCGGGCCGCAAGGCGTTCCAGAAACCGCTCAAGGAAGGCGCGGCACTCTTGCACGCGATTCAGGATGTGTATCTGTCGAAAGATGTGACGGTGGCCTAGGCGATCATTGCTTAGCCGCTCGCCGTTGGCGAGCGCGGATTTGGTGTCATGCCATTCGTTCATCGCAATACGCCAAATCCGCGCTCGCCGAAGGCGAGCGGCTAGACCTCTTGTTGGTTATGGCAACGTTACGTTCTCGCCGCCGTTGCGTGTGATTAACGCGCGGATGTCATTCTCTGGCGTGCCGGCGCGAATGAAGCGCACCGTGCCATCTCCAAATGCAGCGAGGAAGCCATCTGGCGACGTGCCGAACTTCGGCAGCGGACCATTCGGGTTGAACGGCAGATCGTCGGGCCGAGTCCAGACCGTGCCTTCCGCAGCCTCAACTGCCATGATTGTGTTTGACGTGCCGTCCGTCACGCCCACCAGGGTGATGCGCTGGTTCGGCTCGAACATCGTTTGCGGACCGACGAGCACGCGGTAATGCGTCATCCCGTCTTTGTTCTCCGTGCCGGGCACGATGTAAATATTCGGCATCTGCGAGATCAGCCTCTTGTTGGTCGGATGGTCCCACGGCTGCGTAAGGTCAAATTGCTGGAAAAGCGGTTGCTGATCGATGTACGGCAAAATCGCGACGCGCCAGCTGAGCAGCGGCTTGCCGGTTGGGTCGTTGATGTTCGAAAGGCCCGCGGGAGGCAGCCGCTTGTTCGCGTCGTGGTAGCCGTGCATCGCCAGGGCGATCTGCTTGAGGTTGTTCATGCTCTGGGTGCGGTCCGCGCGAGAACGCATGGAGACGACGATCTCGTTACTGAATTTCCTCATCAGTGCTGGGCTGATTTCCAACTGCAAGCTGGCCTGCACGAGGTTGTCCTTGCGTTCGATCTTGGCGTTGTCAAGCGCCTTGGCAGCGGCTCTCTGCAGATCGAGAACCCAGCCGCCAGCCTCGCCGCCAGCGCCGCCCATTTCGAGGCCGAGTTGTCCGAGCGTGCGAAGCGTCTTCAAGGCCTGATACGCGCTGGACGCAGCAACCGAATTGGCCGCGTCGAACTGCAGCGTCACGGCCAGGCCCTTGTCGAGATCGATGGCGGCGGCGGAGCGTGTCGCCAACAGCGGCGAAACGAGGGCCAACACCTTCGCGTCGGGGCCGCCGTAGTAGGGCGAACTCATCATTTGCCGCACTTCCGCCGGGATCTGCCCGCCGCTGGCGATGAGATGCTTCCCCGCAGCGAGAGCGAGCGCGGTCTTCAAGCCATCGGTCTTCGGCTGCGGATCGCGGGCCATGAGATCGTTGAACCGCGTGAGCTGAAAGCCCATACCGACGGCAACACAGCGATCGCTCAAAAACTGCACCGACGGGCCGCCATCAAACGGCGAACCGGATCGGAAGCCAGGCCGAGGCTGAAGGAACAGCTTCCGCAGAATTGCCTTGCGGTCGAAATCCTTCGTCGCGGAAACGATCACGATCGGCTGAAACGCCATCGGGCCCATGAACAAATCCGGCCCATCGAATTCATCGTGAAACTGCATGCCCTCCGCGCTCGTGAAATACGTGCCGTCAGCCAGGCGGTCGTTGCTGGATTTCTTCTCCTCGACTTTTTTCGGTTCAAATTTGGGTTCGGGCAACTTCTCTTTGAAAATCTCAATCTTGCCTTCAAATTTCTCGGGCGGAAACGCCGGTTTCATGTCGTTGAATGGCCGCATTTCTCTTTTTTCGTAGTATCGCCGGGGCGTCGGGCCATCGAGCCACGGATTGTTGCCTCGCTGGTTGAAAATCCCCTTGGGCAACGGCAGCATGACGAGCGTGACGGTTTCGATGTCCGCTGGCGTCATGCCGATCATCATCTGGAGTTCCTTCAACCCCTTGGCGGCGTCGCGATCTTTGCTAATCATTTCGAGCACGTTGGAACCGACGGGCAACTTCAGAAAATCGCCCACGCGGACGTGAACGAATCCCATTGCGTCGGGCGGCACGTGGCGAAGGCCGTCTGGCAGTGGTTGGGCCGACGCGAAACTCGCCGACAGTGCAACACCCAGGAGAACGCAGGATAAGCGATGGCGCATGCGAAAATCTCCGATTGAGAAATGATTGTTTGAGTTTATCAAACCGTTTCGCCGCCGAATCGGCAACGAGATTCTTCAGAATTCGCGAAAGATAACTCCATCTTCATCTTGCCGCCGATTGAGGTGTCTTTAGCGTATCGATAGGTTGAAACTTGCGCAGAAATCGCCAGACCTGCCAGAGTTGTTCCAGCTCGCGCAATCGCCGATCGATGGCGGCAGGCGACATATCGACGACGATTGCACGCTTTGTCGTGCTATCATGCACCGGATCTGTTTTGGAGCGTTGCATCATTGATGTCGAATCCCAAGGATTTGGCCGCGATTACCGTAGCCATCACGCTCCGCGTGATGGATTTACATTAAACGCGCAAGATGCAACGTGAACCTGGTGGAGTTTCACTTACCTTCACGCGGAGCGTGATGCCTTCGATGAGGCATAGGCAATTCACCCTGTTTGCATTCTAAACATCGTGCCTCCGCAGTTCGATCACCAAAGCAGCTCCGTCGAGCTTCACCTCGGCACGCGTTGCCATCACGCCGAGCGTGTCGGTCGCCCAGTTCGAGACGAGCGTCTCGTTGGCGATCGTGTCGCGGTGCGTTCGAATCGCTTCCTTGATTTTCTCGTCGTCGGAATGCAGGCGAAGCGCGATGCGGTCGTTGATGTTGAGGTCGGCCTCCTTGCGCGTGTTCTGCACGTTGCGGATGATGTCGCGAGCCACGCCTTCGAGAGCGAGGTCTAGCGAGACCCGCCCGTCGAGCAATAACTGCGTGCCATGGTCGGCCAGGCCGCTCCAGCCCTCGATGGCTTTCGGCGTGATCCAAACATCGGCGAACTCTATGTTAACCGGGCCATCGGCCAATTCCAACACGATCGGCTTGCCCGCCTGCAAAGTCTCGGCGGCGTTCGTCACCTTCGCCAGTGCGGCTTGCACGGCGCCGAGCTTCGGGCCAAACTTCGGGCCGGCGGCCTTCGGGTTGAGCTTCACATCGAACGTCAACAGCGGGCCATCTTTCGCATCGTGCAACGTCACGCGCTTCAGGTTCAGCTCATCCTTGATCTGTTCCGCAAAGCGCTCGACCGCCCGGCGATCGGCGTCGCTTCCCGGCTGAACCTTCATCTCCGCGAGCGGTTGGCGGACCTTGATCTTCGCGTTTTGCCGCACCGATCGGCCGAGCGACACGAGCCGAAGGAGCGCGTCCATGTCGGTGGACAGGTCGGCGTCGTGCAGCGTTTCATCGACGACGGGATAGTCGCACAGGTGGACGGATTCGGCGCGGACTCCGGTCGCTGACGCTCCCGGCTCGCCATTGCTTGGTGCTCCCGGCTCGCCAAGATTCTTGTACATTTTCTCCGTCATGAACGGCACGATTGGAGCGCACAGCTTCACCAGCGTCACGATCACGGTGTGCAGCGTTTGAAAAGCCGCCAGCTTTTCGGGATTGCGGCCCGAGGCCCAGAAGCGATCCTTCTGTGTGCGCACATACCAGTTCGATAGCTTATCCTCGACGAAGGATTCCGCAGCGAGGCAAAAGGTCATCACGTCGAATGCTTTGAATGCCGTGTGTGCCGCTTGAATCAGCTCTTGCAAATCGGACAGAATCCAGCGATCGACATCGGGTCGCGCCGCAATCGGAATCTGCGGCAACGTCGGGTCGTAGCCTTCATCGCCCGGCAGCCTCGCCAGTTCGCAGAAGAAGGCGTAGCTGTGCCAAAGCTTCATGATGAACTTGCTGCGAATTTCGTCGGCGGTTGTCGGGCCGAAGTTGATGTTGGATGCGGGTTGCTGTCGGCAATACATCCAGCGCATCAGGTCGGCGCTGATCGGCGGGCAGATGGCGACGGCGACTTTCGCTTTCTTGCCATGCCGGGTTTCCTCAATGGTCGAGACTTTGTAAGAACCAGGAACGACGGCCTGTTCGCCATGCTTGAGTTCGTGCTTGATGAGGTACGCGGGCTTGTCGAAACCGTCGATCTTCTCACCGTCGGCGGCGCCGTCGAACGGGATGGCGTTGCCCGTGGACTTGTGCATCTCCTCGCCCCACTGGTCGCGCACGAGACCATGGCCGAGCAGCACCTTGAACGGCGCCTTGCCCGTCATCATCGTGCTCATGGCGAGGATGGCGTAGAACCAGTTGCGGAATTGGCCCGGGAAACATTCCGTGATGAAGTCCGCGGGGAACCACTTCTCCCAGTAGGAGCGATCGGTGTTGTACTTCATCGTCGAGAACGGCACGATGCCCGCGTCCAGCCAGGGGTTGCCGACGTCGGGGATGCGCGACATCAGGTTGCCCGTCTTCGGGTTCTTGATCTTGATGAGATCGATCCACGGCCGATGCGGCGAATGCCCATCGAACTCCGGCCAACCTTCGACGGCGCGGGCCTTCAACTCTTCGCGACTGCCGATGACTTCGAAATCGCCGGTGGCTTCATCGACCCAAATCGGCAGCGCGAGCCCCCAGAAGCGTTTCTTGGAGATCATCCAGTCGCCCATGTTGCGGAGCCAATCCATCTCGCGGGCTTTGCCGTTGATCGATTCGGGCAGAAAGGTGACATCCTCGACGACGCGCATGATCTCGTCGCGCCATTTCATGTCGATGAACCACTCGTCCACGAGACGGAACAGCAGTTCGTTCTTGCAGCGCCAGCAATGCGGATAGCTGTGCGGGTACTTCTCGGACGCGAACAAGAGACCTTTTTCTTGCAAGTTCGCAAGGACATAGTCGGTAGTTGTTGGGTTGTTAGCTGACTCACCGGTCAGATAACCAAATCCTTCGAGGAAATTGCCCGAATCATCGAGCGGCGCAATTGCTGGCAGAGCACACTTTAGACCCAGTTCATAATCTTCCTTGCCGCATCCGGGCGCGATATGGACGATTCCTGTTCCCTCTCCTTCGCCTACCATTTCCCAACTTATGACCGAATGTGCGTTTGCCGCGCTCAATTGGCTGCAACCGCACCGTTGCATTACCTTCGCCACATCCTCTGGGTATCCGTAAACCGTGTTCTGTGCAGGCAATTCGTCAAACGGCCCTTCGTATTTTCGACCAACTAGCTCCTTGCCGGGCAGTTCGCCGACGATTTCGTAGCCGCCTTTTTCCTTGAAGATCTGTTCAAGGGTTTTGAGCTTGGGCACGCCTTCGAGCCATTCCTTGCGTTTGAATTGCTCTTCGAGCCGTTGGGCCGTGAACGCGCCCTTGGCGACGTAGTAGATTTCGTCTTTGTGCAGAACCTTGAGGTACGTCAGCGTCGGATTAACGGCGGCCCCGACGTTGCTCGACAGCGTCCACGGCGTGGTGGTCCAGATGAGCAGGTTCTGCGTTTTGCTCCCCTCTCCCCCCGGGAGAGGGGTTGGGGGTGAGGGGGCAGCGCCCGAGATAATGGATGCTTCCCCCTCACCCCCAGCCCCTCTCCCGGAGGGAGAGGGGAGAGATGCGACGATCCCACTCCCGGGGGGAGCGGGGAGACGCAGCGGAAACTTCACAAACACCGACCGATGGGCGACCATGTGGTAGCCTTCGTTCATTTCCTGCTGGCTGATGCCCGTGCCACAGCGACCGCACCAGGGCATGGCGTCGTACGATTTGTAGATCAACTTGCGATCCGCGCACTTCTTCAAAAACGCCCAGATGGTGTAGTTGTTGTCCTCCGCCATCGTGAAGTACGATTTGCGCTCGCCGGGGTCTTTCTTCCAGTCGGCGTCGGTGACGTCCCAGTCCATCCAGTAGCCGAGCCGGATCGATTGCTCGGTTTGTCGGCGAGCGAATTTGTTGACGCGTTCCTTGCATTCATGGACGAAGAGGTCAATGCTCTTGAATTTGTCGCCTTCCACAAGATTCTCGATGTCGCGTTTTGTCGCGATCTTCTTGCCCTGGTTCTCACGCAAATCCTTCTCGACTTCGACCTCGACCCACAGCCCCTGGCAGTCGAAGCCGTTCTGGTAGCGCAGTTCGTGCCCGGTCATCGCGAAGTAGCGCTGGTAGGCATCCTTGTACGTTCGGCCCCAGGCATGATGCACGCCCATCGGGTTGTTCGCGGTGATCGGCCCGTCGAGGAACGACCACCTCGGCTTGCCCGCGTTCTTGGCACGCAGCTTGGCGAACGCTTGAACGTCGTCCCAAAACTTCAGAGTGGCGCGTTCTTGGCTCGGAAAATCAACCGTGGTATCGACCTTCTCAAACGGCATCGTGCATCCTCGCTGGCAAAATACAGTTCGGCTCTCGTATCGGGTTAGATTACTTCCCTGCGAGCACATCGGCAAAGAACGGCGGCGATTTCCCGCTGCCGCTTGCTTCAAGCAACCGCGAGACCCATAATAACCACCAACCGCAAAGGAGAAAGCCGATGGGTTGGCGTGACGATAGCCTAGACGACATTGACATCCGCATACCAGGTTCGCGCAATCAACCGCACACAGGCCCCTACAAGCAATCCGGAATCGGCATCACGTCGCTAATCATTTCCATCGTTGTCGGCATCGTAATGTTCGTCACTATCGTCAGCGTGACTATCATGGTGGCCGAGCAAAACCAACCGATGCAGGAAAACGATCCACGGGCGATCACGCTCGGCTTTCTCATCATCGGCGGAATCGGAATTTCACTGGTCGGCTTCATCCTCGGTATTCTGGGCACGATGCAGCCGAACACTAGCCCCATCTGCGCCATTCTTGGCATAATTTTCAACGGCCTCATTCTGCTTGGCGTCGGCGGGTTGATGTGTTTCGGCATAGCTGTCGGGTAATACACCTGGCGAGCCTGGCCGCGTAAGCTGCAGGTTGAACGGACGATTGCAGATTCAACCCGCCGCATTCACGGCTGGGCTCGCCCACCTCCCAGATTGCCTCGTTTGCTTTTTCGGACGAGATGAATGGGAGGACTTTACCAGCTTTGCCAATTTTTTTTCCTGCTTCAACAGCAACGTCCTTTTTCGCCGATGAAAGAATCGGAGATGAGCAAGCCCGGCGAAAGAGGGTGACGGGATGGAAATGGCGAATTCGCAGAAGAAAACCAACGCGGGCGAAACGGGCGCCGTAGGTGAATTGATCCTCCAGAACGGCCGACAGGCCGGCGCGAGGCGACCGCTAGGCATGCCGACGACCTTCATCGGGCGTAACGCAGGTTGCGAGATGCGGCTGAATGTGGACGGCGTCGATCCGCTGCACTGTTTGCTGGTTTTCCGTGAAGACGGCCTCGAGCTTCGCGACCTGAATAGCGTGCATGGCTCCTACGTGAACGGCTCGCGCGTCGATGGCGCCAAACTTCGAAGCGGCGATCTCATCAAAGTCGGCCCGTTCCAGTTCCGCCTCGAGTTGCCCCACCCGCTGCCCACGTTCGGTCCCGTCGCCGCCGAGGTATCCGACCGCGGCGGATTGGAAATCCAGGTGGCGGCGGTCGCGGCCCAGCAACTTGCCCTCGAAGAACAGGAAGATCGCCTCGAACAGCGCAAAGGCGACCTGCTTCAGCAAGAAGAACAGCTCGCGGCACATCTGGCCGAGAAACAGAATCAAATCCAGGTCTGGAGCGAGTACGCGAAATCGGAACGCGAAGCTCTTCGGCGCGAGAAGCTCGAACACAAGCGCGAACTCGCGAAGCTCGAGCAAGAGATTGGCGTGAGCAAACAGGGCCTGCTCGACGAGCAACAGAAGCTCGCGCAGGACCGCCGGCGCATCCAGAAGCTGCATCAACGCCTGCGCGAACGCTGGCATCGCCAGTGGAATCACGAGAAAGAAAAGTATCAAAAGCAAGCACGCGAGATTCAGGCCGACATCGAAGTGCTCGAGGAACGCCAGGCCGCGCTGCGTTCCCAGGAGGCTTCGCTTTCCGAGCAGATCACCAAGTTCAACACGGAACGCGAGCTTGGCATGCGCCTGCTTCGCGACGGCCAGCAGGAGTTGCGTGCCGATCAGGAGCGATGGAGACAGCGGCGCTCGAACGAGTTCACCGTCCTCAAGGCGAGGAAACGCGAGATGGACGAGGCCCACGTCAAACTGCGCGAAGCACGAAATCTTCTCGTGGACGAGAAGAACGCCTGGACCAATCAATTCGAATCGCTGCAAAAAGAGCTAATTGGCCTCGATCGCCGCATTCAGCATCAACGCGAAACGATCGTCCGCCAGGACGCGGAACTCGCAAGGCAGGACCGCATCCTGCGTGAGCGTCGCAAGGATCAGGCCGCCCCGGAACCCGGAACCGCGCAGCCAGACGACATCGCTTTCGAAGTCGACGTCGAGGTGCTTGGCGACGGCCCGTCCGAAGCCGAGAGCGGCGCCACCTCGGCCCAGATCCATGGACTTTCCCAGCTTTCCGTGGAGTTGGCCGACCAGCGCGTTCACCTGCTCGAACAGTATCAGCAACTGGTCGAAATCCAAAACGCCTGGCAGGCGCAACGGAATCGGGCGGCAGACGAGCTCGAAGCAATGGCGCAGCGGCTCATCCAGGCCGAGCAGGACCTCGCGCATCGCAGCGCCCATGCCACGAACCTCGAGCAAGCACTGGAAAAACGCCAGGCCGAATTTGAATCGGTGCGCCAGGAGGTTGCGGTCTGGCGTGCGCAACTTCGCAATCGCGAGGAGACGATCGAACAGGAAAACGAGAAGCGAATCCGGGGAATGAAGAATCTCGAAATGCGGCTGCAGGAACAGCTCTCCGCAGTCACGCTCGTCAAGCAGCGCTGGAATCGCCGGCGGCAGGAGGAAACCGAACGGCTGCACCATCATCGCGTCAAACTCGACGGCGAGCACCGGGAAGTCGCGCAGCAGCGCAAAGCCGTTCTGGATAAATCGCAGAAGCTCGACGAAGAACGCCGCATCCTGGCGGAGAAAGCGCTGGCGCTCGAACAATACCGCCAGGAGGTGTTCGACCGCGCCAACGACCCGGCTGCCTCGAAGCGCATCGAGCGGCTACGCCGGCGCTGGCTGGCCGTCAATGCAGCGTTGATCCGCAACGCCAAGGCCGAGCGCGATGCGGCGATTCGCGAGATCGATCGAATGGAAACGCTACGCGAAGAACTGACCAAGCAGATTCGCCAGGTGCTGAGCGCTGAGGCCGCGCTGACAGAGAACAGAAATTTGGTGGATGAGCGCGAGTTGAAACTCAAGCATCGGCAGATGCGTTTCGACAAGCACTCACAAGAATTGATCGCCCACGGCAGCCGCGCCGAACTGAATCCGCTTCGCCAACAGGACGAAATCGAGACGATGGCGCAGGCTGTTTACGAGGAGCCGGATTCGCAGAGCGTCGAGCGGGCAGCCTGACAGTACGCTGATGAAAACTATTCAAAATTCGCATTGATGGGACAGTATCCAACGTACGAGATCGTTGCGCGAAGTGCCCCCTCTCCCACCGGGAGAAGGAAGGGGTGAGGGTCGCTTGACGACGGCAATGCCAGATAAATATCAGCATTGCAGGCAACCTGCGGCCCTCACCCCCGGCCCCTCTCCCGGCGGGAGAGGGGAGAAAATGCTCGGACCGCTCCCTATCGCTTTTTCGATTTCAAGAATTCCGCAATGATCTTGGCGGGATTATCATTGAACGCGTCTCGGCAGCCCGAGCAGCACACATAATAGGTGGCGCCGCCGAAGCTGACGGTAGAGGTGCCGAGACCGCCGGTGACACAGCAGATCGGTTTCTTGCCGCCCGCTGCAGCGCCGAATGTCACGCCTTCACGAGTGTAGCCGACCTGAAGAAGCTTCTTCGGAATGGTGCCTCGCTTGATCCATAATTCATAGACCAACCGATCACCGCCGCCGGCGATGTTCATCTTGATCTGTTCGATGTCTTTGTTTTCCGGATTCATACGCTGGACGATCAGCACGTTCTTTTTGAATTGGCCCTCATAGACGGCCTTCTTCCCGGCCATGTCGATAAGAGTAATTTGATAATCCTCCGTGCTTGGCTGAAATCGAACTTCGCCACCCTTGTAAAGCTTGCTGGTCTCGAAATCGAATGTCAACCAAATGTCTTTACCCTTGAACCGCCAGCTCCAGCTGGATTTCTCGGTCCAGAATCCGGGTATCTTTGCGGTCGTCGGACCTGTCCAACTGGCGCTGCCTTTCCAGTTGCCGATGAATTCCTGAAATGCCTGGAGCGCTTCCTTGGTCTCGCTGGTGCTGCCTTTTTTACCGGCATCGGCAAAGGGCAGATAGAGGCCGAGCGAGAGTATAAATGCCGAGACGAACCATTTGTGCATGGTGAGGTTCCTTTTCAAACTGGGATCCGAGCGAAAATAGTATCGGGCTGCTGCCCTTTGGACGCACACTGGCGACCGTTTGTTCCGCCAATTGCCAAAGTATAGTATATCCGAAAGGGTCGGCGAATAGAAAGGGCGATCGACTGGTGGCACAGACGTTCTTGTCTGTGCTTGCTGTTCGCACAGACAAGAATGTCCGTGCCACCGATGCGTCAATCCTGGCCGCGCAGAGTATAAAACGAAAATCTTTTACGGCAGATCAAGCACGTAGACGGTGGTGTTCGAATTACCGGTCACGATCTGTCGGCTATCGGTCGTGAAGGCCAGGCTGATGACGAAGGACTCGTTTTGCTTGCCCATGTTCCAGCTGCGAAGTTCCTTGCCTTCCATGTCCCAGAGTTTGATGACATTGTCGCCGCCCATGGTCAGAAAGCGTTTGCCATCGGGGCTGATGAGACAGGCCAGGATTCGCGCGTCATGCCCCTTGAACGATTTGAGCACCTGCCGTCCGGCGATCTTGCTGATCTTGATCTCGCCGACGTTATTGGTCGCGACGAGAGTCGTGCCGTCTGGCGTGACAGCGAGATCGGCGACCTCGACTTTGTCGAAGAGGTTCCACGGGCCTGCCTTGTCCTTTTGCGCGTTGTTTTTGGTGAGTTCCCAAAACTGTACGCTGCCGTCTTTCCCTCCGGTGACCGCCAATTTGCCGTTCGCGCAGAAGGCCAGCGAGTTGATTTTTCGCATATCTTCCATGAACGTGAATGCGACAGTTCCCGCGTCAATGTCAAACGCCTCGACTATCGTGCTAACGCGAGCTTCATTGATCGGCAGCCAGACGTAGACGAGCTTGCCCTCCGGCTCGATGAAGATGTACGGCGAATACTGGCGCAATCGCCCGAACACGTTGGTTTGCTGCTGCGAGAGCGGAAGCTGCTTAAAAGTGCCGGCATCCCAGAAGCGGATACTCGATTGCGGACTGGTGTTGGGTCCGGGCACAAAATCGCTACCGCTGGACAGCAGTCGTTTGCCGTCTGGCGTAAAGGCGAGGGAATAGATGGCCACATTATGAGCGGGGACCGACGCAAGTTCGGCTCCCGTTTCGCGGTCCCAGAACTTGAGCGTACGGTCGGCCGATCCGGTGACGATCATCTTGCCATTCGGACTGACGGCCACCGATTCGACGGCGCTGGTGTGCTCGGCGAGCAAGGGAATTTCCTTGCTCGTGATTTCCCAGATCTTGATGCGGCGATCGACGCTTGCCGAAACGAGATGATATCCATCGCTCGTGAAGGCGACGGAAGTGACCCAGTCCTTGTGGCCACGGTAGGTTTGCATCTCCTTGCCGACGCCGTTCTCGATTTTCCAGAGCTTGATGAGTTGATCGGCGCCGCACGATACGAAGTATTGATTATCGTTGCGAAAGACGACCATGCTCACCGGTCCCGTGTGCCCGGTAAGGCGGATGGCGTTCTGTCCGGGCGTGTTCAACGGCCAAACGGCGACGACAGTGTCGGCGCCGCATGACGCCAGGTGCGTGCCGTCCGGGCTATACGCGACGCCATTGACGGCTATGCCATGTGCCAGCCAACTATGCTGAAGCTTTCCGGTGACGGCATCGTAGAGACGGATCGTCTGGTCGATATTGCCGACGGCAATCTGTTTGCCGTTCGGATGAAAGGCGACGCTGGAGATGATCGAGGGATTATCGTCGATGCTTACGATCGATTTGCCGGTATCTGCGTCCCAGATAATGGCACGGCGGTCGGCGCTGCCGGTGACGATTTTCTTGCTATCGGCAGAAAAATCGAGGAACGTAATCGTTCCCTGGTGTCCCTCGCCGGTCTTTAATAGCTTTCCGTTGTTGGCGTCCCAAATACGCAGCACCTTGTCGCCGCCGGCCGTGGCGATCCATTTGCCATTGGGCGAGAACTGCGCGACAGTCACAGGTGCTTTCGTTTCGTTCAGCGTGAACAATACCTTGCCGGTGGCGCGGTCCCAAACTTTTGCCGTCTTGTCGGCACTCGCGGAGAGGATGCGTGTCGCATCGGGGCTGAAGGTGGCGAACCAGACGGCGCCGTCATGGCCCTCCATGTCGCGCGACTTTAAGACGATGTCGAAATCCCACAACCGGACGTTGAAGCCGTAGGAACACGACGCGAGTTGGTTTCCGCCGGTGTTGAAGGCGAGACCGTGCACAGCGCCCGAGTGGGCGTTCTTGTAGGAGCCGATAACCTGACCTGATTCCGGATCGAGGAACGAAATATTGCCCTTGTCGTCGCCGATAAAAATCGTCTTGCCATCCCGGCTATAGACGGCACGCTTGGCTCCGAGCATATCCACCGTCATCTTTGGAGTGGCGACCTGGAACGGCGTTCCTGGCGCTGGAACATTGTAGAACTTGACCCCCTGCTGCCCGATACGGGCGATGGTTCGGCCATCGACGCTGAATGCTAGATGATACGTTGCTCCGGTCGGATCTTGCACGGCCCAGAACGCGGGCTGGTTGACGTTATTCACGAAGGCGGGATATTGCCACAGCCGAGTGTTGCCGTTCTCGTCGCCAGTGGCGACAAACGTGCCCTCGGGATTCAGGGTGATGGTGCTGATGCGATTCGGAAAATCGCGGGTCTCGCGCACGAGCTTGCCGGTCTGCGTTTCGTAGACGAACAACCCGTTCGGCGGGTTGCCTGGAATCTCGTATTGGCCAACGAAGAGGTGCTTGCCATCCTTGGAGACGGCAAGAGCGCTGACATTGGCGCCGGCGCCGACGATATTGTGCTTGTCCTTGCCGGTCCTGGGATCCCAGATCTTGATATTCTTTTCACCGCCGGCGGACGCGATGAAGTCGCCCTCCGAACTCCAGACCAGGCTGCGGACCATCTCGTTGTGGCCTGTGTAACGAAGGATTTCATGGCCGTTACCCAGGTCCCAAATCCTGACCGTCCGGTCGCTGCTGGCAGTGGCGAGGTAGGCGCCGTCGGGACTGTAGGCCAGTGCGTTGATCTCTCGGCTATGGCGCAGCCGCACGTTGCCGATGATCCGCGAGACATGCTCGGGCACTCCTTCGGGATGATATGGAAGCTGCCAGCGCGCCTGGCGGATCGCCTCGGTCGCCTGCGAGAGTCTTCCGTCGGCTAGGGCTTCCTCGGACTTTTTGGCGAGTTCGTCGGCCTTGTCCATGATCGCGGGCAGATACCGTTTCGCAATACCGTTCTTCACGATCGCGTCGCGCTCGGCTCGGTATTTCGCCTTGAGCGCTTTCACCGATTCCGTGCTAGTCGCCTTCGGGGCTTGAGCGAAAGACGACGAAATCGCCAATGCGCCGATCACCATAGCCGCGATGAATTGCCGAGCCTGAGTCGAGTTAAGGTGCGCGATCATGTGGATCCCCAGGTGAAGGTCGCGAAGCGCCGAGTCTACTCCTGAGTATAGACGCAAACGGACCAAGCGGACAACAGCCGAGAGGCGATTTTCCCGCCTGCACTGGCATGGCCTGCAAAAATCCAAAGTTTCGGGCTTGACGGGACGATATTGAAGTGATATCATATAAATATCAAAGTGATTTCGCACCAAAGGAGCCTATCATGAGTCATGAAACCAACCTGCAACCTGTGAGTGGCTACCCGATGCTAGGAGTCGTGTTCCTCGCATTCGTGGCGGCAGGCGGGATGTTTGTCGGCGGCATCGTCGTGCTTGACAACGGACGCAACCCGGCCGGCGCGATTTTCATGGTCGCCGGTGTCGTCGTGTTCGTTTGCACGCTGATCTCGCTGGGAGGCTTTTTTACATTGCTCCCCAACGAAGCGTGCGTGCTTACTCTCTTTGGCTCTTACTCGGGCACAGCCAAAGACAGCGGGTTCTGGTGGGCCAATCCGTTCATGGCCAAACGCAAGGTCTCACAGCGGCTGCGCAACCTCGAAGGCGGCAAGCTCAAGGTCAACGACAAGCAGGGCAATCCGATCGAGATCGCTGCCGTCGTTGTCTGGCGTGTCGAAAATACCGCACAGGCGTGCTTCGACGTGGAAGATTTCGAGGCCTTCGTTCGCGTGCAGAGCGAATCTGCCGTTCGGCATCTTGCCAATTCCTACGCCTACGATCATGGCGAGCAGAACGAGGTAACCCTGCGGTCCGGCATGGACGAAGTCTCCGTCGCCCTGCGTGAAGAACTGCACGAGCGTCTGTCGAAAGCCGGCATTGAAGTCGAGGAAGCACGCCTGACTCACCTCGCCTATGCGCCGGAGATCGCGCAGGCGATGCTTCGACGCCAGCAAGCCGAGGCCGTCATCGCGGCGAGGCAGAAGATCGTTCACGGAGCCGTCAGCATGGTGCAGATGGCGCTTCAAGACCTGAGCGAGAAAAACGTCGTCCATCTCGACGAGGAGCGTAAAGCAGCCATGGTCAGCAATCTGCTCGTCGTGCTGTGCGGCGAAAGCGAAGCGCATCCTGTCATCAACACGGGCACGCTCTACAGTTGACCCAATCTCGAGATGGATGAATCGGAATGAAAGAACGCAAAGCATTTCTGTTGCGAATGGATCCGGCTCTCTTCGACGCACTCGAATCCTGGGCACAGCAGGAATTGCGCAGTCTGAATGGGCAGATCGAGTTCCTGCTAAAGGAAGCCGTGGCCCGACGCCGAAAAGTGGATGGAGCCGCGAAAGAGAAGAGAGCCGATGTGGACCAAGCCCAGGGATGAGTGCAGCGAATCCCTGGGATCGATCCATCCCAAGGGATTCGCTGCACTCATCCCTGGGCTTTGGGAGGCGTATCCGTTTTTACTGCGGTCTCGACTTCGTCAGGCTTGGAGCCAAGCGCCTCTTTCAAATCTTCGATGAGCAGTTCTTCTTTTTGCAATAGCATCTCCACCAGTCGTTCCATCTCGGGCCGATGCTCGGCGATGATTTTGAAGGCTGCCTCGTCCGCATCAAGCAACAGTCGGCGGACTTCCTCGTCGATCAGGTGAGCGGTTTCCTCGCTGAAATCGCGCTGCTCCTGAATCTCCTTGCCGAGAAAAACGTGCTCCTCGCCGACGCGGAACGACATCGGGCCGAGCTTGTCGCTCATGCCCCAGTGCGTGACCATGTAGCGTGCGAGCCGAGTCGCCTGTTTGAGATCGCTCTCGACGCCGGCGTACGGCTGATTGAAGATCAATCTCTCGGCGGCTCGGCCGCCCATTGCGACCGCGAGTTTCGCCAAAAAGAAATCCAGCCCATGATGGACGCGGTCTTCGTCCGGCGTGAACATGGTAACGCCACCGGTGCGGCCGCGAGGCACAATCGTCACTTTCTGCGGCGGGTCGGCCTCGGGCATGTACCAGCCGACGATCGCATGCCCGGCCTCGTGATAGGCAGTGCGGCGTTTGTCGTCCTCGGTCAGCACTTCATCGCGTTTCGGTCCCATGAGCACGCGGTCGGCTGCGTTCTCGAAATCCTTCCGTTCGATGCGCGATTTCGTATCGCGCGAAGCGATCAACGCCGCCTCATTCGCAAGGTTACGCAGGTCCGCTCCGGTCATGCCGATCATCTTGCGGGCGATCTCCTCAAGATTCACGTCGTCGCCTAGCGGCTTGTTGCGCGTGTGAACTTTGAGTATCTCCAGGCGGCCCTGCCAGGTCGGACGATCGACCGTGACGTGGCGATCGAATCGGCCCGGGCGCAGCAGCGCCGAGTCGAGGACGTCGGGACGATTCGTCGCCGCGATGACGATGACCGATTCATTGGGCGAGAACCCATCCATCTCGCTGAGAATCTGGTTCAGCGTCTGCTCGCGTTCATCGGAACCGCCGCCGACACCGGCGCCGCGCATTCGGCCAACGGCGTCGATTTCGTCGATGAATAGCAAGCAGGGCGAGCTTTCCTTGGCAGTGCGAAACATATCGCGCACCCGGCTGGCGCCGACGCCGACGAACATCTCGAC
>CAZAFH010000003.1:0-166485 GCA_964484265.1 uncultured Singulisphaera sp.
AGCTTCAGGAGCTGGTTCCCGTTAGGGAGTGGAGGTTCGAGTCCTCTCTTCGGCATTCTTACCCCGCAAGGACTTTGGTCAAATGGCCAGAGTCCTTTTTCCTTTTGCGTTAATCATTTTGCAAGCATCGTTTCGGGATTAGTCTGTTGGGAATCAGGATTCAGGTGCCAATGATTTCCCGAACATCCTCGCAACTCGAGAATGATTGTAAGATCACTCTACCTTTGGCTAAATAAGATAGGCAATCACTGTGTGAACGAGAAACAAACGATGACATCCAATACTCGACGCGGCGTTCGGACGTTGATACTGAGTCTGCCTTACGTTCTTCTCGCGGCTATGCCGCTGTCGGCAGACGACTGGATGCAGTTCCGCGGACCCGGCGGGCTTGGCCAATCGAGCAGTCCCGTCCCCACGCAGTGGAGCGACGACAAGAATCTTCTCTGGAAAGCCAAATTGCCCGGGCCTGGCTCGTCCAGCCCCATCGTCGTCGGCGACAAAGTCTTCGTGACCTGCTGGACTGGAGCGACGAAGAAATCGACAGCCACATTGAAACGCCACGTCGTCTGCTTCGATCGCGGCGGTAAAATGCTCTGGCAGAAAGACTTCCCCGCGCCAGCCAAGGATTTCCCGTTCAAAGGATACACCGCCCTGCACGGCTATGCTTCGTCCACTCCCGTGTCCGACGGAAAACGCCTGTTCGTCTTTTTCGGCGCCGGCGGCATGCACGCGCTTGATCTCGACGGCAAGGAACTTTGGCAAGTCAGCCTCGGCACGCGGTTCGGAAAATGGGGCAGCGGCGCCTCGCCGGTCCTCCATCAGAACCTCGTGATCGTTCCCGCTGCCGTCGAGTCCCATCAGTTCGTCGCACTCGATCAGGCCACCGGCAAGAAAGTCTGGTCGCAGAAGGTAAATGGCGAAGAATCCTGGAGCTCGCCCTTGCTCGTTCAAGTCGGCACGCGAACCGAACTTGTCGTCGGCGAAGAAAAACGCCTGCTCGGCATCGACGCCCTCACCGGCGAACTCCTCTGGACCTGCGGCGGCATCAACGACTACATCTGCCCAACCGCCGTCGCCCATGGCGGTATCATCTATGCAGTCGGCGGCCTGTCCGCTCCTGGCGCCCTCGCCGTCAAGGCGGGCGGGCGTGGGGATGTCTCAACTTCGCACCGGCTTTGGACAATAAAGAAAGGTTCCAACGTCTCATCTCCGGTCTTCCACGATGGCCACCTCTACTGGGCACATGACGAGAGCGGCATCGTCTATTGTGCCGACGCAAAGACAGGTAAACTCGCCTACCAGGAACGCCTGACGCCCGCTTCGGAACGGATCTACGCCTCCGTAACCCTGGCGGATGGCAAGCTCTTTTACGTTAGCCGAAACAACGGCACGTTCGTCCTCCAAGCCGGTCCGCAATTCAAGATGTTGGCCCGCAACCAGTTCGCTTCGGACACCAGCGTCTTCAACGGCAGCCCCGCCTTTGTCGATGGCCGAATCTACCTTCGATCGGACCAGGCGCTTTACTGCGTTGGAGCGAAGTAGGCCGAGGCGTCAGGCTTGTGTTCCGCCGTCCATTCGTGCGACGATCACCGTGATGTTATCTCGGCCGCCTTGCTCATTCGCTTCGGTGATCAGGGCTTGGCATGCATTGTGCAGATCGGTGTTTGCCTGAAGGATCGCGGTGATTCGATCTTCGGAAACCATTTCCGTAAGACCGTCGGAGCAGAGGAGCAAGACGTCGCCGGGATGGATGTCGAGGCTATGCAGTTCCGCGCGTACGCCGCGTTCGGAGCCGCCGAGGATGTTGGTCACGACATGCCGAAACGGATGGTTCGCTTCGTTTTCCGCTTTGAGTATCCCGCGGCGAATCATTTCCGCGGTCATGGTATGGTCTTGAGTCAAGCAGCGCAGTTTGCCGCCGGAATGCAGGTAGCATCGGCTATCGCCAGCGTGCGCGACGAATAGACGCCAATTGACGATAAACGCCATGGTCAGCGTGGTGCCCATGCCGCGCCATTCGGGATGGTGCTCGGTTTCTTCGAAGATGCGAGAATCAGCCTGATACAGCGCGTTCTGCAACTCCCGCAAAGCATTCTGCTCTTCGCTGGCTTGCAGGTTGGAGAATCGCCTAAGCGTATTGAGCAAAAACTCCTCGATCGTCGTCACCGACAAACCGCTGGCGATTTCGCCTGCAGTGTTTCCGCCTACTCCGTCGGCCACGAGGAAAACGTATCCGCGGTTGCAGCTGTAATTCGTCTGAGTTTGCGGGAGGTTGGTGTGGTGGATGCGCAGGCTTCGCGCCAGTTCCGCGATGACGAAGCAGTCTTCGTTTGTTTTCCGCATCCGTCCCGTGTCGCTCAGTCCGTGGCTTGACACGGTCAGTCGCGGCGACGAACTTTTCCCTGTCGAGTTTTCGACCGGCGTGGCCTTGGTTCGGGAACGGAATAAATCTAGGATATTCATGACGTGCTCGTGCTATTTGGGAATGGATTAATGCGTTCCTTTATATTAATTGGCTGAGATTTTGCCGCCTGACGTGCAGGCTCGAACGTGGGATCCTTAAATGCAACGCCGTCGTGCCTTTACTCTGATCGAGCTGCTCGTGGTGCTCGCGATTATTGCGATCCTCATCGCGCTATTGGTGCCGGCCGTGCAAAAAGTGCGTGACACTGCCGCCCGCTTGCAATGCGCGAACAATCTGCGGCAGATCGGAATTGCGGTTCACGGGTATCACGATAGCAACAAGGGGCTGCCGCGTTATCGGGTATGCGACACGACTTCCGGATTGTACGATGCGAATTGCTACGCTCTACCTTCGGCGACCATCTGGACTGGAACAAAAGAGATCTGGTGGGCGCCTTACGACAATCGCTCGGCCCCGTCATCGCCCACCGTCGCGCAGGGCCTGGCCAATGACGACAATTCGTACAACAACGGCGGTTACCCTGCGGGGTTGATTTGGCCGTTCGTCGAGCACAATATCGCGGTTTTCAAATGCCCGAAGGGTATCGATCTCGTCACGACGCAACCGTTTCAGGTGAGCTATGGCATGAACTATGTCAACGGCGGACCGAACGGAAAGAAGCTCGCCAACCTCGAAAATGGAACGTCAAACATCATGATCGTATGGGATCATGGCAAGACGCCCGGCTGCGCCGATTCGACGCATGCCGCCACCGCCGCGAATCCGCGTGGACCTTGGCCCTGGCCTGACGCGGGGTTCACGCATTATCCGTCCAATCGCCACGCGAGCGGCTTCAACGTGCTGTTCTGCGATGCACATGTGAGCCTGCTGACGCAGAACGATCTCGGCACAACGATGTTCCTTGCAAGCGGAAATGTCCCGGCTTTTCCGTAGGTGGCGTCCACCGCTTGCGGCTTAGCGCTCAGCGTGTACAAGCGGAGCTGATAATCTCAATGCAACAGTAGAAAATCGCGGCTATTCAGCAGTGCCCAGAACAGATCCTGTATCGCTTCCAAGCGGCGCTCGGCATGGGTCTTCAGGTATTCCGTTCCCAGTTTGGATTCCGCCGCAGTCGGACGGCGTGCTACTGACCAAAGGTACAATTCCGTAACCACGTCGGCGTCTGAGATTTTTTGTCGCGACAACAGGGCTGCCCGGCCGTTCCCGTTGGCGACCCGCGCCTGGATGCTTTTGCCGTTGAGCAGATGTAGCGCCTGAAGCATGTTGGACCCGTTATCGCGTTCGCATTCACACGCCTCCATCCGCTGGGCCTGGCCAAACAACCGCAGGAATGCATTTTCGCTATTGGCGTCAGGAAGCTGACCAGCTCGGAATCCGCCAGGAACACCAGGGAAATTTTCGCCCACGCCGGTCGCCTGGATCAACGAATCCAAGAGCGCCTCGGCCGGAATGCGTCGGGGAATGGCGTGCGAAAAATTCTGTTCGTCATGCTTGTTCGATTCGTTGGGCACGCTCGAGCGTTGATAGGTCTGCGAGGTGACGATGCGACGCATCAGGTGACGCAGGTCGAATTTGTGTTCAATGAAATCGGCCGTCAGGGCGTCGAGCAGTTCGGGATTGATTGGCGGGTTCGTGCTTCGGATATCGTCCACCGGATCGATGATGCCGCGATGGAAGAAATAGCTCCACCAGCGATTCACGATGCTGCGAGCGAAGAACGGATTCTTCGGCGACGTCAGCCAGTCGGCATAGGCCAGGCGCCGGTCGGTGTTCGGCGCCAGCTTCGGTTCCTCGCCGCCGAGGAAACGCGGCGGTTGTGCCTTGCCCGACCGCGGGTTGTTGGCGTTGTTGACCGCCAGGTTGAGCTGAACAAACTTCATTCTCTGCACACCTTGCGGAGCGCGCGTGTCGGGCCTTATCGAAACCTGATTGAAGAAACTCGCCAGGCCATAGTAGTCGGCCTGGGTCCAGTTTTCCATCGGATGGCTGTGGCAGCGGGCACAGAGCATGCGGACGCCGCAAAACACCTGCGTCGCGCGTTCGAGGGTTTCGTTGGCGTCCTTGCTCGGAGCGAAGTAGACGGAAGCCGGATCGTCCACCGCTCCGCCGCGCGCCGTCAGCACCTTGCGTGCGAAGACATCGATCGGCATATTCGACGCAACAGCGCTGCGGATCCATTCTCGAAACAGGTATACCGAATTGGGGCTGGCATTCGTGCGTGAATTCTGCAGAAGATCGCCCCACTTCAAGGACCATTGATCGACGAACTCGGGCCGAGCGAAAAGAGCGTCAATAAGGGCCTCGCGTTTCTTTGGATTTTTGTCGGCGAGGAATGCTTTGATTTCTTCCGGTTTTGGTTGAATGCCAATCAGATCGAGCGAAACACGCCGCAGGAACTCCTCGTCACCCGCCAGATCCGAGGGCGTGATCTTGACGCGATTGAGTTTTTCGATCACGAAGCGGTCGATCAAGTTGTTCTGCGGAACCGGCGTGGGGGTGAATTTCAGATCTGGCTTGAGCACGACGACATTGGTCGCTGCGAAGACACGCTCGAAACGGGCGACGACCGCAGTCTCGCCCGGATCGCCGGCAACGACGATGCCCTCGTCCTCGACGTCGGCGAATTGCGTGTTGTTCGCGCTGATGACGCCGAGCCGAGTGACATCGCGAACGAGTCCGGTCGAGTAGGTCGCCAGGAGCTGTAGGCGGTGTTTTTGGCCTGGCGCGAGAATCAATTTGTCGGGAATCAATCGCACGCTCACGACCTCGGCCTTGTCGTTGAGATCGCCCGGCGCGCCTTGCGTGATCCATTTGGTCAGGATCTCGAACGACAGGCTTTTACGGCCAAATCGCGTGCCGCCCTCGTGCGGAACTTCGCCAAGCGGCTTGGTCACGAGCAGGCTGAGGTCGGGATGCTGGAAGTTCAAGCGTCGGCTGAGCGAATCCTTGGTCGTGGCGATAAAGTCGGGGTCGGGGTCGGCTCCGCGAAGCGAAAGTTTGAAGCCATTTTTCCCAAGCGAGAAGCCATGACACCCGCCGCCGTTGCACGCGCCGCGCGACAGCACGGGCATGACCTCGTGCCGAAAACTGATCGCGGGTTCCTTCGCTGGCAGATCGACCTTGACGGCAACGGTCTTCGACACGCCGGCGACCGTTACCGTGACGCTCGTCTGTCCGTTGCTCACGGGTCGCAGCCAACCCGCCGCATCGACGATTGCGACTTTGCTATCCGCCACCACGAATTTCGCGGTCGAGCGAAGATCCAGCGAGAATCCACTCGCCGACTCCCCGAGTACCTGAATTGCGAAAGGCTCGCGTTGATGTTTGATCGCCACAGCCGTTGGCTCGACGCGAATCGAAGCCGGAACGGGCGACATAGGCACCTGCGCGGATGCGCCGTGGCCGAGGCATGCGAGGAGCACCAGACTCAGGAAACCAATTCGACATGGAGAAAACGTCATGGAATAAACCTCGTGTGGTGCATCGAACCAAGGCTCGTGGCTCAGGACATCGCCTTCAAGACAAGGGTGACATCGACCTCGCGGCTGCGGACTCGTGCGTTCGGTTGTTTGGCGTCTGGCACGAACGAGCCGGACAGCTTCACGCTCGAAAATTCACCTGGGCTAACCGTGGGCGGAAAGGTTACGTTGATCGTGAACGCCGACGCGTCGGCCTTGACGGTGACGACGTCCGCCTTCGCACCCGTTGGCAGGCCCGTGAGCGCCAGGAGCACGTCGGCCTTCAGGCCCGCCCGACGTTCGATCTTTCCTTGCAGTTTGATGGTGGCGCCCTTCTTTTTATCGAACGCCGTCTCCACGCGTCCCGAACCGTCCAGTTTCACGGCAATGGGCAGCACGACTTCCATTCGCCGAACGGGGGCGAAAGAAGTAGCAAGCACTTTCTTGGCGGGATCGAGCAACTCGGCCTGCACGGTGACATCGTAGATTGGCGAGCTCAGTTCCGGGGGCAGAATGGCGGTCACGTCGCCGGTCGATACGCCTGCCGCGAGGTCGGCGGTCTTGTCTTGCCGGATGGCTTTGTTCGGGTTCGGTTGGTTATTAAGGACCGGCGTGTTCTGACTGGTTAGAAGCGTGAGCTTCACGGTGTTCTTGCCTGCGGGCCGCACGAGCTTGATCGGGAGCAGCAATCGGCTGGCGGGCGAGAGCACGGTGGATTCCGGCAGGTCGCGCCAATCGATGGCGAAATCGGCGGCGGAACCGGTCGCCGGCGCGATGGCGATCTCCGACGCCAGCCAGGGCTGCAGTTTTTCCAGCGGATGATTCTTGACGGTGACGATCTGTTCCACGCCGTCGGCGGTGGCGCCCTTGAGTCCCGTGATGATCGCATCGAGTCCTGCCGCAGTGCGTTCGACTGTGAGCAGCGTGCCATCGGCGCCGTCGGGGATTGTCGTGCCTGAGAGCTTTATTCCCGGCTGCACATCGGCGCCGACGAGATCGATCTTTGCAAGGAAGCCGTCACGCCGATCAGCAATGACAGGCAGAACCGCGCGGCCGCCGACGGGGAGCGAGAGTCGTTGAATCGTCGTCGTCAGCGTGAACGCGTCGCCGCCGCCCCCCGGCCCATCCTGCGGCGTGATCGTGAGGCGATAGATGGCGTGCGGCGAGCCCCGGCCCTGAGCATCGACGACACCGACGACGATCGACGTCACCTTGTCGGGTACCGTATATTCAAGCACGGGATCGAGGGAGCCTGGCGAATCCTCGCCACGCGCAAGCTGCGTTCCTTTTTCATCACGCACAACAAGTGCAGCGTCGATGGCAGACCCAAGGCGCTCGGCGAAGACCTCCAGGCGAATTTTTTTCTTGGGAATGACCGCAATGCGATAGCGATCCTCTTCGAAGGGCGTTTCGAGCTTTCCACTCACGCCTGCGAGACCAGCAGGAATTTCTTGCGGCTTCGCCGTACTGGGCAATTCAACAAATTCGGCAAAGGGGCTGACGGTGACAAACGGCCTCGGTCCGCTCCAAACGCCGTTTTTCGGAAACGCCAGCGGTACGAATCCCGGCGCCTTCGGCGTCTTCACGACCGCTTCAAATCCCTCGGCACGAACCGTCAATGTCTGACCGCGACCGCCCGCCGGGGGAAATACTTGATCGACGCTCGACCACGTGCCGAGCTTGAGCCGAAAGAACGATCCCGCCGCCGCAGCGTATTCCGCATCATGCACGGTGACGTAATATGTGCCGTCTTCAGGCAGGATCGCTTCCAGGCGAGCATCGCCCAGTATTACTGGCGTCGCCCAGGCCCAGTTGAGTTGCAACTTCCGGCTGTTGTAGAGGTGAAGGATCGGCCGCAACTTGGAACCGAGGCGTTGTGCCTCGACTTCGATCTGGATTCGTTGTTTCGCCTTGCCTGCGAATGTTACTTCGGCCACGGCTGCACCAGCAATCGTACCATGAATGGCGCTCGGCAGCTGAGTTATCGGAGCGGTGACGGGGATCTGCGGCATGCGATCGACGGCGATGACGACGGGCAGACTCACGCCGCCATCGCTAGCGATACGCAGCTGGTAATAGCCAGGTGGAATATCGTCGGCGAGCGAAACATCGAACACGGCCTTCTTGTCGGATCCGCCCAGTTTGAGCGTTTGCTTCGCGGGAAACGGAAGCACGAGGCGAGGCGCCTTGCCAAGGTCATCGCCATCCACCGTGAGCGTGGCTGCGCCGCCGATGCTAAGCCCGCGAATATCGAGCGTTCGCAGCGTTGGTTCGCCGGCACTGGCAGGGGATGCCGAGAAGCAGATGGCCAACATCGGGAGAAAGAAATAGTTGGTTTTCATCGCACAACCGAAAGGGGAAAACCAGAGAGAGTTCGTCGGAGAAGGGCGGCGGGATAGAATCTTCGATCCCAGGGATTCGCTGCGCTCATCCCTGGGCTTGGACTGCTATCACTAGAACAACTGCGGAATCGGTTGTGCTTCGACCAGTCGGACCGGACGGTCACCGGGGCCAGGCATCGTGACGGTATCGAGGTTGATGCCCATGCCCTGATAGATCGAAGCGAGGATCTGCGGTGGTTCGATTGGGTTGTCGTGGGGCCTGGACCCGATACGGTCGGTCGAGCCGATGACCTGTCCGCCGCGGATGTTGCCGCCCGCCAGGAAATTCGTCCAGGCCTGGGGGTAATGATCGCGTCCGCCTCGACCGTTGAGGCGTGGCGTCCGGCCGAATTCGCTGAGCACCGCGACCACGGTGTCTTGCAGCATTCCGCGCTGTTCTAGATCGTCCAGAAGAGCGGTGAAGGCCCAGTCGAACTGAGGACAGAGGTGGCGTTCGTAATCGGCGTAGGTGTTGTTCAACCCTCCGCCATCCGCGTGCATGTCCCAGCAGGTTTGGCCAAACACCGTGTCGAAGTGGTTCACGGTGACGAAGCGTACCCCAGCCTCGATCATTCGACGGGCCATCAGGCAGCTTTGGCCAAGCGTGTTTCGGCCATAACGGTCGCGCGTCCGCGGCGTTTCGAGGCTGAGGTCGAACGCCTCCTTCGCACGCTGCGACGTCAACAGCCGAAAGGCTCGGCCATAGGAACTGTCATGCATGCTCGTCGAGCGCGTTTCCGTTCGGCGTTGCAGTTGATCGAGTTGGCCGAGAAGTTCGCGGCGGGCGTCCATGCGAGAGGCCGACATGCCTGTCGGCACTTCGAGATCCGCGACGCGGAAGTTGGCGGAGGCCGGATCCGCGCCGAGGAAGAACGGCTCGTGCGCACTGCCGAGATGACCAGCAGTTTGGCCGTGCAGATTGCCCGCGCCGGTGTTGCCGATCGGGCCAGGCAGTATCACGTTGGCCGGCAGTTCGCTGCGTTGGCCAAACGTTCGCGAGATCACGCTGCCCATGCAGGGTTTGATGCTGTCGGCGTTGAAGTCGTGACCGGTCATCATCCAGCGTTGGCCGTTTTCGTGCGTCGCGCCGGTGCGGTGATGCAGACTGCGAATCAGCGAGACCTTGTCCATCTTCCGCGCCATCAGCGGGAAATGCTCGCAAATCTGCACGCCATTGACATTGGTACGGATCGGGCGGAATCGCCCGCGAACTTCCGAAGGCGCATCCGGCTTCATGTCCCACGTATCGACATGGCCAGGAGAACCCACGAGGAAGATCGTGATGCAATTCTTGATGCGAGCGCGACTACCATCGATGGCGTCGGCGGCCTGGAGTTTCATCAGGTTCGGGAGGTTCAAGCCCGCCATCGCCGTCGCGCCCACGGTGAGAAATCCGCGCCGCGTCAACCCCGAACAGAGCGAGACTTTTTCGTTGCCTATGTTCAGCATGCGATATCTCCGCGATCGGCCATTTCGACCGGTATTGAATGTGTATTAGATGCGGTAGGTTACGACGTTCGACACGTTGATGAATCGGCTCTGGGTGAATTCCCCCTGAGCGTTCTTGGCATAGTTGATGTAGTGCCACATCTGCAATACGACCGTGTATTCGCCCGAAGCGGTATCGGGATGCTCGTAGGCGAGATCCGGCCGAGCGTTCACCGTTGCGATGACCTGGCCATTTCGGCGGATTTCCCACTGCAGGCGTAACCCCCAATCGTTGGTCACGTCACTGCGGACAAGGCGACGCCCTTCGAGCCTAATGGTGGCTTCGGGCCTGCCCTCGAAACGTTGTTCCATCTGTCAGCCCCCCTGGAATCGCACGCGAGAATAAACAGAAACGAGAAATAACGGTAGGATGCAATCTAGCGGATTATTTTCAGCCATTTTAATGTTTTTGGCCAACGACACAAGAGAAAAATAAAAAAACCTGCGTCAAAAGTGAAATAGAAGAGAGGGCTGCCATGTTTCAGGGGCAACTGATCGGGATCTATATCACCCCGCGCAAGGGGACTGACTTGCAATCGGTGGACCGCGTCGAGGCCGTCGCAGGACAGGGTCTCGTCGGCGACCGCTACTTCGCGAAAGACGGAACCTACTCCGCGAAGGACGGGCCAGACCGCGAGGTCACGCTCATCGAGATTGAGGCGCTCGACGGCCTGGCCAGCGAATACGAACTCACGCTGACCCCGGCGCAATCTCGCCGCAACCTGCTGACGCGAGGCGTACCGCTCAATCATCTCGTCGGTAGAACGTTCAAGGTGGGCGACGTCATTCTGAGAGGCATTCGCCTGTGCGAGCCGTGTGGACATCTCGAAAAGTTGACGTGCAAAGGCGTCGAAAAGGGCCTGAAACATCGCGGCGGTCTACGCGCTCAGATCGTGAAGGGCGGCATTTTGACGGTGAACGCAGCTGTTGTTCCAGATGAGCTAGTGTAATTTGGCGAGCCAGGAGCGTGAGCGACTGGAGGACCAAGGTGGGCGGGCCTCTCGTCGCTGACGCTCAACGCTCGGCAGAAACACATGGCCAATTCGAGCGCTTGGACAAGCGCATTCAAACAAATCAGCCCAGGGCAGAGCGTAACGGCGAAGCCGCGCAGCGCCGATATGGGTAAACGATTGCCCTGGGCACAAGATCTGAAGAAACACCGCGAAACGTATCGATGCCGCAATCTCTGGCGAAGTACTTGCAACTATCGATTATTACGCTTGGGATGGACGATCCGATTTGGCGTTGTTTCGCCCTTTCAGAGCTACTTTTTCCCGCCTCGGAAACCCGGGGGCGCTGCGCGGTATCGCCGCTGCGCTCTGCCATGGGCCGTGGGTGCAAAGTCCCCAGCGTGGCGTCACTATCATAACTCATGCGGCGCCAGTAGTGACAACGGATACCAGTCAATATTTCGCGCAATCCAATAGACGAACACGATCACCATTAGCGTTCGCTGCCCCCAAAGCGGCATTTCGATGCCCGGTGCTTTCTTGCCTGTCCAGAGCTCGATAGTCACTCGACACGTCACATAACCGATCAACGGCAACAGGAGGACCATCAGCGCGTTGTACGCCATCGCCCTCTGGAATTCGCCGTGCAGTATCGCATGCGTGCAGCGTGTCGCACCACAAGCGGGGCAGTGGAATCCCGTCATCCAGTGAAACGGGCATGGCACATACGAATATTGCGTGGGCGAATAGGTATTGAGCAAACTCACGCCGACAGGCACGACAACTGCAAAAAAAAGCACGATCAAGATTCGTGCCGCCCAGGGTTTTCGATTCGGCTGAGGTTCGTTCATCGTAATGGAGATCATCGAAATAATCCCGCGTGATCCGCGAGCAAACGCCTACGAAGCGGGCTTGACTATCGTGAGCAGGAACGTCGGGTTCAGCGCCTCGAATCGCATGGTTTCGAGTTGCTCGTTGCCTCGGGCGATATTGACGAGCATGCCATCGATCGACGGAGCGAGCGCCTTCATGGCCGTCTGGGTCGCGCTCAGTGCTTCGAGGGAAGCGACATTGACGACGAGCCGTCCGCCAGGACGCAACACGCGGAAGACCGATTCCAACAGCCGAGCGACCTCGCGGCGAATGCCGCCGACGAAAACCGCATCGGGATCGGGCAGTCCATTAAAGGCGGCGGGCGCCATGCCGTGCACGGCGGTCAGATTCTTCACGCCAAACGTCTGAGCGTTGGCGACGATCAGATGGTAATCGGCAACATCCTGCTCGATGGCATAGACCATTCCGGCAGTCGCCAGCTGGGCGGCTTCGATGGCGACCGCGCCCGAGCCCGCGCCTATGTCCCAGACTACGGAACCCTGTTGCACGTCGAGCTTGGCCAGGGCGAGGGCGCGTACCTCGGCGCCGGTGATCAGGCCGCTTTTCGGCCGGCTTTGAATGAAAGCGTCGTCGGGATTGCCGAAGCGCCGAAATCGATTCGGGGTTTTCTGCAGATCGGGCCGATCGGGTTTGCGTTTCAGGATCATCACGTTGAGCGCGTCGAAGTCCATCTCCTGAATTTCGAGCAGGTCGCCCTGAGTGACCCGTTCGTTTGGAGCGCCGAGGTTCTCGCATACGAAAACCCGGAAGTAATCAATTCCTCGCGCGAGTAGCTTCTTCGCGATAATCGGCGGGGTCTCTTCGTCGCTGGTGAAGATGCCGACGGTCTCAGCGGTTCGCACGCGATCTAGCACGCTTTCCAGCGAGTGCGTCGCCAGGTTGGTGAGGTAGGCCTCTTCCCACGATTCCTTGATGCGAGCGAAGGCGAGTTGCATGGTGCTGACGTGAGGCCAAACCTCGAAACGGTCATTCCCGAGTTTTTCGCAGAGATAGCGAGCGACGCCGTAAAACAGCGGATCGCCGCCGGCGAGCACGACCGTTCGCTTGTTGCCCGCCGATTCGAGTCGGCGCACGGCATCGTGAAGATTGCCCGAGAGGAGCATCCGTTCCGCTGATAACTCGGGCACGAGTGCAAGGGCCGCCTCGGCGCCGAGAATCAATTCGGCGGATTGCAATAACTCGCGAGGCTTCCCCGCGAGGCCGCCGATGCCGTCGGTGCCGATGCCAATGATGTGGATTTTGTGTTCCATGGATTCGACCGCTTCTCGCCAAACGATAGGAGATTCCCGCGTTTGGGTATGGTATCGAGTGCAAGCGAGGCAACAAGTCCGCTTGAATCTTCCTGTTTTGCCCTTTCCGCATAAACGCGCCATTGCGGAAACGACGCGAATTGCTGAAAATAACTACAAGCAAGGAGAATGACGATGTCACCGCATCTGACGCGATTGCTCGACGCCTTCGATCCGACGTTGCCGCTTTCTCGGGCCCGTACGATTCCGAGTGCGTGGTACTTCGACGATGAAGTCTACGCTTTGGAATGTGCCAAGGTTTTCGGCGACACCTGGCAATATGTCGGGCGTTCAGACGTCGTCGCCGAGCCGGGTTCCTTTCTGACAACGGAAATTGCCGGGCAGCCGATCCTCGTGGTGCGTGATGACAAGAGCGTGTTGCACGCATTTCACAATGCCTGCCGGCACCGGGCGGCACAGGTCATCAACGATCCGTGCGGTCACGCGACCAAGTTGCGCTGCCGCTATCACGGTTGGACCTACGATCTCACCGGTCGCCTGCGAGGCACGCCAGAGTTCGACGGCGTCGAGGAATTCCGCAAGGAAGATCACGGCCTGCCGACGATGCATGTTGAGACATGGGGACCGTTCGTATTCGTGCATATGGGCGAGCCAAAGCAGACGCTCGCGGATTGGCTCACGCCGTTTCCGACGATGACGAAAGACCTCGGACTGGACAAGCTTCGTTTCTTCGGGCAGCGCGACTACGTGCTCGATTGCAACTGGAAGGTTTTCGTCGATAACTACCAAGACGGCGGTTACCACGTCAACACTGTGCACCCCGGCCTCGCGGGAGCGCTTGACTATTCCGGCTATCGCACCGTCAATCATGAGTATAACAGCGTGCAGATCAGCCCGATCAAACCTTCGGACGATCCCACGGTCAACAAGGTCCGCACCGGAACTCATGCGTACTACTGGTGGTTGTTTCCGAATCTGATGATCAATCTCTACCAGGGCGTCATGGATACCAACTGGGTCGTGCCGCTCGGGCCAGACCGCTGCCGGGTGTTTTTCGATTTCTATTTCACTGACGTTGAATCCGAGGAGGCCAAGCGATTCAACGAGGCAAGCGTCGCCGTGGCCCATCAAGTTCAGCTCGAAGACATCAGCGTGTGCGACGAAGTGCAGCGAGGCCTCAAGAGCCGGTCGTACGACACCGGGCGCTTCAGCGTCAAGCGCGAGGCGGGCGGATATTTCTTCCATCAACTGCTGGCGCGGATGCTGCGAATGTAACGAGGAGAACCCATGGATCGATTATGGGCGCCGTGGCGCCTGGCATACATCGCAAGCGCGCAACCGCCTGCTGTCGGGGATCGGTGCTTCATCTGCGCGAACTTGGCCGAGGGAACCGAGCGCGACGCGGAAAATCTGATCGCCGAGCGCGGCAAGAGGTCGGTCGTGGTGCTTAACCGATTTCCGTACAACAACGGGCATCTACTCGTGGCGCCCAATGCGCACAAGGCCGAACTCGCCGATCTGGAGATCGACGAGGTGCTGGAGATCCAGCAATCGATCGCGCGGCTCGTCGGCGTGTTACGAAAGCTTATGAAGCCAGACGGATTCAATATCGGCCTGAATATCGGCCGGTCCGCCGGAGCGGGGTTGCCGGGGCATCTGCACTGGCACATCGTGCCGCGCTGGGACGGCGATACGAATTTCATGCCGGTGTTGACCGATACACGTGTAATCGTTCAGTCGCTTGAGCAACTACAGGCTCTCGTGTTCGCCGAACTGAAGGAAAACTACTGAACGATGATCTGCCTTTTCCGCTTGCGGAGTAGCGCTCAACGAGGCGCCGTGCTGTGCGCCAAGTCGCAAGCGGAATATCTCTCTTACGCTGCACTTGAGGTTCCCCAGCCATGTCCGACCTATTGTTTATCGTCGATAACCACGGCATTATCGAATGCATCGGTCAGGCCGCTGCGGAGACCTTTGGCTATACTCGAGACGAATTGCTGGGCAAGCCGTTCCATTTGATCATGGAATGCCCCGACCCGTCTGCCGTCGTGAAGCCGCCTTTCACTTGGATGAGCGCCTCGGCTCACCCGATTCTACAGGGCATTCGCCGCGACGGCACGCGATTCCCGCTGCGTTTGACGCAGCATGACATCCACAGTTCGCAAGAACACCATTATGTGATGCAGTTGCGCGATCCCCATGTGGAACTGCCCGATGAACGTGTCTTCCTTCGGCATAAGGACCTTTACGAATTGGCGACGGAGCAAGGCCGAATCAGCGTCTGGGAAGTCGATTATCGCACGAACAACTTCGAATTCTCGCCGGTGCTGGGTAAGATTCTCGGCATCCCGTCCGAACAGATTCCGACGACAGTCGATGGCTGGCGGGCGTATTTTAATCCCGATGATTGGTTGGCCATCGAAGCCGACTCCAAGCGAATGCTCACGAAGGAAATCGACAACATCAACCTCGTGGCCCGCATGCGGCACACCAACGGGAAGACGCTCTGCGTCCTGATTCGCGGCCAGGCCGTATTTGACGCCGCCAACATGCCGATCCGCTCAATGGGGACCGTGATCGACATCACCGACCGGCGCGATGCGGAATTCGAGCGTGATCTTTTTTTTACGTTGTCGCTCGACATGCTCTGCGTAGCCAATCTCGAAGCCAAATTCGTGCGGTTGAATCCATCGTTCTGCAAAACACTCGGATACACCAACGAGGAAATGGAAGGCAAACCCTACCTCGAATTCGTCCACACCGACGACCAGGCTGCAACGCTCGACGCCACGGCCGATCTACGAACCGGCAAGAACGTGACGAGCTTCGAAAACCGTTATCGCTGCAAGGACAACACGTACCGGTGGCTATCCTGGAAATGCCCCGCTCCCGAGCCTGGATCGGACAAGCTCTATGCCGTGGCACGTGACGTCACCCAGGAACGAAAGGCGAAGGCCGAACTGGAGCAGGCGCTCGCCGAAGCCGAGAGAGCGAATAACGCCAAGAGCGAGTTCCTTTCACGCATGAGCCATGAGCTGCGCACGCCGCTCAATGCGATCCTCGGCTTCGGCCAACTCTTGCAGCGTGACGGAATCACTGCTCGTCAGAAGGAGTATGTGGACCTGATGGTGAACGGCGGAAAGCACCTGCTCAGCCTGATTAACGAAGTGCTCGACATCACGCGAATCGAAGCCGGAAAGCTCGAGGTTTCACCCGAGTCGGTGGCCTTAGGTGACGTGGTTCGCGAGGCCGTCGATCTCACGCAAACGCTCTCCAACGCACGCGGGATCCACATGAGCGTTGACGAAACCAGTTTGAACGAATGCTGGGTTCATGCCGATCGGCAACGATTGCTTCAGGTGGTTCTCAATTTGGTGTCGAATGCCATCAAGTACAACTCGGATCGAGGCCAGGTTGACCTGCGCGCGGAACACGCCGAAACAAATCGTGTGCGTCTCCACGTCAGAGACACGGGTGCAGGAATCACGGCAGAGAAACAGAAGCGGCTCTTCACGCCGTTCGATCGTCTTGGAGCCGAGGCGACGAACATCGAAGGCAGCGGCCTGGGGCTTGCCCTGAGCCGCAGCCTCATGGAATTCATGGGCGGCGCGCTTACGTGCAAATCCGAAAGAGGAATGGGTAGTACGTTTACCCTCGAATTGCCCGCGGGACAGAAACCCTGCGCAAAGTTGAAACTTACCGGCGAAAACGGCGCCTCCGCTCCGGGCTCGGCTCGAGGTTTCTTGCTTCTCTATGTCGAAGATAATCTCGCGAACCTTCAGCTCATCGAGGCGGTACTCGGTTTTCGGCCAGGCATCCAGATGAAGTCCGCTTTGCAAGGCGGGATCGGCCTGGAGCTGGCCCGTGAGCTCGTTCCTGACTTGATCCTGCTCGACATCCACCTGCCCGACATGCGCGGCTCCGACGTGATCGCCGCGATAAAAGCCGATCCGCGGATTTGCCACATTCCGGTGGTGGTGATTAGCGCGGATGCGACGAAGCACCAGATCCAGCTATTGCGCGACGCCGGCGCATGTGATTACTTGACTAAACCGATCGATGTTGATCAATTTCTGCGCGTTATCGACGAGTTTGTTAGAAAGTCACATAAGGAAGAAATGATCTGTGCGAAATGACGGTTTCATGATTCCGACGCGGAAAATCCGCTGCCGCTTTCGGTTTTTCACTCAGCACGGCGCCATGCTGAACTCCAAGCCGAAAGCGGCAGAAAGCAGAGGTTCTTTCGCGTTAATACCGGTACCACAAGCCGAAGTTGAGGCCCTGCGTCCAGAAATCGCTGGTGCGGAACAGGACTGCGGGCAGCGGGGCGCCCGTACCAGCGCCGGCGATTTGGCCGTTGACCGGGCGGAATGTCTGATTCACGCGGGTGTCAATCTGTTCGCCTGGCCGAACGACGTTGCTCAGGTAGAGGAAGTCATAACCGACGTACAACCGCAGGTTTTCCGTAAGGTCGTAGCCGATTTTGAGATTGACTTCGGGCAGAACGGCGAGCCGATTGGCAGTGTGCGTGCCGATGTTGGTCGTCAACGCATAGAGACCGCCAGGCTGCGTGCCGGGATTGAGGAATGTCGTCGTGCTGCCATCAATTTGGATAATCTGATGGACATTGCCGAGCGCGACCTTTGCGGACCAGCCGAAGAACCAACGGTTCCAGAGCCGGCGTTCGCCGTTCAAGCCGAGTTGAAGACCGTTGAATTGATTGCGCGTTCGGAAGCTGTCGCGTTCGATAAAGCGCTCGCCTGTCCGCACCGAGGTAATGTCTTCGATGATGTCGATGCCTTCGCTCAGATTCAGATGGCGATAGCCGAACAACAGATCGCACCATCCGAATTGATTACATCCGAGTTTGCGGCGAAAGTTGGCCTCGATGCCCCAAAGTTGGGAGTAAGTGTTGACAGTGAGTGTACCGCGAGCGACACCTGGAATATCGACGGCCTCGCGATCTTGCACGCCCGTGCCGACGTCGAAGAACGGCTTGGCAATCTGCGGGTTGCCGTTGTTTCCACCATAGACGAAGCTGCCGCTCTGATTGCCGAGGAAGAAGAAATTGGTTTCGATGCCAAGATTCGCGAAGTGCGGCAGCCATGCGCCAAGGGTGAACCGCCCGCCGCTGCGGCCTGGGTTCGGGACGCTATCCGACAAAATGTTCGTCGTGCCCAGTCCGACGATGCCAACCTGGTTCGCTGCCACGCCCGGCGCGCTGGAGGTGACGATTGGCGGGACCGACTGCGAACGCTGCCACCACATCAAGTATTGCGCGCTGGCCCAAATTCGGCCGCGGTCCGGGCAGCACGGATCGCAGAATCCGCCGAGGCCAAATCGCTTCGATCGAGAAACGCCGCACACATCATCGCCGCAGCCGTCACCGAACACGCCGCCGCCTTCTTCGACAATGCCCAGCGGCCCGAGAATGGGGCTAGGAATCGCTTTCGGAGCAGGAGGAGTGAATCCGTTGTCCTTCGGCATGGCGCGCGGGATTTTCTGATCAGGAACCTGCACTTCGAGTTTTGGCACGCCAGGCAGTGTTTTTTCTTCCTGCGACACTCCGCGCACGACCGTCGGCGCCACGACTCGGAATGACGACATGGTGTTCGACGGCGCCGAGGACTCCGTCCGGGTCAGGACGATTGGTCGCGCGGTCGCCGGCGCCTTGGTGGATTGGGGAGATGCCGCCTGCCAGGGAACATCCTGTGCCCGAGTATTTTGTGCAAGCAGTCCCAGTGCGGCGAATAATCCGCACGTGATGAGTCGTTTCATTCTGTCCCCTCCATGGGTGGGAGATTCCTCCCTCCCGGTGTGCGCTGTTCCGTCTGCTCCATCCTTCGAGTCGGTTAGCGTTGATCCTATTCGGATGATCGCCAGACTCAGCCGAGCGTCGCTTTTGTCATCGTCCAATACTTCCGAGAAAACTGACGCAATCCGACCCCGATTGAACAATCCACGAGACGAAGGATAAGCATATCCCGCACTGCAGGCGAATGCGGTCTGACCCCATTTATCCGTAGGACCTGTTCGATTTTGCGGAGATTCCGCAGTCGGAATAACTTCACGCCGGAAAAAACGAAGAAGCCGCGACGGAGAACGCTTCCGCCGCGGCTTCGAGATAGTCCTTGTCCGTAGCACTGCCTGACTCGCTAATGGACGTTATTGAACGTGAGTTGATAGAACTCTGCCGACGAAAGCAGCCTTTGCGTTAGACCGTCCAACGTGATCGATCCGCTCTTGATCTGCCCCATCCAGGCGGCGACCTCGGCGGCAGTGGCGGCGCGCCGCACCGTGGCGCGGAACACGTCATCGATCTGACTCGACAGGGCGTCATCGGTCGTCAGCAGAGAGTGCACCACGTCCCCAAGCGGCTGATTGTCCATCGACTGGACAAGCGCCTGCGAGGTCGCCGTCCCTGGGGTAACGTTGAGGATATCCTGATAGAGTGCGACCGCGAGGTTCTGCGCACCGGAGTGCTGCGCTCCGTACTCCGCCGACGTAAACAGATTCTCTTTGAGCTGAACTTCCGTGGTTCCGCTAGCCAGCAAGCCAATCGCGGCCGTCTGCTCGGCGGATGTCGGGGCCCGGCCTAACACATCCTGATAGACCGATGCAGCCTGGAACGCGCGGTGATCGGCACTGTTCCACACCTGCTGTACGAAGCCGGTTTGCGAGAGACCGTTTTGCAGTTGCGCCACGCCGGACATCACCGTCTGGTAATCGGCTTGCTTGCCGGTCAAAGACATCACCGTGCCGACGACAAACGCCATCTGCCCTCGCAGTTGCGGCGGGAGGTACTGGCCATTGGCGCCCGAGTTTGTCAGCTGAGTCTTGCTGAGAATAACAAGATCGCCAAGAGGCCCAACGTCTTTGGGAAGCGGATCGCCTGGTTGATCCGGCTTGATCTCACCGAAGTCGTTGTTGACGCCGTCGAATTCCGCTGGCAACACAATGTCGGTAAACGTATCGTTGCCCTGTGTTCCGCCCGGTGTGCCGATCTTGTCCAACCCGTCATTATAGCCGACCGGCTGCACCTCGGTAATTGCATAGGTTCCAGGCAGCAGGTTGCTGAATTTGTAGCTGCCGGTCGAATCGGTCGTGGTTTGCAGATTGACCGGACCATTATTGGCGAATCCGGTGAGTTTCACCGTGACACCCGTGATGGGCGATTCGCCCGAGTCGAACGTGCCGTTGTTGTTCGCGTCGAAGTACACGTGGCCCGCGATGCTCGACGGCTTCAACTCGCCGAAGTCGTTGTTTTGGGAATTATCGCCAGCAACGAGCGTGATTGATTGAATCTGATCGACGGCAGGATCATTGACGACGGTTCCGCCCTTGGTACCCTCTTTATCCTTGCCATCGAGGTAACCCGCGGGCTGAGTTTCCTTGACAGTGTAAGTCCCCGGCATTAGGTTTGTGAACTCGTAGTAGCCGTTGGCATCAGTCGTCGTGGTCTGAGTGCTGCCGTCGGAGGCCACGAGTGTGATCGTGGTGCCAGCGATAAGCGTCTCGCCGCTTTGGCGGATGCCGTCGTTGTTCTTGTCGTAGTAGACGTGGCCCGAGATCTGCGTATTCTTGACCTCGCCGAAGTTGTTGTTGACAAGATCGGTATCGCCGAGCGTGACACTGATTTGATCGGTGGTGTTCGTGCCCGGAATGACGGTTCCGTCCTTCGACTCAAGACCATCGTAATAGCCGCTGGGCTGTTCCGTCTGAATGATCGTGTAATTGCCTGGCGGGAGGCAATCGTAAGCCTTGTAGTGATAGATAACGGTGATGTTGGCTGTCGCGGTGCTGCGGATTCGGACGTCGAGGTTCCCGCCGCCGGTCGCATCGGACTTGGCGTCGCTGATTTCGGTGAACTTGACAGTCCCGGTGCCGATGTAGGGCGTCATGGCGGCGCCCGTCAGGGTGATGGTGTTGGTTCCGCTCGCTGTCTTTTCGCCGAACGACGTGCCGCTGGCGCCCTGGAAGTCGGTGTTGCCGTCGTAAGTGGCGGCATTGAACGTACCTGCCGACCCGGAAATCGACAGGGGGTCCGAAACGCCCGGGGCTTTCAAGGTGAGCGTGCCGGCGATATTGCCGCTGATCGTGGAAGCGGTCACGCTGCTGAAGTTTTCGACCTTGATTTCGCTGGTAATTGAGCCGTCGTGTTTAATTTCGATCGACTGCAATTCACCTAGCGACGAGTCGAATTGATCGAGCAAGCCGTCCAGGGAGAAATTGGTCTGCGTGGACGGGAAGTTCACCGTTTTCGTCAGCGTCTTGTCAAGCGTCGGCGTGGAGCGATCGTCCTCGAAGCTATAGAAGCCGTTCGCATCTGTCGTTGTGGTGCCCACCACGACGTTGTTTGAGTTGTGCAGTTCGATTTTGCTGTTTGCGATCGGCGTTTCACCCTGATCGAACAAGCCGTTGTTGTTTGCGTCGTAATACACATACCCGCTGATGGTGTTGCAGCTCGGAAGAGCACGCTCTTCCAGTGTCTCGATGTGTAACTGGGCGCGATGTTTGTTGAACGGGCTGGAATGAAGACGATTCGAATCAGATCTACGGCTCATGGACAACACTCCGTTGTATGTTCCACGGGAACAAGCAAAAAATGCAAGGCGGAAAAACCGCCGGCGGGTGCGAGCCAGGCAGCACGCTTTTGGGAACGCTCCCAGTCGCGCGCTGGCATCTCGCAAATGTTTCATCGGATAAGATGGGTTAGCGAAATTACCACGCCCGTGCCGATTTCGCGTGTTTCACTGTCAAGATGGTAAAGCTGTGGGGGTAATTCGCGAATGCACGATAAATCTCGGCAGCAATGATTTGGGTGACATACCATCAATGCAGCAAGCCGGCCCCGAATGGAGCCGGCTTGTGCAGAAGACAAATCCGAGACGAACGGCCATTATTTGGTCGTTACGGTTCCTGTGCCCGAGAGAGAATAGACATTGCCGTTCACGACATACGAGAACGACATGGGCCCATTCGGAACCGAAGCGACGAGAGTCACGGGATAGCCGGCGCCGACGAGATTTCCGTAGAGGACGAGTTTGCCCGAGGTGGTTGCGAGCTTGTTGATGGTGAACGGATACTTGTAGGTATAACCGTTACTCGGATTGGTACCATACAGAACGCCCGTGCCGCTGACCTGGCCATTGCTCCCGACGGAACACGTTGCCAGGACGAAATTACCTCCGGAGAGTTGGCCGGTGACATTGATATTCACCTGAGCCATTGCCGGAGCGACCTGAGCCGTCAGTAATACGGCCAAGGACAAGAAAAGAGATCGGACCATAAGAGACACCCTTTCAGAAAAAAAGAAAAGAAATGCAGACCGGTGCGCGCCCAGCGAGCGCCGGAATGATATCGCGAACCGATCTGTGGTTCGCGGAGAGAGATATCGTCTCCCCCACTCTGAAAGGAAGGATGCGCGGAAAAATGAAGTGTGACAGGCAGAACCGGTTTTTTCCCACCAGCGAGTGAAATCATTCTGAATCCAGGAGCGTGCCGCTCGTTCGCCAGTCGGGCGGCAGAAACGGTTGAACGTATTTCATGACGCCGATGTCGATGAGTTCCTCTTCGACCTTGAGCGGCGACGGATCCTCCAACGTGCGCGCGGTTTCCGCGATGAGCAATTCCGCGAACAATCGCCGTGCCCGGCTTACCTGTTTGCGAAACGCCTCGGCCTGGATCGTTCGGCCACACAGCAGACTGACGCGGGCCGCCAGCTGGGTTGAATCCTCTTGGGGATAATCGATTAGTACGCGTAAGACGGTATGCGCCAAATTTCCCGGCTGGCTACGTTGATGAGCCTCGATCGCTTCCCAAACGCCCGCCAAGACGACGCGGCGCCACCGCGAGACCCATTCCTCGTCGGTCGGAAACTCGAACGATTCGCGGGCCGCAATCTCGCTTAGCTCCACGTTTCCAGAGCTGGCGATATGCTTTTTGCGCAAATGAGCTAACGCGGCATTGCGCACGGCGGCGATGAGGTAATCGCGGAATCGCCCATGCAAGCGATCCTCGTCAACCACGCCTCTCTCGATGACGCGGACCAGAAACGCCTGGCATACATCCTCGACATCGTGGGAATTCTTGAGGAATACGCTCAGGTATCCCTGAATTGCGGGCGCATAACGCATTACAAATTTGACGGGATCTTTGATCAGCACCCACCGCGTCGAAATCTGATCGATTCCCACGCGAGGCCTATCCGGTGGATTGGAGGTGTCGTTCATGATTCGGCTACGGCTCGAGGCGAGGCGGCAGGTAGCGCGTCACATCCCACAATCGCACGGTGTGATCGTCGCTTGCCGTTGCAAGGATACCACCCTCGGCCGAGAAAGCAAGCGAAGCGACTGATTGACCGTGGCCTGCCAAGGTCGTCAGCAGTTCGAAGGTTTCGAGATTCCAAAGTTGAACCATCGAGCCTGACCCGTTCGCCAGGATGGTTCCGTCGTGGTTAATGGCGACGCAACGCGCGATGCCGTGCGGACTGGTCTTGGTCGCAAGCAATTTCTCGGCGGGATAGTCCCAGAATTGGAGTACCTGCCCTTTTGCGCTCGCTCCTGTCACGCCCAGGATTCTTCCGCGCGGGCCGCTCGCAATCGCCTGGACCGTGAGCCCCGTGCGGATCTCTCGCCAAATTCGCCCCGTCTCGGCGTTCCAGAAGACAACGCGGCGATCTTCGCAGCCCGTGGCGACCTGTTGACCTCCGGTGCAGTAGGCCAGTGACGGGACTTTTGCAACATGTTCAGCCTTGAAGAGGAATGGCTCGCGGCCCGTATCGATGTTCCATGCTTTGACGTATGGCTTTCCTCGCCCTTCTCCAAACGTCTCAAAGCTGGCCGCCAGATCGCGATTTGATGGCGAGAACACCACGTCCAGCGCACGGATCGCGCCTTGCACCGGCGGAAGCGAAGTTCCCTTGGCGTCCCGAAAGTGCCACAGACGAATTCCGCCGTTGTCGGCGCAAGCCGCTGCGAGCACCTGATTGTCATGCGAAAAGGATAGAGCCTGAACCCTGGTCAATCCCTTGTTGCTTCTGGGCCAAAGCGTGGCTAATTTCTCGCCCGAGTCGCCATCGAATACGAACGCGCCGACATCGCCGCTTCCCTGCCCGGCGGCGAATTTGCGATCATCCGGACTGAACCGCACGCAGGTGACGATTCCATCGAGAGCGATGACCAGGCCCTTCTCGATGATCCGCTGACGAAAAGCGTAGGCCTTCTCAAGTCGCACCAATAGCTGGGCGATCGCCTCCCGCTGGCCGAACTTGTCATCCTGTGTTCGTTTTTGCAGAATTTTGATGGCATCGATTGCGGCTCTCATTCCGGCTGCGTTGCGCGTGCGAATCGCCTTGTCTGCCGCAGTGGCAAGCCTAGGCCAATCGGCCTCGTCCGCCGGCCGCGCAACTGGCGGGCCTTCCGCCGGTCTGTCACGCCGCGAGGCGATGACTACCGCCAGAAGCACGATGCCAAGCACTCCGAGCGTTCCAAGTACGAGCAGCACCAAACCGACGGCCAACCATGTACGGCGCCCCGGAACTGGAGCGTTCAACTTCTCTGTTTTCTCACCCGGATACGCTTCCGCCAGGCTATAAGGGTTGGCCGTGGTTTCCGTCGAACCGGCTTTGCTCCATACAAACTTCGGCGTGGGCACTACTGGCGAATTGCTTGGCTGTCCGCCGGCGGACGGCAAGGCGATCTGCTCCAGATCTTTCAGCATCTCATCGGCACTGGCGTAGCGGTCGGCTCGGTTCTTCGCCATCGCTTTGCGGACGATGGCCACGCACTTTTCGGGAATGTCCGCAACGATCTCCCGCGGATCCGGAATCGGCTGCGAGCAATGCGCGAATATGACCTGCAAGGAATCGGCTGCCTGATATGGCGGACGGCCTGTAAGCAACGCGAAGTAGGTTGCCCCCAGGGAATAAATATCACTGCGTTCATCCACCGCTGCGCTTTGGCCTTGCTCCGGGCTCATGTAGTGCGGCGTGCCCACGACCTCGCCCAGCGCGGTGACGACGGTTCCTTTTCGGTTCGCCGGCTTCACCAGTCCAAAGTCGCCGAGTTTGACGACGCCTTCCGCGGACCGCAAGATATTCGCAGGCTTGATATCCCGGTGGATCAGCCCTGCCTTGTGCGCCGCTTCCATGCCGCGGCAAACATCCATGACGATGCTTGTCGCTTCCGACCAGTGGAATGGTCCCCGATCTCGCATCGCTTCTTGCGCGTTTCCGCCGGTAATCAGTTCCAAGACGATGAAATAGCTGCCGTCCGAATCGCCAATATCAAACACGGCAACAACATTGGGATTACTCAACTTCGCGGCTGCCTGCGCCTCGCGAAGAAATCGCTTGAGCGCCTCGGTGTTTGTCGAAATCTCTTTTGGCAACAGCTTGATGGCGACCTTGCGTTTGAGCAGCGTGTCCTCGGCCTCGTAAACAACACCCATTCCGCCCTGGCCCAGTCGCCCCGTTACCGAATATCTACCGAGACGATTGCTTTTTGGCGGAGATGATTTGTGGCCTGGTTTCGATACGGGCTTGGGAAGCACCGGAGATTGCGACGGTGAACCTGGCAGATCCATGTGCAACTCCGAGAGTCGATTTCCAGACGCATCCGGCGCCATTCACGACAAATGGCCCCGGATAAATATAAGTCGATGCGAACCTGAATGCAAGCGAATGTAGAACGACTAAAAATGTTCCAACGCTTCGTCCACCGAGGGATAGATTTCGAAAATCGCTCGAAAGCCGCAAACAACAAAAGCTTCATCGACGAGCGATCCCGGCTTTACCACCAGGGCGAGCCGATCCGGCGGCGACTTCAGGCGTTTACGCAAACCGATCAATTTCCCCAGAAAATAACTGGCTACGATTTCCACCGTGCTGAGGTCGATTAAGATTTGATTGCGGTGCAGATCTTCTACCAGGCTGTAGAGTTGGCCGCCGATGGCCTCGATGTGATCCAGATCGGAGATTTCATCGACGAGAAACCGCACCAGCGTAACGGACACGGTTCGGCCTTGCCGATCCTCGACTTCGATCATCGGTTTCTTGGAAGCGAGCGATGCCATGGTGTCAATCCTGTTCTCTAAATTTGAAGGATTCCTTTAACCTGATGTTACTCGCTCGGCAACGATCCTACCAGGCCAATTGTCGCTGGCTGAAAAGCTTACTTGTACTCCGAAGCTCCGCTAATGTGGGCCGTCTCGGCGAATTCACGTTGTTCGTTCGGCGTGTGCGATTCGTGGGCCAGGTTGGGCGCAACGCGGATCATTGTCGAGTTGATGACGCGCCGCTGGGTTGCATCAGGTGCAAGGATCTCGGCCTGATGGAGTACGCCAAGATGGTGCTTCTCATTCGCATCGTAGCCAAGCTTGCTGTTGTTGATGATGAGGATCTGCGCGAAGCGAATGTCGAACGGCGTCAGGTTCGTAATGAATGGCTCGATGAGCGTGTGATTCCGTGTGTACATAGGATTGTGCTCGCGCAGAAAGTCCGCCGGCGTGATACCGAGCCGATGTGAGGCGAGCGAGAAGTCAGCCAGGGCGAGCGTGCTAGCGACCTCGGTCGGCTCGTAGCCAAGCATGAGCAGCGATTCGTCCGGCCCGCTATCGAGATGAAACTTGGTGGTGGTCTGCTGATCGAACCGCGCCATCGATTGATAAACGAGTCGCTGCCCGGTCTTCGCAAAGTGAACGTCCGCCAAAGCCGACTTCAGCGCGATCATGGTGAAACGCAGAGCATGCGAATCGATCGGCTCGGTGAACGTGATGAGCGCGAAACCCGGCAAGTCCAACGATGTCCGCAGTGCTTGAGCGTGAACGACGGCGGCGACCGCTTCCCAACCTTCGGCGAGCGGGACGGGCACGCGGGTGTGGTAGGAGGTGGGCGGGTGCATGGCTTGCTCAGGTTCGTCCGTCATTGAACTGTCGCGGCAGCATCACCTCGAAGCGCCGCCATTTGGTGCTCATAGCTCGCTTTGCCCTTCACAGAGTAGGGAATGTTTTGCGACGCCAATGCTTCCAGTGCGCCTTCGGGTACGGTATGGATGCCGCCGCGCAGAACTTTGCCAGAGAATCGACCGATCAGAAACGCGAGACCTTTGATTTCAGTCTCGCGATCGGGGAATTGGATTAGAATCATAATCGCGCCCTTTTCGGTAGAACAAATCTCAACCGTCATTTTACCCGATCTCTCGGCAAAATGCAAAGCTAGCGGCAGCAATCACGCCGACGGCTCCGTCATTGAGCGTAGCTCGAGCGCCTTGTTCAATTCGTCCACCGTCACGATCGCCTCGCTGTCCTTCTTTTTCAGCGTGCCGGCCTTCATCTTTTCCAGACACAAGTCGCGCACCGTTTTGCCGACTTTGAAGGCTTCCTTCGCAACGGCGGCGGCGGTGTCGTAGCCGATCAGCGGGTTCAGGCTCGTCACCATCGCCATGCTCCACTCGACTTGCTTCTCGCACGCTTGCCGATTGGCTTCCATCTCCAGGGCACAGAAATCGATGAACGCCTTCACCGAGGCGCTGAGCAAATCGATGCTCTCGATCACCGCGAGGCCCATCACCGGCATCATGATGTTTAGCTCGAACTGGCCGCCGGTCGCGCCGCTGAAGGCGAGGCACTGGTCGTTGCCGATGACGCGGGCACAGGCTTGCATCATCGATTCGCACATGACTGGATTGACTTTGCCCGGCATGATCGACGAACCCGGTTGCAAGTCCGGCAAGATGATCTCGAAGAACCCGCAGCGCGGCCCGGACCCCAGCCAGCGGATATTGTTGGCGAGGCTGAACAGCGCGACGGCGATCGCCCGAAGCTGGCCCGAGCACTCGACGAGTCCGTCGCGGTTGGCGTTGGCCTCGAAGTGGTTCTTGGCTTCGACGAACGGCACGCCGGTCTCTTTCGCCAGCACCTCGGCGACTTTGGCCCCGAACTTCGGATGCGTGTTGATGCCCGTGCCGACGGCCGTCCCGCCCGCGGGCAGTTCGAGCACGGCTTGGAGGGCACGTTTCGCTCGCTCGACGCATAGCTCGACTTGCCGGGCGTAACCGCTGATCTCCTGGCCGAGCCGAATCGGCGTGGCGTCGGCGAGGTGCGTGCGGCCGATCTTGATGATGTCGTCCCACTTCTTCGCCTTGTCCGCCAGCACGCCCTGAAAGTGCTGAAGCTGATGGATCAAATCCTTGTGAATCGCATGCCCGGCGGCGACGTGGATCGCGGTCGGGAACATGTCGTTCGTCGATTGGCCCATGTTGACGTGATCGTTGGGATGGATCGGCTTCTTGGCTTCGAAGCGGTTCTTGCCGATGATCTCGATGGCACGGTTGGAGATGACTTCGTTAGCGTTCATGTTGGACGACGTGCCGGACCCGGTCTGGTAAACGTCGATGGGGAATTCCTTGTCATGCTTGCCGGCGGCGACTTCGCGAGCGGCGAGGATGATCGGCTCGGCGATATCGGGTTTGAGCTTGCCGAGGTCGCGGTTCGCCGCCGCCGCCGCGACCTTGACGAGGCCAAGTGCGTGAATCAGCTTCTTGGGCAACGGCATGTGCGAGATCGGAAAGTTAGCAACCGCACGCTGTGTCTGTGCGCCGTAGTAGGCTTGAGCAGGTACTTTGACATCACCCATCGAGTCTTTTTCAATGCGAAATTCAGTCATGATAATTAGTCCGTGGTCCTTGGTCCGTAGTCCGTGGTTGGAAGGTTTGTTTGTGCTTATTGTATTAACGAGACCGAGCCTATGGGTGAACGAAATGAACCCTTGGGATCAAGCGTAGGCTATTCCTCATCGTGCCGATACTCGAGTGGCAGATGGGATTGCAGATCCATCGAATCATGGAGCACCCGAGCGATCTCCACGATGCCGGATTCTGTCACGCGGTAAAGCAAGAGATGCCGCGGCTGACGGATTCGATCGCCGGCTCGGCCTGTGGATTTGCGGCTGAAATAGAGATGGTACGTTCGGCCTTGCTTTGCGATCTCTGACCTTTCACTGCTGCCAGGCAACTCAGGGTTTGCAGCCACGGCTTCAATCGCCGTCGCGATGAGCTTGGCGTAGCGCTTCATGGTTTTCGGACCGAAATTTTCCTCGGTCGAGATGAGGATATTCTCGATGTCGCTACGTGCTTTCGGAGCGATGGAGACTTCCATGATGTCACCTAGCCGCTTTCGACTTTTTATTGATGACTTCCGATTCGATTCCCGCCATGAATTCGTCGATCGCCTTCTTGCCTTTAAGAACAATACCCTTGCCTTGATCGAGTTCATCGAAACCCTGCTTGGCAGCCGCTCGCAGCGCCTTGAGCTTCGCTTCGCGCTCCTGCTCTTGTTCCTCGAGCAACCGCAGCGCATCGCGAACGATCTCGCTGGCGTTGCTATAGCGCCCGGATGAGACTTGGCGTTCAACGAACGTGTCGAAATGATCGGTCAGATTGATATTGCGTGTTGGCATAGTTGGCTCCTGTTGATGTATGCTATCACGATTGGCAATATTTGCCAACGGTAATGTGCGAATGCAATTCTTGATCGCTCGGAGTATTCATTCGCGAACGATCCTGCGCTGTTCCATCGCACAACGCAGATGCTACGGCACGCGGGATTCTTGGCTGAGGCGTTCGAGGATGACCTGAGCGGCGGAAGTGTAGTCGGCGGCGTTGGCTTCGAGGATGCGGATGCCGCCGGCGGGGCCGCGCGAGAGGAAGCAGGTGAGCAGCACGCCGTCGGCGGTTTGTTCGACGCTATGCTTGAGCACGCCGCGTTCTTTGAGCTGCGCTTCGAGAGGATTCACGGACGGCGTTGCCAGGGCCGGCGGCGCCGCGTTGGCCGTCTGCGTGGCAGGAGTCGGCGTGCCCGGCGACTGCCAGCCGATAGCCGGCGCGAAGAGCGGCGTGGCATCACTTGCAGGCACTCGCTCGACGCGCGGCGACGAGGCGGGGCCGGGAAAATTCGGCATCGTCGGCGTTTGGATCGTCGTTCCTGGGCGCGTCCAGTCGGCGGTCGGCCGCGGTTTGCCGTCGTCGTCGATGGCGAGCGGTCGGCCCAGCGGGCCGTGCACCGTCATTGCTGCGAGCGAGGCGTTGTTGGTCGGGCCGAAGGTCGTCGGGATCGCCGGGATGCCGCCCTGATAATTGCCCGGCGGCAGCGCGGCGCCATTATTCATCGCCTGCTGTTGGTTCGGGACCGGCACGGCCGTCGGCGGCGCCATGATGCCCTTGAGCGGATCGTGTCCGGCTTGGGTACTGGCCTGGTGGGAGGAGCAACCGGTGAACAGCGCGCACGCCAGAGCAGTCGCGCCGACCGCGTATTTCGCGAAGAATCGGCACGTTCGCCTGGCTATTCCCACTCGCCTATTGCGCCAACCTTTCGACATCTAGCTATTCCGCCGATCTTGTGAGAATTCGATTCTCCAATAAAAAGGAATCGACACAATGAAACGTGATCTTTAACGATTTCGGAGATTTTCGACAATGGCATCTGCCAATATTGCAGTCATCGGCGGCGATGGCATCGGGCCTGAAGTGACGGAACAGGCAATTCGCGTCGTTGACGCTGCACTCAAACGCGAGAACACGGCCTATACGTGGAATCGCCTACCCTGGGGCTCCGCGTACTACAAGCAAACCGGGAAAATCCTCCCCGATGACGGCTGGGATACGCTATCCAAACACGACGCGATCCTGTTCGGCGCCGTCGGCTCGCCGGACGTGCCTGAGGTCGTCACCGTTCATGGCTTGCTCCTGCCGATGAGGCGAAAGTTCGACCTCTACGTCAATCTGCGGCCGGCGTATCTCTTTGAGGGCGTGCAATCGCCATTGCGCGACAAAGCGCCGGGCAGCATCGACATGCTCGTCTACCGCGAGAACACCGAAGGCGAATACGCGCCGACAGGCGGCAGGCTTTACGTCGGCACACCCAATGAGACCGCCGTGCAGACGGCAGTCTTCACTCGCCACGGCTGCCAGCGAATCTTGCGAGCCGCATTCGAGGCGGCGCGAAAACGGCCTCGGAAAAAAGTAACATCGGTCACGAAGTCAAACGCACAAGTGCATACGCTAGGCCTTTGGGATGATGTCACCAAGGAGGTCGCCAAGGATTATCCCGATGTGCAGTGCAACATGCTGCTCGTGGATGCAGCCGCGATGGATCTGGTGCGCAAACCAGAGGCGTTTGACGTCGTGGTGGCTTCGAATCTGTTCGGCGACATCCTGACCGATCTCAGCGCCGTCATCACCGGCAGCGTCGGTCTCGGCGCCAGTGCGAACATGAACCCGGAGCGGAAGTTTCCGAGCATGTTCGAGCCGCTGCACGGCTCAGCGCCTGACATCGCTGGAAAAGGCATCGCCAACCCGCTCGCGGCGATTCTGTCCGCGAAGCTGATGCTCGACCATCTTGGCCACGCCAAGAGCGCGGCAGCCATTCATGCCGCGATCGCGAAAGTGCTCAAGGAAGCACGTGTGAAAACGCCAGACCTTGGCGGCACTGCGACAACCTCGCAGATGGCCGACGCCGTACTTGCGGCGATGTAGTCCGCGGGCGTAATTTCCGGTTGGTATTGAGGCGTCCTTGCATGTCCGATCATTGGATCACGGTCGCGACCTTTAACGACACGGTTGCGGCAGCGGTCGCCAAAAATTACCTGGAGAACGAAGGGATCCCTTCAATCCTCCTTGACGAGGCCACCGTCGCCACCGATTGGATGCTATCCACGGCGATCGGCGGCATCAAGCTTCAGGTGGCGCTGCCGCACGTCGAGCGTGCGGAGTTGCTGCTCACGTTGATCCGCGAGGGGCAAGACGAACGCGCCGCCGAGGGGGCGGTTGCGGACGAGCATGCTCACGCCATCGCCTCGGCCGAGATTGCCGAGGATCTGAAAGCCGACCAGGAAGACAAGCAGCCGATCAATGAACTCGCCGACAAGCTGTTTCGCGCTACGGTGTTCGGGTACATCATTCCGCCCTTGCAGGTTTATGCCCTTTTTCTGATGCTGCAGATCGCCGGCAGCGAGGGCCGAGTCAGCCCGAATCGCCGCTGGAAACTGTGGTTTTCGGGCGTTCTGAACGTGCCAATCCTGGCGATCGTCGTCGTGCTCGTCTTAATCGCACATTCGTGGCTCGCCGGTAGTCCTGGCACGCCAGACCAGCCGAACTGGCAACGGCACGCTTTCCCGAGCCTACGCTTCAGCGCGAGGTTCCCGCACGAACCTATCCAGCGCGATGGCCGATTCGATGGCTTCGCCGTGCACGACTACTCTGCCCAGGCCAGGCATCGCTACTATCTCATTCGCATCATCCAGAACTTCACTCGCGATCGACCCGCGCTTCAGAAAGCAGACCTTGAAAAGATGATTGCCGAGCGTGCCGAGAAGAATCGCCTCGAAGTGAACAAGATCACGGATGTGACGCACAAGAATATTGCGGGGTTGGAGTATCGCCTGATTCATCCTCAACTCCACGAGCGAGGCCGAATCTTCAACCGCGGCAAGGACGTGTTCTTTCTCATTGTGCAAAGCGGCGCGGACGATCTGGACGAAGCCGAACCTCAGCAATTCCTCGATTCTCTAAGCTGGCGGTGAGGCGAATGGACTACCCCCCGATGGCGTGCATGGTGCGATCGGGCTTTACGAAACGCGCGGAGTTGATCTCGTGGCCTTCCCATTTCTCCCAGATGTTTTGCCGAACGAGCTTTGCGATTTCTTCGGGTGAGCCGCCATGACGCAGCAACGGTTTCAGGTCGATCTCGTTCAGCGCGAACAAGCAATTTCGCAGCTTGCCCTCGGCCGTCAATCGCACGCGGTTGCAGCTCATGCAGAAAGGCCGCGAAACGGAGGCGATGATGCCGACGCGCCCGCCGCCGTCGGTGTAGTCGAAGTCCTGCGCCGGCGCTCGCGGGTCCTGGTCGGGTGATGGGATCAACGATCCGACCTGGGATTCGAGCAGGTCGATGATCTCATGAGCGAAGAAGACTTTTTCGCGTTCCCATGCATCGGCGCCTATTGGCATGTATTCGATGAACCGCATTTCCAGGCCGTGCTCGCGGGCAAAACGGGCGAGCGGCACGATCTCGAACTCGCTGCTGCCGCGAATCGCGACGGCGTTTACTTTCACCGGATCGAAGCCCGCCTTTTTGGCGGCGAGGATGCCCGCTATGACGCGATCCACGCCGTCGCGCCGGGCCAATTCGCGAAAGCGATCGGGATCGAGCGCATCCAGACTGACATTGATGCGGCGCAGGCCGGCGTCGAAAAGCGCCTGTGCCGATTCGGCAAGCGTGATGCCGTTGGTCGTAAGACCGACGTCCTTGATTCCGGGCACGCGCGCGATCATCCGCACGAGGCTGGGCAGATCGCGGCGAAGCAACGGTTCGCCGCCGGTGAGGCGGATCTTGTCGATGCCCAGCGGTGCGACGATCTCCACGAAGCGCGTGATCTCCTCGAACGTGAGCAGTTCGCGCTTGTTCATGAACGTCACGTTCTCTGGCATGCAGTAAGTGCAGCGAAGATTGCAGCGATCGGTGACGCTGATGCGCAGGTTATTGTGTATGCGTCCAAAGGTGTCGAGAAGCGGACCGTCTCGCGGCGTGGGCTCGGTCGCCAATGGCAGTCGTATCACGTTCATGCTCCGGGGTGGACCCATTCGGTCGATCCGTCGGCCCAGTTTTCTTTCTTCCAGATCGGCACGAGTTCCTTGAGGCGGTCGATCGCGTGACGGCATGCCTCAAACGCCTGGGCGCGATGCGGACAACTCACCGCCACGGCGACGCTGACATCGCCGACTTCCAGTCGCCCAAGCCGATGCTCGAACGCGATTTCGCCGACAGGCCAGCGCCGGCGCGTGTCTTCCTCGATCTCGGCCATCTTTTTCTCGGCCATGCCTGGGTAAGCCTCATAGTCGAGAGCCACGGTGACGCGTTCACCGGTGAGGTCGCGCACCGTGCCGAGAAAAAGCACGACGGCGCCGCACCCGTCCTTGCGCACGGCTTCCGTGAGGGCGTAATAGTCGATCGATTCGCGCGTGAGACGGATCATGGCAATTCAAACCCAAAAAAACGCAAACAAGCAATGCTGCATTTGGATTCATTTTACCCGCCGCTGACCGGGGGCAACAGAGCGACTTCGTCGGAATCCACCAGGGCATGTTCGTCGTCCGCGAATTCGTTGCCCACGGCGATGGCGCACTTCGCCAAAAACGGCGTCAGATTCGCGAATCGTCTGCCGATCTCGTCACGCAGTCCTCCCACGGTCTTTGGCGCCGGTGAAAGCTCGACGCGGTCAACGCCCGCAAGGTCGCGCGCTCGTGCAAAAAACAATACGATCATCGCAGCACCATGTCGCGAATCGGTTCGCTCAATCGACTCAGCAGTTCCGGCATGAGGCCATAGGACAAGGCGAGGTATTGTACCGGGTGCAGCGTGCGTTTGCCCGCGGCGTCTTCCATTTGCATTCGGCAACTGCTGCACTCCGTGGAGCCGAAGGTGTGAGCCGTCTGCTTGAATTCGCGCAGCATCGCATCGCCGGCCTGGAGCGAAAGGTCGCGGTTCGCCGACTTGAGGCCGAACGTGCCAGCCATTCCCGAGCAGCCAGCATCGATCGTATGCAGCCGCATCCCAGGGATTAGCCGCATCAATTCCGGCCCGGCGATCGGTCCGCGCATGGCCTTGACGTGGCACGGGACATGATGCCCGATGCCAAGGTCGAGAGGTTGAAGGTCGCTGCGGAGCCTGCCCTCCTGGTGGAGTCCCCAAAGAAACGCATTGATTTCAATAGCCTGCGCGGCGACGGCGCGGGCGTCGTCGTCGGTTTGCAGATCGAGATAATCTTGTTTCAAGGCGACGGCGGCCGTCGGCTCGGAACAAACGATCGGCCAACCGGCCCGCGCCGCCTCGGCGAGGACGCGCAAATTCCGCTTGGCGGATTCACGAGCGCCATCGATGTCGCCGTGGATCAACGATTCCATGCCGCTGCCGCACTGCTCGGGCGGAACGAAGACATCAAATCCGTGATGGCGCAAGACGGCGACAGTGGCCTCGCCGATCTGCGGATCGATATAGTTTGCATAGAGATCGACGAAGTAAACGACTGATGGACGATCGCCCTTGGGCTTCTGGGTCCATCCGCGCTTTCGGGCGATGGCGAGAAACGTGCGCGAGGCGAGCCTCGGCAGCCGGCGTTTCGCGGAGACACCGAAGAACTTGTCGAGCAGCCAGCGTGTCGGTCTGGCCCAGAGCGCCAGGTTCGTCAGCAGTGCCATCGAATGTCCCCACCGTAGCACGGTTTCGAGCCGGGCGAAGAACCAATCCGTGTTGTCCATGCCGTGCTCCGCGACGTTCGCCGCCTTGGCTTCGAGCATCAACCGGGGAACGTCAATATGGGATGGACACTCGACGGCGCACATTTTGCATTGCACACACAGATCCGCGACAGCACGCGCGGATTCCGAACCGATCTGCGCGCCTTCGCCGGGTTGATGCATAATGTTCCGCAGCAGGTTCACCTTGGCTCTGGGCGTGGCAGCCTCAGTCCCGGCGGCGCGAAAAATAGGGCACATCCGCTGACTTGGCTCGGCGGTTCGACATTGCCCGCAGCCATTGCAGTGATTGACCTCCTTCGTCACTGTCTCCGCGGACCAAGCGAGCGTCAACGAAACCATCGTCGCCTCGGTGACGAAATCACGAAGCGGCTTTCTTAGATGCTGCGGATCGGGGTCCACGATCTTGCCCGGGTTGAATATGTTCTTCGGATCGAAGATCGACTTGACCTGGCGGAATACCGGATAAAGCGGTCCTGCCTGGCGTGCGACCCAGGGCGTGCGCGCCAAGCCCGTGCCGCACTGGCTGCTGACGGTCCCGCCCAGATCGAGCGCCAGTTCGTGGATCTGGTCCACGATCGACCACAGAAGCGAGACATGCTCGAGCCGGCTGAGATCCAGAAACGGTCTGGCGTGAACTTGCCCGGTACCCGCATGTATCAAAAAGCTTCCAGTGGTTTCATGTTCTTGCAAAATATCTTGCGTTCGGCGGACGTATTCGTGCAGAACCTCCCGGGGAACGGCAACATCCTCCACCATGGCGACAGGCTGAACACCGGCACGCGCGGAATCTAGACTTGGCAGAGCGATCTCGCGAATCTGCCAAAGAGCCGACTGCTGGCGAGGCGACATCCCGGTGTGTGCCACGATCAAATCGCTGAATCCGCGCAGCCGACCAGCGAATAGATCAGCACTTCGTTCGGCATCTGCCTGGGAATCGGCTTCCCATTCGATCAACAGGGCCGCCTCGGCAGAAGACGAGATGAGCTCGGCAATGCCGCCCGCCTCCCCCGTTCGGGCGAGTCCGAGCAGCCGGCCATCGAGCAACTCGCACGCGGACGGGGCCAATTCCAATGCGAGCGGAACGCAGCGGATCGCGCTTTCGAGCCGGGCAAAGCATGCAAGCGCAAACGCTCGCCCGCCAGGCAGTGGAATCGTCCGCAATATTGCTTCGGTGAAGAGGGCGAGCGTTCCTTCCGAGCCGACGAGCATTTTTGCGATATCGAGCTTCGGAGCATCTTGATGCCTCTGAACGGAGTAGCCCAAGCGATCATGCGGCGTTCGCTTCGGCGCTTCGTCGATCAATGCCGCGTTTTGCTCGTACATCACCCCTAGCGCCGCCACGATGTCGGCGAGATGGGAGCCAGGCTCGGCCGGGGTTGCCGAGGATTCACGCCCGAGTTCGACGAGTTGCCCGTTATCGAGAACCGCGTTTAGCGAAACCAGGTGATCGATGGCCTTGCCATGCTTGATCTCACGAGGTCCCGAAGAGTTTCGCGCCAACATTCCGCCCACCGTGCCGACAGCCGCGTTTGCCGGTTCCGGCGCAAGCCGACGGCCCTCCTGGGCGAGGCGAGCGTTGACGGATTCGAGCGTAGCGCCTACCTGCGTGCGCACCACGTCAGTCCCGACTGCGGATACCTCGCGAAAATGCCGGGAGAAGTCAACGACCATGCCTGTGCCGAGCGACTCGCCAGCCGCGCCGGTTCCTGCACCGCGTGCGATCAAGGCGATGCCGTTCTCGTGGGCATATTTGACGAGGCGCGTCACATCCTCGTCATCACGCGGCGCGACAACGCCGGCGGGCTTAATTCGGAAAATGCTGGCATCGGTGGCGTAGAGATTGCGCGTGATGTCATCGAAATGGACATCGCCCTTGAAAAAGCCATGCAAGTCATCCTGCAACCGGCGTGTGTCCACAAAGAGAACCCTTGGCTAGGCGTTTGACGCCTCTTGAATTGGTGGCACAGACATTCTTGCCTGTGCGAATTACGTTAACATATACGAATGTCTGTGCCGCCGTTTCCCGACAGGTCCTTTTGGAAAACTGCGTTATTGACCCTTGAGCCGATCTTGGCGGATCCGTTCCTGGCGATATCGTTCGCCGATCGTGATTTCAAACGGCTGATGGTGGTCGTTCGCCGTCACTCCGCGATAGTGGGCGTTGCAGCGATAACAAACGATGACATCACCCACGAGCAGATACAACGCACCGTCGACGATCGCCGATCCGATGAGAAACGACCAGGTCCACCATTTGGCATAGGAGTAGTAGGTTGCCGTGGAGAGAAGCAACGCCGCGACCAAGATCACCATGCCGAGCGTGTGGGGAAAATCCTTCTGCTTGTAAAACTCATGGTTGCCGCATACCACGCACACGGGAAGCGTCGGTTCGGCGGCGTCGAGATGCTGGCGGTGATCGCACCCCGAGCACTGCCAGTCGCACGCGGAATCGACAACATCTGGCCTATCACAAACCGGACATGCAAAGGTCACTTTCACGAATCGTTCCTAACGCGGGCCTTCCCGCAATTAAGCCATCTACAATCGATGAGACTGTTTTATGGCAAGGCGACGCATTATCGCAACCAAATTCGAACAAGGAGAACTCGAAAGCGAAAATAATTCAGAGAGGCAGGCCCGTTTTCTCCGCGATCAGCAGGCTGGTAAGCTCTCCTAGAAAACAGACGATGACGACGACGTACAGTATTCCGGTTGCCGACTGCGTGGACCGGATGCGAGCCGTCTCCCAGGCCATCCAGCCGAGGATAATCGGCGCCAATAGCCCAAGGGCCCATCGCACGCCAAGCCAAAGGGCGAGTTCGGTTTCGATGTTGCCTATGCTTCGCTCCGCCGTCCAGATCCAAAGCCCGTAGCACGCAAGCGCCAGACGAATTGCAATGGCGATACCCAGTGCCGCCAGCAATCGCATGAGAGGTGTGATCGTCATGGCGGGAGAGATCAAGTAGGAATGCCCGATGAGCATGGCAGTGATCGCCGTCCCGACGACCAGAGCCGAGGCGGCGTCGTCAACCATGCGCAAAGCCGAATCACGCTCGCCGCGTACCAGCATGCCGCCAAGGATCATACAAGCCGTAAGCACGACCGGCGCGCACCAGATGGCGAATCGCCCTCCCGGCGCGTCGTTCAGGTGCCAGACGATCGACCCGAAGACGCACCAGAGAATTGCACCGGCAAACAGCGCCCAGAATAGCGGCGTCGCCACATCGGCGGCAAATACGCCGACCACGCCCAGCAAGCCCAGTGCGGTCAAGAAGTGGACCCGGAAAAACCGCGGCGGCAGGTCGCTGGAAGGCAGCGCGGGGAGAATCAACAACATTCCCGCAGCCAATCGTAGACAAAACGCGACGATCATTCGTGAGGCTTGTATCTTCGCTTGCGGTTTAGCGCTCGCAGTATCTCACCCGAGCGGTGAGGCGGTATTCTTGAACACTCTATTTCGTCTGAATCAGCGCCATGAACTCCGAGCGCGTGGCGAGATTCACCTGGAACACGCCGCGCATCGCACTCGTCGTGCATCGGCTGTGCGACTTGCGCACGCCGCGAATCGACATGCACGTATGCGACGCCTCGACCACCACGCCAACGCCGCGGGCATCCAACTCCGCCATCACCAGGTCGGCGAGCATCTCGGTCATGCGTTCCTGCACTTGCGGCCGGCGTGACAGAATCTCCACGATTCTTGCGAGTTTACTCAACCCGACAATGCGTCCGTTCGGCAGGTAGGCGATATGGGCGGTTCCAAAGAAGGGCAACAGATGGTGCTCGCACATGCTCTCGAACTCGATGCCTTTTACGAGCACCATTTCGTCGTACTTCTCGACAAACGTCTTCCGAAGCACAACGGCAGGATCCTTGCGAAGCCCAGCGAACATCTCGTCATACATGCGGGCGACGCGCGCCGGCGTCTCGCGCAGGCCATCACGATCGGGATCTTCGCCGATCGCCAGCAAGATCTCGCGCACTGCCGATTCGATTCGCTCGAGATCGACGGGACGATCAAACTCCTGAAGCGATTTCTTCTTCTTTGCACCGTCAATTGCCATTCGGTTGCCTATACACTCGTACAAAAAAAATTGTTCATCGCGAAAGTTATGATATGAGTTTCCGAAGGCAAAGCCGCACTACCTCAGTTTCAATTAAAACAGCGGCAACGAACAGCAGACGTGAAATCCGGCAAGTTAGCGTCATGACAAGGCATAAACCCGAACCGCGCCGTCAAAACAGGGAACAGCGACGCGGCGATTGTCGGGATGCAGCGCCAGGTCGCGCGCGTTATTCGGGACCGTCACATTGTGGATTGAGTTGGCGGCACTTGGCTGCCAGAACCACAATCCGCCGCCGTTACCCGCGCCGGCACCCAGTACGTAGCCGTCGGGATGAAATGCAACGCCCCAGGCTGTTCCTTGAAACGCTGGCATCACGCGAAGCACTTGCGAACGCTGCCCCGTCTGCCAGTTGAACAGCACGATGGCTGGGTTCCCGACGCCTGCAAAGGCGTTGCTTACGTTAGTGATGCCAGCACACGCCAGTAGCGACCCGTCCGCGTTGAATGCCATGCTGCGGATGCCGCCGTGGTCCGCGCGGAACGTCGGATCGTATCGGAAAATGACGGACGCGTCCATCTGGCGAACTTCCCGGCCTGTTTGCAGATCCCACTGTTTAATATTGCCGCGCAGGTCGCCCGAGACGATCATGCGTTCCGTCGGATGAAACGCCACGTTGTAAACATGGCTCGCATGTCCTTCAAACTCGCGCACGACGGAGAAGTCGGCGGCATTCCAGAGCTTGACGAGATTGTCGTTGCCGCAGGTAGCGAAATGGCGCTGGTCGGGGCTCATGGCGATAGCGCGGACCCAACCCTCGTGAGCGTCGATCGTGCGTTCGGGTTGCGGGGCGGCGACGGAATCGAACGGCCAAACGAGCAGCTTGCCGCGCCAGTCGGTGCTCAGCAGCTTGCGCGTCGCCGTGTGAAACGCCAGCGCCCGCACCCAACTCAGGTGGCCGGCGTAGGTCACCTTGGCCTGTGTCGCAAGGTCCCAACGCTGGATGCCATTGTCCTGCGAACCCGCGAAGACGAATCGCCCCGTCGGATCGAATCGGCATCCGATCAGCGGACTCGTGTGCCGCAATTCGAGCGCCAGCCGAGTTCGTGCGGGCGTGATTCGGCCATCGGGCGACGGCGGACCAAAACGCGAAAAGACGCCTGGCATGGTACAGGTTCTCCATTTAGCCGCTCGCCGTCGGCGAGCGCGAAATGTGTCTATTACGGGCCTGGAATTAACTACTGACGGCGTCAAACACGCTCGCCAAAGGCGAGCGGCTAAACAATCACGCCAGCACTTCGGTTATCGCCGCTGCCGCCGGGTCGGCCATGGGGATCGGGCGGCCTTCGTGATGATGGTGCCGCAGCGGGTTCAAGCCCAACGCGCGGAAATAGGTGTGGAACAGATGTCCGCCGTTGACCTGCCGATCGGCCACCGCCGTGCCGTTGTCGTTGGTCCGGCCGATGCACGCGCCGCCGCGCACGCCGCATCCCGCCATCGCAACCGACCAGGCGCGCGACCAGTGATCGCGGCCATAGTTGCGGTTGATGTTCGGCGTGCGGCCGAACTCCGACATCACCACGACCAGCGTCTTTTCGAGCAAGCCTCGCTGTTCGAGGTCTTCGAGCATGGTGGCGAAGGTGCGGTCGAATTCGCCGAGTTGTTCGATGTGGAAGTCGAAATTCTCGTGATGCGTGTCATAGTTGGAATGTGTGACTTTGACGAAGTTCACGCCTGCCTCAAGCAGACGGCGGGCGAGCAACATGTGGCGGCCGAAATCGTGATTGCCATAGCGGTCGCGGAACGCCATCGTTTCTTGCGAAAGGTCGAACAGGTTTCGGCGTGCCATCACCTGTTGAGCCTGGCTGAACGAGTTCGTGTACGCTTCCGTGTCGGCGGTTCGGCGCGATTGTGCGAATCGGCTATTGATGCGGTCGCGCAGATCGTTGCGCTCGGCGTCGGCGAGTTCAGTCAGCGTCGCGGGACGGATCAAGTTCGCCGGCGGTTGGCCATCACCCAGCGTGACCGAGGCGTAACGCGGGCCGAGGAACGCCGAGTCGTTGCGATTGAAGCCCGACTCGCCGCGCGGCGCGACGTGGATGTAGCCCGGCAGCGGATTGTCCTCGGCACCGAGCAGCTTCGCACAGACCGAACCGAGATGCGGAAACCGCTCCGCCGGCGATTGTCGTCGGCCGGTGTGCATGATGTAGGCGCCACGGCTATGCTCATCCTCGGCGGTGTTGATCGAACGCACAATCGCCAGCTTATGCGCAAGCCGAGCGGTATGAGGCAACAGTTCGCAAATGTGTGTGCCAGGAACGGAGGTCGAAATCGCCTGGAATGGTCCGCCCGTGTTCGTGCCGGGTTTCGGATCCCACGTTTCCAGCTGGCTCACGCCGCCTGCGAGAAAGATGACGAGCACGCGCTTGTCCTGTCGGCGAATTTCGTCCGCCGCCGCCGGCGCCAGCATGTCCTTGAATCCGAGAACGGATGCGGCTCCGACGGCGGATCCCGCCAAAAACTGTCGGCGTGACAAGGCATGAGCCGGCGAATTGCAAGCGTAGTGTGCGTCCATATCTGCCCCCCAGGAAAAAATGAAGCCAACGGCGTGCGCGAACAGGTTGTTCGGTGTGTATATTGATCCTACCAAACAAAGCGCCTGCGTGCAATGAAAATGCGGAGAATTCGTTTAGCCGCGACGCGCTGCGGAGCGCGCCAGTTCTCATCGCGTTCGAAAAAACACCCCATTCCAACTCCGGTCGCCAGCCGATCCACTTTTTGGGTCGAAATCGTCGTCGGGGAAGGCACTTCGCAACCATTCTCCAGTCCCGAGATTGGTTACCGATCGAATAAATTCATGGGTATCCGGGCAGAGTTCGATCTCAAAACATAAATGTTCGAGGGAATTTACAACGCGGTTAGGCGTCGAAAGGTAAACGATCACGTCTGTTTCAAATCGAATACCATTGTCCGAAGTTTCCAAAGAATAAGGACTGCCGGTTTCATTCAACGAAACTCTGTTCAGAACCACGGATTTATCGCGGCAATGATTCAATATGAGGTGTCGAATTGCCGCACAAAGAAAAAATTCAAACCGGTTCAGCGTCCAAACGATCGCTTCGGAATCGTCAGCGCGATGCGCGCGAATTACTTGCCTCGTCATCAAAGCAAGAATACGCTCAAAGTAAACGAGGACATTTTCGTCGTATTCCGATGAATCCCGGTATACAATTTCCAATTCGATGAGGTTTGCTCTTTCAGTCGTCAATAAATCACCGATGCTCCTTCCAGTTCCCTTTTCAAAGTGGAACCGCCAATTTTCCTCACTATTCGGCTTAAGCATGAATGCCGCCTCAAAGTGTCGAATCCTCCCACTGAAGGGACAGATTTCAAGGACGAACTCCAATTTATTATTTTCCGGACAATCCCCCCAAACATATACCGATCCGCGGAAATAGAGGTATTGGAAAGGCGTCACGAACATCTGCTCGCAGTCCAATCCATCAAGCCACCAATCTCGGTCATCATGATCCTGGTTGCTCCGAACGCGTTTTTCCGGGTCCCAACGTAGGTCTTCATCGAGATGTCGTTTCAGGATGAACTGAATCAGTTCCGAAAGGTCGCCCCAAAAGAACTGGACGGCCAAGCTATCCCGGGCGTCATTGGCGCGAAATAGCTGGCGAACCAGGGAGGCGAGACCGCGTTCGTTGAACTGCGATTTGACACCAAACTTCACGGAGATTTTCTCCTGTCCGGACACGAGATCGCCTGATACGAAAATACGACGAAATTGGCATTCTTCGAGATCCACAATGTGGCCCAGATTTGTCGTCAGGGAGTCGATTTTTTTGCGTTTTGCAATGCAAGCGCCCAGGCAAGCGCGACATCGACTTCGTCCATCAACGAACTCGGGAGGACTCCGAGTTTGCGAAGAACCAAGCTCTTGTCGATTGTAACGATGTTGACGCAATTCGCGCAGGATTCAAATTGCAATCCCGTGCGCTTCCCAGCTGCATCGGAAACACGAATCAGCACTTGAGTTGGCTCAACGGCACGTTGCACGTTGCCCGTAATCTGAACAATAATCGTATTCGGCAATCGAGCATTATCGGTGTCATTTTGTACGACCAGTGCTGGACGTACCTTGCTTCCAGAACCAGCCGGAAACGGAAAATCGACAAGTACGACGTCGGCACGCTTGACATTCATTCATTTCTCCGTGGATCTAATGCGTCATAGACATCCATGCGCGGATCGTTCCAGCCATCGCGAGCGAGAACAGGGAACGCTGCCAAATAACTCGCGGCCGGCCAATCTCCATCGGACATCGCCGACTTTACTCGATCGTATTCTACGGCGAGCATGATTACATATTCACGCTTCGTTGCTGGATCGATGAGCCGAACCGGTTCGGAACCGGCTTCCACAATTGCGTGATGTAATTCCTCATTTAACTCGATCATGATCGTTTCCTCTTTGTTACCTCGAACTGTTTGGTATTATACTTCCTCCTGCGATGCTGCGAAAATAGAACTTGCGGCAACAGCACGCGGGCGTACGCTAACTCTCGCTGTCACTCCTCCTTGCCGTGTAAACTAGCCGCATGCCAGCGGATTTGGCGGGCCAGGCCGTGCAGGATACGGACCTCCATTTCCGATGGCTCCGCTCTGCCCAGGAGGTGGCGGATGGCGTGCATCAGCGGGTCGGCTTTTTCGCCGTAGAGGAAATGAATCTCTTCCAGCGCGGTCTGCAGGTGGCGATACATCGGTTCGAGCGTCTCGACCGCGGCACGGCGATAATCGTCAGGCCGTTCGCGATCCGCCCCAGCTAGCCAGCATTTGCGTAGCTCGTACAGGCAGATCGCGACCGATTGCGCGAGGTTCAGCGCGGGATAGGTCTCATCCGTCGGGATTTGGATGAGGTACTGGCAGCGTGCGACGATCTCGTTGCTCAGTCCCGTCGGTTCCGGGCCGAACACGATCGCCACAGGTTGATCGCGGCGAAGCGCCTCGGCGACGTGTGGAAGGATGGCTTCGGGCGGCGCGACGGCTTGTCTACGAAACAAACCGCCCGCCTTGGCCGACGTACCAACGACAAGCACGCAGTCGGCGATGGCGTCATCGAGCATGGGCACGATGCGGGCGGCGTCGAGGATTGCCTCGCCGTGCGTCGCCATCTGGCGGGCGTTGGCATCATGACGGCTGGCGATCGGCGAAACAAGCACGAGATCGGACAGGCCGAAGTTGCGCATGCAGCGAGCGGCGGCGCCGAGATTGCCGGCGGTGTGCGTCTCGACCAGCACAATGCGGGCGTGTTGCAGGGGCATGGCCGTGACCCATGGATTGGTTGGCGAGGCGCCAGGTCCGCGCTCGCCGAAGGCGAGCGGCTAAACGCTGGCGAGGTTCCATTGCTTGCCGGCCATCTCACTGATGGTTTGGCCGATGCTGAGCGACGCCGTCGCCGCCGGGGATGGCGCGTTGAGGACGTGGATCATGCGTTCGGCTTGGACGAAGCGGAAGTCATCGACGAGAGCGCCGCTGGGTTCCAGCGCCTGGGCACGCACGCCGGTGGTGAAGGGGTGGATATCCGTGATCTTCAGCTCGGGGATCATTCGTCTGAGCGAGTTGTAGAATACGCGTTTGCTGAAAGATCGAATCATCTCGCTCATGCCCGTGCGCCAGTATTTCCACGCCATGCGCCAAAAGCCGCCGTAGCACATCCATTCCCACATATCACGCGGCGATACCTGCCAGCGGCTATAGCCCTCTCGGCGAAACGCCAGCACGGCGTTCGGTCCGGCGTCCACCTCGCCATGCACCGTGCGCGTGAAGTGAACGCCAAGAAACGGAAAACGCGGATCGGGCACAGGGTAGATCAGGTTGCGCACCAGCGAGCGGCGATCGGGGTTGAGCGCGTAATATTCGCCGCGAAACGGCACGACCATGATGCCCGGATCGAGCCCGCACATGCGAGCGACACGGTCGCATTGCAGGCCGCCACAGTTGATCAGCTGCTTCGACGCAAACTCACCCGATGCCGTCTGCAGCGTGATCGCATCGGGCTTGACGGCAACGCCGACGACGCGCGACGCCGTGCGGACCTTGCCTCCCGCTAGCGTGATAAGCTCGGCATACTTTCGCGCGACGCCCTTGTAATCGACGATGCCGGTCTCGGGAATATGCAGCCCCGCGATACCGGCAACGTGAGGCTCGTACTCGCGAATCTCTGGTCCCGTCAGCTTGCGTATGCCGGTGAGCCCGTTGGCGATGCCGCGACGATGCAGTTCCTCCAGGCGAGGCAACTCGCTTTCCTCGACGGCGACTACGACCTTGCCGCAACGCTCGTGCAACACGCCATGCTCGGCACAGAAGCGATACATCGCCTCGCGGCCGACGGCGCAGTTGCGAGCCTTTTCAGATCCAGGCTTGTAATAAAGGCCGGAGTGGATGACGCCGCTATTATGCCCAGTCTGGTGCTGCGCGACTTCAGTTTCGGCTTCGAGGACGGTGAGCGAGAGCCTATAATTGCGGATCAGATGCAAGCCCGTCGCCAGGCCGACAATTCCGCCGCCGATGATGGTGACATCCGTGGACATTCAGGAACCTCGAAGCTGTCAACTATCGGATAATTTGAGCTGTCAGCTATCAGCTTTCAGCCAAACAATTCAGGAACTACTCGGGATTGCTACAACGTTGAAACACTTGATGAAACCAATACCATGGCATGTCGTACACGGGATTGGCTGAAAGCTAATAGCTAATAGCTGACAGCTTTTTGTTCATCTCTTCTTTGCCAGCAGATCGCGGTGAACTCGTGCCACGTCCCACATGTAGTGGCCGATGCGATGGTCGTTGGCGGCTTTGTTCAGGTGTACGAGGGCTTGCTTGGTGTCGCCGAGGAGATCGTAGTAGATGCCCACGTAGAGGTGGGCGTAGAAAAGCTGTCGGCTCAAACGAACCGGATCGGGGTCGCCCTTCCGTGCAGCGGCGAGGACGTCGGCGGGCTTCAGAGTGCCGATGTAGAGGTCGTACACCTGGCGCATCGGCACTCGGCGATCGTCGCCGATCTTGAGCATCGCTTTCTGGGCTTTGGAGATGCCCACCATCTTTGCCATGCACATGAAACGCCAGACCGCGTTTTCGACGTCGTTGCTATCGAAATCCTGGTAGCCCTCGAACTGCTTCTTCCCCTCGTCGTATTTCGCGGCATAGTAATAGGAGATCCCGCGCTGCCAGTGACTGATTTTCGCTTCGGGTTTGAGAGCGATGTATTGATCGAAGTCGGCAATGGATTCCGCGATTCGGCCCGCCTGAAAGTTGGCGCTGCCGCGTTCCTGCCAAACATTGGCGAGCGATTTGTCGATGGCGAGGATGCGCGAATAATCGGCCACGGCGTCGGCGTGTTTGTCGAGGCGAAGGCTAATGGTGGCTCGCAGCGACAGCGCGGCGATGTTTTTCGGATCGTCAGCGATGGCCTTCGAGACGAGCTTCAGGGCGTCCGTCGCCTTATCCTTGGCGAGCGCCTCTCGTGCCGACTTCACAAGGTCGGCGGGCGTTTGGGCAGCGGCAAAACTGTAACAGAAAGCGACGGCGATTCCTGCAAGAAACCAACGATTCATCGATCCACCTCGCGCGAATTCGGGGATACGTTTTCCACCATTTATATCAACCGATCGGAAAAAAGCTCACGTAAAGGCGCTTCGTTTGAGTTCTCTCTTCGCGCCTTTGCGCCTTTGCGTGAGCTCCTGTCATTTGGTCGGCGATGTGAATCGCCGTTGGGCGTCGCGCAGTTCCGGCGGCGGGGCGGCGAGCGTCGGATCCAGCGGTGCTCCGTCGCCGGTCAACGTCGGCGCGACAGCGCCGCCGGGAAGGGTCGCTGTACTACCACGCAGATCTTTGGTGAGAGCATCGCGCAGCAGCTTGGCATTGAGTTTTTGGACGAGCGCGTCGTAAGCGGACGCGGTCTTTAGATAGCGCTGCCAGTCGGTCTCAGAAAGCCCAGCGTTTTGTCGTTTGCCTGGCGTCAGGCGTTTGCGCCAGTCGTCGAGTTGAAGTTGGCCGATCCGGCGGGCGAATTCGCGATTGGCGGCTTTGACCTGGATGTCGTCGCGGATGCCGTCGGACCGGGAACTGGACCCGAATGGGTTCGGCATCTTCTTGTCTACTATGCCTGATTTCGGATCGCGTCCGTTGGCTTTGAGCGCATCGTGAATGAGCTTGCGCACCGGCGGTTGGTCGGTGTCGCGTGCTGCCTTGGCGAGCGCCTGGCCCGCTTCATTCCCGGCGCCGGCAGGATCGGGAAGCTGTTCGATCCATTTGGCGATATCGTTGAGCGTCGGGCCTTCTTTCTTCGCCGAACCGTCGCCCTGGCGCGCGGCGCCTGGCGGAGGATTGCCAGGCGCTGGCTGCCCCTTCGGACTGCCGGCGTCAGGCGGCATGCCGCCTTTGGCTTGAAGTTCGGGCGGCGCTGCGTTCGCGGTCTGTTTGTCTTTGTTCGGGATCGGCGGGCCTTGCTGCTCGATACCTTTCGCTTGGCCAGTGGTGTCGCCGGTCGGCGGCTTGGCCCCGGCATCGCGGGCGGCGGCGAACGCCATGCCCTTGCCTTCGTCCTTGTTCGCGCCGGGATCGGCCGGCGAATCCTTCGCGTCGCCCTTGGATTGCGGCGCCGGAGCGTCGGCGGATTGCGACGTTCCCGGCTTCGCCTGGGCGTTCTCGGGTTGCGAACTCTTTGCAGAGCCTCGGTCGGACGTATCCTTCAGCGCCTGCTTGATTTTTTCCTCGGTCTCACTCTTTTCCTTTTCCAGTGCGTGTTTTTCCTCTTGCAATGATTTCGCTCCCGACCCACCGCCATCGCTTTTTTGTTGCTTCTGCTTCTCATCGCGGGCGTGCTGATCGTCTTGTTGCTTCTCGTGTTTTTTTCTTTGGTCTTCCGCCTCTTGTCGTTTGGCAGCGTGGGCCGTTGAATCCTTAGCGGACGAAGTAAGTGAAATCCTGTAGACCGCGCTTTTGCCGACATTACCCCCGGCATTTGGGAAGTCGGCATTATCCACGGCTTCGAGCCAATATTCCAGGACGGTGCCGGCCGAATACTCGATGCGCGTGCCTTTATCATTTCGCAAATCGTCCAGAGCCAGGTAGTCACGATAACTGACTCGGCCTGGATAGGAGCCGTCGGCAAAGCGAAATGATTTTTCCGGGCGATACCGCTTCGGCGCCAGCGGAGTCTTGTCCGGTCCTGTAACTGCGCGAACATGTAGGCCCAACGCCTTGATGCCATGGTCATCGCTTGCGGCGCCGACGAGTTCGAGAATTCCGTTTGCGGGCAACGACACGTCTTTTCCGGGGATCGTCAGCACGACGCGAGGCGAAGCATCGGCATGGACATCGACCTCGTATTCATCGCGATCGGAGTTCGAGTCGCCGTCGGTGGTTCGGAAGGTGATACGAAGTTTTCCCGAGCGATCGAGCGTCCATTTCGTCTGAAATGTCTTACCGTCGGCGGAGATTCGCGTGGGCAGATTTAGCGGCGTCTTGTCCTCGATCAGCACGATGTCGGCGGATTTTACGGCGCGACTCGTTTCGCAGATTAGTTCAACGCCCGTGCCCTGAAGACCGCGCACGGCAAGTGTGGGTTCCGACTCATTCGGATATTCGATTGTTGTCGGTTTCGCCAGCCTATACTTTCGAGGTTCGTAGGCGACGGTGAACTTCGTGACGAATGCCTTCGCGCGAACACGAATGCGATATTCGGGCGTCGTCGCATCACCCGCAGTGATGGTATAAGTGAATCCGCCACGCACCTTCTCCGCGGGAAACGCGAGAGACCACGTTCCATCACCGGTCGCTTGCATCGGCAACGCAGTCGGGTCGTCCGAAGGATCGTATCGATAATACAACCGTGGCGCTCGGTTGCCGCGTTCGCCCGGCACCCGTCCTTCGATTTTGACGGCGAATGCAATCGCCTGGCCCGACCGGACCTCGGCATCGCCCGCCGCCGGTTCCAGAATCTTGATGCGAGTGCGAGGCTCCGCCTCGGGCGCGACGAACGGCACGAATGCACGCCCCATCGTCGGCGCGAAAGCGTGCGCGTTCAATGCGAGAATCACCACAAGGCCGATCGTCGGCAGCAATAAGAGTGCGGCGAGGATTTTGTTTCGCGGCGAGCGCGTCATGGCGGGTATATCGGCGTCGGCCCATTGCTCGACGGCGCGCGTACTGAGATGCTTCTGAAACGCCGACGGAATGTCATCGTCGTGCAAGTCGAGCCAGTTGATCAGCCCATTCTTGGAATCAGGCAGGCAGAGTTCCAGCTTCTGTGCGATAAAGTACGGATTGATCTGCCGAAACGCACAGCGCAGCGTCATGGCGAAAAGGATCGCCGAAATAGCCACAAAGACCGCGAATCCCACCCAACGCGTGACGGCGACCCATTCCGCCCTGGAGGCGCCGACAACCTCTTCGAAGATAGCGCAGGCGAAAGCATAACTCACGACAAACAAAACCAGGCCAAGCAACCGAGTGAGAACGTCCGCCCGACGCAAGCGCGCAGCAACCTCGGCAAACTTGCGTTGCAAATTCGGCGCAGACTTGGCTCGCGTTGTCGTGGTGGTTTCCATGGCGTACTTTTCTCACCGTGCTTTCGCACAAAGGAAATTATACCACGAATACCCTGACGATTGGTAGCTTCGAAACGGAGACGTTCTTCCGAATCTCTTCGACGGGAGATTCCTTTTGATTTGATCGCTTGACAGGCTGGCCCGTCTCACGACAAAAGGGGTCGCGGCCAGCTCCGCGCGACACGTATCGCCGGAACTGTTACCCCCCAACAACCGCGACCCCAGGACGCAAGTGGCCTGGTAAAAAAGTTATAACAGCGAGCGACTGCGGAAACCAAACAAAATCGGCAAAAATTTTGAAAAAGCTGCTCACCCCTTCGGCAACGCCATCGGCGCTCCGCCGCCGCCCGGTAGTGGCGGCGGGACTCCCGCGCCGCCGCCCATCGGCGGTGGAACCGGCGGCGGGACTGGTTGCGGCGCCGGCGCCGGCACGGGATTGCTGAACGGGGCGACGATGTGCGTCGGCTCCTCCTCGAAGATCGGCGTCGGATTGAGCTCGCTCGTGAACTCCACGCGGAATCGTACGTCGCCTTCCTTCAACGCCTGGCACTCGAACAGGAACGTGATCTTCTGACCGGGCTGAAGGTTCTCGATTCGGCCAAAGTTGATGAACTTGCCCGCGATCGCTTCCTTCGTCGGACCCGACGCGCGGATTGCTTTCAACAGGTCGGGCACGGTCGCCTTCACGTCGATGTTCTTCGCCGGCGCCGATCCGGTGTTGGTCAGCGCCATCTCGTAGACGACGGTCTTGCCGACTTCGACCGGGTCGTTGCGATCCTTCAGTTCCATCTTCAGCGCGGCAATGCCGTCGATCTGCAAGCGGGTAGTCTGTTCGACGCGCACTCCGCCGTCGGCGCTGGCGAGCGTCACCTTTTCGGCGGCGAGCGCGGCTTTCAGGCATTCGCCCACGAGTTCGAGTACGATCTCGTCGCCTGCCCGAATCGTGCCCAGGTTCCACGTGACCTCGCCCGCGGCATGGGAACCATTGCGCGTCGCCGTCACGAAACGGACTTCCGCTGGCAGGCGATCCCGGACCACCACGCCGGTCTGATCAGATTCGCCGTCGTTCTTGACGAAGATCTTCCATTCGACGGGTCTGCTGACGTAGCGGCGATTCGGTCCCTCGACGCGGACAGACATCTTCGGCTTCTGCACATTGACGATGGCCACGGCTTGCTGCTTCAATCCGGCGCCGCTGGCAGTGACACGCAGGCCAAGCGGGCCTTCGCGGCGCGGCGTTAGCACGAGCGGCTCATCGCGGGATTCGCCTGCCTTCAGGCCGACGATTTTCTTCTCCAGAATATTTCGCTTCTTGTCGTCGGGCAGATTGAACGCCTGCGGAAATTCCAGACCAACATCGTACTCGGCGACGATCTGAATCTCGTCGATATCGCCGGTGCCCGGATTGGAGAGCCGAATCGCGTAATTGATCGGCACGTTGATCAGTCCGGTCTTCGGCGCGATGATGTCGGCCTTCAGGCCCGGCACCGTGACGAGAGTGTTCGTCTCGCGTTGTTCGGTCTGCCCTTCGGCGGTGCGCATCAGCACGACGCTCTTTATCGCGCCGGCATTGCGAGCGCGGAAGGTGGCCTGCACCACATGCTGCTGGCCGACGCCCAGAGTCGGGAATGGGAATTCGAGCCGGCCCTGCTTCGGCTCGGCAGGCGGATTGGAACTCACGAAATCCAGGCCGTCGGGAATCGGCAGCATTAACTCGACCCATTGGCTATCGATTCGGCCGTCGTTCTTCGCCGTCGTCGTGTAGGTGATGTTGGCGCCGACCGCAGCCGTGGCCGGCCCCTGGTGGTTCAGCGTGACATTTGGCGCGAGCCATTCGATCTCGGTCTCGCCTTTCACGATCGATACACCCGATCCGGTCGGCGTGGTCGGGTCCGGTGGTCGGACCAGCTCGACGCTGATGCGATTCGTGCCAGATGCAGGCGTGAGCTGGCGAATGCGGACCTTGCCAAGACCGTTGAGATCGGTGACGGCGACTTCCTCCTGCGCCTGGCTGGGCAGGAAGACAGCGGGCGGTCCGCCGATGATTTTGTAACGCACCTGGTAACGCGTGAGTGGTTCGCGCGTCGTGAACTTCGCGACTTTCGTGACGAATTCGTGTTCCGTGCCGAATTTCTTGACCGCGCGTGCCGGGAACTCCCACACAGCATCGACCCAGCGGACGACGACGGTTTTCATGCGGCGATCCCAATTGTGGATGCCGGGAACGACGACCTGAACGTGTGTGTCGCCCTCGACCGGCGAGCTGACGACGCACCAGCTTTGGCCAGGCCGCAGCATGACGTCGTCGGCCTGGTTCTGGTTGCCTCGCGACAGTCGGCGTTCGTGATAGTTGGTGAAGCTCCAGGCGCGCGAGCCGACGATGCCGCCGCGGCCGTTGAAGACACCGCTTTCATCGACCTGGACGAGATTCCCGCCGGTGACGGCCCATTCGACCATTCGATTGCGGCGCGGCACGCCTTTTTCGTCGCGCACCGTGGCGAGGATGACGACCTGCGAACCTACTTGACTGGTCGAGCCGCCGATCGGTTCGACGTTCACATCTACGGCCTTGGGATCGAAATTCTCGTAGTAGCTTGGCCCGATCGGCCGAGCGTGCGGCTGCATCACCGTGCCAAACGGAACCCAATGCGGAAAATAGCTAGGATTGGAGCTGTGGGCAAAACAGCCAGCGACGCCGACGATCGACGCGGCGAAAAGCATTACGAACAGACGTCGGCCCCATGCCGTCATCGTCATGAAACTCCGCAAGCGGGAATCGGTGCAAGGCACCGATTCTTTAGGTGTACTATGTCAGAATGAGCCGAGGGGTATACGCGATCGATTGGAAAATGCAAGAGCAGAATTCAGGGTAATTCAGAAATTTCGTTCCCCATGTGCGGCTTGGCATTTCGCTTGTGGCATCCAACCGCCAAGCCGCAAGTGGCGAGGGTTATAACGGGCGCGGGGCGAATTGACTCTCGTGTATTCTTTAACCGCTCGCTTTTGGCGAGTGTGAGCACGGCACTTTGGCGAGTCGGCAATGACGCGGAGCCCACGCTCGCCAAAAGCGAGCGGCTGAACGGGAATCCGCCAATTTCATCCGTGCAGAGTTTATTACAGGCTCGATGCGTTCTCCACGGCCGCATCTTCGTCATTCGTGACGGCGTCCACCACACTCGTTGCCGCATCCCATAAGCTCTCGGCAACGTCCGTGGCAGTGTCGGCGACATTGGTAGCAACCTCGCTTGCAGTGTCATAGGCGTCGCTTGCAGTGTCGGCGACGTCCGACGCTACTTCGCTTGCAGTGTCGGCGACGTCCGAAGCAACCTCGCTGACGCTTTCAGCGACATCGGAAGCAACCTCGCTTGCAGAATCATAGGCGTCGCTTGCGGTATCGGCGACGTCCGAGGCGACGTCGCTGACGCTCTCGTAGGCTTCACTCGCGGTCTCAGCGACGTCCGACGCGATTTCGCTGGCGCCGTCGTAGGCTTCCTCCGCGACGTCGGCGACATCTGAGGCGATTTCGCTGGCGCCGTCGTAGGCGTCGGAAACAATATCCTCGGCGCCGTGGTAAACCGCTGCGGTCCCGTGGGCCAGGCCCGAAGCCGCATCTCCGACAACGTCCAGGACGGGGCTTACATACGGGCTGACTGCATCGACGGCTTCGCTTGCATACGGACTGATGGCATCGACAACCGGCGTGACGTACGGACTGGCGGCATCGGCAACGGTGTCCGCCGCTTCGCCAACAGCCTCCCAGGCTTCGTCCAGCGGCTCCTCGAAGTTATCGGTGAGGAATTCGCCGATCTCGTGCGTGATGCCGGTTTCGCTCGCAAGCTCGCTCGCCACGATTCCGACGGCAGCGCCGACGACGGCTCCACCGACGAAACCGATCGCCGTGCCGAGACCGGGGACGACGCTTCCGACCGCGGCTCCGATGGCGGCGCCGGCTTCAGCGCCAGCGACGGCAGCGCCGGCGCCGATGGCGGCGCTGACCGCGACTTCGGCGGTGGCATCACCGGCGCTCTTATCACCGGATCGGACGTCGCTCATATCGGTAACAATCGTGACACCCGCGCCGACGACCGCACCGATAATCGGGACCGACGCTCCGACACCGCTGGCGGCGGCAGCCGCCCCTTCCGCACCGGCGGCGCCTTCCGCGGCCGACGCCGCAGCGACGGCGCCTTCCGCACCGGCGGCGCCTTCCGCGGCCGACGCCGCAGCGACGGCGCCTTCCGCACCTTCCACACTCGCGGCGGCTGCGGCGCTCTCCGCACTGGCGGCGCTTCGCACGACCGCTGCGGAAGCCGCGCTCTCGGCGCCTTCCGCTGCCGACACGGCTCCCTCGGCGCCTTCCGAAGCCGCGCTCGCTCGCGCCGCCTGGGCGGCCATCGCCTCGTCGGCGGTTATCTCGCCGCGTGCGATCTTCGCCAACATCTCCTCCATCTCGGCATCGACCTGGTACGGCTGTTCGATATTGAATGGATCGATCTCCGGATTTTGCATGTTGACCTGTGCCGGTTCAACTGCTTGCGGCGGGGCATACTCGGTCGGCGGCATTTCCGTGGCAGGCATCTCCGTCGCCGGCATCTCCGTGGCTGGCGGTTCCGGTGCGTCCGGAACGAATTCCTGCGACTCCGGCACAAACCCCGGTTCCTCGGCCGGCACTTGCTCCGGCCATTCCTGCGGCGGCCAATTTCGCTGTGTCAACACCTCTACATCCGGCGTCGGTTCCGGCGGCGCGGCGGGGCCTTGCGGCGAACGCAGCGTGGGCGGGATCGGCTCGTCGCCGGGAATCGGCATCTCGAACGGTTCCGGCTCAGCAGGATATCGCACCGAGGGCGGTTCTGCTGGCGCTTCGGGAAACTGCGGCGACTCCATGGTTGGCACCGGATCCGTGTCTGCCATCATCGTTTCCGGCATCTCTGTGTCTGGCATGACGGTATCCGGCATCTCTGTGTCCGGCATCATCGTGTCCGGGATCTCGGAAACAGGCTCGTCGCCGAACGCCGGCATCTCAGTAGCGGGGTCCATCGGCTGCACCACGGGTTCGTCCGGAATGACGCGGCCCGTGGCGGGATCGACGGCGGGGCCAGGCTCGGGTTTCGCTCGTCCACCTGCGCGAAGCAGGTCCACGTCGCGCTGGTCCATCGGAATGTTCTCGGACCGCCACATCACCTCATCCGCGGCATCCAGCTGGCCTCGCGGCGAAAGCGTGCCGTTGTTCGCTTCCATCACGCGCTCGACGGCATCGTCGATCATCCCTTCCTGAGCCGTGTGGCGCGTGCGGAGCACGGTATTGCCATTGGCGTCCGTGACTTCGACGTCCAGCCCCTGCCCGCGTCGGCTGTGCAGCTGCTGCATCGGAGCGGTGTCCCAGTCGGCCTGAGTGATTTCCGAATCCGGGACATGCCTGGCGGCCGCGGTGTGGCCTGCTTGCACGGTCGCGCCCTGGTTCATGCCCGTGGCCTGGCGGAAATCCGCTGCCTGGCCGTTGCCATAGATTCGGGCTTCCGGGTAGTTCATGGGGTCCACGGCGGGATTAAGCGTCGGGCGGGGATCGACGAGCGGCGTCTCGATGGCTGCGGCATGTTCGATCTCCAGAGCCGTGAGTGGATCGGTAGTCAGGCTCGGGTTCACCGGCGCTGGAGCGCTCGCCTGAATGGCCTTCAGAAATGCCGGATCCGAAAAAAGTTTGCCCAAAAGACTCATGGCGGTGTTTCCTTGTGTCAAAAAATGTTGGCGGTTACGGATGCCACCGAACCGGTAATGCTCGCTCTGCTTTGTGTCGTTTTGTCCACTCGTAGGTACTATGGACCACTGATCGACAAATAGGACAACGATCTTCCGCCTCCGCGGAATTCGTGACCCGTCGTCCCCATCCGTGATTAGGCGAACTCCGATGCCTCGCACATCATTGACGCGGTGGATACTCGCATTGTGACCGAATCGGCCCGAATTTGTTCGTTCAAGTAATTGTAAAGGACGATTGAGGTGGGCGGCAGATTTTAGTCGCTACCCGAAACGTTTTTTCCTGAGTTAGGATACACTATTCCGAACGCAGAATTCGCTGGAATGCGGGAAAAGATCGCATGGAATTCTGCAATATCGTGTCCGTATCTTGGCTGACGATGCTGGCAACTATTCTAATGGCGAGGGTCGATTCGCATGGAGAAGGTACTCGGAATGGGTGGTGTGTTTTTCAAGGCTCGCGATCCGAAGGCGCTTGCTGCCTGGTATCGCGAGCATCTGGGCGTTCCGGTCGAGCCGGATCAGACCTACGGAGCCATGGTGTCGGCAGGCGCCGGCGAGCAAACGGTCTGGTCCGCGTTTGCAGCGGATACCAAGTACTTCGGCACAGGGTCGGCGCCGTTCATGTTCAACTATCGCGTACGCAACCTGGAGGCCATGCTGGCGCAACTTCGTGCCGCAGGGGCACAGGTTGAAGACCGCGTCGAAGATTACGGCTATGGCAAATTCGGCTGGGCGACCGACCCCGAAGGCAATCGGTTTGAATTGTGGGAGCCAAAGTAATCGAGTTCAAGGAGAGCTGCATTCTCCGCATTATCGCCCAAGGTTTCCGAAATTCACTTCGCTTCCCATAGTTCTGCATCCATGAGTGCCGGCACGACCGCGCGAGGCGTCAGACTTTGCGCCGTTTCCGGCACTCGCGATGGTTCCCCATCCGCCGTGGTAGGAAACGCCTTCGGAAGAGCACCGGTCGGCTGCTTTGCGGGAAAATAGTCGGGGAAAATTTTCGCGGACCGCTGACGTGAAGCCGCCGAATGCCGATCATTGCCCTGTCAGGTCAGGCGGACCCTTTCAAACCATGGAAAGGTATTCCGAAAAAATGTCCAGGGTGCAATCGTATGGGTTGTTTCACGATTCGAATGGTTGACGAAGCCGCGACCGGATGTTGTCCGAAGTGCGGCGAGACCGCCGAGGGTTGCACGGGCCTCGCGCTTTTTGCCGACGAAGACGATGATCCGATGTGTCGGTCGTGCGGCAAAAAAATGGCGCCCGCGATGATGGCCCTGCTCGATTTGGCTCAAACGGCAGACCGCGTCGGCAGGTCGTATCGCCATCTTCTCACACCGCCGATGGAATCGCTGCTCGACCTCGCGAGCGCTGCCGAAAACTATTCCCGCACCGCACCCAGGCTAAGAGCAAGCTAACCCCCCACCTTTCTTCTCCAAAGGTGAACCCACGGATTCGTCATCCGTGGGTTTTTTTGTTTGGTGTCACACACAAATGAAAAATGCGGAACGAGAAGTGTTGCATCCATGCTCGTTTGACATCATTTCGCTTACAATTTCTGCTGACGAATTTCACCTGGCGTGCTCAACAACCTGGAAGACCGACAATGACCGAAACGACTTCTCTCCTGCGCGATCTCGTCATGTTGCCGAGCGTCAATCCGATGCGGCCCGATATTCCCGCCGAGATCACGCTCGAACATCGCATGACGGCGTACCTCGAGAAATACTTCCGCACGCTCGGCGTGCCCTACGAGCGCCAGACCACGGCTCCGAATCGTGACAATATTGTTGCGCGTTTCGACGTGCCTGGAGCGAAACGCACTCTGATGTTCGAAGCCCATCAAGATACCGTGCCGATCGACGGCATGATCGTCGATCCATTCGGCGCGAAGATCGAGGGCAACAAGCTCTACGGCCGCGGTGCGTGCGACATCAAGGGCGGCATGACGTCGATGCTCGCCGCCTTCACTCGGCTCGTGCGCGAGAAGCCGAAACGCTGCTGCAATGTCGTCATGGCATGTTCGGTGGACGAGGAGCACACGATGCTCGGCGTCGTCGAACTCGCCAAGCGCACGAAGGCGGATTTCGCCGTCGTCGCGGAACCGACGAATTTGAATATTGTCCATTCCCACAAGGGCATCGTTCGCTGGAACATGGCGACGACCGGTCGATCTTGCCATAGCTCCGCGCCGGAACAAGGCGTGAACGCGATATATCGCATGGGAAAATTGCTGGTCGGGATCGAACGCTACGCTCAACTACTCGGCGCGACATCCAACGATCCGCTTCTCGGCAAAGGGACCATCAGCGTCGGACGAATCGGCGGCGGCGTCAGCGTCAATACCGTGCCCGATCGCTGCACCATCGAAGTCGATCGCAGGCTTGTCGGCGGCGAAAATCCGAATGAAGCTTCCGGGCATCTGCTGGCGTTCCTGAAGGACCAGGCGGGCATCGACTTTCCCGTCGAATTAACAGAACCCTACATCCGCATGCCAGCCCTTCAGCCGACTGGCTCCGACGAGATACAACAACTGCTCGGCAAGGCCATCGATGCCGAGCGAGGCTTTCACAAGATCCATCCGGTTCCCTATGGCACGGACGCGGCAACGCTCGCCTGGGCGGGCATCCCCTCCGTCGTGTTCGGTCCCGGCGACATCGCCAAGGCGCACACCATCGACGAGTGGGTTCCGCTCGACGAAGTGCAGGTCGCTGCCGACATTCTCTATCGGCTCGCGTGTTCCATCGAGTAACGCGGACACCGTGCTTGCAAGCCGTTCGATTTCGAGATAAAAAAAGGGTAGCGTTTATTGGATTGCATCCCGGCAAGATTCGTAATTCGTCTGCCACCGGAGCGAATTCCATGGCTGAACTTTGGTACTACACGAACGAAGGCGTTCAGATGGACGCAGTGACCATCAAGGAGCTAAAGCGGCTCGTTGGTGAAGGCTCGTTGAAGCCGACCGACATGGTCTGGAAGGAAGGAATGGCCCGCTGGATTCGTGCGAGCTCGGTCACCGAGTTGTTTCCCGATCCCTCCTCCGCGCTCGATCATTACTTCACGCACACCGGCGGGAAAGCGGCGCCCGCGGAAGCCGCAAACCCACAACACAATGGCGTCAAGGCGGCGAGCACTCCGGCGGCGCCGACTACATCACCTCTGCCCGCGGCCTCCGAGAAGGGCGCTCCGAAGAAAAGCAGCGCCGACGATGAAACCGAACGCCGGAAGCCACCCAAGCGACGGAGCGAAGCCGCAGCCGCGGGCGGCGGAATGAACTGGGGCATCATGATCGCGATCTTCCTCGGCGCGGGCGTACTGCTCACGGGGCTGGTCGTCGGCATCGTGATCCTGATCGTCGTGACCCGGCCTGCCGATGGCGGCAAGGACGGCCCAATCGTCGTGAAGAATAACGACAAAGTCGTGGCAAACAACGATAAGGCTCCGCCCCCTCCGGCTGGCGCGCCCAAGATCGGCGGCGAGTTCAAGTACACCGTGTCCGTGGCCGCCCGGCAGACGAGCGCTCGTGAGTTTCATTTCGAAGCCGGCGATACGTACGAGATCGTCGTCAAGAGCCAGCCGCGCCATCCGGACGTGGATCTTTACGTCATCAATCCGCCAAATGGCGCCATTGAAATCGTGGACACCTCGATTGGGCCCGATTCGCTGGTGCGCTGGTCGCCGAACCGCAGCGGACCGTATCGCGTCGAAGTGCGCAATCTCGATCAAGTGACCCGCGTGCAATCGACAGTGACCATCCGCGAATTCAAGAATCAGCCCAAGATCGACAAGAAAGAAGAGAAGAAAATACCGGGCGAAGAACCGTTGCCTCCCGATACGTTGGAAAAAAGCGGCAGCAAGGACCTCCCTATCCTCTTCCGTGGGAAAGAGACCAGCATGAAATTCCGTGTGAAGGCTGGCCACAAGGCAAGCTTTAGTGTGACGCCGGCGAATCCGATCAACGCAAAGATCACCCTCGTCGTCGTCCGCGAGAACAACACCGTCGTCGTCGAAGAAAAGGACGGCAATCCCAACCCGCGCGTGCAATTCGAACTACCCAACACCGAGATTGTTCGTGTTCGTATCATCAACAACGGCAAGTCATCGGTTCGCGGCACACTACTTTATAACGTAAGCCCGTAGAATGATCGGCAATCGCAATCAGAACCGCAATCCATTCAGGAGCAGCAAATGGCCGCCGAATGGTTCTACACCACCAATAAACAGCAAATGGGTCCGGTCAGCTGGGAAGAGTTGCGCGAACTGGCGAGCAACGGCATCTTGAAGCCGAACGACATGATCTGGTCCGAAGGCATGGAGGAATGGATCAAGGCGGTCAAACAGCGCGGCCTTTTCGGGGAAGATGGCGACGAAGATGACGACGATACGCCTCGCTCAAAAAAATCAAGCCTCGCGAAGCCTCCGAAGAATCGACGCTCCACCAGGGAAGCGGACGAGGACGACGATGAAGAGGACGAACGCGAATCGCGCCGCAAACGCCGACGCCAAGAAGAGAATAGCGCGAAGACGAAAGTTGGCCTGAAGGTCGGTCTCATCATCGGCGGCGTCGTTTGCTTCTTGCTCTTTCTCATGTGCGCGGGCGGCGCTATTGTCGTGTTCTCCTTGGGCGTCGGGGGTGGCGGCGGCGGAGGTCCGCCCGGAAAACGCGTTCACACCTTCTCCGAGTTTAACATCCCCGAAAAACGCATCGCCAATCCGCGGCAGTTCCACTTCAAACAAGGCACGCGCCTAATTATCACGTCTCGAAACCAAACGCAACGGCCCGACACCGATGTCGATCTTCTTATCTATCAGGGCAACGAGCCGAACCCGCGCTGGGTGGACGTTCGCCTGCCGAACCAGGACCGCAATTGCCGGGTGGAGTTTGTCATCCCCGTGACCGGCATGTATCGCGTCGGCGTGCACAATCTCGGCCCCGGAACGGCAACACGCTGCGACGTGCGCATCGAGGAACATTAACGCTCCCCGTTCGTGAAAGCGCATCACGTCGTCGGTTTATGCACCAGGATCGGCAGCCGGGATCCGCGGATCACCTTGTCGGCGACGCTGCCGATGAGTAACCGCGAGAGACCGCCGCGCCCATGGGTTTCAATTGCGATCAGGTCCACCGGCGGTTTTGCGCTTTCCAGAATTGCGACGCCCGGTTGATCTTCGATGACGACCTGCGTCTGAATCTTGAAGCCGTCCTTGCGGAATCGCTCCGCGACACGTTCCAGGTATTCCGTCGCTTCTTTCTTGAGTTCCAGGTGAAGCTTCTCGACGCGGTCCATGATATCGGTCGCCACGCCGCCGAAAATTGCGGGCTCGGCGGGCAGGGTCACCGGATAGACCGGCGTGATGACACGCATGAGCGTGTAGTCCGCCGCCATCGCAGCGCCAAACGTCAGCGCGGGTTCGAGTATCTGCTCCGCGAGTGGCGTGCCATCGAGCGGAATCAGAAGATGCTTGATCGTGGGATCGCTCAAGAGATCCGGCGGCGTTTCATTCGGGTGCACGAGAATGAGCGGGATCGCCAAGCTGCGAACGAGTTCATCCGTCGTGCTGCCCAGCCAAAATCGCCCGAATGGCCCCTTGGCGTGGGTCGTCATCACCACCCATTTCGCCTGCAGGCTCTCGGCTTGCTCGCGAATCACGGTGGCGACATCGCCATCCACATTGCGGATCGTCACAGGCACGGAAAGGCGATCCTGCACGCGCTTTTGCACCGACTGAAGGTAAGCACGCTCCTTGGAGCGCAGCTCCTCGTCGAGCGACGTGTCAAAAACCTGAAGCTCGGCATAGGAAGCGTCAAGCAACGAGTGGACGTGTATCAAATTGAGCGACGCGTTCATTCGCCGCGCCATGCTCATCGCCAGCGGGAGGGCGTGTTCACCAAAAGTTGAGCCATCCAAAGGCACGAGAATCGAGCGGATCATGACAGTCTCCTTTCAAGGAAGACGAGCGGGAGAGGTAGCTGATTCATAATCGTGCAAACGTGATGCCGAAAAAAACGAGCGATTTCGATGCTTCCCCGTCGGCAGGATGTGCGAATTCGACGCACTCTAACTGAAACCGCACAGTTTCGGTGACGCGCTTTAGCCTTGGCATGCTTCCTTCCATGCGAAAAGATTGCTCGCCGACGCGCGGCGGGTATAATGCCAGCGTCTGGCCGGTTCCGCTTGCATTTTGCGTCAAACCTATTGCCGGGAGTCAGTCGATGATTCGGTCCCCGATCCTGTCGTGTCTTCTATTGTCCGCCTTGCCAATCGCGGCTACTGGCGGGGAAATAACTCGCTCCGCGATTACCGTGTGGGACACGCGTCAGTCAGCGGCCGCTGCCCTTTCGCCCGAGACTTTTCGAGGCAAGACGCCGTGGACGGTGATCGACGGCAAGACCAACGCTTTCAAGGGTGACGCCATCGTTGGCAACGGCCGAATCGTTGCCGTTGTTCGGCGCCAAGATTCGGCTGTGGAGGTTTACGCTGTCAAGCCAACCGGAGCAGCATCGCGATTTCGGCTACGCTTGCAATCCACGACGGGTGAACTCGCCGATCGTTTGGAGAACGTGTCTCTCACTGAGAACGCCAAAGCCGGCGCGACGCTCGAGGCGTCATACAAGACCGCGAAGGGAGAACTCGTTGTCGGCCGTTTTCGCATCAAGCGAGGCGACGTCTCCGTTCAGGTCGAACCCGGCACAGGCGCGAGTAAGCTGCGCGTCGAATGTCCGGGGCGATTTGTCATCCTGCCCGATTTCTTCGCCGACGATATCACCCTCGACGCCGTCAAGCTACCGCTGAGCACGGTCGAACTGCCCAGCGAGAATTTCGTGCTCCAGCCGACCGCGGCGGGAAACGCTCTGGTGATGTGTGTCTTCCAGAATCGCCAACAGGACGTCAAGGTGACACTGTCCGGTCAGGGCAGCGAGCGCCACGTAACCGGTTCGGAAATAGGCTTCGAGAAAAAGAAAATCTGGGTCGCCCTGATGGAAGCGCCGCAGATTTGGCACATGCGCGACCTTCGAGCCGAGGACACCGCCAAGATCCTTAAACTCGACTGGACGATGCCCTTTCCCGCCCAGTGGCGCGTCGATTTCAGCCGACCGGGCGACCTGACCAATAGCTGGGAGATGCTCCTGCAATACAAGGGCTACAGCAGCTACTCGCGCCACAATTGGCTTGGCAGCGATACCACGACCTTTCAGTCCGACCGCGAGCACTGGAACACGGTGCTAGGTACTTATCCTTATCCCGTTTGGTCCGACACGACCGGGCGAGGCTACCTGCAGCCGATCAAGAGCAAGATGCTGCAGTTCGTCGGCCCTGCCCTCATCTATCCGATCCATCGCGTCAGCGAAACGCCGACCGATGCCTTTACCGTGGTCGATGTCATGCGCAACACGCTCGGCGTGGGCCCGTGCGAGCACATTTTGGACGTGCAATCGCACAAGGAAGAGTACAAGGGCGAAGCGACCTGCGGCGTACGCGATATCCTCAATCCGATCTACGCGGCCAAACGGCAAAAGCAGTGCCGGGATGAGATCAACAAGACGCTGGACAACGGCCTGATCTTCGTGAGACACATTCGCGGCCGAATCAACGACTATATCGCCTTCGGCCAGAAGACGCGAAAGTACCTTGCCGAGCAGCGGAAACTCCATCCCGAGTTGGCAGATTTCATCGACGACATGGATCGTCTCACGCAGGAGATTGACAAGAAAGTAGCCGTGCGGGCCGCCAAGATCAACACGCCGGAACACGTGGTGAAGCTGATGGCGGACTTCCGCAAGAACGTGCTCGACTACGAAGGCCCCGACGCCGAGCAACGTTGCAAGGCGTTCACGCATGCGCTGTGGATCGTGGGCGACAATCAGGACGAATTATCCGGCGAGTTGCGCTGGGTGGCGCGAACGCTAAGGCAGCGTGCCGGCATTCGCATGGCGCTCGACGCACGCACGGCGCCGATCGCCGCCGAGTTACGCAATCGCACGCAGGAGGTTCTGCGAGGCCCAGCGTGGCACGAGGGAGCGCGGCAGTGAATCGTACCGCGACATTGAAATGCACGCTTCGTAGTCGCCCAAACTCCGGCATTGCGAGAGCGGCAGTCTGACGACTTACTCTAAGAAAACTGCACAATGACTTCTGGAACGATCATCAAGTTACTACTGCGATTCTTCGATCAGTCGCCAATTTTCAGCCAAATCCGCGAAATTCTTACCATAATAATATGTGAGATGCGGCCATCTGAAATTTCGCGACTTCGGCTACGAAATACCATCTAGCGATTTAGTACTATTCGGCACGATATCTGTAGGTTACTCTGCTAGTACTTACATCGGACCTTGCAAAGACGACGCGAATATCGGGATTAATCCTTGGCACGTCGCCAATCGCTGCTCGCGAACTTCGTCAGGTGCTAATGCAATGGCGGTCAGTCGTGCGTCTCCAACCTAGGATCCTCTCGCTCAGAACGTCGATACATTCTGCAATGCTCTCGGCCAACGGCGTCGAGAACCCGTGATACAGCTGGCAATTTGGTCGGGCAGCGATTCCGGTAGCTTATTCTCATGGAGTGGCTTTTTTTTTTCGGCCAAGGGTCTTGGGAGCAACAATTCTAATAAAAAAGTTAGAATGAAAAACGGGTTTGGTTTTGGAGAAAGAAATGCAAAGACAGGTTCAATGCGCTTGTGGCATTTCTGTTTTGCTCGGCGAGGAATACAAAGGCGACGAAGTCAAATGTCCGTCCTGTGGCCAGCAAATTTCCATTCCATTGTCGTCTACCTATTCATCCACGGCGTCTGCGACTCCGTCTGTCGAACATGTGCCATTTACCTGCCCCTTCTGTCATGGACCTTTGACTGAGTGGCCGAAAGCGTGTCCGCACTGCCTAGTTTCCTTTGACGAAATGGCGCCACCCAGCTTCGAGGCAGAAAAAGAAATCAAGGAAACGCCCAAGAGAAAAAAAAAATCCGGAGAAGCAGCGAAAAAAAAGCAGTCGGGGCGATCGCTGAGCGAGGTGGACGTTTCTGCCTGTAGCCTGATCCGTACCGGCATCCTCCTGCATTACTACTCCGTTGCCAGCTGGCTGTTGAGCCTGACACTTCTCCTGTTGGCATTGGTACTATTAATGTTGGGATTCTGTATCGGCGAAGTATTCTTCATCATGGCGGTAATCTCAGCAGGCGGAAGCGGTGTTTCTTTGATCGTCCACACGCTCATAGATATTTCAAGCTACGGTTTCTGCGTCGCACCCCCCGCCAATACAGGCCAGGGTTTTGTTTTGGCTGCATTGATTCTTCGTGTCTTTTCGGTTCCGGTGGCCTTGATTATGGCATGCCTTATCGGGAGCCCGTTGTTCATCTTGGCGGTGATCGCTCTTTCCGGCGTGGTTTCTTGGACTTGTTGGATGTTCTTTCTTTTGCGTTTGGCCGCTTACCTTGAACGGCCGACGCTTGTCATGGAATTGCAACGCCTCATGGGATATTGGTACGGGCAAGCAATGGTGTATACGTCCATCGCGGGTGGCACGCTCGCCTTGGGTGTGGCGGCTTTTTTTCGAGGTGACGTGGCCGCAAGGGACGGGACTCCTCTTCCGGGATGGCTCTGGTGTTCCGGGGCTTTCTTTTTAGCACTTTTATTGGCAGGACTGATGTTTACCTCATGGATTAACCTTAGACGGGTTATGACAAAAAGTACCGTTGGGAATCTGATCGACTCGGATATTACCTGGAAAACCCTCGTTGGTCTGAATTGGGGAATTGAATACCTTGCGTTTTTGCAAACCTATCGAGGTGAACTCCCTACATCGCAGAATCTAGCAGATGCTGAATCTGCCTCGTCCGATTAGCCCTGGAGAAGAAAAGGGCCAGGAGTTCTCGAAGTAAAGGGCGATCGCCTCTTGCGGACGCGGAGCAGCGCTGCAAGGCGTTCACCCACGCGCTGTGGATCGTCGGCGACAATCAGAGACTTTAGCAACGTTACATGGGCGCCTGATGACAAAACGGGCAAATTGCCGAGGAAAGGCCGTCAGCGAGGCTGTCGGTTCCAAAGCTGACAACCCAAGGCGAACGCCTTCCTGAGTTGTTGCTCTGCCCGACGTTTTTTCGCCATTTTGCCGCCAGAGTTCCATGTAACGATGCTATAGTCTCGACAATCAGGACGAATTATCCGGCGAGTTGCGCTGGGTGGCGCGAACGCTCAGGCAACGCGCCGGCATCCGCATGGCGCTCGACGCGCGCACAGCGCCGATCGCCGCCGAGTTACGCAATCGCACGCAGGAGGTTCTGCGAGGCCCAGCGTGGCACGAGGGAGCGCGGCAGTAGGTTCAAACCAGGAACCGGCATTTTTTTTGCTATTCTTCATGCGAGTTGATTCATGTCCAGAACTTTCGGCTTATTGGTTGTGATTTTCTTGATCGCCGGTTGTGGCCGACAGCCGCCCGCGCCTCCCGTGGACAACGTCCAGGTGTTGCCTTCGGTCCAATCCAAGGCAGGCGGCGAGATGGTGCTCGTCCCGGCCGGTTCGTTTCTGATGGGCGACACCTCCGACCGCACGGATGAAACGCCGCACACGGTCGCCATCAGCGCTTTTTATCTCGACAAACATCCCGTGACACAGGAGTTGTACGCGAAGGTCATGGGCAGCAATCCGTCCAAACGCAAGGATCCGAAATGCCCCGTTGAACGCACGCAGTGGACCGATGCAGTTCGTTTTTGCAACAAATGCTCGGAACTCGATGGTCTGACGCCGTGCTATGATCTTGAAACCTGGCAGTGCAACTTCGCTGCCGACGGCTATCGCCTGCCGACGGAAGCCGAATGGGAGTACGCCTGCCGTGCCGGCGCAAAAGGCAAATACAGCTTCGGCGACTCCGAGAAAGACCTGCCGCAGTACGCCTGGCTCAAGCCGCACTCGCTCGGGAAGACGCATCCCGTTGGTCAAAAGCTGGCGAATCGCTTCGGTCTTTTCGATATGCATGGCAACGTCTGGCAGTGGTGCAACGACTGGTACAACGAGACCTATTATTCCGAGAGTCCGAAGGACGATCCGCGCGGACCAGCGACCGGCAAGATGCGCGTCCTGCGCGGCGGGGCATGGGACTCCACGCCCGACAAATGCCGGGCCGCTTATCGCAATAAAGAATTTCCCGTATATTCCGACGCCTGCTTCGGCGCCGACAGCTACGGCTTCCGCCGAGCGAGAGGCGAGGGGCGAGTTACGAGGGCCGAGGCGAAAACGGAAAAGAAACCAATCGCTCCCCCAATAGCGAAGGGAGACCCAAAGAAAGACGGCGGTCTGTCTCCTCGTCCCACGCCCCTCACCTCTCGCCTCTCCCTCAAGGGCACGATCGTATTCGTCAGCGATCGCTCCGGCAGCATGAAAATCTGGAGCATGCACGCCAGCGGCAAGAACGCGAAGCAGCTCACCAAGAGCGAAGGCCCCGATGCCGACCCGCGTTTTTCCCCCGACGGCAAACAGATTCTGTACACCACTCTCCGCGGCGGCTTCCCCGAAATCTGGCTCATGAACCGCGACGGCTCAAACCCACAAGCTGTCACAAAAGGCTCACAGGGCAACTGGGCTCCCGACGGAAAATCGATCATCTTCATCCAGGACAACCAGACCTTCATCCGCGACCTCGCCGCCAAGAAGGAACGTCTCGTCACGCCCAAAAACTGGGAACGCTGCGGCGTCCCTGCCTTCAGTCCCGACGGCAAACGCTTCGCCGTCGCCAGCCGACACCTTGGCAACATCGGCATCTTCCTTTTGAGCACGGATGGCGCGGGCAAGGAGCACGTCGCTCTAAAAACCGAGGAGGCCTGCTGCACGCCGCAATTCTCCAAAGACGGCAAGCGCATCATTTGCCAATCCGTGCAGGGGCATATCCACCAGATCGGCGTGGATGGCAAAGATTGGGACCAGCTCACCTTCGGCGCCGACGTCCAGCACGACGCTCGCTATTCGCCCGACGGCACGATGCTGCTCTTCTGCCGCGCCCCAACGCCGGAAGGTCCCTGGCAGATTTGCGTGCAGCGGTTCGATTCCGAGGATTACGTGGTGCTGACCAAGGAAGGCTCGAACCAGCTGCCCGACTGGCATGGGGCGGAATAGCGGTACAATGAACACTGGCAGTAGGACTGAAATCGGAGGATAGCAGGATGTCACAAACTCGTGCCAAGCCGCGCAAGCCTAAAGTCGTCGCCGAACCGGAAGCCAACCGTGCCGAGGCGCCGGCGACAGAGGTATTCAACCTGTCTGACGCCGCCGCGTATCTGCGCGTGTCGGAAGCGGAATTGCTGTGCCTCGTGACGGACCAGGCGTTGCCGGGCCGGCAGTTTGGCCGCGAGTGGCGCTTCCTGAAGTCGGCGATCCAGGACTGGCTGCGCACCCCGCCGAAGCGCGGCAGCCGAGAGGCCATACTGTCGGTCGCTGGCGCATGGAAGGATGATCCCTTGGTCGAAGAAGAGTTGAAGGAAATCTATCGAAAGCGCCGCGAGCATTTGGTCGAGGAAATCCAATGATCCTTCTGGATACGGATACCTTGACGTTGTATTTCAACGACCATCTCCGCGTGGTGCGGCGGGTTGAGGCAGCCATCGAAGACCCAGCCACGTCGATCGTCACCAGAATCGAAGTATTGCAAGGCCGATTTTCTTCCATCTTGAAGGCGGCTACCTCCGAAGACCTGCTACGTTTTCAAAAACGCCTTCTTGAGGCCGAGCGCGATTTGGTGCCATTTCTTATAGTGCCTTTTTGACAATGCCGCGGCCCGTGAATTCGACCGCCTACGAGAAAACAAGAAACTCGGGAAAATAGGTCGAAACGACCTGCTGATCGCGTGCATCGCTCTCGCCAACCAGGCAACGCTGGTCACGCGAAATCTCAAGGACTTTCGGTCGGTGCCTGGCCTGAAGGTGGAGAACTGGGCGGATTGATTGTTCACCGCGTACACATGCGTGTCGAATCCGTAAGATGGTCCCCGTTTGACGTTGCATCGCAATCGCACGGCGCCGCGCGAACGCCAAACGTGAACCAAGAACCCCCGCCATGCTCTTTCACACCTGGGTCTTTCTCGTCTTTTGCCTGATCGTTTTTCCGGTCTATTTGCTGGTCCGCAAGAACAATCAACTCATGAACCTTTGGTTCATGATCGCATCCTACACGTTCTATGGTTGGTGGAATCCCTGGTATCTGCTCCTGCTCTTCGGCACGTCGGCCATCGATTATTGGATGGTCCAACTTATGGAACGCAAGCAGAGTACGCGCAAGCTCTGGCTCATCATTAGCCTCGTCAGCAACTTCGGTTTCCTTGCCTATTTCAAATACTCCGGCTTCATCACAACCAATCTCAACGGAATCCTGGGCAGTGATGTACTTCCCGATCCAGCCGAGTATCCGAACCGGATGCTCAGTTTTTTCGGCGCTCCGGACGATTGGCTGTTCACGAGAGTGATTTTGCCGATCGGCATCTCCTTTCACACGTTTCAGTCGATGAGTTACACAATCGACGCCTACTTTGGCTCGATCAAGACCGAGCGCAGTTTCATTCGCTTCCTGACTTTTGTGTCGTTCTTTCCGCAACTCGTCGCCGGGCCGATCGAGCGTGCCGGCAATTTGCTGCCGCAACTTCAGACGACGCCGACGATCACGACGCAAAAGATCGCCGATGGTCTGTCGCTGTTTCTGGTCGGATTTTTCAAGAAAGTGGCGCTCGCCGATTATCTCGCTCGGTACGTCGATCAGGTCTACGGCGACCCGATTTCGCAGCACCTCGTACCTCACCTGAGCGCGCAGCCGGCGCCGGCGTTGATCCTCGCCACGATCGCGTTCGGCTGGCAGATCTACTTTGACTTTTCCGGCTACACCGACATGGCGCGCGGCATTGCCGAGATGATGGGCTTCCGCCTGATGCTCAACTTCAACAACCCGTACACCGCGACCGGGCTGGGCGATTTCTGGGCACGCTGGCATATCAGCCTTTCCACCTGGTTCAAGGATTACGTCTATTTTCCGCTCGGCGGCAATCGCGGCGCGCGGTGGGAAACCTATCGCAACATGTTCGTCACCATGATGATCTCCGGCGTCTGGCACGGAGCGGATTGGGGTTTCATCATCTGGGGCGCCTTGCACGCCGTGGCCCGCTGTCTGACGCGCGACCTGGAGTTGACGTTTTTCTGGAAGCAGCGGATGCCCCGGCTTGTCAAGCAGTTGTTGGTCTTTTCGTTCGTCACGTTCACGTGGATTTTCTTCCGCGCCCCGAGATGGGAAAATGCGTCGCTGATCGTCCAGCGCATCTTCTGGACCGGCTGGGACGGAGCGCTTGACCCGCGGTTTCCAATCATGCTGGGAGGTCTGGTCCTGGTCGTTTGGATCTACCAGTTGATATACACAAGCGACGGACCGTTGCGGCAAGTGCTCGAATGGAACGCAGTGAAGGTGGGTCTGGTCGTATGCATGGTCGTGTACCTGTTGATTATTGCCCAAGCGAGCACGGCGCAGTTCATTTATTTTCAGTTTTGACGCGTTATTGTTTTCTTCGTTTTGCGTTCGCATGGCGACACGCGGGCACTAAACGAAGAGGGAGGCAACGATGAGCGAACCCAAAGTCCACGAGCGCATCGTGTTCTCCAACGCGATCTGCTTGAGCGGTCTTCAATGGCTGGGCGTCGCAACTTTCGCCGTAGGTTTCGCGATGGTTGTGCCGTGGCTGTGGAAGCAATTCGAGCAATTCACGCCGCCGCCGGACTATCGGATGCCTCGCGAACTGAGCAACGATTACTGGTTCTACAATCGCTACGCCGCGAAGGCAGCCGAGACGCACGACACGCTCGTGCTGGGCGATTCGGTCATTTGGGGAGAGTTCGTCAGTCGGCACGAGACGCTCTCGCACTATCTCAACAAATGTGCGGGCCGAGACCGTTTCGCCAACATCGGGCTGAGCGGCGCCCATCCGCTCGCGCTGGAGGGATTGGTCGAGCACTATGGCACCGGCATCACAGGGAAGAAGGTGCTGCTGCAATGCAACCCGCTCTGGCTAAGCTCGCTAAAGGCCGACTTGCAGCATCCGGAGGCCGAGGTCAATCACGCGCGTCTCGTGCCTCAGTTCGTGCCAAGCGTACCAGCGCACAAGGAAGAAATCTCTCCACGGCTCGGCGTTCTGGTCGAACGCCGACTGGAGCTCAACCAGTGGACGAATCATCTTCAGCAAGCATACTACCGAACCGACGGCCCCAACGACATCCCCGGCTGGACGCTGAAGCACCCCTACGCTAACCCGGTCGCGCCGCTGCTCAAGCCGCTGCCGCCGCCGGACGACAAACGCCGCGACGATTCAGGGCCCTGGCAGAAGCGCGGCGTCGCGGAACAGGACTACGACTGGATCGATCTGAATACGTCGCTGCAATGGTCCGCGTTTCAGCGCGTCGTCAAGGTGTTGAAGCGGCGTGGCAATGACGTGTTCGTCGTCGTCGGCCCGTTCAACGAGCACATGCTGACACCGGCAAGCCTGGATCGCTATGGGCAGGTCAAAGCGACGATAATGGCCTGGCTGCGAGAGAACGACGTTCCGCACGCGGTGCCGGTGGCTCTACCCACCGAGCAATACGCCGACGCTAGCCATCCGCTCGCCGCGGGTTATGAGGAAATGGCGGAGCAGCTATGGGGCGAGGCGTTTTTTCGGTAAGACGTGAACGATTTATTGACGACGTGGCAATACAATTATCCCGAAGGAGCCGCCATGAATACATTTCGACGCAATCTTCTAAACTGTACGTTATTCGCTCTGGCCATCACCGGAAACGGTGTGCCTGCACTCGCCCAGCCGCGTGCTGCTCTCGCTGTTTGGGACACGGGTAAAGCGTCCGCGGAAGCGCTCACGCCGGACGCGCTCGATGCGAAGGTCGGCTGGCAGGCGATCGCGAGCGATGCATCGGCGCATGTCTTTCAGGGCGATGCCGTCCTCGCGAATGGGCGATTGCTCGCCGTCGCGCGCAAGCAGGGCGTCAGTGTCGAGGTCTATTCCCTCGGGGCCGCCAGGCCGATTTTCCGCACTCGCCTCTTGCTGACGCCGAGCGCGGCCATCGAGAAAGTCACACTTACGGATAACAGCAAAGTCGCCGCCGGCCTCGAATTGGCGTCGAAATCGGGGACAGCGCGTTTCCGTCTGAAGAAGGGCGAGTTGTTCGTCGAGGTGCAGGCGGTATCCGATGCAAAAGTGCTGCGAATCGAATGCGCGAGCCGATTCGCCGTGCTGCCCGACTTTTTCGCGGACGACATTCTCTTTGACGCCCGCAAGGTACCGGTGGAAAAAGTCGAACTGCCCAGCGAGAATTTCCTGTTGCAATTCACGGGCAAACAGGACGCGATCGTCATGGGCGTCTTCGAGAACCGCAACCAGGACGTGCGCGTGACGCTCGGCGGCAAGGGCGCTGACCGAGTCATTACCGGATCGGAAATCGAGTTCGGCAAGAAAGGCAGCAAAATCTGGGTCGCCGTACTCGAAGGTCCCGGAAATTGGCACTCGATCGATGTCGGTCCCGCCGACGCCAAGAAGATTATCCCGCTCGAATGGACGATGCCCTACCCGGCTCAGTGGCGCGTCGATTTCACGCGCCACGACGGCCTGACCGATAGCTGGGACATGCTCCTGCCTGACAAGGAAGGCAACGGCTACATCAAACCATCTTGGCTCGCGCAGGACGGCAAGATCCTTCAGGCGAGCCGAACCGCCACCGGCGAGATCGACCGCGACGCCTACAAACCCGGCGGCATCGCCTCGGATCGGCTTGGCCCCGAACGCAATCGCTGGACCACGGTGCTTGGCCGAATCACGTACCCGTGCTGGTCGGACCGCGATGGCAAGGGCTACCTCCAGCCACTCTTGCACCGTCGGACCAAATTCGACGGCCCTGTGTTGATTTACGCGCTCACTCGCCTCGCCGACACGCCCGTTCGTACCTACACGCCGGTGGACATCGTGCGCAATACCCTCGGCGTCGGGCCATGCCAGCACCTGCTCGATGTCGAAGGGCAGAAGCAGGAACACGTCGGCCGGGCCACCTGCCACGTTCGTTCGCTGCTTAACGAAGTTTACGGCCGTGGCGAACAGAATGCCAAGCGTAAGGAGATCGAGAGCTACCTCGGCGACGCTCATGATTTCGTCACGCACATCCGCAAGCGCATAGGCGCCTATGTGGAATTTGGCAAGGAACTTCGCCAGTACATCGCAAGCGAGCGCACCAAGCACCCAGAGCTTAAAGAACCGCTTGATGCCATGGAAGCCCTGGCGCGCGAAATCGACGAGCGCGTGGAACCGCGGATGCAGGCGATCCTGAGCCATCCGACGCTGAAGGATATGGCAGCGCGGATCGCGGCAAAGAAAGAGACGCCGACGCCGCCCGCTCTCGCCGCCCAGCTCAACCGCGAGTTCATCGCCAAGGGTCTGGTCGGCTACACCGGCGCCGACTGGCAGACACGCATCAAATCGGAGTACACCGATCCGCTGACGACCATCGGCGGCCAGCAGGACGAAATGGTCGGCGAGTGTCGCTGGGTCGTCAAGGCACTTCGGCAGAAGGCGGGCATCCTCATGGTCACCGATCCTGCTCTCGCCCCAATTGCCGCCGAGATCCGCGCTCGCACGCAGAGGATGCTGCGGGGCGGCGCCGCCTACGAAGGTGCCCGGCACTGAGCCTGGGCTGATGAATAGTATTGAAAATTCGCACTGATGCGACAGTATCCGACGTACGAAATCGTTGCGCGAAGTGCTCCCTCTCCCTCCGGGAGAGGGAAGGGGTGAGGGCCGCTTGACGATGGCAATGCCAGACAAATCTCAGCATTGCATGCGACCTGCGGCCCTCACCCCCGACTCCTCTCCCGGTGGGAGAGGGGAGAAAATGCGCAACACTTTTCGGATGAACGCTGCGTTTGGTTTTCATCAGCCCACACTGAGCCCTTGTTGGTGCTTCGCATGTCGATTCACACCCGGCAAAAACTGGAGTCCCAATGCGAGCCATTCGCGTTCTGTTCGTAGTTCTCGCGTCGCTGTTGCTTCTGCCTCTACATTCGATCGACGCACAGCCGCTCGTTTTCTCGGCGACAGGTTGCGGCCCGTACAAGCCGGCCGAGGAGCCGTTGTTGGAAAAGTACGTCGAGATGGTGGGAGCCGACAAACGGAGCGAGTTTTTCGTTCATCTCGGCGATGTCGTGAGCGGATCGAAGAAAGTCTGGCCGGAATCCCAGTACGAGAAAATCGCGGGCATCTTGCGCAAGTGTACGATTCCTACGTTTGTCGTGCTGGGCGATAACGAGTACAACGATCTCGATCGGCCTGACGAAGGATTGCGCTTTTGGAAGAAACACTTCCTCCACTTCGACAAGCAGTTCAAGACCCCATGGGAGGTCGCCCGCCAGGAGAAACGCCCGGAGAATTTTGCGTGGCTGCACAAGGGCGTCATCGTCATCGGTATCAATCTGGTCGGCGGCCGTGTTCACGACAAGAACGAATGGAAGAAGCGCCTTCAGGACGATGCCGACTGGACGGGCGCTTGTCTCGCGAAATGGCGGAAAGACGCTCGCGCCGCCGTCGTACTCGGCCAGGCGACGCCAACAATAGCGCATGACCGTTTCTTCAAGCAGTTCGCGGAGCAATGCAAGCAGTTCGCCAAGCCAGTGCTTTATCTGCACGCCGACGGCCACGTCTGGCAGGTCCACAAAGCATGGCGGGCGCCGAATCTTCTTCGCGTGCAAACCGACATGATCGGCACAGCGCCGCCCGTGCTGGTGACGGTGACGGAGGATGCTAAGGAAGCCTTTGTGTTCGATCGCCGATTGAAGAAGTAAGTCAATGGTGCTGTTATCACGGTCCGAGTGATGAAATGCATCACGCGGAGCGTGATGCCTACGGTAATTGCACATCCATCGATTCTGGCGTAAAGGCTCCGGCCTCCTCGCCAGAGCAAGGTTTACTTCCCACGCTTTTGCGCAAATAGCCACGGCAGGAGTTCCGGCTCGGCGAAGGCGCGCGACCACGAATTATGGCCGACCTTCTCATACTCCGTATAGCGAACGACACCGCCGGCCTTCTTCAATGCGTCTACCATCGAACGGCTTCGAGAGGTCCAGACGACGGTGTCGGCACTGCCGTGAAACGCCCAGATCGGCACATGCTTGATTTTCGGAGCCGTGCTGTCATCGGCACCGCCGCAGATCGGGACGGCCGCAGCGACGAAATCGGGATACCGCTGCGCAAAGTCCCAGGTGCCGAAACCGCCCATCGACAGACCCATGACGTAAATTCGATCGGCGTCCACCGGGTTAGCCTTGATGAACCCATCCAACATTTGTTTGGTGAGTCCCATTGGCTCGCTAGGCTCTTTCAGCGAGACGTGCGGCTTCTTGTCGCTCCAGTTGACTTCGGTCCAGCGTTTACCATTCGCGCATTGCGGAAAGATGACGAAGGCGGCGAACTTGTCGCGGTTCTTCGTGAAGAGCGAACTACCGTGCGTTAGTTGGGCGCTATTGTTGTTGCCTCGCTCGCCGGCACCGTGGAGAAAGAGCACGAGCGGATACTTTTTATTCGGCTCGATCGCGGCCGGTTTCAGCACGCGGTAAAGAAGCGATTTGCCATCGTGCTTGAACTCGGCCTTTTCGTACGCATCACCGGCCCGAAGCAAGCTGACAGCGAGGAAGAATGCCGTGACAGAACCGAGATGCCGCATGATGATTTCTCTGAGGAAACGACAGTTACATGCCTTCCGCTTGCGATCTCGTGTTCGGTGAAAAACACGCGAACGCAAAACGGCAAGCGGAAGACCTTGGTTGAGGCGTGATTCCGCCGTTAGGCGCGGACGGCGATATTGACCCAGCAATGCACGTGCGGCAGAACGCGGTAGTTCCAGACGAAGCCAGGGCCTTCGATGCGCCAGTAGCTCCAGCGCGTCGTGGCGTCGGCGTTGCGATCGCGGTAGAAGCCGAAGTGCAGACGATCCATGCCGCCGTTGCGGCGAATGATGTCCATCACTTCGTCGGCGTCCTCGCGCCGGTACGGCGTCAGCAGTTCGCGCATTACCCTTTCCACGAGGCGGCGCTGGTCGGGCGTCATGTCGGCGGAGCGGATGCCAGGGAACCCGTCGCGGCGGAACTGATTCGAACCGCCGGCGGACATGTTCATGATGGCGCGGGTGCGCTGCTGTTCGTTGAGGGCGTCATAGACACTCTGCACGGCCCGGGTCTGGAAGTTGAAGACGTTGCGAACGCTGTGGCCGTCGGGGCTGTGGCCGTAATACATCGGCCCGCCGAAGGCGTAGTCGGGCTCGGAGTTGCCATCGCAGCGGACGGTGAGGTGGTGGCAGGAGAACACCCACGACCACTGGTTGGTGCTGGCGTCGCCGAAGAAGTTCGCGCCGCAGCCGCCGAAGCCGCCGCCGGTGTCCCAACCGCCGTTGCGCGAGAGTTTCGCGTAGCCATCGTCGCCTGAGCTGATGGCACGCATGATTCGCTGCAGAAGCTCTTGCTGAGCCGGCGTGTAGACTTGAGCAATGCGTCCGTTCATGGCGGAGTTGAAGGTGCGCAGGCGGTTGGCATGGTTCCACGGGTACACGTATTGCTGACGCTGGGCGGCCGTCAACGTACCCCAAAGTTCGCGGCACAGCGCTTCGGCGGGTTTTGCAGCCGGTGCAGGTGCGGGGCGATTCTGGCTGGCGATCGTCACAGCCGGGGTCAGAACACCGCCAGCTATCACTGCAGCAGTTCCTCCACCCACGAGACGAAGAAAATCGCGACGCTCGGCGACGGAATCATCCACACATTCCGGACAGGCCTGTGGCTCATTCAACAACATGATCGGCTCCTTGATGGAAAAAGTGTTCTGGCAGGGGGTAGGATTGCCTCGAAACCAAGTTTGCGGATTTGGTTTGATTTTTACTATAACCCGCCACGGCACCGAACGCAAGAGCCTGCCTGTAAATCGCGCTGCCTGCTCAGGTCGTAGAATACCACCGGGCTTAACGCTACCGCACTTCACTCATCAGACGGAACCCGCACTATGCGCATCTTCATCACCGGCGGAACAGGTTTGGTTGGCACGCGCCTCGTTAACCTGCTTCGCGAACGCGGCGACGAGGTTGCGCTGCTCACGCGCCGACCGGACGCAGTCAAAGGGTTGGCCGACAGGGGCGTCAATATCATCGCCGGCGATCCGGTACAGCCTGGGCGGTGGATGGACGCGGTTGCGGACTGCGATGCCGTCATCCACCTCGCCGGCGAGGGCGTATTCGGCCGGCGCTGGAATCAGGCGTTCAAAGACCTTCTCTATTCGACGCGAATCAAGAGCACGGAGAACATCGTCGCCGCCCTGGCGAAAGCACCGCCGAAGCCGCGCACGCTCATTACCGCGTCGGCGATTGGTTTCTACGGCCCGCATGGCGATGAAGAACTGACGGAAGATTCCGGCGAAGGCGGCGACTTCCTGGCAAAGATATGCATCGACTGGGAAAAGGCTGCCCAGGCAGCGGCCGGGTCAGGCGTGCGGGTCGCTTCGGTTCGCGTCGGCGTCGTCCTCGATCCCGCAGGTGGCGCGCTGGCCAAGATGTTGCCGCCCTTTAAAATGTTCGTCGGCGGACCGATCGGCAACGGCAAGCAGTACATGAGCTGGATTCATAACGAGGACCTGTGCCGCTTGTTCCTGCACATTATCGATCATCCCGAGCTTTCCGGCCCATTCAACGGCACGGCGCCAACTCCCGTCACCAATCGCGACTTCAGCACCGCGCTGGGCAAAGTCCTTGGCAGGCCGAGTTTCTTGCCCGCGCCGGCGTTTGCCCTGCGCATCTTGCTCGGCGAGTCGGCCAACATCATCACAAACGGGCAGCGCGTCTTGCCACGCAAGGCCTTGGCTGGCGGATTCGCGTTCACGTTCAACGATGTCGAATCGGCTTTGCGCGATCTGTTAGCGAAGTGACGATGATTTGGAGCAAGCCCAGTGGTGAGGTTATCCGAACCGCTGGGATCCATCCTGAAAATGATCCCAAGGGTTCGGAGTACCTCACCACTGGGCTTGTTCTTTTCTCAATCAAATTGCAAAGGCCGTAGGAACCCGCTGTTGTAGACGATGTCGATCGCGCCATTGCGAAGGAAGCGTGCTTCCACGATATAGTCGCCGTAGTTGTAGATGATCCGGTCCGAGCCATGTTCCATGCGCGGCGGTCCGTACGGCAGACGGATCGGCACCGTCGCATTTCGCCCCGTGAAAGGATGGCGGAACGTCACGAGCTGATTCGGTCTGACCAGGTATGGCGATGCAACCGGCCGGGCGCCCAGGCCGCGACGTAACTCGCCCATCGCGCCGTTCGGTCCGACGGGAACCTGCGTCATCGTGCCGCATGCATCCACGGGAACAAAGTGGAAGCGAAGAGCCTCGGCCGATACCGACTGGCCTGATGCACCCAGCGCGAGCAACAATGCAAACCATCGAATGCGACGAAACATATGTCCCTCCCATCTTCTACCGCTCGCGGCGATCAGCCGCCAGCGGAATGAACCACCATTAGGGGCGAACGATCACGCCAGGCGGCGGGACCATCGGCGTCGGGCACGGCGCCGGGGCGGCCACCGGCGTCGTCGCCACCACGGCGGGCGGACACGGAGCGGGCTGATAATTCGAACGCGTTCGGCATCCGCCCAGAACGACTACCGTCAATGCAAACGCCAGCATACTCATGCGAAGAGCCATAAGGCATCTCCTTCCAAACGGCGCGTCCAGGGTCGATCTCGTCGGCGCCGGCAACGAGAAGGGGCTTTCGCCAGGATTCAACCACGCGGGCAATCGCTCCAACAGACAAACTCCGCTGAACCGCTGCTTTGCGCGGGATCCATCGCGAAAACACAAAGCGTGATATACTTAAAGGTAGGGCAATCCGCATAAACGCGACAATCATTTCATGAGCAAATCCCGCAACTTTCTCGCTTTCCAGGTGCGGTTGTTCCGTTGGTGCGGATTATGCAGGTTGGGCAGGATTTGCGGAGGAAAGATCTGAACCAACTTAGAGCGCCGCTCCGCGGCTCAAATGCCCGGCATCGTTACACTTTCACGGTATCGTTCCAATCCTCGGCGTCCCGGGCGTTGTCCCAAAACACCGTGCTGCGCGCGGACGCCTCAACGAGATCGCTGAATCCATGCACATCCGGTACGAGTATGCGGACCTGCGCAACAGATTCTGGCAAGCGAATTTTGGACGCTGCGTGCGTATCGGGCCGCTAAGCACCGAGGCCACGCTCGCCGAAGGCGAGCGGCTAAGCAATGAAATTGTGCAAAGTCGAACCGCGTGGAGTATTGCCCGAAACGCCGCTGGAGAGCACGCCTCAGAACGGATGCTGGATGCCGAACCAATATTGGACGGGACGGTTGGCGTTGACGGTCTTGGCGACGTCGAAACGGATCATGGTGCGCTCGATGAAGCCGAGCCAAACGACGTCGACACGCAAGCCCGCGCCGACCGCATGCGCGGTATCGCCGAGTTGTTTGCCAAACAGGTAAGCGTTGCCTGCGTCATAAAACGGAGCGAGGTATACGTTTCGCACGCCGGCGGTGTGGTCGAGGAAATCGGCATGGAGATTGGTCATCACGGGCAGCCGCCATTCGACGCTCGCCACCCAGTAGCTGCTGCCCTGCCGATCGGCGAGCGAGAAGCCGCGATAATTGTCGCCGCCGCCCAGCGAGAAGAACTGCCCGTCATCAGGCAGAGCGATGGCGCCGGCGATGCGATAGGCCCAGCGGGTCTCACCGAGCCAGTTTTGGATGATGCCGTCGCCCAGCCAATCTTTGACCTTGTGCATACCCTTGACGGTCGAGAGTTGACCGCGCACCATCTGGAACGTGCGCTGGTTGCCGAATATCGGCAGGCCGTACTGATACGTCACATCGGTCGCGAAACCGCCCTCGGCATCCCAGTAGGGCGTTAGCAGGTTTTTGTGATAATGCACACCCAGCGCCGGCCGATCGTGAAACAGATCGGCCCCGGGCGAACTCGTCATCGGATCGGGCAGGCTGCGATTCTGCGCCACGCCGAATCCTTCGATGTATTCAAACGGCGGCATGTACAGCGAACTGCCATACATGAGCACATACCGCGCATACAGCGCGCCGCGGCTAGCGGGAATATCTTCGTTGCTCAGCGTCGCCAGCGAGCGCTCCAGAGTCATGCCAAATTGCAGCTTCGGAAACAACACGTGATCCCAAAATACGTCGGCGCCGGCTACGATATTCCGATCGTTCGAGCGATACGCCAAATACCCCGCAGCCATGACTTCCTGCGTGCGATACACCCCGACCCGAAAGCCGCCCGTGAGTGCCCGGCTATACCACGGATCCTGATACGACGAGCCGTACAGCCACGGCCCTGCGATGACGTTCCAGCGATCAAACGCGTTGGTCACGTCGAGTTCGTCGAGCTGGGTATACAACGGCGTCAAACGCCAGCGGATGTGGCTCCGCCACTGGTTGTTCGTCGGAACCGTGTCCAGCAGCATTCGATCGGGATCGACCGTGATCTGTAATGGTTCGCATGGCAGCGTCAGTTCCACTTTCACGCGAGCATTCTTTTTACCTCCCGCAAAATCCTGGGTGCATTCGACGGTCACTCGCGGTTCGTCCAGCTGCAATATCGGTGCATCGGGCTGGATCGGCACGCGAAGCTGAAACTCCGTGCCTTCCTTGAGCCGAATCCCGAGCGTCGTCGGTTCGTTGAATTCGCCTTGCTGCTTCAGGTAAACGATCACGCGCGCCGGCGAATTCGCGGCTCGCCAGCGAGGCAAACGCACGACGCCCGCGCGTTCCTCGTTGATCTCGACACGCTCGATCGCCCAGTCGCACATGCCGGAACCGTAGACCCAATGGCGGAAGAAGTCGTCCCACGAGGTTCCAGTAAACGCTTCCAGTTCGCGCTGAAAGTCAGCGACACGCAGAATGCGGAACTGGTATTTGGCATACACGCCGCGCATGAAATCGAGGAAGGCGGCTTCGCCCATACGTTCCTCGATCATGCCAACAACCTTGCTGCCGCGATCGTAGGTGGACGCCGTGAGATTGACGAGATGCTGGTACTTCGGCAGGTCCTGCACCGTGGCATGCCGTTCACCGCGCGCGTAGACGCCGAGCATGCTGTAGTTGCGCAGGTCGTCGCGGTGGATGTTGGGCATCCAGCGCAGCCCCATCGGGTAGTCGAGAATTTTGTTATTTCGGCCCAGAGTGCGGTCGGCGAGGCGGTGGCTGAAATACGTCGCGAGTCCTTCGTCCATCCACGTCTCGGCATAGCCATGGGTGCCGACGACATTGTACCACCACTGATGGCAAAGCTCATGCTGCAAGAGGTAAGCGGGATAGCCCTTGGCGATGTGCGGCATGTTGAAGATGCGTTCGTCGATGAGCACCATCGCGCCGCACTCGTTGCCTACCCAGCCGATATGCGATTCCGTGATCGTGAATTTTGAGTAGGGATATTTTCCGAACCACTGATTGTAGATCGGTATCGCCTGTTTCGCCGCGGCAACGAGGTTCCTGGCGTGGAACGAATGCTCCGGCAGACCGACGCAGCGGATCTGCACGCCATCGATTTCGTCGGTCCATTCTCGAAAGCGAGCGCTCGAGGCGAGCGAAAAATCTCGCACGCAGATCGTTTCGTATTCGATTTCCTTCCAGCCGTCGCCCGTATCGGTTTCCGAATGCACGACGCCCGATGCCGCCACGACCTGATCGCATGGCACGCGAACCTTGGCGCGGTAAACCCCCGCCTCGTTGTGAAACGGCTGATGCCAGGAGATGAATGGCGTCGGTTCCCAGCCGTCCGGTCCATAGACCGCCAACACCGGCAGCCACTGCGCAAGTGTCGTGATGCCCTCCCATCGGCCCCAGCGTCCCTTCCGCTCGGGAATCCGAAACGTGAACTGAAGCTCGACGGTCGCCGTCTCTCCAAAGACCACGGGTTTCGCAAGCGGCACGCGCAATGCCGTCGCGTTGTCGGGCGCGAATGCGAATTCCGCGTCCTCGGACTTGCCGTCGATGATTCGACGCACGCTCGTCACTTCCATCGGCGGTCCGTCGAGCGGCAACGCCTCGCGCGGCGCGAGCCGAAGTATCTCGGCCGTCTTGGCGAGAAATCCGACATCGGCGTCGGGCACGCTGTAGTGGCCATGCGCGTTAAAAATGAGTTCCTGCGTCGGCCTTCGGGAGGTATTCGTCCAGTGCACGACCTGCTTCACCGTCGCCAGTCGCCTTGGCGCGTCCAGCACGATCGAAACATCATAGCGCGGCAAATCGGCGGGCCAAGCCTGTTGAGCGCGCACGTCGGACGCAAACAGCCAAAGCGTCAAACCAAACAGCGCTGCGACGAGTCGAATCACTCGCGCCAGTCGCCAAATTCGTAACAAATCAATCAACACGCATAAGCTTCCACTTCTGTGCCCGGCCTTCGTTGAACTTTCGGTGAATCCACACGAATCGCTCAAATCCGGCCGCATCTCGTACCGAATTGCAGGCAGCGGGTCAACGCCATTGAGGGCGGGCAAAAGTTAAAATTTGAAGAAATCGTTAGGCGAGAGAAATTGGGAATCCGCACCAGTAAACCGCGCAAGTTTGTCGCTTGCCTGCGTTAAAAAAGTTCAACGCGGACGGTTCTTGAGCACGGTCCTGCCAATATGTCAGGTTAATCTGGGCAAGATACGGCAAATTCTGCTCAATTTTGCGGAAAAAAGTGCCAGAAACGCCCGAAGCGTCGTCTATTATGTAGTAGTGGCAATAAATGCAGAAAATTGTGCGTCGACATAAAGGACTATTTTCGAATCAGTTACAAAACAAAATTGAATCAGTGCTATTTTAGGCGATTATCCGGCATGTTTGTTGCACTCGTTAGTACGGTTTTGATTTGGAACTTCAACCAGCGATGAAAGGCGGTGAGCCATGGCCAGAAATGATGCCCTGCTTCGCCTCCAAAATTCACTTTTGGATCGGCGCGAAGAGCTATTGAAACGACTCGGCGGTGACATGAGCGAACTCCGAGTCACGGGCGAAACCGGCGATTCCGCCGATCAAGCGTTCGATTCGTGCGGCGAAGAGGTTTCCTCTCAGGTCGCGCAGATCGAATCCGACGAACTCATGCAAGTCGACCGCGCTCTGAGCCGAATGAAACGCGGCGTGTACGGGTTGTGCGAGATCTGCCAGAAAAAGATCCCGATCGCGCGTCTCAACGCGCTTCCGTTCAGCACGACCTGCATCCAGTGCAAGCGCGAGATGGAAATTTCGGGCTCGCGCTCGAACAACGTCGATAGCGATTGGGAGCGCGTGTCCGACACCGAGTCGCGTTTGCGGCAGCCGCGGGAAACCGATATCTCCAAGCTCGAGTGGGATTTCGCGAAGTAAGGCGGACTGGGTAAACGGCTCGCATTCTACTATCTCTCGAAGGATAGGCTCGCTGTGAACATGGCGAGCCTTTCGCGTTTGGGGGATGCGAAACTTGAGTCATTTTTCAGAATCACGCCATTTTTTTTCAATTCCTCACCCGTCCGCCCTGTAGAATTGCGTGCCGACGAAAACCCATATCCGATCGGCAAGGACAACTGGCCGGACGCGATCCTTTGACATCGCTGCCGGGCCCTGACCTCGGCGAGATTTCTCGGAGCCGAGCGAATTCTCAATTAACCCAAGCGAACGACAGGGACAAGGCTGTCGCGTGTTCGTGCAATTGGAGTGGGACCATTCCATGAAGCGAATTTTCGTGCCCTGCGCGGTTGCCGCCGCGCTGCTTTTTTCATTCGGTGTCGTGACTCATCTGCCGATGCAGATCGGTTCCAATGTGGTGGCGCAGACCCAGGTGGTCCCGCAAAACCCGAATGCTGGCGATCCGTTGTTGATGCTCAGCGATCGTTATGAGAGCGTGGCCAAGAAGGTGCTGCCGACCGTGGTCTCGATCGAGGCGATCAAGCCGCCCAAGTTGGTCGGCACGAAAAGCAAGCCGGTCGAAGAATCGGGCTCTGGCGTCATCGTGAGAAGTGATGTAAAAACTGGCTACTTCGTCATCACGAACAATCATGTCATCAGCCAGGCGAAGCCCGAGCAGATCACCGTGCAATTGCAGGATGGACGCGTATTCCGCCCGCTCGCCGTCAATACCGATCCGGAAAGTGATCTCGCGGTATTATCCATCGACAGCCAGCAGGCCCTGCCGGCGGCTAAACTGGGCAACAGCGACAACGCCCGCGTCGGCAGGCTGGTTCTCGCCATCGGAAGTCCGTTCGGACTTAGCCAGTCGGTCACGCAAGGCATCATCAGCGCACGCGATCGCGGGCAGGTGACGCTCGGGAACTCGATTCGCATCAAGGAATTCTTGCAGACCGATGCCGCCATCAACCCAGGCTCCAGCGGCGGACCTCTCGTTGACATGACGGGCGAGGTCATCGGCATCAACACCGCCATCGCATCGCACAACGGCTCCAACAGCGGCGTCGCATTCAGTATCCCTTCCAACCTCGTTCGCAAGGTCATGAATCAGCTTTTGCAACAAGGAACCGTGCAGCGCGGCTACCTCGGCATGCAGCTTGCCCTCGTCTTCGATCCCAACGAAGCGATGCGGCTCGGCCTCGACCGTGTCCGCGGGGCACTGGTCGAAAAGGTGTTCCCGGGCACTCCCGCCGCGGACGCGGGTCTCGTCACGAGCGACGTGATCTTGCAAATCGAGAACATTCCCATCCGCAACGAGAACCACCTGATCAATCTCATCAGCGGCTTGACTCCCGGTCAACGCGTCCGCATGCAAGTCTGGCGCAACCGCGACAACACCGCCATCACCGCCGTCGTCGGCGACTGGGCGAAAGCCCAGACACGCTTCCGCACCGACGAGCAGTGAGGCGAGAATTCGGCGAGCGGGGGGTCGTCAGGCCCCTGATTCTGCGGCCCCATGATACATCAGCCTCAACAGAATCAGGGGGCTGACGGCCCCCGCTCGCCCGAATCCTTGCCCTTGTCCGAAACCATGAAGGCGGCAATCAGTTCCGCGAATCCGAAAATGGCCGAGAAGACGAGAACCAACACCAGCATCGCTACGATCAGGTTCGCCCACCGTTCGTCATGACGCAAAACCGCCAGCGGACGGAATTGCTCGTCGGACCATTCGTGCTCTCGGCCTGAATGAATTCCTCCGAGTCGATTAGGCAATTCGAGCTGTTCCAGTTGGCCAGCTTCGAGCCACTTCTTCATGACGTTGGAGTTTCGTGTCAACAACACCCAACTCGACGCTGAAATACCGGGAATTTGCACATCGTTCTCCGGAATCGCCCTGACCAATTCAAAGACGATGCCGAGTTTCTTGGCGTTTTCGTGAAAGACTTTTTCGATTTCGACGTGCCTATTGGAAACATGAACGCAGACGACACCCTCAGGCGCGAGACTGTTGAAGTAATCTTCGATCGCGTCCATCGTTGCCAGGTGGGGCGGGATGGAATCGGAATTGAACACATCGACAAAGATGGCGTGGTAGAATCGCTCGCGGCCCGATCTCGCCAGTGAACGTCGGCCATCGCCGGGCACGATCGATGCGATGACGCCACGCTCTTTGGCTTTCTGAAAAAACGGAAACGTCGGCGGTGAATCTTCCGACATGGCAATGATCGCGGGATTCAGCTCGAACGCATCGACGTGTTGAAATGGATGGGCGTAGGCGAACAATGTCCCAGCCCCAAGTCCAACAAGGGCATACGGCGGCTCGGACCACGCGCTTGCGAACGCGGCTGCTGGAAACGCCAGGCCGGCCGAGAACGCTGCGTTCGCGCCGACCAAAGACACGGCCATGCGCGCATCATCGGCAGCATTGTCGGGATGTTCCTTCGTCCAGAATTCCGCGCCGCGATTCCTCTTGATGTTCGCTTTCACCCGCGTGAACCAGTGCAATCGCTGCATGATTCGCCCCGCCGGACCGCCGCGATGGTAATAGGTCGTCGGATAGCGTTCCAGGCGTGCGGGGCTGACGATCGCGCTGCCCTGAAACACGCTGCCTTGTTGCAGTTGGCGCTCGGTGTACTTCAATGCCCCTTCGGTTCTCTGCCGATCGATCACCTTGTGCAATCCGTACCGATTGCGGCCCTGGGCGACCAGCGAATCTTCCGTCTTGCCGAACCGTCCGATCCACGAAAACAGAACAATCCCTGCCAATGCCAAACCAAACCGCAGAGGTCTTGCGACGAGTACGAGAGCTAACAGTAGCGCGATCAGCAACGGGAAATCCATCAACAGACCGCCGAATAGCTGCAAAGCGCCGCGGCCGAAACCTATCGATTCGGGTCGAATGGCATATCGAATGAAAAACAGACCGCTGGCGATGCCCGCCACCATCACCGGCAAACCCAAATCGCACGCCAGCGTGATCCAGCGTTTCGCGGGCGGCGCCTCCGAAGCTTCCGGTTGCGGTCTGGGCGCCATTACTCTGCCAAGAAGATCATCCAACAATCCGCTCGCCCTCCACGGCACGCGCAACATTGATCCGACGCTCAGCAAGAACGCGAACTCGAGGTAGCCCCAGCGAAAGGTAAACGGCACGACGAAAAGCTGAAACGCGCCGCCCAGCAGACCGCCGAGAGCGATCCAGACGTAGTAACGATTCAGCGATTCGATCGCCGGCCGATCGCGCGCCAGCATGTCGAGACATAGCCGCATCGTCCAGTAACAGAGGACGACGTTGAAGAGTATGTTCGGCGACCGCAGACCAGGAAACCGAAAGACGTTGGCCTGCACGAACACGACTGCGACGGCAGCGAGCGGTTGCACGACGGTCAGCCAGCGGGAAGGCGTCAGCAGCGCCGCGACGAAGGCCAGGCCGCATAATGTCGTCAATGCCGGCATTTCCGGCGATCCCCACGGACTTTGGCCTACAATCGCGACGCAGAGTAAGCCGAGGATTGCAATCCAGATCAACGCCAGGCCGATGTGCAGCGTGCGAAAGACCACGCGATTCGTGCTCTCGAACGGCGCCAGCCTCCCAAACGCCTGGCTGAATGCAAGTAGATACAACGCGAAAGGCACCGCCCATAACACCGGCGTCGGCGCGACATCAAGCGTCAGGTAATCGCTGGCGGCCATCATCACCGCCACGGGCACTGCCGATGCAATTAGCCAATACAACTGGCGAGGCCAGGTCGCGCTGCCGCGCTCGCCGATCATCGGTGTCGTGTGATCGGCTGGCTCCATTTCCACGTTTCGAGGTGACAGCCACAAGACGATGGCGACGACCAAGAGCAAGATCGCGACGCCTATCCACGCCAGCCGCCATGCCGACCATTGCGCATAAAGCGGCACGTGGGGGTCGATAAGGAGTGGGTGAAGGACCAGAGCCGACAAGCCGCCCAGATTACTCGCCGCGAAAAGGAAATACGGATCACTTGCTCGCGGATGATCGAGATGCGCGAACCAGCGAACCAGCAGCGGCCCCGTGGCCGCCACCACCATGAACGGCACGCTGATGGTCGCAATCAGCATGGCGAACGTGCTTATCACCGGAAAGCGATCCAGCGTGTTAAGCCGCCTGGCAACATCGCTCAGCCTGGCATCGCCGAGGAAGCCGACATATGCAAAGAGGATCGCGAAAAAGACAATGAGCAGGTGCAACCACGGACGCCAACGCAGGAACTTCGTCCGATGTGTCAACACCACATATACACACGCAACCAGCCAGGCCGACTGAAAGAACACCAGGCACGCATTCCACGCCAGCGCATTTCCGCCGAGTTGAGGCAACAGCGTTCGGCCGACCATCGGCTGCATCACCGTCAGAAGAGCCGCATTCAGAAACAAGGCGAACCCAAACAACAGTGTCAACCAACCGGCGGCGAGTGACGACATGCGAGCCTCGGGATTCATCGCGGCAGCGTTTTTCCGTTGTACGATCAGGTTCAGAACATATTATGACACCCAACCGCAGAATCATCCTCTACAGAAAATCCGTCGTCGTCCTCCCGGGGAACCAATCGCATGAAAATACTCTCCGCCATCCTCGTCGTTCTCGTTCTACCACTGGCGATTCACGCCAACGAACGCGGGAAACGCACTAAACCCAACATCCTCGTCATCGTCGCCGACGATCTCGGCTACGCCGACATCGGCGTTCACGCCGGCAAAGGCGTGCCCACGCCCAACATCGACAAACTCGCCAAGGCAGGCGTTCGCTGCACCAATGGCTACGTCTCGGCGCCGTATTGCAGTCCCTCCCGCGCCGGCCTGCTCACGGGTCGGTATCAAACCCGATTCGGCCACGAGTTCAACCCGCACGTCGGACTCGAAGGCAAACTCGGCCTGCCGCTCGATCAGAGAACCATCGCCAACTTGCTGCGCTCCGCGGACTATGCCACGGGCCTCGTCGGGAAATGGCACCTCGGCTTCAGCAGGGACCATCACCCCCAATCGCGCGGCTTCGACGACTTCTTCGGCTTCCTCGTCGGCGGCCATAACTACACCATGCACAAGAACGCCAAGCCAAAGTTCGGCAATGCCATGGCGCACAACGTCATCCATCGCGGCCGCGAAATCGTGCAACCCGATGGCTTCGCGACCGAGGTCTTCACCGACGAGGCGATCGGCTTCATGAAACGCCACCAGGAAAAACCGTGGTTCCTCTACCTCGCCTGCAACGCCGTGCATACTCCTCTCGAGATCGATCCGCGCGTCAAAGACCGCATTCCCGCTGACGTCAAGGACCCCGCTCGCCGCGGCTACCTGGCGCTGCTCCTCGGACTCGATGACGCCGTCGGCCGACTCTTGACCCATCTCCAACAGACCGGCGCCGACCGCGACACGCTCATCATCTTCATCAGCGACAACGGCGGCTCCGGCCTGGCGCCGTTTCTCGCCTACAACGCGGGCATCAATTTCCCGCTGCGAGGCAACAAAGGCCAAACCCTCGAAGGCGGCATCCGCGTGCCGTTCCTCATCGCCTGGCCCGGCCGACTGCCCGCGGGCAAGACCTACGACCACCCCGTCATCGCTCTCGACATCCTGCCGACCGCCTGCGCTCTCGCCGGCGCCAAAGCGCCTGCCAACGTGGACGGCGTCAACCTCATGCCTCACCTGCTCGGGGAGAAAACCGAGCCGCCACACGACGCGCTATTCTGGCGCTTCGGCCCACAAAAAGCCGTGCGCAAGGGCAACTGGTCGCTCGTCGATCACCGCGACTTCGCCACGAAAACGAGCAGCGGCTGGGAACTTTACGACCTCGCCAAGGACATCGGGCAAAAGCGCAACGTCGCTGCCGAGAACCCGAAAATCGTCGCCGACCTTTCGCAAGCCTGGCAGCAGTGGAACAATCAGAACGTAGCGCCGCTCTGGCACGGCAGCCCGACCGAGGATCCGACTGCACCAGCGAAAAAGAAGTAGCCAGGACCGGATTTACAAACTGGGAGCGTTTGGTCAGGCGCTGGCACGGTCCGGTGAGCCGCTCGCTCGGTCCTTACTTCTTCAGCAACACCTGGCAGGCTGGATGCAGCTTCTTGAACTCGGCTGCGCCTTTGGGCGTGATTTGGCTTTTGACGGCGCGGATTGTTTCCAGGCTCTTGATCGATGCGAGTTCCATCAAGCCCCAATCGCCGATCTTGGTGGCGCCGATCTTTAGCTCCTTCAACTTTGGCAGCTTCTGCAGTTCCTTCAGCCCGGCGTCGGTGATCTTGGTTCCGCCCAGGCCGAGCGATTCCAGGCTCGTCATCTTGGCGACATCCTTGAGCGACGCATCGGTGACGTCCTTCGTCCAGCCAAGGTCGAGGTGGGTGAGATTCTTCAGATTGACGAGTTTTTTCACGCCGGCATCCGTGACCCAGGCGTCGCCAAGGTTGAGATAAGTCAACGCGGTGATCTTGCTGATGTGGTCGAGAGCCTCATCGGTCAGGCCATCGACTTCCACGAGGTTGGCCTTCGTCAGCGCCGGCAGTGCGGTGAGGTGGCGGAAACCGTCGGCCTTGATGAAGACATGCTTGTTGTCCGACTTGCGATGCCCGCCGAGCTGGACCTCGGTCAGCTTTTTAAGATCCTCCACGGACTTCACGTGTGCCAGGCGCGGTTTCTTGAAATTCTCGTCCACCTGCTTGAGCCAGACCAGCGCCGCTTTCAGAGAATCGCCATTCTGAGCCTGCGCAGCGATGCCAGCGAGCATGAACGCCGAGATTGCCGGCAAGACAAAGAAAAGTCTACGCATCGTTCGGTCCCCCCCGAGAGAATGAGAGTTGGGTCGTATCCGGACATGAGCTTGGTGTATTCAGATCGAGCAGTCATTGTGTCCTATTTTCCGCTCATTTCGCCGAATTAATGATCGGGCTTGCGTTCAATGTTTTTCGTTCGCGATGAGTATTTGTTCGGCTCGGACGGAACTTCGGCGTTTTCCGCTTGCCAGCAGGGAAAAATTGTGGAAAATAGAGGTAGCTCTGAATTCTCTCCCGCCGACTGTTTGTTTGTCCGCCCCATATTGGAAAATCTCGCATGCTAACACGATTCACTGCAATTTGTCTTGGTCTCGTGATTCTGCCGAGCGCCGTCCGTGCGGACGATGCCGACAAGTACGCTTTCTTCGAGGCGAAGATTCGGCCCGTGCTGGTCGAGAATTGCCTGAAATGCCATGGCGAGACGAAGGCGAACGGCAAGCTCCGCCTCAATACCAAGGAAGGCGTGCTCAAGGGTGGCGTGAGCGGGCCGGCGATAATCGTCGGCAAGGCGAAGGAGAGCCTGCTCATCAAGGCGATTCGTCATGCCGATCCCGAATTGGCGATGCCTTCGAAAGAGAAAAAGCTGCCGGAGAATGTGATCGCCGACTTTGAGAAATGGATCAACACCGGCGCCGCCGACCCGCGCGATGGCAAACAGCCTGCGGTCGCCGACGGCATCGACTGGAAGAAGGCACGCGGGTTTTGGTCGTTCCAGCTGCCGCGGATGCCGACGCTGCCAAACGTGAACAATACCGGTTGGGCGAAGACGCCGATCGACCGGTTCATCCTGGCGAAACTGGAAGCTGAGCAGCTGACGCCAGTGCGTCCCGCCGGCAAGCGTGAATTGATTCGCCGGGCGACGTTCGATCTGACCGGGCTGCCGCCGACGCCGGAAGACGTCGAGGCGTTTCTGCGCGACGATTCGCCGAACGCCTTCGGCAAGGTCGTCGATCGTCTGCTGGCGTCGCCGCACTATGGCGAGCGCTGGGGCCGATATTGGCTGGACGTCGCGCGCTATGCGGAAGACCAGGCCCATACGTTCGCCGTCAAGCCGAATACCGATGCCTGGCGTTACCGCGACTGGGTCATCAAGGCGTTGAACGATGACATGCCGTACGACCGGTTCGTGCGCTTGCAGATCGCGGCCGACATTATCGAGAAGGATAGCCCGACGCGCGTGGAGAACCTGCCGGCGCTCGGCCTGTTCGGCCTCGGCGCACAATACTACAAGAACACCGATGCCGCCAAGGCAGCGGCGGATGAGTTGGATGACCGCGTCGATACGCTGACGCGCGGATTCCTCGGGCTGACCGTGTCGTGTGCCCGCTGCCATGACCATAAATTCGATCCGGTTCCGCAGATCGACTATTATTCGCTGGCGGGTATTTTCACGAACTGCAAGATCACGAACGTGCCGTTGACCGATTCCGCCAAAGCGAAGCGGATGGAAGAAACACAAGCGCGAATCAAAAAGCTCGATAGCGAGATCAAAGAAACGCTGCGCAAGGAGAAGGCCCAGCGTGCCGAGGCGAAATCGGCCGAGCTGGCCCGCTACCTAGTGGCATCGTGGAAATTCCAGACGTTGAAGCAAATGAATCCGAAAGCATCGATGACGGCCTTCTCGAAGCAAGAGGATGTCGATCAGGTCGTGCTAGGCCGATGCGTGAAGCTGGTGGAGAAGAACAAGCAGTTCGAGATGATGCGCAAGATGACCGCCTCGGAAAAAGAAATCCGCACCGCAGCCGAGGCGATGCAGAAGCAAGTTCGCGGGCTCATCAGCGCGAAGGGCAAGCTCGACAAGATGAAGATGGAGCTGCTCAACACGCTCTTCTACGCGGACAATTCTGTCTTCCAGCTCAGCGACAGCCAGGTGAAAAAGCTCTTGCCCGAGGCGACATTGAAGAAGCTGGAGGATTCGTCCGCCACACTGGTCAAGCTGCAAAAGAGCGACGACGCCAAGCCGGTGCCGATCGCGCACGGCCTGGCGGAGACTGGTTCGACCGACATGAAAGTGATGCTTCGAGGCAACCCCGCCAAGCTCGGCGAAGTCGCGCCGCGGCGATTCCTGAAAATCCTCGCAGGCGACGAACCTTCGAAATTCACGCAAGGCTCTGGCCGACTGGAGTTGGCCAACTCCATCGCGAGCAAAGAGAACCCGCTGACGGCTCGCGTCATCGTCAATCGGGTTTGGCAGTATCACTTTGGCCGAGCGATCGTTGGAACGCCGAGCAACTTCGGCGAGTTGGGCGATCGGCCCTCGCATCCGGAATTGCTTGATTACCTTGCGGTCAAGTTCATGAACGACGGCTGGTCCTTCAAGAAACTCCACCGCGAGATCATGCTCTCGGCCGTCTATCAACTTTCCGCCGAGCGCGACGCGACGAACTTCGGCAAGGACGGCGACAACCGCTGGTTCTGGCGCATGAACCGCCGCCGACTCGACGTCGAAAGTTGGCGAGACAGCATGCTCGCCGTGTCGGGCAAGCTCGACCCGAAACTGGGCGGCCCGACGACGAATCTCTCCGCCGTCGATAACGTTCGCCGTACGGTCTATGCAAAGATCAGCCGGCATGATCTCAATCCGCTGCTTCGCCTGTTCGATTTTCCGGACGCGAATATCACGAGCGAACGCCGCAGCGAAACGACAGTCCCGCAACAGCAACTGTTCGTGCTCAATAGCCCGTTCGTGATCGAGACGTCGAAGGCATTTGCCGCCCGTATCCAAAAAGAAGGGACGACGGACGCCGAGCGGTTGCAGCGCGCGTTTGCGCTGGCGTATGGCCGACAGGCGAGCGGCGACGAGTCGCAAGCATTCCTCGCGTTCCTTGGCGGTTCAGATGAACAGCCGAAGGATAATCGCCTGTCTCGCTGGGAACGCGTGGCTCAGGTATTGATCGGAAGCAATGAGTTTATGTATGTGGATTGAGGTGGAGGTTTCGTGCTCGCACACCACGTCCGGGCGATGGGTCAAATGTGGAAAAAGCAAAAAGTGATTGTGATAAGAAATGGGCAAAAAAAAATCTTATGTCCGTGTCGATGAAAACGGCGTCTATCGCGTCGGAGAAACTCACGTGATGCTTGATTCCGTGGTCGCTGCATTTCGCCAAGGCCATTCCGCGGAGACAATTCAACAGGAATATCCCGCGCTAGACCTTGAAACCGTATACGGCAGTATTGCGTTCTACCTTGGCAACGCGACTGAGGTAGACGGTTATCTATTACGGCAAAACGAAGTTTGGGCGACGGCGCAGGCAAAAGCCGAGGCGGCGCCTAGTGCCGTCGTGGAGCGCCTTCGGAAACATAAAATGGCAGACGCGAAATGACGCTGCGATTTTTAGCCGATAATGACCTGAACGAACATATTGTCATGGGTGTTCTGCGAACCGAGCCCGCCATTGAATTTGTTCGGGCACGTGATGTTGGGATGGACCACAAGGCGGATTCTGATGTTCTCGTTTACGCTGCCCAGCATGGATTTATTGTGGTCTCGCATGATGTTAACACAATGACGAAAGCGGCGTATGATATTCTTGATCGCGGCGAGGTGATGAGCGGTTTATTGATGGTCCAGCAGTCCAAACCGATTGGACCTGTGATCGACAGTCTCATCCTGATCTGGTCTGCAAGTACGATCGAGGAGTGGATCGGGCAGGTTCAATTCCTTCCGCTCTGAGCCGCGATTTGGAAATTGCTTCAAGGATTCGGCGGCGATTCCCGCGCTGCAGACGGCGATCCAAAACCACACCGGCTTCGATTACGAAGGCCGGCCGGTGAAGGAAATCGCCGCCAAGGCGATCCGCCGCATTCGCGAGAAAATGGCGGCGGTGTAGAGGAAATCGCCAATAAATAAGAATCCAAATGACTAACAATGATAAAATCAAAATCGAGGCAACCGAAAAACTGAGCAAGAAGGACTTTCGATTGCGACTGAAGATCGCTCGAAAGGAAGCAAAAGAAACGCGGTACTGGCTTCGTTTGGTAGAGACAACAAGCGCGGCGGAACTCGAGGGTAGTCGCGCCCGATTGATTCAAGAATCCACGGAGCTATTAAAGATACTATCGGCGATATTAAACAAAACGGAATGATTTGAATATTGAGTATTTGGTGTTGATTATTGTTTGTAATTTGAAATTTCCCTATTGGAATTTACCACCATGCTAACTCGTCGCGACCTCTTACAACAAACCGCTACCGGCTTTGGCATGCTCGGCCTGGCAACGCTGATGTCCGATCAGAAGTTGCTCGCGCAGGCGCCGAGTGGCAGTCCGCTGGCGCCGCGGCCGGCGCACTTCGCTCCCAAGGCGAAGCGTATCATTCACCTGTTCATGAACGGTGGGCCGTCCCAGGTCGATACGTTCGACCCGAAACCCGCTCTCGAACGCTACAACGGCCAGCGACCGCCCGCCGCCGACCGAGGCACCGAACGACGCACCGGCGGGTTGATGATGTCGCCTTTCCGCTTCAGCCGTTGCGGCAACTCCGGGCTGCCCGTCAGTGAAATCTTCCCCCGCATCAGCGAATGCGCCGACGATCTCTGCGTCATCCGCTCCATGTACACCAACGTGCCGAACCACGAACCTTCGCTGCTCATGATGACGTGCGGCGACATGCAGCCAGTCCGCCCCAGCATGGGTTCCTGGCTCGTGTACGGCCTCGGCGCGGAGAATCAGAACCTTCCCGGCTTCGTGACGATGTGCCCTGGCTTTCCCGTCGTCGGCCCGGCGCTGTGGTCGAACAGCTTCCTGCCCGGCATCTATCAGGGCACGCACATCAACAACTCGAACATGGATCCGCGGCGCGTTCTGCAGAATCTCTCCAATACCTACATCAATCAAACCGCCCAGCGCGAACAGATGGACCTCATGCGCCGTCTGAACCAGATGCATCTGCAAAATCGCGGCGGCAGCGATAACCCGCTCGAAGCTCGCATCCAGTCGATGGAAATGGCCTTCCGCATGCAGTTCGAGGCGCAAGAGGTCTTCGACCTCAACCGCGAAACGCAGGTGACACGCGACCTCTATGGCCGCGGCCAATTCAACGACGCCTGCCTCGTCGCTCGCCGGCTCGTCGAACGCGGCGTGCGCATGGTGCAAATCTATACTGGCTCAGGCCAGCCCTGGGACGATCACGGCTCCATCGCTAACCACCGCAATAACGCACGCACGGTAGATCAACCCGTCGCGGCACTGCTCAAAGACCTCAAGAATCGCGGACTGCTCGAAGACACGCTCGTGCTATGGGGCGGCGAGTTCGGCCGCACGCCGACGTCGGAAGGCGCCACGGGCCGCGATCACAACAATCTCGGCTTCACCGTCTTCCTCGCCGGTGGCGGCGTCAAAGGCGGCTACGCCTGGGGCGCGTCCGACGAGTTCGGCTTCGCCGCTCAGGATGGCCGCATGCACGTGCATGACCTTCACGCAACGATGCTGCACCTCATGGGCATCAATCACGAGCGACTCACCTACCGCTACTCCGGCCGTGATTTCCGCCTGACCGACGTGAGCGGCGTCGTGAATCACAACCTGATTGCGTGATCGATTGCTGAATTTTCCGCTTGTGGCTTGGCGCTCAACATGGTGCCCTGTTGAGCCCCAAGCCTCAAGCGGAAAAATGGGTTCCGGGCTTGGCTTTTCTCGGCGTTTTTGTTACGCTCTCATTTCCACGCATGATGCGAACACCCATGATCATGGAGCGATCACAATGCCGCGTGCATTTATCACTGGCATTACCGGGCAGGATGGGTCCTACCTGGCCGAGTTCTTGCTTGCCAAAGGCTACGAGGTTCACGGCCTGGTTCGAACCGAATCCGCATCCAGCGCCGATCGAGTCCAGCACCTTCGCGATCGGCCTCGTTTCACGCTTCATTTCGGCGACATGACCGATTCGTTGAGTCTCTTCCGCATCATCAACAATGTCCAGCCCGACGAAGTCTACAACCTCGCCGCTCAAAGCCATGTCGGGCGAAGTTTTGACGCCCCCGATCACACGGCCAACGTGACGGGCATGGGTACGATGCGCCTGCTTGAAGCGATCGCTCAGACCGGAACCAGGCCGCGTTATTACCAGGCATCGAGCAGCGAGATGTTCGGCAAGGCTTGCGAGTCGCCGCAATCAGAGGCGACGCCGTTCTATCCGCGCAGCCCCTACGGCGCCGCCAAGGCATTCGCGCACTGGATGACGGTAAACTACCGCGAGAGCCACGGCTTGCACGCCAGCAACGGCATCCTGTTCAATCACGAGTCACCGCGGCGCGGCGAGACGTTTGTCACTCGCAAAATCACCAGGGCCGTCGCACGCATCAAGGCGGGTCTGCAGGACACGCTCGCGCTGGGCAACCTCGATGCCCGCCGCGACTGGGGCTTCGCGCCCGAATATGTCGAGGCGATGTGGCTCATGCTCCAACAGGACGCTCCCGGCGACTACGTCATCGCCACGGGCGAAACACACAGCGTGCGCGAGTTCGCGTCGGCGGCGTTCGACCATGTCGGTCTCGATTGGCGCGAGCACGTCGTCGTCGATCCCAGTTACTACCGGCCCACCGAGGTCGATCTGCTCGTTGGCAATGCCGCCAAGGCTCGGCGCGTCCTCGGGTGGGAACCGCGAACCCGCTTCATCGATCTCGTCCGCCTCATGGTCGATGCCGACATGGACGCGCTCGAAGACGAGGTCGCGCGGACGCAATGGCGTACACCGCGGCAGGAACGAAATGTAGCAATGCGGGACGGTCAGCTTTTTGCGAACGCGAAATGAGGGAAGGGGCCATGGCTGCACGATTGAAGTCGCTGCCGATGCAATACGCCGTCTACGTGTTCGTCCGCGTCGTTGTCTGTGTTCTGCAAGCGCTGTCCTACGAGCTAGCACGCTCAGCCGCGCGTCTGCTGGCGTGGCTCGTGCATCGGGTGGACAAACGGCACCGCGAGGTCGCGAAAGATAATCTTCGCAAGGCGTTTCCGAATCAGTATTCCGAGGCCCAGATCGATCGAATCGTTTGGAATATCTACGTGAATCTTTGCACGATGCTGGTGGACATCGCTCAGATGCGGCGGCGGATGCACCTGCACAACTACAAGCAATATACCAATTTCCAGCTGACGCCCGATGTCGCCGAGGTGTTTCTTTCGGGCAGGCCGATCCTGTTTTTAACGGGGCATTTCGGCAACTGGGAGGTGGCGGGCTATGCGTTGGGCATGTTCGGCATTCACGTGCACGCCATAGCCAGGCCGCTCGATAATCCCTACCTCGACGCTTACCTGCGCGATTTTCGCGAGCAGACAGGCCAATCGCTACTCGCCAAGCGCGGCGACTTTGACCGCATCGACAGCGTGCTTGCCGAAAGTGGAGTGCTCGCGTCACTGGCGGATCAGGATGCGGGGCATCGCGGTATGTTCGTCGATTTTTTCGGTAGGCCCGCTTCTACGCACAAATCCGTCGCGCTGCTGTCGATCGAACACAACGTGCCGATCCTCGTCGGCGGGATGCCATTCATCGACGGTAAGTTTCAGATGATGTGCGTGGATGTGATCTATCCAGAGGATTACCGCGAGTCGCGCGATCCGGTTCGCGAGATCACGCAACGGTTCACGTCTGGCCTGGAAAAGATGATTCGGCAGTGCCCCGAGCAATACTTCTGGGTCCACCGCCGCTGGAAAAGCCAGCCGCAACCCCGCGTGCGGAAGAAAGCGGCGTAACGGGCCGCCGGCGAGCGAGGGCGAAGTATTTTTCCGGACCCTGCGCTCACCATTATTGAATCATCATTTCCCATTCCCCAGACAATAAAGAATCTCCTGACGTTGCCCGTCGCGCATCACGGCTGCGCGGATGTAGATTCGGCCGCCGCAGATTGTCGGCGTCGCCAGGGTTTCCTTGGCGAGTTGATTCTCGGCGACGAGTTCGAATTTTTTGGGATCTGCCTTGAAGATAAACGTCTTGCCAGCCTCATTCGTCGCATAAAGCAGATCGCCGACGAGCACGGGCGAGGCGCTGAACGCTCCGCCGAGCCGATCCTTCCAGACTTCCGCGCCGGTGTCGAATTTCCAGCACATGGCAATGCCGTTGTCGCTGACTCCGTAAAGGTAGCCGTGCTGGTAGATCATGGAAGGCACATAGACTTGCGTCTTGATCTCCCACTCCGTCTTCATCGAGCCGTCGGTGCGAATGGCGGCAATGTGTTTTTTGGGATATCCGCCGCTGGTGATGATGAGCTTGCCGTCGGTCACGGTGGAGGTGACGCATTCCTCGGTCGAACCTTTCGTTTCCCAGTATTTCTTGCCGCTCAGCGGATCGAGGCTGACGACGAGATTGCAGCCGATAAAGAACAGCTGGTCCCGGCCATCGATCTTGTGGATGATCGGTGAAGCGTAGTTGGGCAGCTTGGGCCTTTCGACCTGCCAGACAATCTTGCCCGTACCGCGATCGAGGCCGGCGATGACGCCTTTGCCCTTGTTGTCGGCGCCGACGAGCAGGAGCGACTGGTACACCGTGGGAGAGGACGCGAAGCCCTGGTGCAGCACGTAATCGGTGACCTTGGTCTGCCAGAGGATTTTGCCATCGCGCGAAAGTGCGGTGGCATGGATCGCCTTGTTGTTGAGGAAGTTTGCGAAGACGCGTTCGCCATCGCAGGCGAGCGTCGAGGAAGCGAGCGAACTCTTGCCATTGCCGCCTTTTACGAAATTGCCTTTGTGTACGACAGTTTCCCAAAGCTGCTTGCCCGTGATGCGATCGAAACAGAGCACCGATTGGGTCTCGTTGGCGGCATTGGCGGTGCCGAGAAAGATTTGATCGCCGACAACGATGGGCGAGCCATGCCCGCGTCCGGGAACGGGCGTTTGCCAGAGCACATTCTCCGTGTCGCTCCACTTGATCGGCGGCTGCTGTTTCGGATCGGCGATGCCATCGCGGTTGGGCCCGCGCCACCACGGCCAATCACCCGGAGCGACGGCAATCGGCTTGACCGGTTCGCCTGCATGGGCCTTTGAATGAAACAACATGCTCAACGCGAGAAGCAAGAATATCCGATGCATGATGGACTGAACTCCAGGGTGGGATCGAAGAAATTGACGAAATCGAGGTACTGTCAGATTATTGATCCGCCGGTCGATCCGCCACGTAAGCCACCGCGTACAACAGCCTATTGCTGAGGCGATTCTACTGGCGGCAGGAGCCTTTTTCGGGTAAGATTCCATTACCTCCATCCAAGCATTCGGAGTTGCCGTCATGCCTAGCCATTCGCCGTTTTGCACCGAGCCGGTTACTCGCCGAGGGTTCCTGCGTGCAGGCGCGTTCGCACTGGGCGGGATGTCACTCGCGGACGTGATCAGGGCTCGCGCCACTGTCGGACGTGAGCGTACTGATACAGCCGTCATCCTGCTCTATTTGCACGGCGGCCCATCGCACCTTGAGACCTACGACCTCAAGCCGAGCGCGCCGATCGAGTATCGCAGCATCTTCGATCCGATCCGCACCAATGTGCCGGGAATGGACGTGTGCGAGCACCTGCCGATGCACGCCCGGATCGCCGACAAATTCACGCTGATCCGCTCGGTCTGCCATACGATGACGAGCCACACCGATGGCGGGATCGAAGTGTTGACGGGCAAGACGCCGACGCGGCCGGATCCCACGAGCACCTCATCGAGCGAACATCCCGACGTCGGCAGCCACGCCAGCCGAGCGCGCGGCTACGGGCCGGACATCATGCCGCCGTATGTCGCGATTCCGTCCCGGCTCTACATGATCACGCCGACTTATCTGGGCTCGCACAATGGCCCGCTCAATGCCGGCGATCCTTCGCAGGCGAATTATCGCCTGAGCAGTGCGAATCTGCCGGTCGGCGTCGATCTGCAACGCCTCGACGATCGCCGGGCGCTGCGTGATCGCTTCGATTCGCTCCGGCGAAATCTCGACGTGAACGGGCAGTTCGAGGGCAACGATCAGTTTCGCTCCATCGCGCTCCAGATGGTCACGAGCAGCCGGGTCACGGAGGCCTTCGACATTCAGCGCGAATGCCCGACGCTGCGCGACCGTTATGGCCGAAATATCTGGGGCCAGGGATGTCTACTCGCGCGGCGATTGGCCGAGGCGGGCACGGCGGTTATTTCGCTGATGATCAACACGCCGCGCGTCGGCCAAGAATTCACCAACTGGGACGACCATATCCTGAACGCGATGCGGCCCGGCCATTTCGGGTCGTACATGAGCGTGCGCCTGCCGTACTATGATCGAGCGTTGAGCGCGTTGATCGAAGACATTTACATGCGCGGCCTGGATCGCAAGATCATGGTTGTCGCAATGGGTGAATTCGGGCGAACGCCTCGCCTGAGCAACAACGCCAGCGGAACCGGACGCGACCATTGGCCGAACGCCATGAGCGTGCTCGTCTCCGGCGGCGGGTATCGCATGGGCCAGGTGATCGGCGCGACGAACTCGCGCGGCGAATACCCGACGCAGCGCGTGCTGTCGCCCAAAGACGTACTGGCGACGATGTATCAACACCTGGGCATCGATCCGCGGCATGCCTGGATCGACCACACTGGCAGGCCGCAACCTATCCTCACGGACGGAACGCCAATCGCGGAGTTGGGGTAGCATTTCGAAGAACTTCTTCATGCAAGGATCGCGTCCATGAAAATTGTCCGCAGCATCGTCAGTGTTATAGTCGGTCTGGCCGTTGCTTTTTGCGTAGTCGCCAGCCTGGAATTCGCTGGGCACTCGATGTTTCCTGTTCCAAAAGACACACAGGAAAAATTGATGAACGAGGAGCTATCCCGACAAGAAAAGTGGGAGATCGTGAAAACGCTTCCCACGGGCGCCCTCGCAGCCGTGCCGATTGCGTGGATGTGCGGTGCGTTCCTCGGCGGATTCGCCGCGGCAGCGATCGCGGGATGTTGCAAGGCGTTTCACGCGGGGGTCATCGGCGTGCTCATCCTGGCAGCATCGATCGCCATGGTGATGATGATTCCCAGCCCCGACTGGGTGATCCTGATCGGCCTGGGTACGCCGTTGCCCCTGTCGTACGCTGCGGCGTGCTTGGCGTCACGCCTGTTCCCGCCGCGCGAGGCTACTTCGGCATGAGAAGAATCCTGGCCATTTGCGTGCTTCTTTTCAGCCTCTCGACACTCCGCGCGGAACCTCTTCGTGTCGGCGCCGCGGCATGCGATATCACTCCGCCGACCGGCTTCGCGATGTGGGGCTACGGCGCTCGCCGCGACAAGGCCTCGACCGGCGTCCGCGATCGTCTCATGGCTCGCGCCGTGGTGCTCGAAGTCGGCAAAGAGAAACTCGCTGTTGTCGGCCTTGACCTCGGCCGTGCCCCGACACGCGACAGCCTGGCCAACATTCGCAAGCTCATCAAACAGGCGGCAAAGTTCGAGACGGTCTTTCTCGTCGCCAGCCACACCCATCATGGCCCCGTGATCGAGCTAGACGATTGGCCGAGCAAAGAAAAATCCTACGTTCGCGAACTCGAACGCAAACTCGCGGGAGTGGTCATCGACGCCGACAAGAAATTGCAACGCGCGACGATGGGCGTCGTCTCGCACGATGTCGGCTTCAATCGCAATCGCCATTCGAAACGCGCGGACAAACCCGTCGATCGCGAGATGTTGATCGCTCGGTTCGATGGTCCCAAGGGCAAGCCGATCGCGCATCTCGTGCACTTCGCCGCCCATCCGACGATGCTCTCGGCAAAGCTGTACGAGTTCTCGCCGGACTTTCCGGGCTTTCTCGCCGCCCACGTCGAGAAGGAACTCGGCGGCGTCTGCCTGTATCTTCAAGGGGCGGCCGGTGATCTGTCGCCCAATCCCCCCGCGGAATACACACCCGAGGCGTTCGGCGGCGCGGTCGGCGAGTTCGTCGTGGCCAAAAGCCGAACGCTGAAGTGCGTTCTGAGTGAGCCGAGAGATTTGAAATCGCGCGAACGCGATTTCAAATTCACGTCGCGCATCGATCTTTCCAATCCTCTCGTTTACGGCGTCTACTCCCTGGCGTTCTTCCCTCGCCTCGTCGAATTCTACGAACGCGAATACCGCGACGGCGTTCGGCCCCACGTCACCACGGCCCTCCTGGATCGGCGTATCGGCTTCGTCGGCGTGTCCGGCGAGCTATTTACCAGTCACGCGATTCATCTGAAACGCCGGGCGCGGTTGGAGCATCTGTTCGTATTCGGTTACTGCAACGACTATCACCAATATTTCCCGACGATCGAGGCCGTCGCCGAGGGCGGCTACGGCGCGGATTTCACCGTCAGCCCCATCGAAATCGGCGCCGGCGAACGAATGATGGATCAGTCGCTGCTCGACCTTTTGGAACTGCAGGGAAAGATCCGCTTTCCGAAACGATGAGTTTGCCTGGTCCGCAAAAACTGCTATCGCACCAAAACGACGCCTGGCGGTATAATTTTCTCATTACGACTTTGCCTGTCGAAATATCTAGCACAAAGGATTGACAACCCATGTCACGCTGGAATCTTGCTTGGTTGCTGGGCATCACTTTCGCTGCCATCGCAGGCATTTCGATCACCTTCAGCGCGCCGTCCCGGGCGACGAGCGTGAAGGGGAAGCACGAGAACCTCAAGCTCGTCGTCGATGTGCTCGAGGAGGTCCAGAAACGCTACGTCCGCGAGCTCGATCAGGAAAAGTCGCGCGAACTCGTCGAAGCGATGATTAACGGCGGACTCGAAAAGCTCGATCCGCATTCGGCCTTCATCGGAGCCGAGGAGTACAAGCTCTTCCGCCAAAGCACGCGGGGCAAGTTCGGCGGCGTCGGCATCCGCCTGGGTTTCGATCCGCGCATCGGCGGGTTTCTCGTCGAAAGCCCGATGGCGGGCACGCCCGCATATGAAGCAGGCGTCATGGCGGGCGACATTATTCTCAAGGTCGATGGCGCCGCCATCGGCGAATGGAACCTCAAGAAAGTCGTCGATCATATCCAGGGCGATCCGGGCACGGATGTCACGCTCACCGTTCTTCACGAAGGATCCAAGAAGCCGGTCGATCTGAAAATGACTCGCGCGGAAATCAAGATCGAAAGCGTCATGGGCGATCAGCGCGATAAGGTCGATCTGAAAAAATGGGACTTCTGGGTCGATCCAGGTTCCAAAATCGCCTATGTCCGCGTCACCGCATTCACCGAGACTACCGTCGAAGAACTCACGCGCGTCGTGGACGCACTGCAAAAAACCGGCATGCGTGGTCTGGTCGTCGATCTTCGCAACAACCCCGGCGGCCTGCTCCGCGCGGCTGTCGATGTCTCGTCGATGTTCATTCCCGATGGCAAGACCGTCGTCACCACCAAGGGGCGAGGGAATAAGATCGACGAGAGTTTTCTTTCCAAACTTCGCAGCAACATGAAACCCGGAACTTCTTATCCGATGGCGATCCTCATCAATCGCTATAGCGCCAGCGCCAGCGAAATCGTCGCGGCTGCGCTGCAGGATCACCTCCGGGCCATCATCGTCGGCGAGCGCAGCTTTGGCAAAGGCAGCGTGCAAAATCTGATCGAAATGGAAGACGGCCAAACCGCGCTGAAACTCACTACCGCCAGTTATTGGCGGCCCAGCGGGCGGAACATCCATCGCTTCCCCGACAGCAAAGAAACCGATGACTGGGGCGTGAAACCGACCAAGGGATACGAAGTCAAACTCACCGATGAGGAACGCCTCGAGTACTTCAAATGGCGGCGCGATCGCGACATTATTCGACGGCCAGACCAGCCGGCCAAGGCGGAACCGAACGGCGAGAAAAAAACCGACAAGGAGTTCCGCGACCGCGTGCTGGACAAGGCTGTCGAGTACATCCGTGCCGAGATCGCCAAGCAAGCACGGCAAGAAGCCGTCCCCGGCCCGGCGAATCCAGCCAATCCGATCGCTGAGCCTCGCCAGGCATCGTCATCTCGGCGTGATCTCTTCGCCGACGTCACCGACCGTAGCTACCGCAATATTTCGCGGTGAATGGGACCATGCTCGGCATCTTCGCCAAACAACCGGCCGTCGGCGCGGTGAAGACGCGCCTCGCCCAGGCGACTTCGCCGGAGTGGGCCTGCGCCGTGGCCGAGGCGTTCCTGCTGGATACCCTGGATCGCTTCGCACAGCTTGATGTCTGCCGGACGGTGGTCTTTGCACCGCCAACCGCGTCGGATTACTTCGTCTCGCTTGGTGGCGGCCGCTACGAAACGATCGCACAATCCGCAGGCGATCTTGGCGAGCGCTTGCAACATTTCTTTTCCCATGCACGCCAGAAGGGCCATGCACGCATCGTCGCGATCGGAGCGGACAGTCCCACCTTGCCGATCGCGTTGGTGCGTTCCGCGTTCGATCTGCTCGGCGAGCATGACGTCGTCATCAGCCCGGCGTTCGACGGTGGCTACACTCTGATCGGCTGCAACCAGCGCGAGATTCCGCTTTTCACGGGCATCGAGTGGAGCACGTCGCGCGTACTCGAACAAACGATCACGCAAGCGACGCACGCCTCCGCTCGGCTCGCGCTGCTGCCGCCCTGGTATGACGTCGATACGCTCGACGATTGGCGGATGTTGCGCGGCCACGTTATGGCAATCCGGGCAAGCGGCGAAGACCCGGGCGTGCGGAGAACCGAGGAGCTTTGCGCGAGAGAAGATTGGGGTAAGCAAGCGTAAATCCGCATTGCGTCGCGTGAATCGGAACGCTATATTCCGCGCGGGCATACTCGCGTCGGAGCGTTGCGTGATGAAGGACTCGGGACGATTGCTGTGGCTGGGAGTCGGGCTGATGCTCGGCATCACCGCGGCGTTGTTGTTTCGCACGCAAGAGATCCCTCGCGCCTTGGCGGGCAACGACCGCGTCGAGGACTATATCATCACCACCGGCCCCGTGACGGTGAACGTCAACGTACTCGCCGACGGCGTTTGGATTCTCGACTACCGAGCGGGAAAATTGCTTGGCACCATCGTTGATCGCAATCTGGGCAGAGTTCTCAACTGGGCCGAGGTCGATCTGGTTCAAGAATTCGAGATTCCACCCAAGCAAAACGTACATTTTCTGATGACGGCCGGCACGCCGATCGCGGGACAGACGGCTCTGTATCTTACCGAAATCAACACAGGCCGATTCGGCGTGTACACGATGGCGCCGCGCCCAGACAACCGCGGCATGATGATCCGCCGCCACGACAGAACGCAGTTCCGCCCGCCGGTCCCACCGCCGCAGAACCCGTAGGCCTTAAGCAATTGAGGCGATGGCAAAGATTATACTTCGAGCGGACCGAAATGAGACATTTTGGAATGGTGGCACAGACATTCTTGTCTGTGTTACCTCCCGCACAGACAAGAATGTCAGTGCCACCGAGGTCCCAATCCATACCGCGAAACGTATAAGTACACGCCAGAATTTAGGATTGTGCTTTCCTGGGTCGATACGAGTGGGTAATTTCTCATTGGATTCAAGTTCCTCAAACAAAATAGGAGTTATTCGATGAAATTCATGTTTGCCGGCTTTGCTTTGGTGGTTGCGGCCCTACTTGCAACAACCGAGGCGAATTTCGCTCAGGAAAAGAAGACCGACAAGAAGGCGAAAGAAGTCGTGCTCAAGGGCCTGGTCGCTTGCAACAAATGTGAGTTGAACCAATCGACCAAGTGCGAAACGGTCATCGTCGTGAAAGACGAAAAATCGAAAAAGGACGTCGTCTACTTCTTCGACGCAAAAGCTCACAAGAAATACCACGACGGCATCTGCGCCGCCGCCAAGAACGGCAGCGTCACCGGCACGGTGAAGGACGACGGCAAGAAGAAAGTCGTGACCGTGAGCAAAGTGGCGTATGATTAACGAATTCGAATAATCGCGTGCGGCTCGGCGCTCCGGTTCTATTGCGAGCGCTGGGCCCTACGGAATTTCTTCAATTGTCACTTCGTCGATTCCATTTTCTCCTCTGCCATTCGCGTCGGAGCCAATTCCGTATCACTTTGCAAGTGCTTTGCTCCAATGAACCAGAATACAGACGCTCCAAGACACATGATCGAGACGGTCAAGAAGCCCGCCGTCATCGTCGGATCGCGGAAGTAGCCGTTGATCAGTCCGATGATCGTGGGCGAGATGGCGTCGCCAAAAGCGTGAATAATGAGGATGTTCAGCGCGAAAGCACTCGCGCGGATCGACGGGTGGGTCACGTTGGCGAGAATCGTGTTGGTCGGTCCGGTGTTGAAGAAGAGACAAAAACACGCCAGGAAAACAAAGACCCAGGCGAGCGGAAACGGGAACCAGATCGCGCCAAGCAGAAGCGGAAAGGCCGTCGCCATCGCAATCGCCGAGACGATAAAGTAGGCGCCTGGAATTTTCGGTTTGAGCATATCGCCGACGAGTCCGCCGATAATCGTGGCGCCGAGGCCGGAAACGACGACGATGCCGCCGAAGATCGTATTGACTTCCGCGAGCGTCCTGGCCGACTCTTCCGGCGAAACGACATTCGCGCCAATGATGCGTGCCGTGGCGAAACGCGGCATGAAAAAGCCGATCCCGCCGAGCGCGAACGTCATTGCCGTCATTCCGAGAGTCACGTAGAGGTACGATCTCGTTTTTAGCATGACCACATAGTCTGCCCATTTCGCTTGACGCATGACGGCGCCCGGATCCGCTCCTCCTCGCGGCGGATCACGCATAAGGAAGCACCAGATTCCCAGGATCAAGCCGGGCGGCACGACGACGTAAAACGCCCAGCGCCAGTCGTTCATCCAGTGCGAGACCTGCCCGCCAAGAACGTAGCCCAGCGCGCTGCCGACGGGGATTGCCATGTAGAAAAAGGCCATGACCAGCCCGCGGCGTTGAACGGGAAAGAGGTCCGAGATCACTGTCGGCGCGACCGGGCCATAGGCTGCCTCGCCCACGCCGACCAGGCATCGCGTGAGGAATAGGACGGTGAAACTGTTCGCAAACCCGGACGCACCGCTAGCGAGACTCCAAACTACCACGCCGATGCCGACCAGAAACCAGCGTGACCAGCGATCTGCGAGCAGGCCGAAAACGGGAGAAAATAGCATGTAGGAGAGCATGAACGCCATGACGAGCGAACCCATCTTGGCTTCGATGCTGGTATCGACGCGCTGCCTGGTCTCGGGATCGCGCGGGTATTCCGCTTCCGGGAACATCGTCTCTTCGATCTGCGACTCCACCGCCGCCAAAACCTGGCGATCAATGTAGTTGAAGAGATTGATCAGCACCAGCAGCGCCAGGGCGATGTTGGCGCGGCTGAAAATTCCTTCCGTGGTGGTCATGGGCTATTCTCGTGCCGGTGGGGGATTGGGATTTGCCATAATTTACGAAATCGTTCGGAGAGTCGCCACGGAAATTGTGCAAACCGTTGACGCGCGAATGGTTCCTTTGTATCTTGATTATTTATTCCAACGCCGTCTCCAAAGCTCTTTGCACGAGGTTTGTTCGATATGGTTCGCAAGAAACTTGGCCGTGGGCGAAAAAATCGTTGCCGATTTTGCACCAAAGAGGGTTGCCCGCGCCCCGCGTTTGTCGATTACAAGGACGTCGCCGGCTTGAAGAAGATGTGCACCAGCCAGGGTAAATTGTTTAGCCGAAAGCGTTCGGGCAACTGCGCCGCCTTCCAGCGCGCGGTCAAGGACGCCATCAAACGGGCACGCTTCATGGCCCTGATGCCTTACGTTGGCGAATAGTTTCCGTTCTTCCGCACGCCAAATCGCCCGTCAATCCCGGCGGGCGCTTCTCGAAGCATCCACTCTGCCAGTCCGCATTTTCTCAAGAAACTACCTTGACCACGACGAAGAAAGAGATTAGACTTTACACGGTAAAGTTAATGAGGTGGATCGATGGATCTCCATGAAGCCCTGACGCAGATCTCCGAGATTCGCGAGCGTGTCGCGCGGACCGAGACCTATCGCGGGTTTCGTGCCGCCCCGGTCGCGTTTTCGGGTTTTGTCGCCTGTGCCGCCGCCGTCTTTCAGTCGCTGTTCCTCGTCGATCCTGCTGCGAATCTGTCCGGCTATCTGGGGTTGTGGGTCGGGTCGGCCGTCGGGTGCCTGATCTTCACCGGCATCACGATGTACTGGCATTGCATCAAATCGACTTCGACCCTGACCCGTACAAACACGCTGCACGCGATCGGCAATTTCGCGCCGAGCGTCGTTGTCGGCGGGTTGGTGACGTTCGTTCTCTTCCAAATCGACGAACCCTGCCAGTGGATGCTGCCCGGCTTGTGGGCGATCTTCTTTGGCTTCGGCGTTTTTTCGATCTATCGGCTATTGCCGAAATCGACGTTTGGCATCGGCGTGTTTTACATGCTGGCTGGCGTGCTCTCGCTCATCTGGGCACGCGATGACTATGCATTCTCACCCTGGGCCATGGGGCTTCCGTTTGGCGTTGGCCAAATGGCGGCGGCCGGAATTCTCTACTGGACTTTGGAGCGGCACGGTGATGACGACCAATAAAAAAGCCGGCGACGCGCCCGGCCGATTCGCCTACGAAGGGCTGGATCGCGTCTTTCATGAAAAAGCGCGACTGAGCATCGTCACCTCGTTGACCACGCATCCCGCCGGATTGGTCTTCAACGACCTCAAGGAACTCTGCGCGCTTACCGATGGCAACTTGAGCCGGCACCTCCAAATCCTCAGCGAAGCAGGCTTCATTCAGATCTGGAAAAGCTTCAAGGACAACCGCCCGCAAACACTCTGCCGACTCACAGACCTGGGCCGCAAGCGGTTTCTCGAATACGTCACGGTCCTGGAAAATATCGTCACCGATGCCATGGGCGCCGAGAAATCCGCCGAGGAAATCGCCAAGCTCACGAACGGCTGGTCGCCTGCGTAAGCTGTCGGCTGCTCGTACGGGCTGTTTTTTCGCACTGCCACTTTGCCTGGCAAATTGATTGGTCGGCGAAAGATTCGTGAGCCATCGTTGTGGCATGGTCGGCGTTACGGTTCAGTGATTGGATCGGACTTTTGAAGGAAGGCATGCGAATGAAAATCATCAAGGCCGACGTTCTGGGCATGTGTTTCGGCGTGCGCGACGCCCTGGCGATTATGGACGGCGTGTCCGATCCGCGTGCCGTCACCATTCATGGCGAACTTGTTCACAATGAAAAAGTGCTCGACGATCTCGACCATCGCGGCTTTCGCATGCTGAGCGAAAAGGACCGCATCACCCTGCCCATGACCGATACCGTCCTCGTCACCGCGCACGGCATCAGCGACAAGGAGCGAGCACGTCTGGCGAGCGCAGGCAAAAAACTGATCGACACGACCTGCCCTCTCGTTACGCGCGCGCACCAGGCGGCACAGCGCCTCCAATCCGAGGGTCGCCACGTGCTCGTCATCGGCAAGCGTGGCCATGTCGAAGTGCAGGGTATCGTTCAGGATCTGGATAGCCACGACGTGCTGCAATCGCCCGACGAAGTGAGAGCATATCCACAAACGCGTCTCGGCGTCATCGCCCAGACGACGACGCCCGTTCGCCATGCCGACGCGATTCTCGCCGCCATTCGCGAACGCAACCCGCAGGCCGACATCTGCTGGCTCGATACAATCTGCCACCCGACGAAGGATCACCAGAAGGCACTGGATCGCCTCATTCAGCAGGTCGAGGTCATGATCGTTGTCGGCGGGTTCAACTCGAACAACACGCGCCAGCTTGTGGTCCGCTGCCAGGAACAAGGCCTGCCCGCATACCACGTGCAAGGCCCCGAGGATCTCGACCCGGAATGGTTCGAGTCGGTGGCAACCGTCGGTCTGACTGCAGGCACGTCCACGCTTGATCGAACGATCGCCGCCGTCGAGCAAGCCATGCAAGCAATCGCCGAACGCCGATACACATTTGCGGTGGCGTAAGTCATCGCTCGGCCTCACCCCTTCTGGCGGTGCTCGGCTGGCCCATGGTGGGCGAGATTGTGAGCGGTGTTGATGAGTCCCACGTGCGAGAAGGCCTGCGGAAAATTGCCCAGTAGCCGGTGGTCGACCGGGTCGTATTCCTCGGCAAGCAGGCCGACATCGTTGCGAATTTTTAGCAGACTTTCAAAGATTCGCCGAGCGTCGGTAATTCGGCCTTGCAGCGCGTAGTTATCCGCCAGCCAAAAGGTGCAGGGCAGGAACGCGCCTTCGCCGGGTGGCAGATTGTCGACACCCGATCGGGTGGCGTAGCGAGCCACGAATCCGTCCACACGAAGGTCGCGCTCGATCGCCTCGACTGTGCCTCGGACGCGAGGATCGTTTGCCTGTAGGAAGCCGACGGGCGCCATCATTAGCAGACTGGCATCGAGTTCCGTGGAGCCGTAGGATTGCGTGAAGGCGCCGAGCTTGGTATTGAATCCGTGCTCGCAAACCTCGGCATGGATGGAATCACGCAAGGCACGCCAGCGCTCGACAGGCCCTTCCAGCCCGAGACTTTCGATATCTTTGACGACGCGGTCGAATGCCACCCACGCCATCAGCTTTGAATGAGTGAAGTGCAGGCGAGGCCCGCGGATTTCCCAGATGCCTTCGTCAGGCTCCTGCCAGTTGGATTCCAGAAAATTCAGCAGTTCGCGTTCCACGCGCCAGCCGTCCGTGGTCGTTTGCAGCCCCTCGCGGCGAGCAAGGTGAAGCGCGTCGATCACTTCACCAAATACGTCGAGTTGGAACTGCTTGTGGGCGGCATTGCCAATGCGAACTGGCGAAGAATTCTCGTATCCAGGCAGCCAATCGAGCGTCATCTCCGTGAGACGCCGCTCGCCAGCGACGCCATACATGATGTTGAGCTGCGACGCTTTCCCCGCGACGGCGCGCAGCAGCCATTCGCGCCACGCCTTGGCCTCGTCATGGTAGCCGCAGATGAGCATGGAGTAAAGCGTAAAGGTGGCGTCGCGCACCCAGCAGAAGCGATAGTCCCAGTTGCGAACGCCGCCGATTTTTTCCGGAAGCGATGTCGTGGCAGCCGCGACGATGCCGCCCGTCGGGGCGTAGGTCAACGCCTTGAGGGTGATAAGGGAGCGCAAAACCGCCTCGCGCCATTCGCCCTGATAAGTACACTGGCTGGACCACTCGCGCCACCACTCGCCCGTCTCCTTCATTGCATTCGCGGGATTAATCTCGGGCGGCGCGGGTTCGTTCGATGGATGCCAGGTCAAGACGAACGAGACCGTCTGCCCCTCGCTGATAGTGAAGTCGGCCACCGTCTTGAAGTTCTCCCCATGCATTGGCACATCGCCGCGAATTTGCACGATCTCCGGCCCCGCGATCGCGATGATTCCATCGTCCGCCCGGCGAACCCAGGGAACGATCGAACCATAGTCGAAACGAATGACGATCTCCGTGTGCATCCGCACCGTGCCCCGGCGGCCGACGACCTGGCGGACGAGATCCGGCTCGCCGGTGCGGACCGGCATGCAATCGACCACGGTAACGGCGCCACTCCCGGTTTCGTACTCCGTCTCGAGAACGAGCGTTCCCTCGCGATATTGACGGCGAGCTTGGACAACCTGGCCAGCCGGCGCCAAAAGCCAGCGGCCATGATCCGGCGTCCCCAGCAATGCCGCGAAACAGGCCCCGGAGTCAAACCTCGGCAAACAGAGCCAATCGATCGACCCATCGCGCGACACGAGCGCAGCCGTCTGACAATCGCCGATCAGGGCGTAGTCCTCGATGCGCGGAGTCATGGATTACCGTCCTGAAAAATGGAAGAGCGAAGAGGATTTTTCTTTTCGTGGTCCGAACTTTTTTGTCCGATTTGTCGCAATCTTGTGCATAAGATAATAGATACCAGCGGCGGGGACGAACGATAAGAGTCGCGTCAAGAGTGTTCCTGGCCGAATTGTCAAATCGGGCTGGATGCAATCGAAACTGTGGTTTTTCCGCTGCCGAGAATAAAGACGTAGCGGCAGGCCGACGATACTAGGCGACAGGCGCAATCCAATCCCTACGGGAGCACCGTCATGAGTCGAATGCGAAATCTGTGGACGGATCCGACGTTTGCTCGGTTTATCAAAAATCCCGCCGCCCCTCCCCCACCACCGCCGGCGAATCCACCAGAAGCGGATTTGCTGGAAGGTCTGGATGCGGAGCGAGCTGCCGCCATCGCCGCCGAGACGGCCGGTACAAGAGGTCCGCTACCCGACTCGCGGCCGTTGCAATTCCCGCTGGAGGAACCGCAAAATATTCCCGAAGCACCGATTTTGCCGGCCGATCCGTACGCGCACGCCATGGATCTTCCGACGCGGTTGCCAGAATATCCTTACCTTCCGGCCGAAAAGAAGCACCCCGGTCTACCGCACCCACCCGTGCCGGTTCAGCCGATGTCGCCGAACGACGAAATTCCTCTCGAGGAACCGGAATTCCAACGGCCACATCTTCCGCGAGCGGTCGAATTCCCGGATCGCCCGGAAGAACCTGCTTATCCTTCCGACGACATCATGGATCCATGGGGCACGATCGATAACACCGATGACACCGGTGTGCCCGCAGCAGGCGACCTCCAGATAATGACGGGTTCGGTCGAGACTAATGCTGATGGCAGCGTCACACATCGTGGAGCCGTCTTAAGCGTTACCCATGGTGGCGACCACGCTGAGCTTTTGTCCGGCGAGATTACGGAAGGGCCCGATGGCGCCTCCGCGCATGGCGTCATCGCCCGCGCGACCCACGACGGCGTCACGGACACCGTCGGCGAGGCCGAGATTGCTGATGGTCACGCCGCTGTCGTTGGCGTGAAACGCGAAGTCGATATCACCCGGGCAACGGGCGTGCTCCCCGACAACGTCGTCGCAAGAGCGGATATCGCTATTGGCACGGCAAGTGTTGACCGACGAATTACCGACGACGGCATCTCGGTCGGCGCTCAGGCCAACATCATCGAAGGTTCCGTGACAATCGGCACGCAAGACGCCAACAGCGACCGAGACGAAACGGTGCGCGTCGGCCTCAGTGCCGGTGAAGGCGCTGCGGTTCGCGTCCACTTCGGCGACGCCGACCACGACGGCAATCCCGAGTACGGTATCGGCGGCGATTTCGAAATCTTCTCCTTTGACCTCAAAACCGAGGACCCGCTCCGCAAAGCCGCCGAACTGGCTGCGGGACAACTCCTACCCGGTATCGGCACGCCGATCGCCGAAGCCCTGGACGACGGCAGCAACCTCACCAACCGCGCAAGACAGACGGTCTCGGACCTCGCCGACGACGTGGCGGACACTTCCGTCGGCCGTGCGGCTGGCGATCTCGCAGACGGCGCTTCAAATGCCGTCGATGATGTCTCCGACGGTGTCCACGATGCCCGCCAGCATCTGCGGGACGGCATCGCCGACGGTATGGAGGACCTCGCCGATGGCCTTTCCGAAGGCGCCGACGAACTGCGCGACGGCGATCTGTGGGGAGCGGCCGGCGCTGTCGCGGGTGGCGTCGTCGATGCCGCGGGCGATTTGGTCGACGGAGAGTTCAACGCCATTCGCGACGTCGCCGACGGCGTGCATGACGCGGCCGTGGACTTCGGTCGCGGCGAAATCGATGCTGCCCGCGAAATCGCCCATGGCGTCAGTGAAACCGTTGACGACATCCGCGATGCCGCGGCCGACACTACCATCGGCCGGGCGGCGGGCGAGTTTTATGATGGCGTCTCCGATGGCGTACACGATATCGCCGACGGCATTCACGACGCACGCGAGGATTTCCGTGAAGGCGTCGCCGAGGGCATGGAGGATCTGGGTGACGGACTCGCAGATGGCGCTGAGCATCTACGTGACGGCGACCTCTGGGGCGCCGCTGGCGCCGTGGCCGACGGGGTCGTCGATGCCGCGGGCGACGTTGTTCAAGGCGAATACGACGCCGTTCAGGACGTCGCCGACGGCGTTCGTGACGCGGTGCACGACTTCGGTCAGGGTGAACGTGATGCCGCTCGCGAAATCGCCGACGGCGTAAGCGACTCCATTGACGACATCCGCGACGCAGCTGCGGACACGTCATTCGGTCGTGCGGCCGGCGAGTTTTACGACGGCGTTACTGATGGCGTGCATGATGTTGCCGACGGTCTACACGACGCCCGCGAAGATTTCCGCGAAGGCATCGCCGAGGGGATGGAAGATCTCAGCGATGGTCTTTCCGAAGGCGCCGACGAATTGCGCGACGGCGACCTCTGGGGAGCGGCTGGGGCCGTGGCCGGGGGCGTTGTCGATGCCGCAGGCGACGTTGTTCAGGGCGAATATGACGCCGTTCAGGACGTCGCCGACGGTGTCCGAGACGCGGCACACGACATCGGCCAGGGCGAACTTGACGCGGCTCGCGAAATCGCTGGCGGCGTGATCGATGCGGCACAGACCTTCGGCGAGGCCGAAATCGATGCGGCCCATGACATCGCCGACGGCGTTTCAGACGGCGTACAGAGCGTGGCCGACGGCGTTCAAGACGCACGCGAACATATGACCGATGGCGTCGCTCAGGGCATGGACGATCTCAGCGACGGCCTCTCGGAAGCTGCCGACGATATTCGTGACGGGGATGTCGTCGGAGCGGCCGGTTCCGTGGCCACCGGCGTGGCTGAGGCTGCGACCGACGTCGTGACGGCTGAAGCCGAAGCCGTCGTCGATGTCGCCGGCGGCGCCGCCGACGCGGCTCGCGAAGTCGCGGGTGGTGTCGCTGATGCTGCCGGTGATCTCGCCAGCGGCGCCGTCGAAGCTGTCGGCAGTCTTTTCGATTAAGTGACCTGCGAAAAATAATTTGCATCTGCCGCTTGCGGCTTACCGTTCAACATTTCAGCGCGAGCGGCAGTAATAAGTTCCAAAAGGAAAAAAACCATGAGCCTCATGAGCAGTTTTTGGAATAACATCACCGAAGCAGCGGAATCTGCGGCTGATTCGGTGAAAGAAACCGCCTCGGAAGTCGCGGACACCGTAGAGAATACTGCGGAATCCGCCTACGACGCTGTCGGCAACGCCGCCGAGTCGGCGTATGACTCCGTATCCGAAACCGCGTCGGAAGTCGCTGACACCGTAGAAAATACTGCCGAGTCGGCCTACGACGCCGCTGGCGACGCCGCCGAATCGGCGTATGAATCCGTGTCCGAAACTGCGTCGGAGGTCGCCGACACCGTCGAAGATGCCGCCGAATCAGCGTATGACGCCGCTGGCGACGCCGTTGACGCCGTCGAGGATGCCGCCGAGTCTGCTTACGACGCAGTCGGCGACGCTGCCGAGTCGGCGTATGATGCCGCAGGCGATGCGGTTGACGCCGTCGAGGATGCCGCCGAATCGGCGTATGATTCCGTTTCCGAAACCGCGTCGGACGTTGTTGACGCCGTCGAAGACGCCGCCGAGTCGGCGTACGATGCCGCAGGCGATGCCGTTGACGCTGTCGAAGATGCCGCCGAATCGGCGTATGATTATGCCGCCGATGTCGCGTCGGACGCCGTGGACGCCGTGGAAGATGCCGCCGAGTCGGTGTACGATACGGCTTCGGACGCCGTGGACGCCGTCGAGGATGCAGCGTCGAATGTGGCCGATGCCGTACTGGGTATCTCGCGTGGAATGACGGGGCCGGAAAAAAGCCGTGCCCAGGGAATCTATCAGGATTCCATCGATTACGATCAGGTGGTCATCGTCAGCGGCGGTATCGGAGCGGCAGGAGCGCCAGCGCGAACGATCGGCAATACCGTCTGTTTCGCCGACGAGTATTTCGATCCCGCCACGGGCAACCTCACCGCCGATGGCGTCGGCACGCTCATGCACGAACTCACCCATGTTTGGCAGTACCAGCACGGCGGCCTCGCTTACATTCCAAACGCACTCGGTGCTCAGCTCGAAGCCTACATCGAAACCGGCGATCGCGGCGGCGCCTACGATTTTGGCAAAGCCATGCGCGATGGTATTCCGTGGGAAGAATGGAACGCCGAGCAACAGGCCGAGGCGATCGAAACCTACGCCAAGGCCAAGGAACGCATCGAATCGGGACATCCCCGGACCGGCGACCAAGACATGATCGAAAGTCTACAGCCCTACATGAACAAAGTCCTGCACGGCGAAGGCGCCCCGACCATGACCCTGCCGGATGTGCGAATGTGAGGCGATGCAGCGGAACAAAACGCGCGCGGCGAGCCCAGCCGCGTAAGCGGCAGGTTAAATTTGCAATCGTAGGTTCAACCTGCCGCTTACGCGGCTAGGCTCGCCTATGTTACAACTACGCTCGTCGTTCAAACTCGGGAATGATCGTCGCCTGGATCTTCACCATCAGCGCTCGCACGGCTGCGTCCACGTCGCCGTCGATTCTTTTCGGATTGCTGACTTCGACACTCACCGTTCCCGTTGGGAAGCCGAACATCGACTTGTCCGGCCAGGTTGCCATCTGCATGGTCAAACTGGCTTTGACGCCGATATCGGTCCGCTTCAACGCGAGGTTTCCGTCCAGATAAAATCCTTTCGCCGCCTCCGTGGTCGTTAGCTTCGCCGAGCCATCGACAGCCGCGACAAGCGACGCGACCATGATCGGCGGAAGCGTATCCTTGTACTTGTCGTCGAAGGTTTCGCTGACGCCGACCTTTTCGATATGCACATATGCCTTCGGCTTTTCCGGCGGCGGCTTCTTCCCACGCGGCGCCGGTGCGTCGAGCGCGACGGCACCGTCGTCGGTATCGCTATCGGTATCGGCATCGCTCGCAGCGTCGGGCGGCGGAAGCTTCGGCCAAAAGTTCGCCATTGCACTCATCGGCATCTCTCCAAAAAAAGCATCAGCGCGGGACCTTTGTCCGCGCCGCCGATTCAAATTTGTACTTTACGCGGCATGGATTGAGAAATCGGTGGCACAGACATTCCTGTTTGTGCGAACTCAGGCACAGACAGAAATGTCTGTGCCACCATTCCAAACACGTTAGCTATTCCGCGATCTGACCGTCGCGCTGGACATGGCCAAGCCCCTGCTCCTGCACCGCGTTGATCATTTTGCCGATGTAGGCGAACTGCTTGTTTCCGCGGAGATCGGATTGCAGTTGTTTTTGCTCCTGGATTTGCGATTCGACGCCCTTGGCCTTGTACCAATCGTCCATTTGTTTGGTGTAATCGACGATGGCGTTCATCTTGTCCCTCGCCGCCATTTCGTCGGGGTCGGCCGATCCGAGAGGATAAAGTTTGCCCAGCACGGCACGATCTTGTTGCACGGTCTGTCGCAATTCCGCGGTGTGAGACATTGCGCCTTGAACGCCTTCCAGGTCGGTTTCGTACTTTTTGCTTTCCTGCATCGCTTCGCTACCGGCTTGCTGCACCTCGGCGTAGTAGTGCTGCATTTTGCCAAATACCGTGGTCGTGTTGGGATTGTTCCTCTCCATCGTGGCCAAGATGTCCACAGCCTGGCCTTGGGCCTGCTTCGCTTTTTTCAAGGCGATTTGCGCCCGCGTGGTTTTTTCCATTTCGGCGTTCACGGTATTCATTGCCTGGTTGACGCCGGCGTTCAGGCCGGTGAGTTTCAATGCTTCCAGGCGTTGATTGATGGCGGCGATTCGGCGTTCGATCTGGGCCATCTCGCTCTTAAGTTTTTCGCCGCCCAGAAGCCCATCGACGATTTCATCCACGAATGCCTCTCGAATCTTTAGCCCCGCCTTTTTCTTCAAATCGTCGATAGTGCCCTTGGGATCCTTGACGGCGTCGATGACGAAATTCACGCCGCTCTTGAGGTCTTCCATTTTCTGCTTCAGCTCGGCTAATTTTTTGCCCTCGGCGTCGCGTGCTTTTTCTTGGTTGTAAGTTTCGAGAAGACTTTCCGCCTGCTCCACCATCGCCTTGGCCGCGGCGATGCGATACGCTTGCTGCTTTAGATCGCTGAGGCTGATGGAGACATCCGCGGCGGCCTGCTCGTAGTTCGCCAGATTCTGCTCGAACAGCGGACCGACGGCCTTGCTAAGCTTCTTGATGCCGCCGCCTTTCAGGTCGTTGGCGAAGGCGGCGTTTACGTCTTCCGAATGCGCGATAACCATGTCGTACCGGGTTTGCTTCTCGTAGTGTTCGCGGGATCGTTCATCAAGCTTCGTGGCCCAGGCGTCCATCGACTTGATTCCGTCGCGGACTTTTTTTGCGTTTCCGCGAGCAACATTCCGTTGTTGTTCGTTGCCCAACTTATCCAGAGGCAAGCCTTCGTATTGAATCTCACCGTCCACGTCGCTGGGACGCCGAGGCGGCTTCCCGGCACCGCTAACGCCGATGATTTCGCCCTGAGCCGAAAGCTGCTTGATAATACCGTCGATGCGGGCTTGCAGGGCGTCGAGTTTCGCTTGCTCGGCCTTGGAAATCCCACCAGGTGCGAATTGCTTGCGGAGCCTGGCGAGTTCCTTTTCGAGCCGATCGAGTTCATCCAGCAGCTTGGTATCGGGCATGGCCTGCCCGCTGGAGCGCTGTCGCGGCGCGGGCCGACTGCCGGCGGTGTCATCAGGGCTAGCATTCAACGCCTCGACTGGCAGAATCGGCTCCGAGGATTCGTCCGCGGCGTCCACTTCCTCGCCCGTGCCGCTCTCGTTCTCGTCCATTTCCTGCGGTGACGGTTCATTGGCGTCGCCGTGTTCGTTGCCTATCACGCTGTCCTTCTGAATGAGTTCAAGAAAGGTGGGATCCGACCAAAGGCTCTGCATGATGCTCATGGGTGTGGTCCTCGAATGAGTCCGTTTTGTAGCCCTTTTTCCGTACCGTTATATTCACCTATCGCGGCAGAAACGGACAAGAATCACGCAAAAAAAATGGGAATCTGTTCGCTTTGCCGTCATTCATCGCTTTCACTTTTGCCTTCGGTGGATTTTTTGACGAAGTCCTCCACGACTTTCTTCACACCGTCCTTCAGGTCGGAGGGGATATCGAGCTCGTCCAGTCCTTTCTCCAGAACGTAGGCCGCGCCTTTTTGGATCACCATGTCCATGGCGGATTTTGCGTATTTCTGGATCCGTTTTGGCAGTTTCGAGGCGATTGCGTCGCGCGTCTCCGCGTACTTCTTGTGAAGCTGACCCGTGATCGTGTCTGGGGACAACTCCGTTTCCTTGGGCTTCATCTTTTGGAGCTTTTCGAAATTAGCGCCAGGAATTTCGTCCGGCAGGCACGCGGCGATTTTTGCCGCGAGGTCGGCGGGTTGGTAAAGGTGGCCATCGCCGCCCGTTGGAGTGTACGGCACGGTCGCCTCCTGCAAGCCTTCATGGAGGGTGACGTCGGCCTGCCACACTTTGTCGGTCGATTTTACGTCGAGATCCCTGTTGTTCTTCTGAGCCTTGGCCAAATCTTCCAGGAACGCTTTCAGGGCCTGCTGCACTTCCGCTCGTGATACGTTCTTCGCGGGTTCACGGTGCGGAATTTTGGCAAGGTCGTCCTGGGTCAAGGTGAGCTTGATCTTCTTCTCGGCACTCGGCCCGCCGGGTGCGGGGCGTTCCTGTGCCTCGCTGTCAGCCGTCGTCGGCGCGGATACGTTCGCCGGCGCCGCCGACGCGGTTCCACCTTGGATGAGTTCATGAAACGTAGGATCGTCCCAGAGTCCGCGCATGGTGCTCATTGGCGTGCTCACTTAAAAAAGATGGCGCCGACTTGATTGGGTGGCGTCTCGACATTTTCTCGGAGATCGAGAATTCGGCGCACAGTCATGATATTCAATTCAATGTGGAGATGTCTCGATCACGCCGAAAATGACGAAAGGCCACGAGCGATCGTCGCTCGTAGCCTTCGATGTGGTCATCGGGAAGCGTCAGGTGGATCTTCTCAATAGAAGTAGCTCAGGCCGAACATGCCGCCGACGCCATATCCGCGCGGGCCGACGACGGGCGTGACAACACCTGCCGAGAACAAGCAGCGTTCGCCGAGACCGACCTGGGCGCCGACGGTGAGGAATACCTGGTCTGAGAACCCGAGTCGAGTCGGCAGTTGATCCGATGGATAGGTCGTGGTCAAGCAAGTGATATCAACAGCCGTCGTGGATGAGCCAGTCGTGTTGCTGATATGGTTCACGGGCAGCAGGAGTTGCATGCCGAGCGTCGGCGTGATCGAACGAATAAATCGGCTCGGATCGCTGTAGACGTTGTACCCGAGCACGGTATTGCTGTTAATGAAGGTGGCAACCCGGTTATCGGTCGGGACGACGACGCCGAGGTATTGCTGAGCGTACAGTTTGTCCCAAGAAACCAGGCCGCCGATATAGGGTTGCAAATAGGTCGGGTTGATCGTTTCTTTGGACGTTACGGTGATGACGTCTCCCACGGCTGGCGGCGTCACGCCAGGCGGAGTCGGACCGCCAGTGAAGGTGATGAGCAGCGTGTTCGTGATTGTCGTCGGCCGGGCGGTTGGGGCAGACACGGTCAAGCCGCCGGTGAAGGTATTGCCGGTTTCGCGATCCTTCCAGATCACCACCTTGAAACCGGCACTGATGTCGCCGACCCCGTTGATATCTTGTCCGCTCACATTCTGCGTGGCACTGAGCATCGGCACATTGATATATGCCGAGGCGACACCATTAAGGAATGTTTTTTCGACTGTAGCGCTATACTGATTGAGATTGAAGCCAGGCCTGACTCCCGTGGGACTTGCTATGGCAAAACGATCGAAGTAGCCGTAGTCAAACGACACCCGATCGACAGGTATCACAGATTGAGCAGAAGCTGCGGTGAAAAGCCCTGGCAGGATCAACGGCGTCGAACTGAGGGTGGCGACTTTCATGTTTGCCGTCGGGATCGGAAATCCAGCGGGTCCGGAAGCGACGGCCGCGCCGATGCCATTGCCTGCGGACACGGCCGTGCCCAGGCCGAAACTGCTCTTATATCGGCCTTCCATCGGCAGGTCTTCCACCGGTGCGGCGGAGGGCGAGGAGGAAGGCGTCGCCGGATCCTGCGGATTCATCGGCATCGCCTGTGGCGGACAGTCGGGCGAATTCGACGGCCTCTCGAAAAGCAACCGGGGCCGGTGAATCGGTCCACCTTGCCAGGTCGGCAGAAGAGGCGGCGTCTGGGCGACGCAGGGGCTCGCGATTCCCGCCAAAGCCATGACCGCAGCATATTTCCATGACCGGGTCTTCATAGGAATTCCTTTTCCACCAATACGAGGTCCGCAGTCATTGCGGATTCTCTTGCAGAGTTCTATCGGACATTCAGAAGAACGCGGAACCGCCAAATATGCAGAAATATTTAATTCTTCGGATACGCAGATTGAAGGCTACCGATTATCCCAACTGGGCAAAATGGGAAGGCAAACCAAGCCGCGTGAACGGCAGGTTGAACAAACGATTGCAAATTCAACCTGCCGCTAACGCGACTTGGCTCGCCGTTCCTCAGTTGCCGCTCATGGTGAGACCGGCCCAGTAATAAGGGTGGGAATGATCGCGGTACATTTTTAGGAAACGAATCGATTGCCGCTGGGCGTCGCGTAGTGCGTCGATCTTGTCGATCTGGTGTTTGCAGACCGATTCCATGAATGGCTCCATCAGATCCTGTGTCGCTTTATCGTTGATCCCCCAGAGTGCCGCCACGACCGCGCGAGCGCCTGCCAGGTGAAACGCATGGCGTAGATTCGCGGGGCTTTGTCCGAACGACAAATCCTCCTGCCCACCAGAGCAAGACGCCAGCACGACCAATTCCGTGCCGCGCAGGTTGAGGCCAACGATCTCGGCGCCGGTCATCATCCCAGGCAAAGCTGGCTCGCTGGATTTCGGCAGGTAATTCCAGCCGGCAAACGCCAAAGCGCACGACAGCAACGGATCGTCCATGTCAAGTCCGCCAGGCATCGTGCCGAACGCATGCGTCGAAAGATAGACGATGCGCGGAGCGTTCGAAAGAGTGGCTAGCTGCTTCTTCTGCATCATGCCCAGCATCCGGTGCGGCGTGAGCTTGGATTCATCCATGATCGCCAGGACCATGTCGCATTCACGCCTCGAGTTTTCGAGCCGATCCCACGGCAGCCAAAGCGGATCGACGCCAGGCTTGCGCAGCCGCTGGCGATCGGAATCGGGGAAATTGAACCAGGGATCGCCCACCACGAGCGGTTCACCCTTGGCGACGACCTCCTGCGACTTGACGAGATCGCGTCCCGAGACGGCATACCGAAACGTCATCTCTTCGATCGCGTAACGATCGTCGGGCAGCAGCAGCGCCGCCCAGGGGATATTCCACAACGGACCATCGGGGCTGACAATCCAGCGCTTCTTGCCGCCGGCGACTTTTTGGATGGGGTGCAGGACACGCCGGGAAAGCTCGGCAAGGCATTTGTTTTTCAGCCGTTCCTCGGCATACTTTTCCTGAGCCGGGGCGATGAACGACGCCCGCTCGATCTCGCGATTGAAGATTCTTGCAAGATCGTCAATACCGCGTGCATCGCCAAGCTCGATGGTCTGCACCGGCCCAACCTGGGATATCAGCCAGGCGTAGTACGCACGCGGTTCGGAATCGCGCGGCCTCACGGCGTAGATTCCGACGTAGAGTTCGTCGGGGCGGAGATTCCGCTGCACTTCCGCGACGGTGTACCAGCGCGGGCCGGCGCCGATCTGTTTGACGGCGAGCGCGGTCAGGTCACGCTTGCGTGCTTCTTCGGCGAGAAAATGCTCCTGCACTATCTTCTCGTCACCGCTCTGTCGTCCGTAGAGGTAGAACGCCTGCCGAGTCACGGAGGCTTGATAGTCGTCGAACGTCTTCTGCCCCGCCGCTCGCGTGGTCTGAGTTTGAGCGGCAAGCAGTTCGGTGAGCTTCGCCTTGCCGTTGATGAGCCATTCGACCGAAGCGACAGCCAGTTCCGGTTTCTTGCTGGCGTGCTGAATGCCGAGCCGAAGACTTGAGTGCAAGCCTGGCATGTCCCAGCGGCGGAAGAACTGCACCTGCTCCGAGGCGGAAAGCCCCGTCAGCAGCGATCCCAGGCCCTTGTCGATCAGGTGGCGGTGTTGATTGGCGTAAACGGCGGCCTGTGCCGTGTTGCCCAGGCTGCTCTCGGCTTCGATCAAGGCGTGAAGGTAGCGCCCGCGATCGATGTTTTCTTCGCCATGTTTTTTTTCAAAGAGCTTCAGGGCGGCCTGGGCTTCATCGCGGGCCGATTTCGCGTCGCCCAGGCGAAGGTTTAGCCACGCCCTGCGATTGCGTACTTCGAGCACGCGGTCGTGGTCGTCGGCAAGCTGCAGCTGCGATTGCAGTTGCTTGAGCGCGTCGTCGCAGCGCTCCTTGCCGAGCTTGAACTGCTGTTGGGTGATGTCGGCCTTCTGCCCCGAGGCCGCCAAGGCCCGACCGCGCAACTCGAAAAGCTGGGCACGCTGAAAATCGACCGCAGCCGTGAACATGCTCTGCCCGCGATTGACCCTGGAGTAATGGCCGAGCGCTTCAGTCAAATTCTTCTCGGCAATCTCCAGGCTTTGCAAGATGCGCGGCGCCGGCGTGCCGCCATCCACGTCGAGATAGGCTCGTTCGATCGCCAGACCGGCGAGGGCGTTTTTTATGTCGGCCAGGCCAAGCGCGGAGCGGTACAGCTTGCCCGAGGTTGCCAGCTTCTCGGCTCTCTTCAAATGCGCGTCGGCATTGTCGAAACGTGCCAATAGCCAATAGTCGCGCGCCACGCCGAGGTGGCAGCGAAAGCGCAGGAACACGGCCTTGCGATTTTCAGGAAACGCTTCGAGATTTCTTTGGCTCGATTCCAGCCGCCCCAGCGCGCTAACGACATTCCGGTCAATTAAATCCGTCTCAGCGCGGAGGATCTGCCATTCGGCTTGCAATTCCGCGAAGTGCTCGATCGCGTCCTTTTCCTCTTGCGTTTTCTTTTCGGGTGCTTTCTTGAAGACGAGCTTCTCGATGGAAGTGAGCCGATCCTTGGCGTCGTCGATGTTGCCCAGATTCACCTTGCAACGAACCTGAAGCAACTGGATGCGCAGATGCTCGGCTTCCTGAAATTGCCGCTTGTTGACTTTTTTCTCCCATTCGGCTCCGAGATCCAGCGCGAGTTTCAGGTAAGGCTCGGCACTTTTCGATCGCCCCGAATCGAGATACGCCTCGGCGAGGTCGCGGCAGAGATAGTGGCGAAACGGCCGATTCGCCTCGACAGATTCCTTGCCTTTCAAGGTCGCAATCGATTGGTCATAGTCTCCAAGCCAAAAGTAGCAGACGCCTTTTTTCCAGTTGACGAACGCCTCCCAGAGTTCCTTCGCATTCGCGGGGGCGACATTCGTGGCCGCGCGTTCCATTTCGGTGACAATCGCCAGCGATTCCTTTTGGTTGCCGTCCTTGGCCAGCGCCTCGGCCTGGGCAGCGCGTTCCATGAACCACGGAGCCGTGCCTGGCTGCCCGACGAGAAAAAAAGAAACCGTGGCGATGCAAAAGAGATTCATGGCGTGGTTCCATTGGAGTGAGCGATTCAACGTCTGCTGTATTTTATCCAGAATCCTGCCAGCGCGATGATTCCGATCCGAATAATGGCGGTCGAAAGTAAGGGCAACCGTTTTTCGGGTCCAATACAATGGCTGCATGACTACGTTGCCGCGGATGCTGATTACGTTGGGCGATATAGCGGGAATAGGCCCTGAGATCGTCGCGAAATGCTGGCCGGACCTATGCGAGGTCTGCCAACCGATCGTCGTGGGGGACGTCTCCGCCATGCAAGGCGCGTTGCGGTTCAGCCGAGCGGATCTTCGCATTTCGCAGATCGAGAATGTGTCGGACGCCAAGCCTGGCGCCAACACGATTCCGGTCTTGCAGGCGACGCGGCGCGACCTCACCCACGTCCTTCCCGGCAAGCTCGACTCCCAGGCGGGCGGAGCGGCGTTTGATTTTCTCTGCAAGGCAATTGACCTGACGCTGGCGAAGCAAGCCGACGGCATCGTCACGTTGCCCCTCAACAAGGAAGGTTTGCACGCCGCCGGCCTGCATTATCCGGGCCACACGGAGATACTCGCCGAGAAGACGGGCGTTCGCGATTTCGGCATGATGCTCTACGCGCCGGCGCTGGAACCGATGAGGAATCCGCTCGGCGTCGTGCACGTGACGCTGCACATGGCGCTGCGCGGCGTGTTCACTCATGTCACGACCGACGCGGTGTTTGAAAAAATCCGCTTGATCGCCGGCGTCATGAGTCGGCTCTGCGCGAAACCGCCGCGTGTCGGGGTATGTGCGCTGAACCCGCATGCAAGCGATGGCGGTATCTTTGGCGACGAGGAAGTGACGCGGATCGCGCCAGCCGTCGCCCGAGGCCGGGCAGCGGGGATCGACGTGGCCGGTCCGATCGCCAGCGACGCCATCTTCGTGCAGGCACGCGCCGGTCGGTTCGATGGCATCGTCGCAATTTACCACGATCAGGGCCACATAGCGCTCAAGCTTCTTGCGGGTCGAGCGCTCGTCAATGTAACGCTGGGCCTGCCGATCATTCGCACGAGCGTCGCGCACGGCACGGCGTATGAAATTGCCGGGAAAGGCCTGGCCGACGAATCATCGCTGCTCGAAGCCGCCCGAGTCGCCGTCGCCTTGCATGCCGCGAAATGATCCAATCTACCGAGGAATTCATCCATGAAATCGCAATGGTATCTCTTACCCCTCGCAGGTTTTCTTTTTGCACCCTCGCTGGCGACGGCCCAGGAAAAATCGAAGCGGCCCAACGTCGTGTTTATTTTCTCCGACGATCAACGGGCCGACACCATCGCCGCTCTCGGCAACAAGCATATCAAGACGCCGAACCTCGACAAGCTCGTCGCGCGTGGCACCGCGTTTCGCCGGACATACTGCATGGGCGCGATGCAAGGCGCCGTCTGCGTGCCATCGCGCTCGATGATGCTCAGCGGACGTACCCTGTTCCGCATCAACGACAATCTCAAAGGCATTACCACCTGGCCGGAAATGTTTTCGCGTGCCGGCTATCGCACCTTTGTCACCGGTAAATGGCACAACCAGCAGGCGTCGGTTCTGGCTGCCTTCAACTCGGGAAAGAACATTTTCTTCGGCGGCATGGGCGATCCCTACGCGCTGCCCGTTTCCGATATCACCGAGAAGCGCACGCTTACCGAGAAAAGGCTCAGCGGCAAACACTCCTGCGAACTCTTTGCCGACAGCATGGTCGACTTCATCAAGGCACAGAAAGGCGCGAAACAACCGTTCGTTGCCTACGCCTCGCTGAACGGCCCGCATGATCCGCGCGTGGCGCCGAAGGAATTTCACGACTTATACGATAAAAACAAACTGCCGCTGCCCGCGAATTTTCTGCCCGTGCATCCTTTCAATAATGGCGAAATGATCGTGCGCGACGAAAAGCTCGCCCCCTGGCCGCGCACGCGGGACGTCGTCAGGCAACACCTGGCCGATTACTATGCGTACATCACGTTCGTGGATGCTCAGGTCGGGCGCGTCATGCAGGCCCTGCGCGACGCCGGTCTAGAGGACGATACAATCATCGTCTTTGCCAGCGATCACGGTCTTGCGATCGGCAGCCACGGGCTGTTTGGCAAGCAAAACCTCTACGACCACTCGATGCGAGCGCCGCTCATCATGGCTGGCCCAGGGATCCCTAAGGGCCAGCAAAACGATGCTCTGGCGTACTTGTTCGACATTTTCCCGACACTGGGCGATCTCGCTCATATCAAGGGCCCCGCAGGCAGCGAGGGCAAGAGCCTCGTGCCCGTCATGAAAGGCGAGGCGAAGCTGGTGCGCGACTCCATCTTTCTCGCCTACCGCCAATTCCAGCGCAGCGTGCGCGACGACCGCTGGAAGATCATCGTCTACCCGCAGATCAACAAGACACAGCTCTTCGATCTCGAAAGCGATCCCGATGAGATGAAGGACCTCGCCAAAGATCCCGCGCATGCCAAGACGGTCGCCCGGTTGACCGAACGCCTCGTCGCGCTGCAGAAGGACCTTGGCGACACCCAGGCACTCCGCAGTGCTAAACCGCAGCCAGAGAAATTCGAAATTCCGAACGTGAATCCAATGAAGAAAAAGAAGAAGCAGGGCGGCGAAGCGAATCGGGATCCCAATCTGTATACGGAAAATCACGTATCCGCGTTTCGCCTGCCATCCTTCTACTGTTCTCAGCCGACCGGCCAGGCCGCGAAGATGGCGTACCTCGACAATGGCGCCATCAAGATCGGCGTCAATCTCACGCTTGGCGGCGCGATCACCTACCTGTCGCCGTCGCGTCAGGACAAGAACCTCGTCAACAACTTCGATTTTGGCCGACAGATTCAGATGTCGTATTACTCCGGACCAGCGCCCTACGTCGTCGGCGAAAAGGAGCCGGCAAAGCACTGGCAGCACCTTGGCTGGAATCCCATCCAGGCGGGCGACGATTTCAAAAACCGCGCAAAAGTGATCGACACGAGCAACGACGGCAAGACGATCCACGTCAAATGCATCCCGATGCAATGGCCGCTCGACAACGAACCAGCGGAATGCAGCTTCGAATCGTGGATTCGCCTCGAAGGCAATACCGCACGAGTCAAATGCCGACTCACCAATCAGCGCGGCGACACCACGCAGTATGCCGCACGCACGCAAGAACTGCCCGCGGTCTACACGAACGCGCCGTACCATCGCCTGATGACGTACACGGGCAACAAGCCGTTCACGGATGACACGCTCTCACAGATCGTGCTTGCGAAAGATCAGAAAGGTCCGTGGTCGCACTGGCTCGCGACCGAAAACTGGGCGGCCCATGTCAACGACGACGACTGGGGCCTGGGAGTTTGGCATCCCGGCGTATTCAAGTTCACCGGCGGATTCACCGGCAATCCAGGCCGCGGCGGGCCGAGCGATGTCGCCGCCGGCTACATCGCGCCGCATCGGCAGGAGATCCTCGATCACAACATCGTGCATGAATACGAATATGTTCTTATCATCGGGAAATTGGCCGAGATCCGCGCTCATGTCGTCAAACACGCAAGGCCGATTTCTCCGCCCGTGTATCGCTTCGACAAGGACCGCCAAGGCTGGCATTACATCAACGCATCGGACGCCGGCTGGCCGATCCGCGACGGATTAAAGGTGCTGCTCGACAAGGACGATCCGCAAATGCACTCGGCCGCGACGTTCTTCGCGGCGGAAGCGGCGGGGAAAATGCGTATCGAGGCCGCATTTCACACGAAAGAAAAGATCGCGCAAATCTACTGGGCGACGCTAGATCAACCCGACTTCAAGGAAGCGAACAGCCTGCGATTTCCGATTCAGGGCGATGGCAAGCTCCGCACCTATGAAGTCAATTTGGCATCAGCGAAGACCTATCGCGGCTCGATCGTCGGCCTACGCTTCGACCCGATTCCCGTCGGGAATCCGGGCGACCATGTTCTCGTTCGGTCTATTCGTATGGAGCGCGAGTGAACGCCGGCTACTCTACGCCGCTTCGCTTCGCCGTTCGGCGGCAGGCATCGGCAGCGTCATCGGACCATCTTTCGACTTGTCGCGGCGGCCGAGGACATGCAGCAGTGCCGGGAGAAACACGAGGGCCGTCACCATGCAACAAGTGACTCCGATGGCCAGAAAGAGACCCAGCGACGCCATTCCGCGATGCTGGGCGAACATCAGCGTGCCGAACCCGAGAATCGTCGTCAGGGCGGCGACCATGATGCCCTGCCCCGTGGCATGGCTGAGCCGATAGCGCTGTTTGCGATCTCGACTGCGGAAGTCGTGCAGCACATGCACGCCATTATCCGCCCCGACTCCCAGAATCAACGGTAACGCGATCATATTAGCCGGGTTCAGGGGCACATTGAAAATCGCCATGAATCCAAGCGTCGCAACGAGTCCCATGCCCAAAGGCAGCAGCGCGACGAGCATGTGCTTGACCGTGCCGAAATCGAAGTAGAGCACGAGCACCATCGCGATCAGCGCATAGACGCCGGCCCAGAGAAACCCGTTCTGCATCGCCTTCAATCCTTCGAGCGTCGTGAACGGCTTGCCCGTCGTCTCCGGATCGACCTTGCTCACTTGCTGGACAAATCGTGCCAACGGCTCGAAGTTCCACAAGTTCTCCTTACTGAAGACACGGACGAGCCACTTCCCATTCTTGCCGATGTTGCGTTCGCGTAGATAGACAGGCAACTCCTCGATCCGAATCGGCGCCGGCACGGATGCGTCGCGCAGCCGGTGCAGATCATCGGCCAGATCGCGCGTCATCAATTCTTCGTAGCGGCGCAGGTGATACACGACCGACGGAACGTCCACTAGCGGCGTCGGTTCGTCGCTGTCGTCCGCGTTGGCGTCGTCCACTCGCCTGGGTTCGATGGCTGTGAGAAGCAGCCGCAGACTTTTTTCGAGTTTTTCCAGAACGCCGTTGGGCCGATCGTGATTTGCCTTGGCGAGCGCCTTGAGCACGCGAGTGCCCGTCTGGCGGATTTCGGCCAGATTGGGCGCGGCATGGTCGAGTGTCTCGCCGCGGTTCGGGAGCTTGCGCAGCCGATACTGGATATCGCGAAGGCTCTCGATCTTACGTTCTTGATCGCGCGGAATGAGCGATGCAATCGTCATCACCTTGCTCACCTCCGGCAGTTGCTCGTACTTGGCTTTCAGTGCCAGCGCCTCCTCGGGCGTTGTCGTCCAGTTGACGGCGAACCAGCTTGAACCGGTGGTGTGTTCGATCAGTGTCTTTTCCCACTTCACCGACTCGAGCGATTGCGCTTGCATGTTGAGCAGATTGTGGTCGTAGCGAATCCGCGACGCACTAATGGCCAAGAGCAGCGTCACGCCGGCGAATGCAATCACGACATAGCGTGGTTTGCCCATCAGCCAGCCGAGCCATTCGCGCCGGCATTCCTGATGTTCGCGCAGGGAGAGAATCTGTGTTGCGCTATCGCCGGCACAGTGAATGCGAAAGTCAAAAATCGCGAGCAGCGCCGGCGTGACGACAAAGCACGATAGAGCGCACAGTAGCACGCCGCAGCCGGCGATCCAGCCGAGCTCGGAGACGGCCTTGAGATCGGCGAGCATGGCGGCGAAGAACGCCAGCGCCGTCGCCGCCGCCGCCGTCGCGATGCTCGGCCCCACGTGCAGCGCGGTCTGGCGCATTGCATCGGCTATCCCGCGTCCCGCTTGACGCTCCTGCCCGAAGCGAGTCACCCACAGCACGCCATAGTCGCCCATGCCGATCAACATCACAGCAAAGGCGGTCGAGAGAATGTTCAGATGCCCGACCGTCAGCGTGACCCATCCCAGCGCCCAGATCGTGCCGACCATCAACGCGCCGACCGTCATCAGCGGATATCGATAACCGCGATAGACGACAAGGTAGAGCAACGCCACGCCGATCAAGGCCAGCCATGACGCGAAAGCGCTATCGTTTTGCGAGGCGACCATCTCGTCGTTTTCCAGCACCGGAAGGCCCGTCAATCCGATCTCGACCCCCGCGTGCTTCGTTCGCATTCGTTCGATTATTTCGCGCAGTTCGCCAATGCATTGCTGCGAGGCAGTGAAGTTCCCCGATTCTTTTTCCGGAATGGCGCTCACGAGCAGATAGGCGAGTGAGCCGTCGTCGGTAAAGAAGTATTTCGGCGTGGAAAACGCCTCCGCGTCGCCCAGTCCCGTAGCCAGGGGCGCCGGGTTGATCCAGGGGTTGCGATAGCGGGGCTCGCAAGCAAGATAATCGCACGCCCCGCGATTGATCGCGTCGAATTGTCTGAAGAACCCCTCCGCTTCGGGATTCGGCCGATCGGGATCCAGCACGGCCAGGCGGCGCTCGCTCTCGCGCAGCAGTTGCTGAAGGCTCAGGTTCCTCCAGCCGACCCACTTGTCGAAGATTGTGCCGAGCACGGGCGGTTCCAGCAATAGCGACAGGCCTTGCAAATAATTCTGAATGCCGCGAATCTGCTCGGTGGGCAGGTACAGCAGAGCACGAGCCTGCAATGGCCGAAGATCGACCTTGTAAAACAGCCGATGAAACCGGTCCGGTTTCGCCTCAATCTCGGCAGCGATGTCGTCGAGAGTGTTCTGAATCTGCTCGCGCGATCCGCCGCGTACGACGACGACCATGTCATCGTCATCGCCAAATTCCTCGACGTAGCGATGCCAGCGCTTGAGGTAATCCTTTTTGTTGCTGATGAGATCGTTGCGATGGGTAAGGTAGGTAAGCTTCGTCCACGTGTAAAAGCCGCAGGCGACACAGGTCATGGCGGTGATGAGCAACGCCAAGTACGGCCGACGACTGACGAGCGCGACGACGGCAGCCAGCCAATGCGCCAGTCGGCCAGGTTTTTCACACGCATCAAATTCCGGATCCATGAGTACCGCTCCGCCTTCATCCATGAAAAGAGCGGCGGAATAATAAACAGACTCGGAAAAGAAAACAAGCCGACCTGCGGAAAAACTGGGTAGTCTGCGAATGCCTGGAAATATCCGAGCTTCAAAGCTCAATGGTGAGGCGAAGCCGAACCCTTGGGATGCCCAACACAGGCGCTTGGCCAACAGCAAATGGCCAAGCGCTTTCGCACTTTTTCGGCCTTTTTTCGCACTTTTAGGGGGTGTTGGCCAACAAGCCGGGGGAGGGGTATAGGGAACTGCGTCCAACTTTTTCAAAAAAATCACCGCAACCGCATTGCAAACCCAAAACCCGGCGCGGTACATTGGAATTTGTATATAGCCCGCCATTCATGGCGGGTCCGGCGTGGAACCGATAAACCGAGGCGCTCTAATAGCTCAGCCCAGGCCAAAGCGCAGTGACGACGCCATGAGTAACCGATCGACAAATGGCACAAGCCCTGAAAGAGAAAGATTCGCTGCGGCATCGCTATTACATCAACGGGCGCAAGGGGGAGTGCCATTGGTGGCAACATCCCTTTCTGTGGGGCAATTTCAAAAAAAAACCGAATCCTGCCCTTTTCGGTCTCATTTTGACGCCACCCTGCGAAGTCGGGTGATTACCGTAGCCATCACGCTCCGCGAGATGGATTTCAGTTGATCGGCAGGGAATCCGTACAAATTCTGAGGAATAAGCTCGACCATCACGCGGAGCGTGATGTCTACGATGGTCGCTTGAGACTTTTGAGGGTGACGTCTATTTTGATTCTGACCGGCCTTTTCAGAGACTGTTACCATGAAAATCAAAGCGGCCAAACTCGTTTCCGGCTTCGTGTTTCTTTGTCTCCTACTTTATCTGATATACGACAACCGGCCACTCGACGTCGAAGCCGCGTTTGAAAAGCTATATGTCGGAATGCCTGAGTCAGACGCAATTGGTGTGATGCGATTTCCTTCTGGTATTTACGTGCGGAGACCGCGCCTGGTTTGGGGAGGAAGGTTTCTTGACGACTGCTGTCCGTCTGGAGTCCGCGACGGAAATAGATTGTATCGCGGATGGGTGTTTCCTGGCGGCGCAATATTCATTGCGTTCGAGGACGGCAGGGTAGTAGATTTTTCTTTTGCCGCCGTATCAGTCGATGAAGAGGATTCAGTACTTAGTTGGCCGTGGACAATCGTAAGAAATTGGTTTGCTAGGTAGTAGGATACACTGATGACGAGGCCGAGGGTTACGAAGCGATCGACGCCATCCGGCTATTTACCGACACCGAGACGACGCCCGCCAACACCGCGCCGACAGCCGATGACGACGCGATCGAAACCGATCAGGAGACGCCCACCTTCATCGACGTCATGGCCCTCGTTGCCGATGCCGATGACCACCCGCTGACGATCTCGGTTGTCCAGCCCACGAACGGCTACGTGGAAATCAACAACGCCGGCACGCCGAATGATGCGAGCGACGACTTCCTGATCTACACCCCATACGCCGATTTCCACGGCGAGGACACCTTCACCTACACCGTCACCGATGTCTGGGGCGCGTCGGCGACCGAGACGATCACCGTCACGGTCGATGCCGTCAACCAGGCCCCGGTCACCGCGGACGATTACGCCGAGCTCGACACGGGCGACACCAAAACGATTCACGTACTCGAAAACGACACCGATTCCGATGACGACACACTGTCGATCGATAGCGTCACGCAGGGCCAGAACGGCACCGTCGCCATCGTCGGCGATGATGTCACCTACGAACCGGACGGTGGATTTGCGGGCAGCGATTGGTTCACCTACACCATCACCGATGGTGAAGGTCATACCGTCACGGCTCGCGTCGATGTGCTCGTCTATCCCGCCGGCCAATGGGCCAACTCCGTCATCGCAACCACGTCCGGCTCCGAATCCGCTGTTGACGCCCTTGGCGCTCCCGATGCCGCGGCCTGGATGCCCGACGGCACCGCCAACCTCGACGTCATCAAGCTCGGCTTCGAGACCGCTGCCCCCGCGACCGGCGTGCTCATCAAGCAGGTCTCGACCGGCTCGGTCCGCAAGGTCGAGTTGCTCGAAGCTGGCGGCACCGCTCACCTCGTCTGGGTCGTTAGTCAATTTCCCGCCAAATGGGCGATGATCTCGCGTGCCACGTCGATGCCGGATGTCGGCGCCAACGCTCGCCAACCGGGAACGGCATTGACTTCGAGCACGTAATACCCGCCTCCCGGCCGCGGCAGAAGGTCGATGCCCGCAATCGGCGTGCCCACGACCTCGGCGGCGGCGAGCGCCAGGCGTTCCTCCTCGTTTGTCAGGCTGGCGGGTTCCGCTCGACCGCCCTGGGCGACATTCGTGCGCCAATCGTCCTTGGCGTGGCGGCGCATTGCCGCGATCGCTCGGCCCGCGATGACGAAGGCCCGCAAATCCCACCCCGGATGGGCGATAAATTGTTGCAAGTAAAGCACCGCCTGGATTCGTTCGACCGTGCGGAACACGCGCCAGGCCGTCTCCGTGTCGCTCACACGCACCATGCCGCGGCCTTCCGAGCCAAAGAGCGGCTTGACGACGACATCGCCGCCGAGTCGCTCGAAAGCGTCCATCGCCGAATCGGCGTCTTGACAGACGAACGTGGGCGGGGTCGGCAGTCCGGCGGCGTCAAGCCGGGCGCTGGCGAGATATTTGTCAACGCACACTTCCAGCGCCCGAGCCGGATTGAGCACGCGAACGCCGGCCGACTCCAGGCGGTGCAGCACATCCATTCGATAGACAACTTGTTCGAGCGAGCCAGGCGGCATCGTGCGGACGATGATCGCGTCATACGCCGACAGCGAAGTCGTCATCGGCACGGCGGCCCACACGCGGCGGAAATCGACAGGCTCGGCCACATGCCCGAGCGCCGCTGCCGCGCGAAGCAGATCGCGGACATGCCACCCAGAGCCGCTTGATAGAATTGCAATTCTCATGCGGAATCCGCCGACGGGACTGGCCCGGAATCTGATTATTGCGTTTGGGTGAATCGGCCATCGGCAGCGGGACGGGCTGACTTCGGTTCAGTAGCCGTTTGGGATTCGATCAGTTGGCCCTTCTCCAGATGCACGACGCGCTGCGCGCGGTCGGCGGCACGCGGATCGTGCGTCACGAGCAGAATCGTCTTGCTCAGGCCCTTCTGCAATTCGCAGAGCAGGTTCATGATCTCAACGGCGGAATGCGCGTCGAGATCGCCTGTTGGCTCGTCGGCGACGATCAGCGTCGGATCGGTGACGATCGCCCGCGCGATACCGACGCGCTGCTGCTGACCGCCGGAGAGTTGCCCAGGCCGATGGTACATGCGCTCCGAAAGTCCGACGAGGTCGAGCGAATTGAGCACCTGGTCCTTGCGTTTTGCCGCGCTGATTGGAAGAAGCAGCAGGGGAAGTTCTACGTTCTCGTAGGCGGTAAGAACGGGAAGGAGATGGTAGAACTGGAAGATGAAACCGATATTTCGTGTACGCCACGATGCAAGCTGTGCCTCGCTCATGCGCGAAACGCACTGCCCGCCGATCCAGACCTCGCCGCGGTTTGGCTTGTCGAGGCCGGCGATGAGATTGAGCAGCGTCGTCTTGCCCGAACCGGACGGTCCCATGATGCCGAGAAATTCGCCGGGCCCGACGGACAGATTCAGGTTGTTGAGCACGGTGATCGATTCGCCGCCGCGGGTGAAGGATTTCGTCACGTTGTCGATTTTCAAGATTGCTGAGCTGCTCATGCGGTGTCTCGACGGCGTTAATTCTACTTGCCAATTCCCTATTTGCCATTCGGCGCGAGTTTCGAGACGCGGTTCGTGAACGTGACGAGCGCTCCCATGTCGGGGCGGAGATACTCGGCCTGGCGATCCTTGGGCAGCGCCTTCCCGTTTGAATCCGACGCGGGAAACAGGATCATGACGCGCACGGGAACGGCGCTTTTGCCCTGGTCAGCCTTCGGCATGATGCGCGACACATAGCCGGCGTAGATTCGGCCCGGGTACGCCTCGGCACGCACTCGGCATTCTTGCTTCTCGAAAACTTTGGCAATGTCGCGCTCGGCAATCGACAGATCGACTTCAAGCTCGAACAGGTCGGCCATCTCGCAAAGACTAGCTGACAATCCGTTGGAAAACGCCGACGGGTTGACGATGTTGCCTTCCTCGGTTTTCTTGCTGAGGATAACGCCATCGCGCGGAGCCAGCACGACGGTGTTGCCCAACCGCCATTCCGCCTTGGCCAGATCGGCCTGGGCCGCCTTCACATCCGCCTCGGCCGCGGCGATTCGCTCATAGCGAGGTCCGCGCCCCTTGTTTTTGATGAGGTCGTAGCTGAGTTCGAGCCGGCGGGCGCGGAACTCCAACGAGCGGTAGGTTCCCTCCGCGACTTCATAATCCTCAGGCGCGACTGCGTCGCGCTTCTTGAGAATCTTATAGCGCTCGTACTTCGCCTGGGCCTGGTCGCGCTGAGCGACGGCATCGCGCCACTCGGCCTCGGCCTGTTCAATTTCGTCCTTCAGATATTTCCGCAGTTCGTCCACGCGTTTCTCGGCAGCGGCTTTTGCTGCGAAGGCGCGATCGCGATCGTATTCAAACTCATTGCGCTCAAGTTGCGCGAGCGGTTTTCCCTTGGTAACGATGTCGCCTTCCTTGAAGAGAAGCTTTGTGACCGTGCCGCCGACTTTGGGACTCACCTGAACCAGGCTGATCGGAACGACATAGCCCTTCGCCTCTAGTGCGATCTCGTTTCCGGTTTCGCCTGGCGATGGCGTCGCGGATCCGGCCACGGCAGGCGCCGCCTGATTGTTCGCCTTCGCGGCGCCCGCTCCGACGTTCAAGCCGCGTTCCTGGGCAAGCTTCTGGATGAAGTCATCGCTGATGGGCCAAAACGCCTCCAGGGCGAAGGCGCCGGCCAGGATGGCGAGAATCACGCACGCGATCCAGGGCAACCAGCTGCCGCGCGAGCCTCCAGTACCGGCGTCGTCTCCGAGCCGAAGGGAACGCACACGATCGCTTAACGTCGCCGACGGCGCGGCGGGGGGGGTGTTATGGTTGGCGTCGGTCATCGAACCCTCTACGCGGAAACGGATACGCTGTACCTTCTTTATTATAGTCCATTCCGGCGATTTGGGTAATTTCGGCTTGTGAGCTTGAACCAGCTCACTTCGCCGGCCAATTCAGGTGACGATGCAGAAACGCAAACGAACCCTGGCCGTGGATGACATGACCGCCGACGAAGAATTCGATCTCCGTGCGGTTGGCGATGCCGAGCTGGGCGTAGAATCGGCGAACCTTGGCGTACTCGAAGGCGACGTATTCATCCAGCCCAACGCCATCGGAATGCCCGCGCTCGACCATGAAGGGTCTCGGCGCAATGAGGGCGGCCATCTCCGCGTAGTTGAAGGTGTTGCCCAGGTCGAATTCGTACATCTCGTATTCGCCCGTGAACATGTAGCTGCCGCCCCATTCGAGATTGATGTTCTTCCAGATCCATTCGTTGAAATCGCCGGAACAGATCGACAGGCAGTAGCGTGTGAGGATCGAGGGAATGCGCATCGCGACTTTGCCGCCGTAGGAGAGGCCGTAGTACGCGATGCGAGCCGGATCGACGAATTCGAGCGTGACGAGCCAATCGAGAATGCGATCGTGTTGTGCGACGATGAACGAGTAGAGCGAAAGCCCGAGCGGATTGGCCTTGCGCACCGCCTGGCGGAAATGATTCTGGAAGATATACGGGTTCTGCGGAGCAAACACGACGAAGCCTCGTTCAGCCAACTGGGTTCCGAACGAGTTGTAGTATTTCGTCTTCGTCTTTGGATTGCACACATCCGTCGGTCGGCCTTCCAGACCGTGTTGACACACGACGACGGGCCGACGCTCGCCCGGCTTGATCCCCGTCGGCACGAGCAGAATGCCGTGGCAGATCACGTCCTCGTTGAGGTCGAGTACGACCTCGTAGGCCTTGTACTTGGGCGTCTCGTACATGAGGCGCGTGCGCGGGTTGAGCGGCGCTTTCGATTCGGGCAGCTTGCCGATGATGTTTTCGTGAAACGATTGCCGAAGCGGCTCCTGCGATTTTTTTAGGGCGTCGATCGAAGTCGTGTCTAGCTTCGACCAGAAGCTCTGCTGCCGTTTCGCCGGCGCCGGGCCAAGCAGGTTCTGCGTGAACGACACGGCTTCATCGAACTGGCGTTTTTGGAGAACGTTCGGGTCCGAATCGAGGCGAAGCTCTTTCGGCTCGGTCGCACGTTCCGCCCGACGTTTTGCACGCTTGAGGCTTTCCGTATCGACAGGCTCGTCCATCAGGTCGGTGAATGGACCAGACGCGAAGGTCGTCAGCGATTTGCTCGCGAATTTCGTCGTCTTGCGAAACCGCTCGAACTCGCCAAAAAACGTCTTGGGCGTGGCGAAGCCGAGCATGCCCGGCGCCGCTCCGCCGTTGCGTCCCTTGCGAGCGGCTGGCGGTCCCTTCACGGCAGGTTCCTTCGCGAACTCGACATTCACCGTGCGGGCGCCGTTCGGCGCGCCGCCGAGCATCATCAATTCGGCATCGCCGAACTCTTTGAGCAAGCCGAATACGTTGCGATAGATCGGCTCCCGGTGCAATTCGTCGCGGTTGTTGATGTATCCGCTGACATAGGTGTGCCGAATGCGGGTGTCGATCGCCGCGCTGTAGAGCGCGAGCAGTCCGCCCTCGCCATAGCCCCAGACCGAGACGGGCGGCGAATCCTTACCCTTCGTGAGCCAATCGACCGCCGCCAGAATTTTCTGCACTTCGTAGCCGATGACATGCCGGCCCATCTGGTACGACATGCGATAGACGAACTCGCGGTGCGGTTGATTCGTGAATCGGCCGATCCGCGGGCTGCCGGAGTATTCATCGCTTCGGCTTAAGAGTGTCGGCACGATCACCCGGCAACCATCCTCCGCCAGCCGACGACCGTACTGCGATTCACGAGGCACGCCCTTGGCGACACCGACGAGTTGCTCGGGCGTCCAGTCGGCGTCGGGAATGGCGACTGCACACGCCGTCGCCTTCTCCGTCGGCTCAAGCAGCAATCCCTCGGCGTTCATGCCGGGCAACACCGTCCAGCGAACCGCGAATACCTTGTAGTGTTTCGTCTCGGCCACCAGCGACTCCTGTTCGACGGTCGCGACTTTCGACATAACCACGGGCACGCGCGCATCGATGACGCCGATCATCTTGCGAAAGCGTTCGCGATTCGGCGCGACCGACTTGTCGAACGCCGCCGGCGAGGCGAGGTCGGCGTTCCAGAGCTTGGCGCGATCTTTCGCCGCCTGCTCGGTCGCCTTGTCGAGATAGCGATGGATGCCATCGACCATGACCTTGGCGAAATCGTCCTTGCCTTCGAGCAGTTTCGTGCCGGGCAGGGGTTGGCTGAACGCCAGAATTGGCGTGAACGCGATCAGAAGTAGGGAGAGGATCGATCTCATTCATACCTCGGTGTTGCGTGGCAGGGAAGGGAGTTCGGAATTCGCCTGCCGCCAAGCGTTCGGCATGGGATCTTGCGAACGCTAAACGGCAAGCCAGGTCGATCAATGATTGAACACGAACTCTTTCGTGTTTACCACGGCCCACATCAGGTCCTGGAACGCGGCGGCGCGTCCGGACGGGCCAAGGTCCTTCTGGTTCGAAGCGAGCAGCCGCAGCACGGCCTCTCGTTCGGCGGTCTTGGCGGGTCGGCCGAGGCCGATCATCATGATCTCGTCGATGAGTTTGCCATCGTCCGGTTGCGACTTGATCATTTGCGCCAGTCGGCCATTCCCCGCTCGCACCTTCTGCGTCGTGCTCTCGCCGATGAGGAAAAGCGTGTGAGGCAGCGTCACTTCGCCGTTGCGTTCGCATGCGCAAGCGGTGAGGCGTTCGGGACGGCCGAAGATGACGAGGGTCCGCGATTTCACGCTTGGGTCGGGGACCTGCACCGCGCGGATGCCCAGCGGGTAGCCATCGAACGAGTCGGGTACGCCGGTGACCGAATACATCACATCGTGTAAAACCTCGGCGGGCAATCTTCGTGCGTAATAGTGCGAGTAGAATCGATGATCCTTGGAATTGCCAGGCGTCGTTGTCGAGCTTAGCTGGTAGGCTCGCGAGTTCAGGATGAGCCGCATGATATGCTTGCGGTCATACTTTTTGCCCACGAACTCTTTCACCAGCGCCTTCCACAATTCCGGATTGCTCGGAGGATTGCTTTCGCGCAGATCGTCGATCGGTTCCACCAGGCCGACGTTCATGTAATGCGCCCAGATGCGGTTGACCATGGCACCGGCGAAAAACTCGTTCTTCGGATTCGTGATCCAGTCGGCCAAAACGGCTCGCGGATCCTGATCTGGCGCGATCGCCAGTGCCGTGCGATCCAGCGCCTGCGGCACGACGAACTTGCCCGTGCGAGGCTGGGAGACTCCGACAGGCTTGTTGTTCTGCTTGACGTCCGCCAGCGAGGCCGTCAGCTTCGTCGGAGCGACCTTGGGATCTTTTCGCTCAAGGCGGATGCGCGAGAAGAAACCGGCGAAATGGTAGTAGTCGTCCTGCGTGTATTTTTCGAGCGGATGATTGTGGCACTGAGCGCATCCGATGCGCACGCCGAGAAATGTCTGGGCGGCATTGGCGACGACCGTGGATTTGTGCGACTCGCGATGCTCGCCGACATTGACGATGAAATACCCGACGGCCGGTTGCTCGTGCGTGGAACCGGTGACGGTGAGAAGTTCGCGCGTCATCTCGTCCCAGGGGCGGTCGAGCGCGACCTGCTTGCGGATCCATTCGTGGAAATTGCGCACGCCCTTCGTGCCGCGAACGTCGTGGTCGGCTTCCTTGCGGTTCATCAGCAGATCGTTGAGCTGCATCGTCCAGTAATCGATAAACTCGGGCCGTTCAAGAATCGCATCGATCAACCTGGCACGTTTATTGGGCGCCTTTTCCGCGAGGAACGCCTCCACCTCGGCCGGCGTGGGCAGCACGCCCATCGCATCGAGAAACACGCGGCGGATGAACGTGCGGTCATCGCACGGGCCTGACGGCTCGATCCGCAAGTCGAGGAGCTTTTTGAAAACATGCGTGTCGATGAAATTGTTCGCAGCCGAGAACGATTCGGGCTTCACGGTGCGATCATGCGGCGCGGTGACGATGGCGACGGCGACCTGCGATTGGAACATCGCGCGAATGGCAGTCTCGCCGGCCCGCTCGACCTTGACCCTACCGAGCGGCGTGACCGATGCGATGCCGGCGTCATTCGAGTCAAACCGCGTCAGCCAGGTGACGTCTTTCGACTGTCCGTTGGAATATTCCGCACGAACTAAAAGTTGCAGCGTCTCGCCCGGCTTGAGCGTCCGCGCTCCGGGGACGATTTCGAGTTTGCGGACCGTCGGTTCGTCCTTCGCCACGCCCGGCGCGCCGGCGCGAATCCAGTCGAGCAAAACGTTGTACTCGCGGCTGCCCTTGGCCATCACCACGCCGCCCTCGTGCGCAGCTTCGCCGGTCGGCTTGGTGAGGATCAGGCTGGCCTCGGGATTCGCGGGGTTGATTCGCCGGGTGATGAATTCGCGGGTGATCCAGGCGTGATCCCACTCGGGTGCGTAGCCTCGCAGCGACAGCCGAAAGCCGTTCTGCCCCGACCCTTTGCCATGACACGCACCCTGATTGCAGCCGAGGCGCGTGAGGATCGGCTCGACGTCATTGACGAACGACGGCGCCTGCCCCTTCGCCGTTTCCATCATTGCGCCGGCAAAGAACAACACAGCCAAAAGGCGAACGCAGTGCTTCATGGCGTGATTCCCCGAAATGTGGGCCGCGGCCATCGAGTGTACGGTGAGATAAAGTTGATGTTACGAGAATCCGCCGCCGAGCACAAGGCAGCTCAGAATCAGCAATAGGCTCTCAACGAGGAAGAGTCTATTTTCAAATGTTGCGAATTCAAACCAATGGTGTGTGTACACAAGGTTATTACCCCGCAGGGGCTCCGTCGGGGTAGTCCGTACCGACAGTCGATTACCCAGGGTGCGCTCGCTTCGATCGCGACCCTGGGCTTTGAGAAACAAGTCCTTTGGGATAGTATTCTTTAAACAATCTGACCTCTCGGACAATCATAAAACCTAACGCAGTTTTAAGTGCGATTTTTCAATATGCTGGTCGCGGGCAGGATTGACACATTCTCCAAGCCGCGCACGCAGCGCAGCGGAGTAAGCGACTTGCACGTTCACCGCTTACTCCGCTGCGCTGCGTGCGCGGCTCGGATTCATCATTCCTGCCCGCGTGCAGTATAGTTCTCACCAGCCCAAAGGTGAGCGAAGTGAACCTCTGAGAAAAAGGAGACGCCCGCGGTGGAACGCCTTTCAGCGTTCAAATCCGACTGGCATCGTGTCTCACCTTGGCAACAGCGCGGAAAGTGCCGTCATTAGCTGCTTCAGCACATCCGGGCTGGGCATCGGCAGTTTCAAGAACGGCTCGCCGGTCTTCTCGTCGCGTGCCACGAGCGGATTGCCATTCGTGCTGCCATTCGTCTGCTTTCCCGACGATGACGATGCATTCGCGATCGCGTTGAGATTCTCCAGAAACGCCAGTCCCGTCTGGACCAATCCCGCGAGCGGATCGTTTGTAGGCGTCGCGGTTTTCGCGAGCGGGGCCGACACGTCGAGATTCACGTCCGCTTTCTCTTCGGGCTTTGTGTCGCTGAACTCGAATTCGCCCTGATGGCTTATGCCGACGACCGACGGAATCGATTGCGTCGTCTGTTCGACGGTCTCGATGAATTTCGTCAGCCGGCTGCCTCCGAGTTTGATATCCGACTCGCCGCCATCCAGCACGCCGGCGAAAAGCGATTTCTTGAACTTGAGGACCGACAGCATTCCTTCCTCGATCGATCCCCGCGCGACGAAATTCACGACCTGCACTTTGCGCTCCTGCCCTAGGCGATACACTCGGCCGATGCGCTGCTCAAGCACGGCGGGGTTCCATGGCAGATCCATGTTGATCACCACCGACGCGAACTGAAGATTCAATCCGACCGAACCGGCATCCGTCGCCAGAAACAGCCGGCAGTCGCTATCGTTGCGGAATCGATCGACGAGTTCCTTGCGCTTCACGCTTGGCACGCCGCCGTGGAAGAGCACGTGGCCCCAGCCCTTGTCGTTGAACTGCTTGACGAGCAATTCGTGCATGCGAAGCCATTGGCTGAAAATGACGACCTTCACCGACTCCTCGGCAAAGATCTCTTCGAGTTGTGCGGTCACCTCCCCGACCTTGAATCCCTCGTTGGTGGATTGGTCGAGAAGATAGGAGCTATCGCACGACATGCGCATGCACTGCAATGCACTCATCAGTTTCTGTTTGTCGATCTCGGAGAGATATTGATAGCGCCGCCATTTCTGCACGATGCGCGCTACAACGAGCCGGCCCTCGTCGTGCTGCTCCATTTGCAACGGCGACATCGGGACGAACAGGTTCTTGTCGAGCCGTTCGGGGAGTTGATCGAGCACCTCGGCCTTGCGGCGGCGCAGCAAGATCGGTTCGAGCGTCTTGCCGATCTGGTCGAGGTTCTTGTACCCGATGACCTTGCCGGCTTCGTCGCGATCCTGATGATTTTCGAGCATGCGAAAAGTCGGTCCGAGGCGCTGGCGATCGACGAATTGCACGATGGAGATCAGTTCCTCGAGGCGATTTTCCAGCGGCGTGCCGGTCAAAACGACAGCGTAGGGCGAGTCGATTTTCTTGACGCTGCGGGCGACGCGCGTGTTCCAGTTCTTGATTCGCTGGGCCTCGTCGAGGATGACGAGGTCGGGCGACCAGTCGGTAATGCGGTCGAGATCGGCATGGATCGTGTCGTAGTTCATGATTTTGATGGCAGTCGGCTCGCGAAACTGTGCGGCGCGGGCGGCCTGGCCGCCGTTGATAATTTGCGCGGCGCGATCGCTGAAACGTTCAATTTCGCGCTGCCATTGGTGCTTGAGCGATGTCGGGCAGACGATGAGCACGCGTTCGACACCGAAGTGGCGAGCCATCAATTCGGCAGCGGCGATCGCCTGGATCGTTTTTCCGAGACCCATTTCGTCGCCAATCAAGCAGCGCCCTGCCCGGGCGGCAAAAAGCGCTCCCTCGGCCTGATAGTCGAACAACGGAACCTTGAGCAGTTTCTTCAATGCCGCACTCTTCGTGCCGCGCGGATACTCGCGCTTCAGTATCTCGTTGCGTTCGTTAATATCGCGTTTTTCCGCAAGCGATGCGGCGACGTCGTCGCGGATGCGCAGGTCGCAATCGAACGTCTTGGCTCGACTGAGGAACGTCTCGAATGTGTCCACCGCCTCGGCCGTGAGGATGCCGTTGCCGTCGAAATATTCGCGAGCGATGGCTTCGAGTTCGCGCGGGCAATCGGTTCCCGGGCGAAAGATCACGTCGCGCTGGTTGCCGTAGCGTAAGTAGATCTCGCTGAATCCTGACTGTCGTCCGAGGGCCAGCGCCTTGGCGCCGCCGCGTTTGTCTTCGAGGCGTGCGAGTGTGTATTCGATGTGCTTGCAGGTGCCGAGTGTGTTGGTTTGAAAATCGCCGCAGGTGCAGGAATTATCGCCGACGTTGGCGCCGCGAATGACGACGAGGTAAGAGCTTTGGGTCTGGGGATTGCGAACCGAGAATTCCGAGAAGATGGGATCGTCGCCGACGTTATCGATGTGAAAATTCTGCTTGCGGCCATGGTCCTTTCGCAGAGCGATCTGCCATTCTTCGAGGGACATCCCTTCGGGCCGTTTGGCGCGGTTGAGCTTGTGAGTCGCGCTCGCTTGTTTTTTCTTCTTCGCGGATTTTGACATGATGCTTCCTCGCATGGGGGTTGTTCCATCGCCCGGCTACTTGCCTCGTGCGTGGGAGATTGGGTGGCATTCGCCAGATGGCGATCGGCCACTATTGTTCTTGGTTGGTGATTTTTTCAAGGATATAAGCCGCGGCGGCGTTTTTCGAGTGCGACCTTCTGCACGCCGAGGCTGAGTGCCGCCATCCGCATGGGGATCTGCTTTTCCTTGGCGAGCGAGCGGACGCGGTTGAACGCTTTCAGCATCAGCTGCTCGAGTTTCTGATTCACCTGGGACTCGTCCCAGAAGAATTGCTGCATATCCTGCACCCACTCGAAGTACGAGACCGTAACGCCGCCCGCGTTGCAGATCACGTCAGGAATGATGAAAATGTCGCTGCGACTGAGAATGGCGTCGGCCTCCGGCGTCGTCGGTCCATTGGCGGCCTCGGCCAAGATGCGGCATTTCAATCGGCCGGCGTTGCGCTCGGTGATCTGGCGCTCCAGCGCCGCCGGCACGCACACCGTGCAGGGCAGCGTGAGAATCTCGTCGGGATCGGTCGCCGAAGCGCCTGGGAAATCCTTGAGCAGCTTGCCCGACTGCACGAACTGATTCAGCGCGTTAATGTCGATGCCGGCGGGGTTGGCGATTGCGCCATAGCGGTCGCTGACGGCGACAATTTTTACGCCGCGCCGCGACAATTCCTGGCAGGTGATCGAGCCGACGTTGCCATATCCCTGAATGACGGCCGTGGCATTACCTGGCGCAATATTGAGCTCCTGCAGCGCCTGTAGGATGCAGTAGACCACGCCGCGGCCAGTGGCTTCACGCCGGCCGACGCAGCCGCCGAGTTCGATCGGTTTTCCGGTGACGATTTCCGGACAGGCATACCCGACGGACATACTGTACGTGTCCATGATCCATGCCATGGTTTGTTCGTCGGTGCCCAGGTCGGGCGCGGGCACATCCATGCGCGGGCCCAAAATTGGGAAAAGCTCCTCGGTGAATCGCCGGGTCATGCGTTCTTTTTCGCCGAGCGACAATTTTTCTGGATCGCAGGCGATACCGCCCTTCGCGCCGCCGAACGGCAAGTTCATGATGGCGCACTTCCACGACATCCACATCGCAAGCGCGGCGACTTCGCCGAGGTCGACGTCGGGATGGTAACGCAGACCGCCCTTGGACGGGCCGCTCGTGAGGCTGTGTTGCACCCGATAACCGAGGAACTGGTGCGTGGTCCCGTCGTCCATGCGGGTCGGGACGGCGACGATCATGGCGCGCTTGGGCGTCTTTAGCCGTTCCAGAATGTTGGGATCGAGTTGGATCACCTCGGCGACGGATTCCAGCTGCTTGGCTGCCATTCTGAAAGTAGGTGAATTATCGTATACTGAACTTGGGCCTGGAGTGGTCGTTTTGGCATCCATGTCGAAGTATCCATGTTGAGGGGAGAGTCCCGGTCCTCGGTCACATTGCACCGACGGCCTATTCTTGACACTGTAGCGGACCGCGCGGCCATCGGCCAGTCGCGCGGCCTTGCGATTCATGCAGCGTCATCCAGCGACGTTTGCTTCTCGCGGAAATAGGCGGCGTTGTTCTTGTAGCATTCAAGCCGCTCGGCGTATTCGCTCCGCTCTTTGACCGGCGCGCCAGCGACCGCCTTCGTCTGCAACTCGATCGCCTTCGCGAAGTCGCCGGTCTCTGCGAATGCGGCGGCGAGGGTGTCGATGTAACTCGCCTCGCTCCAACTCGTCAATTCGCATGCTTGCGTGGCATGCTTGACGGCAAGGCCGCCGTCGCGGAACGCCGGCCAGGGACTCGTTGACGTCAGCCAGGCGATTTGATTGTGTACGACGGCATCGTCCGGCGTGGACGCCAGCGCGGCGTCAAGATCGCTCCGCGCCTCGGCGAGTCGCCCAAAGCGTTCGTGAATGCCGGCACGGAAGACGAGGTACTCGACCTTACCGTCGGGATTGGCGCCCAGGGCTTCCTCAATATCGGCCAATGCTTTTCGGTAGTATCGCCGGTCGGCCCAGGTTCGTGCCCGTTGCTTGTACGACCAGCCGCGGCTGTGGCCTTTTTCGAGCGCGGCTGTGAAATCCTCGCACGCTTTGTCGTACTGTTCGTTGAGTCCAAACGCAACACCGCGCTCGCCGTAGACCCAGCCCTTGGCCTTGCCGAGATCGATCGCCGTGGTGAGGTCGGCAATCGCCTCCGCCAGTTCGCCCTTGATTCGCTGGATAATGCCGCGCTGAGTGTAGGCCCATGCCTTGTCGGGGCCGCACTCGAGGTAAAGATTCGCCATCGCGATGGCTTCGTCGTACTGCTTGTTGAAGCGATACGCCAAGACCAACTCGCTCACGATCCACGGCTCGTTTTTACTAAGCTCGCGCGCACGTGCCAGGTCCGCGACGGCGCTGGCGTGCTCGCCTTTTTTGCGCAAAGCCATGCCTCGCTGGGCATGGGCCCAGGCGTTGTCTGGCTCGGCCTTGATCTGCAGGTTGAAATCGGCGATGGCTTCGTCGAATTTCTCGCTTTGCCGATAGGCCAGTCCGCGTTCACCGTAGACCCACGCTTCAGTCTTGCCGAGTTCGAGGGCGTGCGAAAGATCGGCGATCGCTTCAGTGAAACTTCGCTTTTCGCGAAAAGCCATGCCGCGCTGAGCGAGGACCCATGCGTCCTTGGGTGTTACTTCAAGCACGGCCGTGAAGTCAGCAATGGCCAGGTCCAATTTGCCTGACACGCGATAGGCAAGCCCGCGCTGGCTGCGGGCCCAGGAGTAGCTCGGTTCCAGTTCGAGCGCCTTGGTGAGGTCCGCGATGGCTTCATCGTGTTTCTTCAGGTTGTAGTAGGAAACGCCACGTTCCGCCCAAACGAGCGATTCGACTGGCGCCAGTTCCAGCGAGCGCGTGAAGTCGGCGACGGCCTCGGCGTATTTGCCGAGCATGCGATACGCCTGCCCGCGCTCGCTGAGCGTCCAGGCGGAATCGCCGGCGATCTCCAGCGATGCCGTCAGATCGGCGACGGCGAGGTCGTACTGCCGGTTGAGTCGATGGGTTCGACCGCGCGCGTCGTAAAGCCAATCTTGTCGGCCGCCGAGGCGGATGGCCTTGTCAAGGTCGGCGAGTGCTTGTTCGAATTGCGATTGCATCCGGTAGACGATGCCGCGCTGGCCGAGGCCGTATACGTAATCCGCATCCAATTCGAGCGAGCGCGTGAAATCGCCAAGTGCCTCGGGAAGTCGATTCGCCAGCCGATGCGCCAGCCCGCGCGCGGCATGGATCCATGGTTCGTCATCGGAGAGTTCCAGGGCTTTCGTCAGGTCGGCGATCGCGAGGTCGAAGTTCCCAGCCGTGCGGTGAGTGACGCCGCGCTGCGCCCAGGCCCATGCGTCCTTGGGAAACAGTTGAAGCGATTGCGAGAAGTCGGCCAGGGCCAAATCGAGCTGGCCTTTTTTGCGATAGGCGAGCGCTCGCTGATCCAGTGCCCAGCCGATGCCCGAGTCGAGTTTCAATGCTTCGGAGAAATCGGCAATCGCCTGGTCCGGGTTGCCGTTCTCGGAATGAGCGTAGCCGCGTTGCGCCCACGCCGCGGCATAGCTCGGGCTACGTTCGATGGCCTTGGAGCAGTCGGCAATCGCGAGGTCGAACTTTTCCAGATTGCGATAGCAGATCGCCCGCTCCACGAGGGCCCACGCGGACTCATCAAGCGCCAACGCAGCCGTGAAGTCGTCCACCGCGGCGGAATACTCGCCGGCGGAGCGATAAGCGGTCCCGCGTTGCGATAGCGCCCACGCCCTGTCCGCGCCAAGCTCCAGCGCTCGCGAGAGGTCGGCGATGCTGCCGCGATTGTCGCCCGCGTGCCGACGAGCGATGCCGCGCTGCCCGTAGACCCAGGAATAACTCGGTGACAGGGCGATCGCCTTGTCGAAGTCGGCAATCGCGTCTTCGTACTGCCCCTTGAGCCGATAGGACGCGCCGCGTTCCGCCCAGGCCCATGCGTAGTTGGAATCGCGCTCGAGCGCTTCGGTGAGATCATCGATTGCGAAATCGAACATGCCCTTGAGGCGAAATGCCGAGCCCCGCTCGGCGTAGATCCAGTCGTTGGCGGGTCCTAGTTTCAAGGCGCGCGTCAGATCGCGGATCGCCTGATCGTAGTCGTCCTTCTCGCGATAGGCCATGCCGCGCCGGGCGAGCGCGAAAGAATAGGTCGGCTCCAGTTCGAGGGCTGCGTCGAAGTCGGCAATCGCATTGTCAATCTGGTCAGCGCCGGCGTAGGCGCAGCCGCGTTCCGCCAGCTTCCAGGCATCTCGCTCGAGAGCGATGGCGCGGTCGAGATCGGCGATGGCTTCCTGCCAGCGGCCCGTTCGCCGACGCAGGGCGCCGCGCTCGGCCATGGCGCGGACGGATGCCGGGTCGAGGTCGAGCGCCTTCGAGAAGCATCGCTCCGCTCGCTCGGGATCACCTTTGCGCACATAAGCGCTACCAAGCTCCGAATAGACCCAGGGATCCGGTTCCAATTCGACCGATTCGCTCAGGTCGCCGATGGCCATGTCGAGATCGCCCAGCCGGCGATAGACGGCGCCGCGCTCGGCGTAGGCGTCGGCGAGTAAAACGTCCCGCCGGATCAATTCGTTGAGGTCATTCAGGGCAAGGTCGTACTGCTGCGAAAATCGGCGCGCTCGGCCGCGGTAGAGGTAGATGAGGTTGTAGTCGGGATCGAGATCGAGTGCGCGGTCGAAGTCGGCGATTGCCAGGTCGTATTCTTGCCGTTGACTGTAGATGAGACCGCGCGCGCCCCAGGCTCGTGCGTAGCCGTCCTCCAGCGAGAGTGCGTCGCTGACGTCGGCCAGGGCGGCGTCGAGCCGATCCATCTGCCGATGGAGCATGCCGCGTTCGACGAACGCCCAGACGAAGCTGGGATCAAGATTCAGCGCCGTCGTGTAATCCGCGAGCGCTCGTTCCATATTCCCCTTGGCGCGGAATGCGGCTCCACGGCAACCGTAGGCCCGCGCGTAATTGGGATCCAGCCGAATCGCCTCCTCGCACTCGGCAATCGCCTGGTCGAGTTCGCCCTTCAAACGCAATTCGTCCGCGGCGTCGAAATGCTTCTGCGCCTCGGTCTTTTCGCGTTCTTCCATTTCTGGTTCGTCCACGGTAACACCATTTTTGGGGTGTTCGTTTAGCCGCGACGCGCCACCGGAGCGCGTCGGCCCGCGCTCCGCTGGCGCGTCGCGGCTAAACAGTTCCTTTTGGGTTGCGGCGAACGGCCGCGCCGTGGTGGGAAATGCGCGTCGATCACTTCGCCCGCACGATTTCCACCAGGTGCGATCGCGGCTCCAACGCCTTGCGAATCGCGGCGTCGAGTTCCGGCATCTGCAGCATCCGCTCGGCGATAAGTGCCTCGCGCCGCTTGGCGATGCCTTCTTTCGGCACATCCTTGAAATCCGGATTCTTGGCGATGTTCCGACCCAAAACGAGCGGGCTGTAAATCTTGCCATGGTAGTAGTTCGTCTTGTCCGTGATCGCCTTGGCGATTTCCTTGACATGATCGGCAACCGGACCATTGGCGAGTGCAGGACCGGCTAGGTTGACGCCCTTGGAAAGCTCGGCGTCGCTGACGCTTGCGACGGTCTTGCCGCCGAGTTTGATGTCGTACTTGCCTTCCTTCAGACCGGTCACCTTGAGGCGGTAGTCGTTCAATTCCTCAAGGATCGGCGTGTGCTTCAAGATGCTTTTTGCGGCCTCGGGAAAGAAGGGATGCGCCAGATCTTTCTGTTGGAAGTTCAGTCCGCCGTCCTTGACGGTGATATCGGAGATGACGCAGCCGCGATGTGTGGAAGTCTTCGACTCGACGTTGATCTGTACGCTTGCGACCTCGCTTGGCATCCCCATGCCCTTGACGATCGCGGCAGCCATCACGGCTTGCCCGGCCGGGCCGGGATGCACCGCGTCGCCGCCGGTGATACGGCCTTTTTCGCCGCCTTTGCGTGCCTTGTCGATGACGGCCCAGTACGGGTGAAACTGATCGACAAAGAGACCGTTGTTCTTCTTGGCAATTTCGCCGACGCCTTCGGAGAATTTTTCGAGCGTCACGTTATACGCTTCCTGCGCCGCGCCGGGGTTGTGTTCGACCGGTTGCGGCGTAATCCAAGCGACGCGAATATTGGCGGCCTTGGCCTGGTCGGCGATTCCTTGAAGACCTTTCATGTAGACGCCGAACGCTTTTTGATCGAACGCCTTGAGGTTGTAGTTGCCGTCGTTCATGCCGAAATCGACGGTCAGCACCGTCGGCTTGTGAATGAGGACATCGCGTTTGAAGCGAGCGTTGCCGCCGGTCGAGCGATCGCCGCCGATGCCGACATTGCGAAAGACGAGATTGTAAGCGGGGAATCGTGTTTGGCTCCAGATTTCGACGTAGGTCGAGTAGAGCCGTTGCTCGGTGATGCTGTCGCCCATCATGACGACGACATCGCCCTTTTTGAGGAAGAAGTCCTGCGCAGCCGCGACGGGCGCGACAATCGCTAACAGACCGATGGCAAGGAAACGGTGCATGAGAGAGGTCCTTTCGATGAGACGGTGGGTAGTTTAGCCGCTCGCCTTCGGCGAGCGCGAACATGATCCTGTACGGCATTCGATTCGCGCTCGCCGGAGGCGAACGGCTAGCCTGCATTTCTCACCACAGAGAACACTGAGAACACAGAGCAATTCAAAAGGAGTTAACGAGAGACAACTAAGGACACTGAGCCTCTGATCAAGACAAAAACGGAGTGCTATTCATTGATCCTCACTATATCCTTTGTATTCCTCTCTCTGTGCTCTCGGTGTTCTCCGTGGTGAGAAATCCGGGCTAAACGGGTAGCATGCGTTCAGTCTATTCCGCCGCGATGCGATGAACCAGCATCGGCGTGGGCGAACCGGGCAAATCGTGCTGGCCGACCGATTCCAGCACCCAGGCATTGTTCAATTGCACACGCGTCGCTTCGCTCAGCAGCACGGGGCCATGGCATTTCTTGGTAAGCTGTTCGATGCGCTGGCAGAGATTCACGGTCTCGCCGATGGCGGTGAATTCGCGGCGCATCAGCGGTTGCCCGTCATCGCCCACGACAGTCGCGCCGAAACAGCCAACAAGCGCCGGACCCGTGTGAATGCCGATGCCGACGGCAAGCGGCGCGGCGTCTTGCGCGGCCAACTCGGCATTGAGATCGCACAGCCGGGTGAGCAGCTCGCGTGCCGACGCCAGAGCGAGATCGGCGTGGTCAGTGCGCTGTTCGGTGGCGCCGAAGAGCGCCATGACTCCGTCGCCCAGGAATTTGTTGACATAGCCGCCGTTTCCTTCAATCGCGCGAATGGCCAGCGTGAGAAAGCGATTGAGCAATTCGCCGATGCGCTGTGGCGATTCGCGGGCGCAGCGCGTCGTGAAGCCGCGAATATCCACGAAGAGCACCGTGATTTCGCTCAGACTAACATCGAACCCGCGATTGTTGTGCAAAATCTGATCGCGCACCTGCGGGCTGACCAGCTGGCCCAGAGTTTCGTGCGATTCCCAGGCCTTGCTCAGTGCGGCGGCCATGTCGTTGAAGTGATTCGTCAGCCGGCCCCATTCATCAGGCCGCGGCTGGTCGATGCGGATATCGAAATTGCCCCGTGCGACTTGCTCGGTCGCTTTCGTCTGAACTTGAATCCAGCGCCAGAGATCCCGGCCAACCAGCCAGAAAATGCCGCCGCCCGATAACGCGCTGACAATGACCAGGCCGACGGCGAAGAGCACATATTCCGGACGATCCATGCTGGCGCGGTCCTGGTTCAATGCCACGGTAAGCAGCGCGACCATCGGCATCAACGCGACGGCGAGCCACATCATCATCAGACGGATATTGAACGGAATGCCGATGACGCCAGGCACCGATTCTGGCCGAGCATCCTTGAAAAAGTGTGGGTAGAGGAAGGCCGTCAGATACGATTGCACGATGAAGAACGTCTGCACCGTGGTAAAGAGCGTCGTGATGACGAACGAGATCGCGAACTGCTGCCAGATCATCGCCGCGTTGTGACTGCCGCCATACTCGCAAACGAGCCAGGGAAAGAAGACGGCGCCGGGCATCCATCCAAGCGGATTGATTACGAGTTGGATAATCGGCACGTTCACCAATCGGCGCCGGCAGTATTGCAGATAATCCGCATCAAGCACCCGGCCGGCGCGCATCTCGCGGCAGCATCGAAAGAGCGGCCAAAGGACGACCGCCGCAGCCCCGAATGCGACCGGGTAGGCGAGCACATTGTACAGCGGCGCCGCCCGGTCCCAGAAGACGGCCTTTTGCTGTTCGTCGAGATAGCGTTGAACGATGAGTTGCGTGTTGTAGAAAAAGCTAAAGAAACTGCCGGCCATGTTCGACGCCAAAATCGCCAACAGCAAGCCCGTGAACGGAAAGCGGCGTGAGAGCGCATCGAACCAGGCACGCAGAAAAAATCGCGCGGACGACTTCGACACGACAACGACGGACGCGGACGACGCCATGATGACAAACCCAGGCCGGCGAAAAGCGAACACCGAAGGTAGGTCCCGCGAGCCGAGCGGGACCGAAGCCGCCGAGTCCGGTTCGGCTCGCCGGACCGACTTTGCGAAAAATCTCAGCGGATTGAATCTATTGGAGATCGTACGATGAAGCTGGTTATTTCACCACCCGTTTCGGACGAGCGACTGGCAAAGATCGTCGAGGCAGCTCAGCCGATGCGCGTCGTTAATGCCGCCAATGACGATGTCGCCGAGGCGGAAATCGCCGACGCCGACGCCCTCTTCGGCTACCTGACGCCGCGCCTTCTCAAGGCCGCCAAGCGCCTGCGCTGGGCACAATCGCCCACGGCGAGTATGGAGAAATACCTATACCCCGAACTGGTGGCGTCGCCCGTCGTCGTCACGAACATGCGCGGCATCTTCAGCGACGTCATCGCCGATCATGTGTTCGGCTACATCCTTTGCTTCGCCAAAAACTTTCACATCTATTTGCGCCAGCAACTGCGAGGCGAGTGGCGCATGCTCGGCCGCGATCCGGGCGAACTGCCAGGCTACGGCGGACCGGGCGAGGTCCATCCCTCCGACCGCGCCGCCATCACCCTCGGCGATTGCACGCTCGGCATCGTCGGTCTCGGCGGCATCGGGCTTGCCATCGCCGAGCGCGGCATCGCCTTCGGCATGCGCGTCCTCTCTGTCGATCCAAAGGCTCAAGACGCGCCCGTCGGCTGCGCCATCTATCGGCCCAACGATCTCCCCGAGATGCTCAAGCTGAGCGATTTCGTCGTCATCGCCGCTCCGCACACGCCGGAGACCTACAAGCTCTTCAATCGTGAACGCATTCGGCAGATGAAGAAAAACGCGTACCTCATCAACATCGGTCGCGGCGTGATCGTGGATCTCGCAGACCTGACCGCTGCCTTGCAAGCAGGCGAGATCGCCGGCGCGGGCCTGGATGTCTTCGAAACCGAGCCGCTTCCCGCGGGGCATCCGCTCTGGGCGATGGAAAACGTGATCATCACGCCACACTGCGCCGCCGCATCGCCTCGAGTACCGGAGCGTCACCTGGAGACGCTGCTGCGAAACCTGAAACGATTCGCAAAAGGCCAAGCCCTGCTAAACGTCGTCGACAAGCGGATGTGGTGTTGATTCAGAAGAGGATCCATTTCACGGATCGACCAGGATACCGTAGGCATCACGCTCCGCGTGATGCATGCCTCCTCCCCAGGACGAGTAATCTTGATAACAAGCTCAACACCCCGACAGCGCGTATTCACTTGATCTCACCGCCTGAGTCACCCCGGTGCACGAGGTGCTCGACACCGCCGGCGATGTCAAGGACGCGGCGTCCTACGATGGCTTCGGGCAGCTTCAGCCGGGCGAACTCGACGCCACCTACCGCGGCTGGTACGCGTTCACCGGCAGGCAGCACGACATCGAGATCGACCTGCAATACAACAACGCCCGCTGGTACGACCCGAAAATGGGCTGCTGGATTAGCGACGTATTCCGAACCGAATTGTGGGCGTAGTCGTTGCTGAACTGAAGGTGAGAGGCCTTCGACGTCGCGGAGCGGTCATTGCCAAAATGTGGAGAATTCTGGAGAAGGGCGGGGCGTGCGTCTCAGGTTTTTTTTCACCTATCGTAACGCGCCGGTAGCGAACCATGCAAAGTCAGTAGAGCTGCTTTTTTTCGTTTTTGGCAAAAAAACTGCATGCAGATGGCCCCCCTCTCTCTCCGTGCAACTTGGCCAACACCCCCAAAAAGTGCAAAAAAAGGCCGAAAAAGTGCAAAAGCGCTTGGCCATCGGCTGTTGGCCAAGCGCCCCCCCTTTTGGCCAGAAGCCCAGGGGTTCGCTGCGATCACCCCTGGGCTTGGTATGGCGACGGAGAGTCAAGTGGCGGAACGGTCGGGCTTATTTCGCGCTCAAACGCTGAAGCGATAGCCTTGCTTCGCGTGTCGTCAGGGAGCCGGCGGCGCCGGCGGCGAGGCGGGCAAGCATCTCGCGAGCCTCGGAAGTGCCGATGCGTTCGAGCACCTCGATCGTGCGGACGGTTCGAATTTGCGTTGGGGACAGATGCTGGCCCGTCAGGTTCTCCACCAGGAACTCCACGCGGCGGCGAGTTTCCAGCGACGGTTGAGTCTCCAGCAGTTTTTGCAGTGCGGGGACAGCCAACTCGCCGAGCTTTTCCAATTCGCGCGAGGCGGTGGATCGCTTGGCGAAATTGCTGCTGTCGAGATCGCGGAGCCATTGATCGACAATCTTGGGATCGATCGCCTCCGCCGGCTGAATGCGGTCTTTCAGATGCGCGACTGACGATTTCGAGCCGCCGATCAAGGCATGCACCGCCTGGCCGGCCTGGCGAGCGTCATTGCTGAACAGGTCGGACCAGAGCGTCTCGAATTCTTTCGGCTGAATGTCATTGGGTTGCGCCTGGGGAGTCCGCTTCAGCCGGCCAAGATCCCATGCGAGCACCGTGGTGTCATGCCCGCCGGAGACGAGCGTCTTGCCGTCGGCGGCGAAGACGACCGACGAGAGCGGACCATCGTGGCCGCTCAATGTGCCGACCTCTTTGCCAATCGATGCATCGACGATGCGGATGGTGTGCTTGGGTCCCGGAGCGGCGATCAGGCTGCCATCGCTGGAGAGGGCGATCGTGACGCCGACGGGATTCATCTGCGGCCCCGACCGGGCAAAGCCGCCGATGGCGACGAAACTCATCGAGGTCGAGGTGGGCGGGGCCGCGACCGGTTCGCCGAAGCGTTTGCGTTCTTGGCCGCTGGCGATTTCCCAGAGGCTGATGGTTTTGTCGAGATTCTCGCTGATGAGCAGCCGCCCGTCGCGTGAATAGGCGAGGTGATGAATCGTGCAGCCAGCGGGCATGGAAACGCGCCGGACTTCCTTGCCGGTGTCCACGTCGAAGAGACGCACGCAATTGGAATCGGGCAGGGCTTGCTGGCGGCCTTGCACCTGGACCTGGCGCGGAGCGATGAAGGCGGCGAGCGTTTTGCCGTCGGGCGAGAATACGAGCGGATTGCCGTCGATTTGGCCAACGACGGTGCGAAGGAAGACGACGCCGCCGGCGGCGTTTCCCGCGTTGATGTCTTGGTAGGTGATTTTCCGCAGTTCGGCGCCGTTGGCGACGCTGAAGACGCAAATGCTGCCGTCGTACGCGCCGCGCGTCGCCAACTTCAGTCCGTCTGGCGAAAACGCGATGGTGGCGATAGTTCCCTGATGCGCCTTGAATTGGCGAAGCTGCTTGCCGTCGGCGACAGTGAATAGCCGAACCATGCCGTCGTTGTTTCCGAGTGCGACGAGTTTTCCGTCAGGAGAGAATCGGACGGCCGAGGTGCCGACCGGTTCAGGAATTTGCAGTGACTCTTTACCACTGGCGACATCCCAGATGCGAATGACGCCCTCGGCGCCGCGCGAGGCAATCGTCTTTCCGTCCGCGCTGACCATGACCGCCGAGACGGCGCCGCCATGCCCGCCGCCGGGGAGGGTTTGTTCTTTTCCGGTTGCGACGTCGAAGAATCGCGGAACCTGTTGGCCGCCGAGAATGAGCGTTTGGCTGTCGTTGGTGAAGACGACGTCGGTGGTCAGCGCCCCGTTGCCGAAGTTGACGAATCCGACGCGCCTCACGCCAGGCGTCGCATTGATCGTACGAAGCAGATTGCCTGTCTTCGGATCATGCAGGCGTACGGACTGATCGCGGCCCTGCACCGCGATCATCTTGCCATCGGGAGAAAACAAGATCTGATTCGCGCCGAAGACGCTATTGAGCTTGCGGATTTCCTTGCCCGTGGCGGCGTCCTTGATGTGGATCGTCGATAGCGTGTTGAAAACGAGCGTTTTGCCATCGGGCGAGAAAACGATCGACGCGATCCCATGAGTGGGCGGTTGGACGCGCCAGACGGTCTTTCCCGTATCGACTTCGAAGAGGGTGACGGATCCATTCACGGCGCCGTTGTTGACTTCGAGTTCGGGCAGCGCGATGTACTTGCCATCGGGTGAGAATGCCAGGCCCGTGCCGTTGGCGGGACCGCCGGAGACGTTGCCGCCTTTGCCGTTGGGCGGGACCGGTTTGAGCTTGCGAAGTTCGTTGCCGGTCTCCGTGTCGTGCAGGTGGCAGACGCGATCGGTGACACTGCGTAGCGCGATAATCTTGCCATCAGGCGTAAACTCCATGGCGCCGACGCCGTTGGCCGGACTTTTGATTTGCCGGAGCGCCTTGCCGGAATCGACGTCCCAAAGTTGAACGATGTTCTCGGGAAGCCAAACCGCGAGAAGCTTTCCGTCACGCGACATTGCCGCACGCGTCAAGCCCTGCATATACGTGTGGACCGCCAAGCGGCCCTTCGGATCGGCGGGGGGCACGAAACGCCGAATCTCCGTGCCTGTGCCAAGATCCCACAGCCGGAGTACGGCATCGTTCGTCGCAGTCACGAGGCGTTTGCCATCGCCGGAGAGTGCGAGAAACGTAATCGACTCGCCATGCCGCCAGTGCAACGATCCGAGGCGCTGGATTGCGCCCTCGGGCAGCGGTTTCGTCTTCGGTGTGTCACCCGCGCGAGCGCAACAAAACGCCACGCCGAGCACGGCCAGTGCTAGCATGTATTGAATGGTCTGGTTGAATCGCATTCCAGGCTCCCCGAAGTAATTGGGCGCAGTCATGACGCACGTGACGGTTCAACGAATCGATGCCGCAATTCTAACATCATACAGCCACACGCGAAGGCCGGCGACCTCGCCTTCGTTCCGTGCTAATTTCTGATGCGGGCGGAAACTTCAAACAGCCATGCATGTGCCTCATCCCGTGCGTAATATAATAGTTCTGCTGCGGAAAGCGGATGTCGATTATGGGTGGTCCCGCATTTTTTGGGGCGACTAATGATTGTCTTTGACTGCGAAAAGTGCGGAAAGGCGTACAAGCTCAACCCCGAATTCGCTGGGCGCAGTACCACTTGCAGCAATTGTAGGGCGCCGATGCAGGTGCCCGAGATAGTTCCAGTTGCGTCGTCGGCGAAAAAGAGCGTTTCATTTTCTTGTGGAAAATGCTGCACGAAATTCAGCGTATCAGTCGAGTTCGCGGGGCGTACGACGTCCTGCCCGACGTGCAAGACGTCGCTCGTAGTACCCGCCTCGGATCACGCTATCGCATGTGCGTCGCCGACGGGAGAAATCGGCGGCCCTGCCAGCAGCTTGGCGCAGGCCGAGGTCGATGCTGGTGTTACGCTGGCCGGTGCTATCGCCGCGGAGATGCTGCCGAATCCGATTAACCAGGAGACTGCCGGCTCGCGATACATTATTGATAAGGAAATGGCCCGTGGCGGCATGGGCGTGGTGTTGCGTGCCATCGACCGTGACATCCGCCGTGAAGTGGCCATCAAGTATCTTCTCAATCAAACGGACGCGAAGGACAAGGTTCGTTTCGTCGAAGAAGCCCAGATCACAGGCCAGCTCGAACACCCCAATATCGTGCCGATCCATGAACTTGGCGTCGATTCGCAAAAGCGGCTTTTCTTTGCCATGAAGATGGTCAAGGGGCATAGCCTGGCCCAGATTCTCGACATGCTGCGCGAGAAACAAGCGGATGCCGAGACAGAATACACGCTAACGCGGTTGCTTAACATTCTGGTAAATGTCTGCAACGCCGTGGCCTACGCCCATTCGCGGGGCGTCGTCCATCGCGACTTGAAGCCGGCGAACCTAATGATCGGCGATTTCGGCCAGGTCTACGTCATGGATTGGGGGGTAGGGAGAGTGCTAACCATGCCATCGGCGGCCAATCCAGCGCCCATGGCGCTAACCGCGATGGAAACCGTGCAGAATTCAGGCGCCTTGCCTATCGCCAAGATCGCGACATCTTCGGACAGTTCCGCCACCGATCTGAATATCGCTGGTCTCGACGGCACCGGCAAGGTGGCAACCAGTCGCGAACCCGATGTCGATCTGACACAGCCAGGAGTTGTGGTGGGTACGCCCGTGTACATGCCCCCCGAACAAGCGCATGGCCAAGTCAATGCGATTGACGAGCGCAGCGATATCTATTCCATCGGGGCAATCCTCTATGAAATCTTAACACTCCATCCGCCCGTGAAAAAAGAGGGTGGGTACTTGGCGGTGCTCATGCGGGTGAGTCAAGGCTCGATCCTGTCACCAGAAATAAGAACGCCTGACCGAGCCAGGGACGGCAAAATTCCCACCGAGCTCGCCGCCATCGCCATGAAGGCATTGGCTCGCGACAAAAACGATCGCTATCAAGATGTAATAGCACTGCGCCTCGACATCGAACACTTCCTGGCTGGGCGTTCGGTCAGCGCCAAGCGGGACTCGATTCGCGAAAAGGTGATGAAGCTCATCAGACGAAACAAAGCCGTGAGCGCGGCTACAACTGCTTTTCTCGGCGTGTTGTTATTCGTCGCCTCCTACTTCCTCGTAATCAATTACCACGCACGGGTCCGAGCTGAGAGCGAGCGACAAGAGAAAGAGAAACGCACGCGCGAAGCTGTTCCCGCCCTGGTTCAGGCCGCCCGCCTTTATGTTGAACGTCTCAACCTTGGCCAGGCCGCCGAGCAAGTCGACCTGGCATTGCTCTACGCACCGGAAAACGCCGAGGCTCGATTGCTTAAGGCCCAAATCCTGATCGCACGCAAAGAGTTTAGCGCAGGGGTTCGCGAGCTTGACACATATTTGAAGACACAACCCGGCGACCGAGTCAGCATGTCGTTGCGCGACCTCTGCGTGATTGATGATCCGGGAGATACGTCCAATTCCTTGAAAATCACGTCAATGTTCGTCAGGCAGAACGTTGCCGGACTGGCGGAAACGGTGCTTCTCGATTACGGTCCAAACCTGGCCGAGGCGCGCAACCGTCTGCTGGATCTTTACCGAGCACGCGTGGAAAAAGGCTGGCCCGGTCTGGGTCAAAGGCTGTCGATCGATAACGCCGGCCTCTTTCGTTTGGAATTGAAGCCGGGCGACGAAAGCACCGCCACAAGCCTTGAACCGATCCGCGGTATCCCAATCTCGGCCATTGATCTTAGAAGCTACGGTGACAAAGGGATGAAACCGAGCGACCTGTCGCCCTTGAAAGGAATGCCGTTAACCTCGCTCAATATCCCGTTGGGCCATCAATTGCGCGATCTATCCCCGCTCAAAGGCATGCTGCTGGAAACACTTAAGATCAACTCAGCCGATTTGCTAACCGATATTTCTCCCCTGAGGGGGATGCCTTTGGTTTCGTTGGATTTGCCTCATTGCAAGAAATTATCCGACCTGTCCCCGCTCGAAGGAATGCCGCTCGCTTCCCTCAATTTGATCGGGGCGCATGCGGCGGTTGATCTCACGCCATTGAAGGGTATGCAAAAACTTACCACCATATCTCTTTTTTACGGAGTGCTGAGCAATCGTAATTCCATGGAGATACTACGCGCCATGAAGAACCTGAAGTCTATCACGATCTATTCTCGCGGCGGCACACTTGCTCGTGACGAATTCTGGATGTGGTATGATGCGCAGAGGAAAAAGAAAAAATATGTCCACGACAGGCATTGCTAGCCGGAATTCGATCGGCAGATTAGTTCTGCATTTCAGGCGTTGAAAAAATCATCGGCGTGCCGAGAATGGATGAAAAGCCAAATCTCTACGGAGCTCATCATGCGAATCGCAACACTGATCTGTTTGACCGTCACGTCGTTTACCGGCATCGGTCTCGCATTTGCCCTTGGCGGCGATGATCCCATCGAGAAAGAGCGGAAGACCTATCAAGGCACCTGGAAAGTGGTATCGCTCGTGTCCGACGGCAAGGAAGCAAACGAAGCCGATGCCCAGAAGCTGATCTTCATCAACAAGGCGGATGGCTCCTGGAGCGTCCAAAGCGAAGGAAAAGAAATCAGCAGCGGCAAAAGCGATATCGACCCCGCCAAGAAGCCCAAAACCATCGACTTCATGCCAACACTCGGAGTCGGCAGCGGCAACGAATATGTCGGCATCTACGAGCTTGGCAAAAACACGCGAAAAATCTGCTTCGGCGAAAAAGCCAAGGGCCGACCCACCGAATTCGCCGCCCCCGCCGGCAGCGGCCACATACTCATCACCTTCGAACGCGTGAAGAAGTAGCGGAAATAAGGAAATGCTTGCGGGACCGATGGGCATCGGTCAATTTTTCGGGCTACCCAGCGTGGCTTAAGGCCGAGTTGGAACTCCTTGATTTCGACATCGATACCTGCGGGCGAAGAGGATCGCAACATATTACGTCGCCAAACGTCGAAGCCTCGAAATCATCTGTTTGAACTGGAAGCTCGTCGGCGTAAGTCTTGTCCCGGAAATGAGAAAGCCCTTCGACTTGTTGGCCGAAGGGCTTCTCCAGAAAGATAATCGGGGTGAGAGGATTTGAACCTCCGACCTCTTGGTCCCGAACGAAGGGATTTGTTTGCAACCCTGAGAAAAATATCCTATTCTGGAGTCTCACAAAACGCAAGGCCGATTCCCAGCGGCCGCCGCCTTGCAGACTTCCAGACGAAGAATGGAGTCTGTAGAAATGATCGATATTCGTCTTCCGTCGCATCCTTTGTTATCCGATCTTCAATCCATCTTTCTTCGGTGGTCTGAATCAATCCATCACAGGACTACCACGGGCATCTATCGCCATTACTTCGCCCAGCACGTCCGCGACCTGGGCGACGTCGGCCTAGATAGGGTATGTCCGGCCCTCTTCGCACCGATCGCGAAAACCTGGCATTCGGCGTCCGCCGCGAAACGCCTCTTCGCCTGGGCAAAAGATGAGGCAAGGCTTATTCCAGAAAATCCGCTCGCCTCTCTCAAGCTGCCGCAAAGATCGAAGCGACGGCGCGTGATGACTCGCCAAGAATGCGCCCGCCTCTTGCGCGCGGCGGCGGCGGACTATCGCCGCCTCTTGCTTGCTTGGAGAGAGAGTTACGCGAGGCCCGGGGAAATGCGGCGCGTGCGATTCTCTGACCTTCGATCCGCCGATCCTTCACTGCCGATCGAACGGGCCTTGCCGATCGGTAGCGCGTACATCCTTCTGTTCGACGCGAAGGACCACGCCAAACGAAAACACGCGGACACAATCCGCGTGATTCTGATTTCGCCTCGCCTCGGTCGGCTGATTGTTCGCCTGTGGCGGCGGCGCCGGTCGGACTTTGGATTGATCTTTGAATCGGCAGGTTTGAGGGAATGGACTCGGAACGCGGTGCGATGTCGTTGGCGGCGGCTTCTTGCTCGACTCGGCCTGGGCGAAGACGGCCGGGGAGAGAAGCTTGTGCCGTATTCCTTCCGCCACACAGGCGCGACGGCGGCGGCGGCGGCCGGCGTCCGCGATCGGCAGCTGGCGGATATTCTCGGCCATGTCGAGACTCGCACAACGGCGCGTTACGTCCACCTTTCCCCGGCCGACCTTGCCGCATCGCTTAGAACGGCGAAAGTATGGAAGTGAAAAAATCACTTCCCGTTTTGCGCTGGAAGTGAACCCCGACCCCGCCCAGGTGCAAGATAGGCGCATGCATGCGCTCTTGGTCGGGGAGCATTTCGATTGGATGGATCGTGATCGGATGGATTAAATCGGCGTTTGTTCCGTTCAGAATTTTTGTGGCTGTTATTCCGGCGCCGCCCCATACGTCAGCTACTCTCGCCATCCCCGCCGTGCAGCAGACGCACGCGACCAGCTCGCCATTGTCTTCACGGAAAATCCCGCCGCCGCTATCGCCCGACGAGACCGATAAACGCATCTTAATTTGCCCATGACTGTCGATCGCACTATTAATAGTGCCGCTTTCTCGATTGCCCGGTCGATCGACCCCATACCCCATGTGCCAAATCTTCGTGCCGACCGCCGGGGCCTCCGCTGCGATCGTGGCCGTAGGAAGACCCTCGGGCGCGGCGTCGGTCAAGAGCCAGGAGATGTCGGCCGTGCGATCGACCTTCGAAACCGTCAACGCGAAGGCCCGGCCGTCTTTCAGAGTCATCTGACCTTTTGCCCCGACACCAGAAATGCAATGCGCAGCGCTCAGTACGTTCCAACGCCCATCGGTTCGCCTGGGGCCGATGATTGTCGCCGTACATCCAGCGTTACCGAATCGGATGCGCACGATAGCGGCTTCCGGGTTCGCTGGCTTCGGAGCTGGCGGAGGAGCTGGGGGCGGACCTGGCGGCGCGTCGTCTTCCACAATGACCGTGCAGTAAGCGGGATCGCTGGGGCCGTCTTTGTCTGCCGTGTAAGCAGCAATTTTGTACCGGCCTGGCCTTGCACCCAACACGATTGCGGTCTTTCCATTCTCGCCTGGGATAAGGTCCAAATCCTCGTGCAAGTTTAGCCACTTGACCGGACCATCACACTTCGCGACGATCTTTGCCAGTCGCTTGACCTTTACTCTCATCTCGGCGGGTAGCTCGACGACGGCACCGGCGGCGGCCGTCCCCGTCCCGGACGCGATCGCGGCGGCCGCCAAGACCAGACACCGACTTGCGAGTCGAACCAAAAAACTGGAACGCATCTTCCGTACCTCCTGTGAAGGGACAATCTAAAACCTGCTGACAAACGCCCCGGCCGATTTCGGCCGAAATCAAGGCGTGAAATTCCGATCCAACCAAGTAATGATTTGCTCAATCGTTTCGCCTTCATTGGCCACCGTTACCCAGGGATCTAATTCTTGCCACCACATAAGTTTGTCAACGCCTGCAACTAGTTCGGTGTCGCAACAGAAATAAATCGCTTTGGCTGTCTGCGCCCCGGCTATGCCGCTTCCCGCCGTCCAAATGAGCGACGGGGATACTAACTCTCCCCGGCCGTCGCCGTTGATGCTGGGATCGGGATAGGTTGGATTGTTGATGACACCGTATCCATCAAAGTCGCATTCCGTGAAATCGGCTTCAACGACCTCGGCAGGATCGCCGGCGGGTACATTCGTCGATAGGTGGTATCCGCGATTGAATGAAAAACCACTGTAACGGCGAATCAGTAGATCCATCATGTTCAAATAACCGGAATTCGTAAACGGCATGGCAAAACCCCAAATCTGATTGGTGCCCCGGAAAAAAAACGCTCCAGGATCGCGTATAAGCCCTCCAAATGGGCTTAGGTGAATCAAACCCCTCTCGAAAAGGGTCCTTTTGCATGGCTAGGCCGGAACGCTCGATCCCGACACCTCGAAGGCCCCCGCCAGGTTGAGAGAATCGGGCGGCGGCGCGTCGCTCGATCCCGACACCTCGAAGGCCCCCGCCAGGTCGAGAGGATCGGGCGGCGGCGTGTCGCTCGATCCCGACAACTCGAAGGCCCCCGCCAGGTCGAGAGGATCGGGCGGCGCGTCGCTCGATCCTGACAACTCGAAGGCGCCGATCAAATACAGAGGATCGGGCGGCGGCGCGTCGCTCGATCCCGACAACTCGAAACCTCCAATCAGGTCGCCAGAGCCAAGCCAAAGAATTGCCCATGCGTCGGACGGTATCGGCCAGCACGGTCCTTGGCAGTGCAGTTTCGCCCGTCGTATGTACTCTGAGATGAAGTGTTGGTAGCCAATGCGCATCGGCTGACCGGCGATCAATAGTAGGACTATCGGCACCAACACATCGCCGGGCACGCTTTGTACGGGCCCGTTGGTTTCTGTCCCATCTTCAGCCACGATCGTATAAGAAGGCATCGAAGCCCACTCGCCCCACGCATCGAGAATGATTCGAGTTATCAACCCCGATAAAGGCAATGAATCGGTGAGATTCCACGGCACGGTGTGAACGATATCCCCTTGATTGGCGATGTGTTCGTGCGGGATTTCGCCGATGATTGCTTGTAGGGCGGCGTCGCCCGGTTTTGGACAGCCGTAGGTTAGCAGGGTCATCTGTCTTGCGGGTTGTGCCAAACGCATGCGCGCGGCAACGACGCAGGCGACCGCCGCGCCGTATGAGTGGCCTACCAACATGACAGGCTCATTCTCGCCGACGCCCGCAAATCTCATCCGGGTCATAACAGTATCAGCCGTGGTCGCCCAGATCGGCAGCGTGTTAACGCCGAATGCGCGTTGCGGCGGAAGCCCGCCATCCAATAATTGAGCTACCCACTGCTCAGCGTTGTCTGTGCCGGTGATGACCGTAAGACAAAACGCGGGGGATCGGACGATAACCATTGCCGGCGTCACATCGGCTTGATTAAAGAAAAAAACTTGTGGTCCAGGGCCGAGCCAAGAGGCAACGAAATCCTGAATCTGCTCGAACTGATGGAAGTACGCGAGATAGAGGATACGCAAATAAGCGAGCTTGAGACAACACGATCCGATCGCGAAAATTTCGTTTGGATCGATCAGCGGATACCCGTTTCCAGTCCAGCACAACTCGGGGATTCCCGCACGCAAATTGCCAGAAAAATTGTGCGTGTTGAGCGGTACATTACCTGCGAAATCCGACTCTGTGCCCAGCGGAATTGCGGGCGGCTGGGTAATGCCAAGGTCGCCATTAAACCAGATTCTTGGCGCATCCTCCACGGGGCCAAGGACAGATTCACGCCATTGGCTGTCATCGTTCCACGTTCCCGAATAAAAGTAATGCGGGAACGGTAGAACGGGTGTTTCAGGCGGCACGAAATAGAAACGCCCCGACGTGATAACGTCGGGGTGTCCTTGGTAAAACCGCCATTTCGACCGGTAGCAGCTACGCAGGAAATCAACTGCGCATCCGCACGGTGATATCGAGGGCGTGTTTACCGCCGCGTCGCTCGCCCACGATACAAGTCGAAAGGGCGTCCGACCTTTTGCGTGCTGACGGCGTAGAACTTCGTGTAATCTCGGTTCGCTTGCAGAAGTTCATAATCAACGACCGCCACCGTGCCATTTGCTCCGACAATGCCCGAAGTCCAATTCGCGATCTTGAACGCCTGGTCCGACGTTCTTTCGAGCACGCGATACGTGCCTTCGATTCTCACCCCAGCCGCGTTCTTGCATCGCCGGAAAGTGACATAGTTGCCAACGGCGAACGCTGCGCCAGCAGCGCAAGAAACGTTCCCATCCACGTCGATGGAATTGACTCTCGCCGGGAGATTTGTGAGCTTCAACCCTTGCCATCCCCAGACTTCGTCTTGCAACATCCGGGCGAAATTGGTGAACGCAGTCTGAAAAGCGTCGGTCGGCACGTAGATGCCGTCCGTGGTCCGAGCGTCAGGCAGACCTCGGAGCCTGAAATATTTCACTCGCTTTCCGTCCGCGGTTCGAGTTTGACATGCGAGCGACATTTGGGGAATGTCAGAATTCGTGGTGATTGTACCACGAGTTGACGCACGTACCACCTCGACGGGACCGTTCCCCTCTTTCATCCGATACCCGATGATACTGGCGTTGTCGGTGAGCAAGTTCGCTCTCCGCGCTGCGAACAACGACCGAAAAGATTTGAAGTCGGCGATAGTGCCAGCGCGATACCAAGTTTCGCTCCAGCCGCATGGTCGGCCACCGTTGTGAGCGCTTCCGCCTTGTTCAAATAAGTAGCTTACTTTCAACATCAATCTACTCCTGTGATATTGCGGACGCTTGAGTTCACTAGAGCTTTAATTTGGACACTCGAGAATCAAGTCATCGAGTTCGCGGCCTGCCTGATGTCCAGCGCATCGAGAGCAACGACCTGATTGATAGCCGTTAGCGTGATAGGCGTGTCTAGTTTTTTGACCGCAAACAAAACCGTGGAATCGTCGTTCACCAGGGCTACGCCCGTGACGGTTTGCGGCAGATTTGTGATTCCCGTGGTCTCCCATCGGAAACCGCCCGCTGGCGGCGGAATCGAGATGAGCGCGTCACTGGACACGGGATCGAGTCCTTCGGGTAAGGCACCTACCGGGACTTCAAGGCCGGCTGATCCGTCGAAATCCGCGAATTCCAAATCGCCGATTGCAACGGCTTCCGTCTCGTTCACGTCTCCCACCAAAAGGCGAACCAAATTCGCATCAGCAGCAGGTGCTAGGGTGGTTGAATCCGCGGCTAATAGTTTCGCCGCTTGCTCTCGCAACGCTTTTGTTGCCTGCATGTTCTTTCTCCTTTTTCCTTTTCACATTGAAAAAACCTGACCGGAGAACGCCCCCGGTCAGGCACTCGAAGCATCAACGCATATTCCATTGTACACTGTTTCCGTTTTGATACAAGCATCGTCTCTTTTCCGCTCTAGGCTTGTCGCCATCACATCCCATGACGATCTTCTGCCGTTCGCCGAAAAAACGAGTAGCTATAGCCACTCCAACTGGCTACATGCGAATGCCGACCGAACTGGGTAGATGTAT